>NZ_JBFRFH010000045.1:0-367 GCF_052114725.1 Dyella sp. 2YAF14 | reverse complement strand
TTGCCTGGCCTGTGACGGGGCGAAGCATAAACGACCCTGATGGTCACCGTGACAGGATGCCTGCCTCCCCCTTGTAGGAGCGCACTTGTGCGCGACCCACCGGTGCGGTGATTCCGGAGGTATCGGTCGCCCACAAGTGGGCTCCTACAAGGGGACCGTGTCACCGGCCTTTTGTGGGAGCGCACCCTGTGCGCGACAAACCAACGGAGCGGCAATCCTTGCCTGGCCTGTGACGGGGCGAAGCATAAACGACCCTGATGGTCACCGTGACAGGATGCCTGCCTCCCCCTTGTAGGAGCGCACTTGTGCGCGACCCACCGGTGCGGTGATTCCGGAGGTATCGGTCGCCCACAAGTGGGCTCCTACC
>NZ_JBFRFH010000044.1:0-370 GCF_052114725.1 Dyella sp. 2YAF14 | reverse complement strand
CCCTGTGCGCGACAAACCTACGGAGCGGTACACCGCGGCGTGGCTGTCGCGCACAGGGTGCGCTCCCACAGACAAGCCCGCGTGGCAAAGGGAAGCGGGACGACGAAAGCCGATGCGCAGCGTGGGCCCGCTTTAAGTTCTCAGCGATTCGGGCGCGTTGCGCAGCGCATTGAGGTACCCGCTGCGTACCCTCGGAGGTTGTCCCATAAGGACGCGCCTCGAGCGTTCGGGCTTATCCCAGCACGATGCTGCGGGCGTTATCAGGCCATTTTCTTTGGGTTACTTTCGACGCGAAGCTAGTCCCGTGGGATCTTTTGGGCCAGCAAAAGAAAAGTGACTCGAGCGGCGGCAGCCGATCGAAACGCAACGC
>NZ_JBFRFH010000043.1:0-397 GCF_052114725.1 Dyella sp. 2YAF14 | reverse complement strand
CCTGAGTATCGAGCCGACGGACCTATGGCCGGTGGTGCGCGCGCTGGATTGCCCGACCCTGTTCATTCGCGGCGGCCGCTCGGACTTTCTGCCGCCCGCGATGCTGCAAGCGATGAGCGCCAGCAATCCGCACGTCCAGACGGTGGAGGTCGCAGGCGCCAGTCACTATGTACACGATGATCAAGGCGAGGCGTTCAACGCGCTGGTCGCAGGCTTTCTCAAAAGCCTTGAGCTCCCGGGCCAATGAAACCCACGGCACGGTGAGAATCAAACCGGCGATGGAAACCCCATTGACCGCCATGCGTCGGGTTGAATTGGCGATTGAGGCGGGCATTCCTGCGGGTGCACTGATTCAGCTGGCGGGTCTGGACTTGAAGACACCACTCAAGACAAAGGC
>NZ_JBFRFH010000042.1:0-405 GCF_052114725.1 Dyella sp. 2YAF14 | reverse complement strand
GTAGGAGCGCACTTGTGCGCGACCACGGAACGCCAGCGTTTGTGCACCACCGACCCGTCGCGCACAGGGTGCGCTCCCACAGGTGTGGCGTCGCGCACGATTACGCCGTCTTGCGCTCCAAATTAAGCAGCAACACCGCAATGGCGTGCAGCTGGAGCCGGTCGTCGTTTGACGGCAGACCCGGCCCCTCCCCTGTGGGAGGGCACCCTGTGCCCGACAAACCTACAGAGCGCAACCTCCAGCGCACCGCGTCCTTGTAGGAGCGCACTTGTGCGCGACCACGGAACGCCAGCGTTTGTGCACCACCGACCCGTCGCGCACAGGGTGCGCTCCCACAGGTGTGGCGTCGCGCACGATTACGCCGTCTTGCGCTCCAAATTAAGCAGCAACACCGCAATGGCGTGC
>NZ_JBFRFH010000041.1:0-420 GCF_052114725.1 Dyella sp. 2YAF14 | reverse complement strand
ACGCGGCGGGCGTTTCGAACGGCTGCCGCCGCTCGAGTCACTTTTCTTTTGCTGGCCCACGCACGCGCAGGAGCGCGTGCGAACGGCGAAGCCGGCCCGAAGGGCGGAGGGCAGGATGCCCGGAGTAAAAGAAAAGTAACCCAAAGAAAATGGCCTGATAACGCCCGCAGCATCGTGCTGGGATAAGCCCGAACGCTCGAGGCGCGTCTGGCGGGACAACCTCCGAGGGTACACAGCGGGTACTTCCAAGCGCTGCGCAACGCGCCCGAATCGCTGAGGACTTAGAGCGGGGCCTCGCTGCGCATTGGCTTCGGGCATCGCCCCCTCCTTTGCCGCGCCTGCCGCTTGTCTGTGGGAGCGCACCCTGTGCGCGACAAACCTACGGAGCGGTACACCGCAGCGTGGCTGTCGCGCACAGGG
>NZ_JBFRFH010000040.1:0-452 GCF_052114725.1 Dyella sp. 2YAF14 | reverse complement strand
TACTGGAACGAAGAACTGAAGGCAGCGCGTGAGCGCGCCTCGGGCGACGGACTGGTTCGCGCAGGCGAAGCCGTGCTTTACGCACGCAGGGAGGTTCGCCGCTTCCTCGATCTGGGTGCCGGCCCCGGCTATCTGTTGGACCAGCTGGCAGCCACTTTTCCGGCGCATTCCGATCTTTTCCACGCGGTCGAGCTGTTTCCGCCCGAGGAACACAGCACACACRAGAACTATGTGGTCGGCGACGTCGGCTCCCTCTCCGGGAAGTTCGACGCGGGCGTCTGCRTTGAGGTCGTTGAACACCTCACGCCCCGCATGCTGGGCAAACTTGCCGAGGGCCTGGCCGCCGTCGCCGCGCCGGACTCCACCTGGCTGTTCAATACGGGATTGCCGCACTACGTTCGCCAGGAAGATCCGGGCTACCTCGATCCCCGCAAGCGCGGGCATATCGTCTC
>NZ_JBFRFH010000039.1:0-469 GCF_052114725.1 Dyella sp. 2YAF14 | reverse complement strand
GTCCACAACGTAAACGTCGTTGCCTGCACCACCAATCATGAGGTCTTGGCCGGCACCGCCATTGAGGAAGTTGGCGGCGGCGTTGCCGGTGAGGCTGTTATCGAGTTCGTTGCCGGTGAGGTTCAACGCGGCGGTGCCGAGCAGCACGCCGTCTTCGACGTTGGCCGAGAGGGTGTAGCTCACCGCCGTGCGGATCAGGTCGTGGCCTTCGTCGGCGAGCTCAGTGACCGTGTCGGTGGCGTTGTCGATGACGTAGGTGTCGTCGCCGCTGCCGCCGCTGAGGGTGTCGGCGCCGGCGCCGCCATCCAGCCAGTCATTGCCGGCCCCGCCTTGCAGGGTGTTGTYGTAGGCGTTGCCKAKCAGGGTGTTGTTCAGGTCGTTGCCGATCACGGTGAAGKYRCCGAGGCCGGTGACGGTGACATCTTCGACGTTCTGCAGGTTGCTTTGGCTGAGGTCGACGGTGCTGCTG
>NZ_JBFRFH010000038.1:0-847 GCF_052114725.1 Dyella sp. 2YAF14 | reverse complement strand
CATTCGGACATTGCCGGATCAAAGCTTGTTGCCAGCTCCCCGACACTTTTCGCAGGCTGCCACGTCCTTCATCGCCTCTGACTGCCAAGGCATCCACCGTATACGCTTAGTCGCTTGACCATATAACCCCAAGTCGCCTCAGGGCCGATTATCATCACTTACGAGGTGATAATGATCGAATGTCCAAACAACGCGTTCGCTTAATTGCCTCAACGACACATCTCGATTCGGTTTCGAACCAAGACGCTTGTCACTCGTTTACGTTTTCAATGAACACAAGAACGGCCTCAATGCCGCCTCGTTTCTAAAATCTTATGTGTGCGCTGCTTTCATTTCACGTCGTGTCACCAAAATGGTGGAGCCAGTCAGGATCGAACTGACGACCCCCTGCTTGCAAAGCAGGTGCTCTCCCAGCTGAGCTATGGCCCCAAGTGATTTCAGTGGTGGGTCTGGGAGGACTCGAACCACCGGCCTCACCCTTATCAGGGGTGCGCTCTAACCACCTGAGCTACAGACCCGGGAACCTTTGCACTCAACAAAAAAACCTCGCCGACGACGTTGCCGTCGAAGCGGGGTTTCGTTGAAGAGTCCGACCAGGGATGGTCGGTTTTGCTTGTCGCGGCATGGATGCCGCGTGAAGCAAACTTCGCGTGAAATAAAAGGCAGGTGTCTTGTGTGGACGTCTTGCGGGGAAGAAGGATGTCGTTCTCGAAAGGAGGTGATCCAGCCGCACCTTCCGATACGGCTACCTTGTTACGACTTCACCCCAGTCATGAACCACTCCGTGGTCGTCGTCCCCCTTGCGGTTAGACTAACGGCTTCTGGAGCAACTCACTCCCATGGTGTG
>NZ_JBFRFH010000037.1:0-855 GCF_052114725.1 Dyella sp. 2YAF14 | reverse complement strand
CACACCATGGGAGTGAGTTGCTCCAGAAGCCGTTAGTCTAACCGCAAGGGGGACGACGACCACGGAGTGGTTCATGACTGGGGTGAAGTCGTAACAAGGTAGCCGTATCGGAAGGTGCGGCTGGATCACCTCCTTTCGAGAACGACATCTTTCTTCCCCGCAAGACGTCCACACAAGACACCTGCATTTTTACGCGACATCCGTGTCGCGGAAAGCGATCATCGCGCGCTTCGTAGCTTTGCTGCTACGGATCGTGTTTCGCTTTTCGTGAACGACGGAAATGATTTCCCGGGTCTGTAGCTCAGGTGGTTAGAGCGCACCCCTGATAAGGGTGAGGCCGGTGGTTCGAGTCCTCCCAGACCCACCATCACCGGATTTTGCCGAGTCATCGGCAAGAGCCCGACCATCCCTGGTCGGACTTCTCACAAAGTCTGGGGCCATAGCTCAGCTGGGAGAGCACCTGCTTTGCAAGCAGGGGGTCGTCAGTTCGATCCTGACTGGCTCCACCATTGTCGACGTAAAAATGGCAGCGCACACATAAGATTTTAGAAAACGAGGCGGCATTGAGGCCGTTCTTGTGTTCATTGAAAACGTAAACGAGTGACAAGCGTCTTGGTTCGAAACCGAATCGAGATGTGTCGTTGAGGCAATTAAGCGAACGCGTTGTTTGGACAGTACGATGATTATCACCTCGTAAGTGATGATGATCGGCCCTGAGGCGACTTGGGGTTATATGGTCAAGCGACTAAGCGTATACGGTGGATGCCTTGGCAGTCAGAGGCGATGAAGGACGTGGCAGCCTGCGAAAAGTGTCGGGGAGCTGGCAACAAGCTTTGATCCGGCAATGTCCGAATG
>NZ_JBFRFH010000036.1:0-975 GCF_052114725.1 Dyella sp. 2YAF14 | reverse complement strand
ACGCCCCGCATGCTGGGCAAACTTGCCGAGGGCCTGGCCGCCGTCGCCGCGCCGGACTCCACCTGGCTGTTCAATACGGGATTGCCGCACTACGTTCGCCAGGAAGATCCGGGCTACCTCGATCCCCGCAAGCGCGGGCATATCGTCTCTTACGGCATCACGGGCTTGCGCCACATCTTCGAGCCCTTCGGATTCTGCATTACGCCCCTGCCCGGGAAGTCGTTTGCGTTCCTGGCGGAATTCCAGCCAACTCAAGGCCAGCAGCAGTTCACCAGCGACCGCTTCTACGCGCCCGTGGAAGCCAATGTGCGACTTCTGCGCGAATCTGCGCTGCTCTATATCGCGGCATTTGAGTCCGCACGCTCCTATTATTTTCAAGATGAATCGCTTAGCCGCGTCGCGATGAGAAGGTCTTGGCGACGAGTGCCGCTGAGCTGGCGAAAGCTCTATCGAAGACTGCTTTGGACATGAATCGCGCGAGCCGCCATGCGTGACGGGGCTGACCATCGGCCCAATGCGAAACTTTGTGTTAAGGCCGGGCCTTTCGGCTTTCACTAAGGGTTCCAGCGATGCTTCATGATCTAATGACCCCCTTAGATGCGAGCGAATTGACCTGCATCACGCGCCTGTCGTAACAGCAGTCAGCTAAAGTGCCCACATGACACACGATTGCCCTGTTTGCCTAAAATCCAAGACGACCGAGCCATTTCGCGACGTCGACGGTTTCCCTTATTTCTCCTGCAAAGCCTGCGACTCGATCTTCATCGAACCGCAAGTCCTCGCAGACATGGACCGCGGCGTCTCCCCCCGGGACTACGACCTCGACTACTGGAACGAAGAACTGAAGGCAGCGCGTGAGCGCGCCTCGGGCGACGGACTGGTTCGCGCAGGCGAAGCCGTGCTTTACGCACGCAGGGAGGTTCGCCGCTTCCTCGATCTGGGTGCCGGCCCCGGCTATCTGTTGGACCAGCTGGC
>NZ_JBFRFH010000034.1:0-5111 GCF_052114725.1 Dyella sp. 2YAF14 | reverse complement strand
GGTCCGTATATGGACTCCTCCCCTTTGCCAAGCATCTCTTAGCTCTGGCGTCCGTGTCGACTGCACACGTATATCCGGCCTCTAGTTGCTGCACCGTCAGGCGGTGCCGGGCCACGATGAGCTAGTCGCGCGTCGGCTCCCAATCGCTTTGGCGTGCTCTGAGCACACGGACCTTTYAGGGKTTTGCCAACGCCGGTTCGACCGGTTCGTCATCACTTCGGGGGCTTCGCAATCGTRAAGGGATTTCCTCGGATGTATGGGTTAGGCGGCCGCCAGCGCCGGTTGGTAGTTCGTACCATGGCGGAGCATGGCCCAGGCCATGCGCGCCGTCTTGTTGGCCATCGCCACACAGGCCACGTTGGGATGAGATCGCGACGCCAGTCGGGTCACCCATCGACTCAGCGGATCGTCGTGTCGCGGTGCAGTTCGCAACATGGCGCGGGCGCCATGGACCAGCAGTGACCGAACGTAGGCGTCGCCGCGCTTGCTAATGCCGAGCAAGCGGTCCTTGCCGCCTGAGCTGCACTGCCGTGGTGTAAGGCCAAGCGATGCGGCCATCTGTCGACCGTTGGCAAACTGTCTTGCATCGCCAACACAGGCCACCAAGGCCGTGGCGACCACGGGGCCGACACCGCGCAACTGCTGCAACCGGCGCGCATCAGGATCAGCTTTGGCTGCCTCGTCGATTTGGCCATCCAATTCCACGATGCGCTCCTCTGCTGTGCGTAAATCTCGCCACAGACCTTCGAGCAAGTATCGGAAGCTCGCACTCAGACCGTTGTCGGCATCTTCCAGCCAGCTCGGGATCGCGCGACGCAACGAGGACATCTCCTTCGCCGCGACCAGGCCATACTCGGCAACTAGGCCGCGGATCTGGTTGCCTTTGGCCGTGCGCTGCTCCACCAGACTCGCGCGCACGCGGTGCATGGCTTGCAGATCTTGCTGAGCGACACTCTTGACGCTCACAAAGCGCATGCTCGGGCGACTCATCGCCTCGCAGATTGCCTCCGCATCCTTGGCGTCATTTTTGTTGCTCTTTACATAAGGCTTCACAAATTGSGGCGCGATCAGCMTCACGCGGTATCCCGTGGACCTGGAAGACCTGCTTGGCCACGTCTACTCCGATGCGCGTAAGCTTCATGGGTGGACTCCTCTTCGCCAGCGACTGGTTCTAATCGCTTCCAGTCTGGCACTCGATGCCGAAGACGGGGAGGAGTCCATCTCATTGCTTCGGGTCGAAAGCAGGCCTTCAACTCACCACTGCTCGTGACTTGATGTACGCACGAATCCGATCCTCGTCCGCGCTGGTTGCCGGGTTGTACACGATCATCCCCAGATCCGGCCGCCCATCAACGGCGAAGGCGGAAAACTCAAGTTCCAGAAGACCCAGTTCGGCATGGTGCAGACGTTTTACACCCTCGCCGTAGGCATTGACGTCGTTGGCCAACCATAGCGCTTCGAACTCCGGACTCAGACGGGACAGCTCTTCAACGAACTGGCCGATCTCCGCCACAGCACCTGCACGCGCAGCGTCGGCACGAAACGCGCCGACAACGAACCGTGCCACGCTTTGCCAGTCTTCCTGCGCGGCGCGTACCCGTGAGTTGGAAAAAATCAGCCGCAGAATATTCCGCTCTGCGGGAGGCAGCGCACCGTAGTCCGTGAGCACCGCAGCCGCTGCGCGGTTCCAGGCCACGACATCCCACAGGGCGGTCTTGACGATTGCAGGACTGACTTCCATCGCCTCGAGTACACGCTGCAGACGGGGCGTGACGCCGTCAACGGCTTTGTAACGGACTTCGGGTGGATGACCAAGGCCGAGTATGAAGAGGTGTTCGCGCTCCGGTTCAGTCAGCATCAGCCCGCTGGCGATACGGTTGAGCACATCTGCCGAGGGCGCGCCTCCCCGTCCCTGCTCCAGCCAGGTGTACCAGGTGGGACTGATGTTGGCGCGTTGGGCGACCTCTTCCCTGCGCAGACCCGGCGTACGTCGGCGCCCACCCGTAAAACCAAAGGCAGCCGGATCGAGTCGGCTGCGCCTGTCCTTCAGGTAAGTGCCGAGCTGATTGTCGATAGACGTGGACATGGCGATCCTGTTGGTTTTTATACCCTGATAATGTCACCGCTTTACCAGTATGCGCGTCGGGATAAGTTAGATCCAATACTCATCGTTGGAGACTTCCCTTGCTCATATTCCTGACCGGCGCGACCGGCTTTATCGGCTCCCGCATCGTGCCGGAGCTGCTCGCGGCCGGGCATCGCGTTCTTGGCATGACACGATCGGATGCGGGTGCACATGCCCTCACTTCCACGGGTGCCGAGGTGCATCGCGGCCATCTGGAAGATCTGGACAGTCTGCGCAGCGGCGCGGCGAAGGCGGACGCCGTGATCCACACCGCGTTCGATCACGATTTCTCCAACTTCGTCGCCAACTGTGAAAAGGATCGACAGGCCATCAAGGCCATGGGCTCGGTGCTGGCAGGCTCTGACCGTCCGCTGCTGATCACCTCCGGAACGGGCATGGGAATCGCCATGCCAGGCAAGCCTGCAACCGAGGATGTCCTCAATACAGAACATCCCAACCCCCGATCAGCATCGGAGATCGCGGGGGCAGAAATGCTAGCGGAGGGTGTCGCCGTGTCAGTCGTGCGCCTTCCGCAGGTGCATGACACGGTGAAGCAAGGCCTTATCAGTCCATTGATCGCTATCGCACGTGCCAAAGGTGCATCGGCTTATATCGGCGAAGGGCTCAATCGTTGGCCCGCTGCGCACGTGCTCGACGTGGCACGGCTTTATCGGCTTGCGATCGAGAAATGCGAACCTGGCGCGCGCTATCACGCCGTTGCCGAAGAAGGCATTCGTGTTCGCGATATTGCCGAAGTGATCGGCGCGGGCTTGGGTGTGCCCGTCATATCCATCTCGTCGAGTGACGCGGCGGATCATTTCGGATGGTTGACCGGATTCGTCGGCATGGATCTATTGGCGTCGGGCGCGTGGACACGCAAAGTGCTGGACTGGCATCCGAGCGGCCCAAGCATGCTGGGCGACCTCAAGCGGATGGATTATTCCGGCGCCCGCTGAGCGGCGGTCACCTTCAACGTTAGGCAACGATTGCGATGCCTGCTTCGGTTCGGAAGCGGCCATTTCACCTTTCCGCGTCGCCCGACGCTAGGGCCCAGTTGGCAGCGTGGCTTTCTCGTCGCGATAGGGATCGGACGGGTCTGGTGCGTTGAGCTCCGCCTTCAGGATGGCGACCTGGTGCGCTGCGTTTGCCCAGTCTTCACTGCGCTGCGCGATCAGTTTTCGGTCAGCCCCTTTGTACGCCGCGGCCGCCGCTGCATCGAAGGAATCCGGGTAAGCCGCGTTTCGGCAACGCGCACGCTTGGTGTTGTGACCGTGGGCCATTTGCCAACCAAAACAGGGGTCCAAAACAGGGGGCAGAGTGGACTTTCCTCTTGTGACGACGCCGGCGCATAAAAAAAAGGGCACTCTGACCCCGGTTTCGCCCTCAAACTGCGATGGCCAATGGCGTGTTGCGAGAGCGTTGGCTACGAGACGCTTGTTGAACTCTGTGCGCGCCCCGGGAGGAGCGACGGACAACCACATCTGCGCTTTGGCCGCGTGGCCAGCATGCAAGTTGGCCAATGCGAGATTGTTATAAGCAATGGTGGCGGTCGAATCACAGGCCTTCCCCGGATCCTCCGCGGATTTGCTTAGACAGTTCTCACGGTCCTCTTCGGAATGCTGCGTTTGCTGTTGATAGAACGCGATGGCCGATTGATAGTCATGCCTTTGGTAAGCCACATCGCCCTTGCGACCACAGTCGGCAGTGCCCTCGCACTGCTCACTGTCCGCCAGAACGGCAACTGGCCTCAGAAGAATGATCAATATAGCGATACCGATAATTCGTGCAACCAACTGCGTACCCATATCCCCTCGCTGAACCATCTTGACAGCCATTCCCGCTTCAAATAACGATCATCGCCACTGGAGGCGGATGTCCGCTTCGGGTCGAAAGCGGTCGCTCAATTCCTTCGCCAAAACGGAACAGGTCACGCGCATATTGAACGCATAGCTATCTATTGCCCGGGATCTGCTTTGGGATCGATGTCGGCACGCGTCGGTTGCGACGGATCGTAGAAGGTGTAGGTGAAGAACTGCTTCGGATCAGAAGGATATGTGCGCTTTGATAGAAATGTCCGTGCTGCAACGACATAACTTTGAGGAACTACCACCTCGACTGCGTGCGTATTGCCGGAACTTGGATCAATGACTTTGGATACTTCGAGCGTATCTATCTTGCCTGCGGGACTAACGGTCACCTGAAAGACAACTGCGTAGAGCTTGGGCGCAGCGAGTGCTGAAGACTGCGCCCAAGCTGTGCTTGCAAGGAGAAAAAGCAGTACCGCGATTAGGGGGCGCATCCTGACCTCACTGAATGACTAACGAAAAATATATGGGATCAGAGGCGTTTCATAGCTAGTCCCCTACAAACTGTCCGCTCCGGGTCGAAAGCGAACATTTCGGCACGCCGACTTAGCTTAGGGCTCCCACCGAGGTAGGAGCGCTACAAGCACCACGAATGCAAAGTAAGCGGCCGGCGCGGTCAATACTCCCAGCCCAAATCGCGCCCAAATACTTCTGGGCCATCGTAGGAACGAGAGCGCAAACCCTCCCAGCGCTATCGCCACATACGGCGCAAACGTCATCACCCACAGAGCGTAGAAGGCAAATATGTCTGATTTCCCTCGCGAGATCAGAAAGCTTGCCGCTATCGCAACGTACAAGCACAACGCAGGGAACAGCGCACCAAGTATCACCGCAACCCTTGGTCGAACCGCGGGCCTTAGAGCCACGAGCACCAACGACCCGACCGGAAGGCCAATCTCTAATGCGATCGCGCCAATGTTCATTGATGTCTCGGTCATGCTCCGCCCTATCGGAGATCAACTATGTTCGTAAGGTCCGTATATGGACTCCTCCCCTTTGCCAAGCATCTCTTAGCTCTGGCGTCCGTGTCGACTGCACACGTATATCCGGCCTCTAGTTGCTGCACCGTCAGGCGGTGCCGGGCCACGATGAGCTAGTCGCGCGTCGGCTCCCAATCGCTT
>NZ_JBFRFH010000033.1:0-11418 GCF_052114725.1 Dyella sp. 2YAF14 | reverse complement strand
GATCAGGTCTTCGGGCTTCTTGTAGTTGGCCAACAGGCTGCTAAGCAGCTCGTCGGGCACGTCGTGCTTGCGTGGACTCATGGTGTCTCCGGGTCAGGTGGCAGTGTCCTGCCAAAGGCCCGTTTACACAAAATCTAGGACACGCCCGCCGCTGTCCGCGACCTTCGCGACATTCTCATGATGCATTTTGGCTCCGACGACCTGAGCGTCATGAGCGAGCGTCAAGTTCAAGACTATTTGGAACTTCTCGCATCTGACGGTGTGTTTCACGCTACACCGCATCAGATCGGAAGAGGGGGTAGCGCACGGTTCACCGTCCTGATTCAGATAACGAAGGAGACGACCGGTGCCTAGACTTAGAAAGGGCGAGCTTGCAGTTGGCATTTCGGCGCGCGCGGAGCGATCGCGCCAAAACGCGCACCGCCGCCTTGAAGTGTTTGCGCGGATTCAAGCTTCGCCCCCTGACACGGCGATGTTGAAGTCGCACTTTCTCACAATCAGCGCGTTAGCTTCATGGACCGATGAGGCACTGGGTATTGCCCCCATAAGTCAGAAGACATTGCGAAAGTACGTCGACAAGGAATATCGCGGGGGGTACACGTCGCTGCGCTCAGACATTCAAGCTCTTCTTGTCCCGCATGACGAACTCGCGGAAGGATTGGCAACTAAGGAAGCTACCTCTCATCGAAAGACGCTCGCCGCTCGCGCAGACTCCGTTATGGACATGTCGGCCCAGTACCTCGACCTTCTCCAACGAATCAAGAGGATCGCCACGTATGATTCACGCATCGAGTCGGAACTGACCCGACATTTCGAGCGATTTTCTCGTGAGCGTCGATATCTAAAGGCCGTTCCCTAATGGCCAAACAATTGTGGGTTGCAACGTCACCTTCTTATCTACTTCCCTACGCCATCGGAAAGTCGCAGCGCTGGCAGTCGCCCGGACTAAGAGCAATTTTTTGGCCAACCGGTCATCCATGTTGGGAAGTCAACGTCTACCTAGTTTGGTTGCGTCGTTATGGCCGGGCAACGAGTACTGTAAATACCTATGCGAGCGAGCTGTGCCGATTCGTGCGATATGTACACACCTCACGCATCTCCTTCAGCGATCTTACTGACGATAGCCTCGTCAAGTTTGCTGACTCGCTGGGCGACCTGGGTGTATCAGGTCGCCATATAAATCGCGTAATTACCCGTGCCATCCTATTCTTAGGATGGCTGGGTCCCCTCATTCGGGTAGCAGATCTCGTTGGGAACATAGGTTCCGGTGCCCGAATATCAATCACCCGAGTAACGTTTCGAACCAAGAAGGGTCAAGAACGCCATATGATTCATCACGAATCGATGGTGCCTAACAACGTCAGGCGAAAGGTCGCCCCCGCATCTCGAGAGCAGGTCTCGCTGATCCTTGACGCATGCCTTACCGTCGCGAAAACGACGTTCTGCCAAGCTCGCAACGAAGCCATGGTGGTCACACTTGCCGATACTGGAATTCGGCGAGAGGAGCTGACGTGGATGCGCCGACAAGACCTGCAAAGGGCATTCGAAGACGGCGGGCGCATGCCAGTTCGCTGTTCAAAGCGAAAGGGCAATCCGTTTAGGCTGGTACCTTTGGCGCCAGAGACTCTGCGACTCCTGAGAGACTATGAAAGCATCGCGCGTGCCATCCAAGTGAAAGCGCTTCGCAAGAAAGGCCACATTGCTGGAGACTGGCTCTTTTGCACAAGGACTGGAACACAACTAACAGCTGCATCCATATCGGAACTGTTTGGTGATTTGCGAAAGGCGGCCGGCATTGATGAACGGATGACCGCCCACATGCTTCGTCATCGCTACATCACGCTGCAGATTGTCAAGCGACTGAAGGCGCTCAATCAGGATCGCTCGCTGGGATTAGAGGCTGTCACAACCGTGCTGTCGCAGGTAGCAAGCCTAAGCGGACACGCGTCGCTCGAAAGCCTATGGGGCTATATGGATTGGGCCTACGAAGGGAGCATTGAGGGTGTCCTGACATCAGGGGACGCGAACGCGGAAGCTCAGACAATACTCGCCACGTTGGTGCAGGAGTTTGATGCGGAAGGTCGCAATGAGATTGTGGAAACCCTCACCAGGGTCAGGGCGCTAGTGGCAGCGCAAGGGCACCACGCCGCGCTGCCCAGTGTGCTGACCCATGAGCGCGCAGGAGCCGCGTATCAGAGGAGACGAAGTCCGTTGTAGCTTTCGTGCACGCGGGTACGCTCTTCCTTGCCATGACCAGCTCCGTATCGATCCTTCGTGTGGCCAACCCATCGATGGTTTTTGTCTTGGCTGAGACTTCAACCGATCGACGCAACCTACTCGCAGTTAGGGAGCCGAGATATGTGATTGGTCCGTCTCTAGGGGTCGACAGCAAACCTCGCCAAGATTCGAACCCAAATGCTATCTCCGGACTGACTCAAGCGGTTTTGTAGTCGGATAGACCCACGGGGAACTGGCCATTTGGCCCTTGTTCCATGCCCTAGAAAAATTTGCAGTAAAACTTTTCGACCCCCGTCCGGAGGTTTGGAGCGGAGAGAATGCAGGTCTTCAGGCTTGCGTAGATACTCGGCCACGTTCCTCGACGGACACTCTGTATCCGTCGAACTTAGCGGGGACCTTGCCGATGCGGTACATCATCTCGGGCCGCACAAGGAGCCGAATGAGCGGCCCCTTCTTGTCAGAGGTTGGGAGCGCGTTCACCGCACCCTTAGGAGCATCGAGCAAGCTAAGTAACCGTAGTGCGGCTTCGCGGATGGTAGCGCTCATATGTTGTGCCCTGAGACTAGGGTCATTCCTAACGACGCCAGTATAGGCTCGATAGGTAAAGCTAACGTGACCCAGCTCCCAGGAGCCTTGTTGTCCTGCATGCCGGCGAAGACGATCCCTACGGCATGCATGTTCCCGCCGGCGTCTCGGTGAACAATGAGAGAGCCTGAGTCGCCGCCGTCCGAAAACCTGCCTGACGCGGGTAGACCGGCAATCGCAAATACCGAATCAAAGTAAACCGGCCCGGAGAAATCGTAGGCGGCCGCATGGTAGGGAACAGAGAACGGACCAAGTATCTCGGCTTGAACCACGCCGACCTTGTGTCCGGTCGTCCGGCCCACCTTTTCTACATCCATACCGGCTGCGAGGGCCATAGTGGTGGCGGGGGTGTCGTAGGCGTCCTGCTGGTACGAGGACACCTGCTGCGGATTGTTAATCCGGAATTTAGCCGCATCGCTGTTGAGCTGGTAAGGGACGACGTCGGCGGCGCCTGTTATGAGCTGAAGCGCGCCCGCGTGGAAGCCGATCGTAAACGGCGCTTGGTTGTTGGCGCTCACGTCGAGGATGCCGGGCGCGACGATTGGAAGACCTATTGGCGCTTGGCTGCAACTGCCGGACACATGGTTGTTGGACAACCCGTAAAGCTCGCCCTGGGCATCGCGGACCAGGCATCCGAGCGTGCCCGCCTCCCTCACATTCCCCACGGAAATGGAGCTGCCACACGTATAGCGGACCTGATTGCCCACTCCACGCAACGCATAGGGCGCCCCAAAGGGCACTGGAGCATTCACGTCGACGGTCCCGGTTGCTCCCTGACGGTACTTGATCGGGAAGTCCTCGACGAAGTCTGGAAGGCTCTCTAACGCCTTCTTGCCTGGTGTGGCGCGACGAAGATAGACCAGTAGCTCCGCGTCGGCCTCGCTGAAGCCAACAGCTTGAATCTGTTTGCTGCGCAGAATCTCCCGTCCTGTGACGGTTCGCCCAGAGATCAAGTTCACGTCTTCGGGCGCGGGGTCAGGGAACACCTGATCCCCAAACAGCATGCCCTCTCGGCTAGCCCAGGCGCGAAGTAGCGCGGCAGCGTCCTTCAATTCCATTGATTTCCCCCCTGATTCCCGTCGAGATCATGGCCCGAGCCGGGCTACCAGACAAGCACCGGGGATATAGACAGAAGGCCTAGGTCCCGGAGAAGTACCAAGGGCTGCTACGGCACCCGCTACAGTGAACATCAGAGCAAGTCTCCGTGATCCGCGCAGATACTGGGTTGGCGTGCCTAGTGGTGGCTATGCTCCTTATCCACCCAGCGCCGCCGTTCCACGAACTCGAGGTGGGAGTAACCGATGTGCGCGATGGGGCCGCCAAAGGATGTCAATCCCAAACGCAGGAAAATCTGCGCCACTTCGAGTGCGTTACCGCGCGGCGTCCGGGCCTCTGAGGTATCCATGATTGAAATGCTCATGTGCAGCCGAGCAGGGCTTTGTTTCGCCAAGTATCCGGTTCCATTCTAAGGTCCGCTTCGGGTCGGAAGCGGACGCCAAGACTACTGCTCGTCCAGCCTAGCCAGAATTTCCTTTGCCGGGCCACTGAGGTAGTCCCAGTTGTGGTGACTCAACTCAATCATCGCAGCTCTGTGCGGTAGAAGGATTGCGTCGGGGAACACCATAAGCGTGTTTGCTGCGGCCCAAGGAGCGTCACCTGCGTCTTCGCCTTCCAGCGCGATCGAAACCAGCGATTCAACAAGCTCTCTGTCACCTAAGTGTTTGGCGAAGTAACTCTCAACGAGATCGACTGTAGTGCGCGAAGTTGTCCAGATCAGAATCTCACGCAGGTTCTTTATATCTTTGTGACCACGCGCCAGGGCGGACTTAGCGGCGCTCCGCGACTTCTCGCGATATTCATCACTGGCATTCACACTAGTCACCTGCACAAAGGGTTGGGATCTCAGACCGTTTGTAAGTGTCCGCTATGGGTCGAAAGCGGACGTGGGAAGAATGGCATTCCGAGCAGGGTGCGGTCGATAGCTCAAAGCCATCAGATTCGTTCAACTGGCCGAAGGCGGCGGTGATTCTCTAGAACGCTCAATGGCATCCAAGAAGTCAGTCGCCTTACGGATGTCCTCTGGAAAGTAGTCGGACCAGTACTCATGGTTCGCCAGATATTCCATGAACGATATAAAGCAGCGGATCTGCCTACTGTCGAACAACGAAAACCTGTTCAGAACGTCTGCCTTGAATTTGTCTTCAGGGCCAAGATTGTAGACAAGATATTCGGCTTCCATCTGGTTGTAGTCCGCCTCAGGGGTAAGGCAATAGCTTATGTAATGTGGCGCAACCCAACGCCACGCCTTTGCCGATAGGCAGGACAGTTCCTGGTGGAGGAGGCGAATTAAATCGCCGTCGACTGGCTTCCCTCTACGCGATTCCAGCGCTTCCTTAAGCCACTCACACTGAAAGCAGCCGCTCGCGTGGAACGGAAGCTCGGCCTCCGGAGGCATCTCCATGGGTGGAAATGCGCTGGCAACTTCAATCAAAAGGTCTTCGGATCTCATACCTAACCATCCATGATCTTTGGCATCTAGATACTTCGGCAGCTGCGGAAGCCTATTCGCGAGTGTCCGCTATGGGTTGCGGAAGCGGACAGTTTAAGCACCACCAACATCCAGGTCGTCGATCAGTAACCACTGAAAGCGAGCCTTGAAATCGTCCACGCACTGTTGGCAAACCCAGTGCCGGTCATCCGACGTACAAAACCCGGCCTTAAGCTCCCCCGGAAGACCAAGATTCGAAAACTTGGCCCAGCAGAGCGCGCAATGGTCATGATCGTCATCGACATGCGCCGGCGCCCATTCGCGACGAATGAGCGTCGCGCCCAAGAGGTGGTCCGCCTGATCCGTCAGCCAGCTGTCATCGCGCTCAGTCATGTCATTCCCTTTGAAATCTGTCCGCCTTGGGTCCCAAGCGGACCTAAGCATTCCCATCAAGAACCTGCGCGCAAATCGAATGCCAAACCATGGCATCTAGTGCCATCACGCGCTGCCAATCAATCTTGCCGGTCAACGAGGGATGAGGCGCAAATCCATAAAACTGAGCGCTTCCACGGGATACCCCTCGCTCCAGCAATAGCGCGACGCCGTCTGTCAGAAGGTTTCTCTGTTGCCACTCGGGGGTGTTCATACACCTGGAAAATTCATCGAACGTGGCGGCCACTTGGCCCACTCCTCCTTCCAGGACGTCCAAGCGGTGAACGCTTCCATCCGGGCGATGGAAGAACAGGTCACCGAAAGCGGAGGCACCGATGAGAGCAACCCTGCCTTGGACGCTACTCGGCCACTGTTCGAACAATGCCGCCCCCTTCAAAGCGGAGGCGTCAACAAAGATGTCTGCCCACGTTAACTTGGTCACCTGGCTTCCCCTGTGCAGCCGTTTGTCCCCACCATCGTAAGGTCTGCTCCGGGTCGGAAGCAGACGTTCCCTAGATTCCCCGGTGCTCAGTATGGCAACTCTCCAAACCGGCGGGGAGTATCGCCATGTCTATGCAGCCCAACGGCCATCCGCTGACCCCTTGGAACCGAGGGAGGGTCATTGGGCAGAAGTTGCCCCTCAAACTTCGGGATATCTTTGGTGTGAGAGTCCGGCTTCAGCTGCAGCGGCGCGTCCGGGATCTGGCCCTGTTCAATCTGGCCATCGACAGCAAGCTTCGTGGTTGCGACTTGGTCGCCTTGAGGGTCCGGGATCTGGCCAGGGAGGGTGGCCTTGGCGCTAGGGCTCAGATCATTCAGCGCAAGACGGGCAAAACGGTCCAATTTGAGCTCACCGAACAGACCCGGCACGCCATCATGGAATGGATCAACCGACGGGGCCTTACCCGAGAGGACTATCTATTCCCAAGTCGACAGCGACCTGCGACCCACCTTTCGACACGCCAGTACGCGCGGATCGTGAAGCGCTGGGTGGCAAGCGCCGGGCTCCAGCCTTCTGACTACGGGACACACTCAATGAGGCGAACGAAACCAACTCTGATCTATCGTCGGACCCACAACCTGCGAGCCATCCAGCTCCTACTGGGCCACACAAAGCTGGAGAGTACGGTCCGCTATCTGGGCATCGAGGTCGAGGATGCCCTGGCGTTGTCGGAGGAAACGGAAGTCTAAATTCACGCGCAGGCGGGCGGATCGCCCCATCGCGGCGTTCTTCGACCCCATAGGACCAGGGCTTGCTCCATGTAGCGCTTCAAGGCTGCATTCCGAACAGTCGCCGACACGCTGCTTCCGCCGCCCGTAGACCCTCGTCCGTCAGGGTCAGCTGCCTGCTTTTGTTGATCGGGTCGAGAATGAGTCCCTTGGTGCAGAGGCGCTCTGTCACATCCCAGTCCACGCCTTTCCACACCATCCGTATGTCGTGTAACGACAGGTAAAGCAGGGCTAACGCTGCCTCATCGATCTTTTCCGTGTCCAGGTCCATGGTGGCCTCCCAGAGCCAAAAGGTGTCGAATAGAGTACGCCCAGGGAGGAGATCGGCAAGGCTCAGCGTGGCATCGGAATCACTTCTCGATCTCCGATGGGCGATAGTCGGCTAGCCAACCGATATTCCGACCGGATCTGCACAGGGTCTAGCCGCGAGCCGTCAGGCCAAGTCCCTTACGCATGCGTAGCATCCAGGACCGAGGAATTCGCAAATGAAGAATGAATCGACCTTCCCGGACGACGCGAACGGCGAGATGCTTCGGGAGATGGCTGCAAGCGGGGACGATCTGTCCGTGCCACGCGAAGTCGACTTCACAGTCATTTTTCCGACGAAGGATGCGGCGATCGCGTTCGCAGTCGTGCTCCTAGAGAAAGGGCAGAGGGTCTCCTACGGAGAGTATGGGGAGCAAGGCGAATTGTTTTGGCTGGTGCAAGCTCATCAGTACATGGTCCCCTCGCACGAAAACATATCCGGCTACGAGGACCTGCTAGCGAGCGAAGCTGATTCCCACGGGGGTCAAGCCATCGGATGGGCATGTGAAAGTCAGGAATGACATGCAAGGATATTGGCGCCCTGAGCGTCCACTCCCGACCCGTAGCGGACCTAAGCGATTAGATGGGGCCGCCGCCACACAATCCGACTTCTACGGGAATACGGGGTACGAATGAGACTGCTATTGGCAACGCTCGGCTGGACCTACGTTCTCGTTGTACCCATCTATCTGTACGCTTTTTCGAAGTTTTTCCGAATCGTAGTCGCGGAGAGGCCCGAATGGGTGCAACGACGAGGGGCATTGTCCTTCTTCTATGAGGGGCTCCCGCGCCAGAGTGACCCAAACGTCACCATTGCGGTCATCAGAACGGCTTTTAGTTCGCGCGTCAGTCAATTGCAGGCACCCAAGGCGACTTTATACGCTCGGTTGGTACGCTTGCTGTTGCTTCTTGGCTTGGCGCTATTTGCGTTCACCGTATATCTGATCGTGCGGTACAAACTTTGACCGCTTGCCCGGCTCCGGGCCGGCAATTGCGTCCGCTCTCGACCCGAATCAGACATTGCTGCTCAATGACCCAAGGGGCTGGAACCGATGAAAACCAGGCAAGTTATCGGCCGTGGTGAGGGATTCGTCCGTGGGGAGAGCATCCTCGGATTTGAGCTGAGCGGTTTTGTCTTGGCCGACGGCCCCGACGATGCATTCGCCAAGGCCGTCACACTCGCTAAGCGTAAGTGGCCCGAGATCTCTCAGGTTGAGAAAGACAAATTTCCACGGCCTGTCATAAATGCCGACGAGGTCGCCGAGGTCACCAGCGGGCTGGTCATTGGTGAAGATAGGGTCGAGCTGTTCTGGGATGAGCAGGCGGGAACCTGACTAACTTACGAACGTCCGCTTCCGACCCAAGGCGGACATAGTGCAGATCAATGCCATTCGGAGGGGAAATGCCAAGGATCGTGTGGCTTATCGTCATCAACATGTTTCTAGCAGGGTGTTCGTCTCCGGACAGAGTGGGTTCGGGTGCCGATACTCACGCGCTTCAGGAAGACCTTCGTTCGCTCAATATGTTCGATCCCGGTGCCGACGTCAGGGCTCACCTGGCACACGGTGACTTTCGTCCTGTTGGTCTGGCAGATGGGGATCAAGCATGGCCTTGCCGCTTTCCTGGCCAGCAACAGGCCCAAATCCTGAGATTTCAAAGAAACCTAGGTGCGCGGTGCCTGCGTGGAGCACATTCACAGCTGGGCGACGCGGAGCACGAGGACCTGCTCGCAAAGGCGATCGCTTATGCGGGCACGTACAACGACATTTTGATCAACGAATCCGGTGGCCGATACATCGTGACGTTCACGGCCGACGGTTTACTATGGACCGTCCCCGATAACTTTAAAACGATCATTAGAAAGGACGCCAAGGGGAACCTGCAGAGTTGGGAGCTGCAAGCATTTTTTCGGAACAATGCATTCGGCGAGTGTATTCAACCCGACGGATGCCACGTATTTGTCAGGGTGTTGTCCGAAAACTATCGACGCGGCACAGTTTCCAGTAGTCCGCGCGATGGATCGGATCTTCATCTCAAGCTGGTGCAGACATCTCTTGGCCAGGAAGAATTTCCTGAGCTTCGATACCTAGGCTCGCAATCAAAGATGCACTACTTCGTCATGGAACCGCGGGATGTGGGCTACGTGACCTGTTGGTCAGGGACGGACAAGTACTTGGCGCCTGCAGTGGAGCCGGGAATCGATCAGCGGACGGATCTTACGTGTTGGGCAACGCTGGAAATGCCCAATGGGATTGGGGTATTGGTCCAAGTCTGGGGATCAAGCCTTGGAGGGGTCGGATCGACGCTTGAGGCGCTACGCACCGAGCTCGCGGCATTTCATCGTTGAATCGGCGAATGTCCGCTTTCGACTGCGACTTCAACCGGTGAACGCAACACACTATAGACGCGCAAGCGGAAGGAGTGTTGCCCATGGCCTTATCCCGGAAGCGTTTTACGGACAGCGATTGGACGCTGATATGGGATCGATGGCAGCGTGGTGAGTCGCAGCATCAGATCGCCCAGCGGTTAGCCACCTGCCATTCCTCGATCCGCCGCGTATTGGAGCGAACCGGTGGGATTAGACCCCCACCACGCCATCGTTCGGCCCGCGCACTGACGCTGGCTGAGCGGGAGGAGATCTCCCGAGCCCTAGTCTTGGGATGCTCTCTGCGATCCGTTGCCGCCCGGCTTTGCCGGGCACCTTCCACGATTAGCCGCGAGATCCAGCGCAATGGCGGGCGCGAGCGATACCGAGCCAACCAAGCGGACCAGCACGCGTGGGATGGTGCATGCCGTCCTAAGCTATGCAAACTTCGCAGGCATCGCGTGCTAGCCAGACGCGTAGCCGCCAAGCTGCAGCAACAATGGTCGCCGGTGCAGATTGCCGGATGGCTGAAGCAGCAATCGCAAGGTGACGAGGAGCGTCGGGTGTCGCACGAGACCATTTATCGTAGCCTCTTCATTCAGGCCCGTGGTGCCTTAAAAAAGGACCTCATGGCGCATCTACGGCGCACGCGCGCCATGCGTCGATCACGCCACCATACGCAGAAGACGGCCAATCACGGCCAGCTCATCGGCATGGTTTCCATTCGAGAACGACCGGCCGAAGTTGAGGATCGAGCCGTGCCCGGGCACTGGGAGGGCGACTTGCTCATGGGAAGCCACCACAGCCAGATCGCGACGCTGGTCGAGCGGCATACGCGCATGGTCATGCTGGTGCAGATCTCCAGCCGGGACACCAAGACGGTCATCGATGCGCTGATCAAGCACGCCCACAAGCTGCCTCGCGAACTCTACAAGTCGCTCACTTGGGATCGCGGCAAGGAAATGGGCGAGCATCGGCGCTTCACCCTGGCAACGGATATCCAGGTGTACTTCTGCGATCCACAGCATCCCTGGCAGCGTGGATCAAACGAGAACACCAATGGCCTGCTACGGCAGTACTTCCCCAAAGGGACTGACCTGTCGGGCTACTCGCAGGCTAAACTCGATGCCGTGGCTCGACGACTGAATGGGCGGCCTCGGCAAACGCTGAACTTTGAAACACCGGCCGAACGATTCCAGCAATGTGTTGCATCGACCGGTTGAAGTCGCAACCCAGAGCGGACCTAGCGGCAAAGGCTGAAAATCAGGGGATTGGCAATGGATTACGTTGAAGAAGCGTGGACTTCGCCCATTGGCGTACTGAGACTTCTCGAAACCGGTGATGGGGTATCTGCCGCCAAAGCCCTGATCGGACTAGCCCTGAACTCGTCCACTCTGGCACCGGCGCTCGAAGTTTCGCTCGCGGCTGCACAAGTATCCGATCCACTCGTTCGCGGAAACGCGCTGCTTAGTTTCGGGCACTTGGCTCGCCGATTTGGCCAGCTTCCACGCGACCCGGTATACGATCTTGTCGCTCAAGGACTGATCGATGCCGATGGGCATGTTCGAGGGCAGTCAGATGCTGCTGCCGACGATCTTGATCAGTTCTTGGGCTGGTATTTCGAAGGGCGTGTCCTAGATTTTGTGTAAACGGGCCTTTGGCAGGACACTGCCACCTGACCCGGAGACACCATGAGTCCACGCAAGCACGACGTGCCCGACGAGCTGCTTAGCAGCCTGTTGGCCAACTACAAGAAGCCCGAAGACCTGATCCG
>NZ_JBFRFH010000032.1:0-14537 GCF_052114725.1 Dyella sp. 2YAF14 | reverse complement strand
TGACGTATCCGAGTACATTGATCAGTTCTACAACCCGATTCGCCGCCACAGTTACCTAGGTGGCGTCAGTCCGAATGAGTTCGAGGCCGCGCATCGGCGACGACGATCAGGTGTCCACTAAATCCTGGTAACTCCACTCTGACCCCAGTTTCCATGGACTTCCTCGCGATTGGGATGTGAGCCACAATCCCTCATGGACTAATCGGACATTCCCGCCTGATGCATCAAGGCAAGATGTTATTGATAACTATCAGCAGGGAACTTCGCTTGAATGTCCATCATGTAATCGGAGTGGTGGCAACAACGATGGGCGTTTCAAATGACCACAGTTTATGAACACCTCGAATCCTATGCGGGCGAGATCGTCCGTGGTTGGACCTGTGACTCAAACGGTGACAAGCTCCCGTTCCAAGTGGTTCAAACGGCTGGAGGCCCGTATCTCGGCACGACAACCTTTGCGACTCTTGGGTTAAGTAATTTTCAATTACCGGCAGACAAGGCGAGTCATGCCTCAAAGTTGATTCGGCATGAGCTKCTGATGATTGTCCCTTCTGACGCAATTCCACCTAATCTGGTGGGGGTCATTCAACAGATCGGCCTAGAAGCAATTTCGCGTGGAGCCGCGTATTTACGCGGTGAGCTGTTGGGGCCTAGGGGTGAGCTTTTTGAAGGCCATGAACCCAAAGCGTTATACGCGTCTCTTCCGGTCTATTTTCCTGACGATTTTGGGTCTGTAGATGCTGATGGCGTGGGAGATGTCGCATTTGTCTGGCTCATCCCGCTGCTGGACAAGGAAGTGAACTATCTTTCTTCGCATGGATGGCCCGATTTTGAGTCTAGTCTGGTTTCGGAAGATCCCGATTTGGTCGGTCGACTGAGCACCACGAGCACGTGACATCGGTAGCGCGATACTCCGCTACCGGTGAGCTTGGTTGAGCTATCTCAGCCGGCCTTGCGTCCAATTGCCACTAAAACTGGGGTCAAAACTGGGGTCAGAGTGGACTACCCCCGATTTTTGAGATGGCCCGAGTTTGACGGACACCTTTGAAAGGGGATGCCGTGAAAAGGTGCCAGGGACAATTTCATGGGTCAGCGTGCACGGTTTTGAGGGCGCGCACCGTCTCCAAGTCCTCCAGGGGAATGCTGCTGACACTCGATCGGCCTGCCGCCGTCACGCGGCGCCTCGCCCAGGTGGACATCCATCTCGCCGATCCCTGACAGACGATGCCAACCCTGCTTGTTAGGGTCAGTCATTCGCGCTGCCGTGTTGCTCGGCCTCGCGAATGACCATGACCATCAGGTCATGAGGCGCGGGCCGTGAGTGCTGAAACACCCACGACCCGCTAACCATCACCAACTGATTGGAAGTTGACCATGGCTACCCGCGATCATACGGTACGCATTCGCTCGTCCGTTCCCCCTGACGACACCCTCACTCCTCTGCCTAATGACCCGTCATCCACGGCGGTGGCATGGCCCGAAACCCTGCGTCACAGCACTCGCGGTGACATCGCCCTGGCGGTGCTAGCCCTCACGCGGCTGCGTCTCGACAGCGAGCAATGTCGCCACGCGCAAGCACGGGGATTCCCCGGCAGAGCGCTGCCATGGCCGCTTCCCGTGGCCGTCGCGGCCAGCCTGGGCACGGCCATTTATTGCCTCCAGCAATACGCCCACCTGCTCGGTGACGAGCCTCGAGTGAACACCACACGCCTCCGATGATCGCCGTTACGGCGCATCGGCTGGCATGGCGATGCGCCGCTCTCGGGCGATCACCGACGAAGCTGCCAAGCATTCACTGACACGGAGCGCTGTAAGCGCCTGAGCCGCTGCGCGGCCGTGTCCGACAGGGAGGAACGACCATGGAACTGATCCAGCTCACCCCGCATTCGGAAGTGGACCCCTCGCAACCCCTGCGAGCCCCCGGCGACATCCTGCTCCACGCCTACCTGATCCCGAACGCCCTCAACCCCGCCCAACTCGCCCGTCGCACCGGCATACCCTCCAATCACATCAAAGCCTTCATCGCCGACACCCACCCCATCACACCCAAGATCGCCATCCGCCTTTCCCTCGCCTTCGACACCACTGCTTTTTACTGGCTGGCACTTCAGGCGCGGTACGATCTGGAAAGGGCGAAGCCCGTGGTCCGCGCTTATCGGCCCCTCGTTGATTGAGCGAAAACAAAATCCGGGTCAGAGTGGATCACCCCTGATTTTTCGGGCGATTTAACTGGGCACTGAAGCAAGACTCTCGAACAGCCCCGGTGGGCATTACCCCAAGCTGCTGTGCATTCGCTGGGGGCTATAGCGGCGCCTCGTCTCTGCCATGCGGAAACCAAGACAAAGTAAACCTGCGATAGCCCAACCATCGCATATGCGCTGCAATGCGCAGTCCACCAGAAGAAAAAGTGCATCCAGCCCCTGGTTCCCTCGTGCACTATATTCCGACGGTTGCAACCGGCAAAATGACGGATCCCAGCGGAATCTGCACATGACACGAAGCCTTGCCGACGTTATCGACGGAAGATCCAACAATTTCGATCTGATCCGGCTCGGCGCTGCGCTAGCGGTGATGTTTGGGCACTCGTTCTGGATACAGCCATCGATGGGCCGTATCGAGCCGATCCTTGCCCATACGGGCCTTGAGTACACGGGCAGCCTGGCTGTGTACACGTTCTTCCTGATCAGCGGCATGCTCGTCACGGCAAGCTATGTAAGGCAGAAGTCCGCGCTCAAATTCGCCACCTTGCGCGCAGCGCGCATCTATCCCGCGCTTTTTGTCTGTGTCTTGCTGAGTGCCTATGTGCTCTACCCTGCCCTCTCGACGAAGGGCGTCATGGGATCTCTGGCAAGCACCGATGCGTGGGATTATTTTGCAAGGAATGCGGCGCTTTTCCGTGGCACGGTTTGGGTGCTGCCAGGCCTATTTGAGGATGTCGCGCTCAAGGGTGTCGTCAACGGTTCGCTTTGGACTCTTCCGCTGGAAGTGAAGTGCTACGTCCTTGTGTTTGGCCTGGGTATCCTCGGGCTCCTTCGTTGGCGCTGGGCGATCATCGTCGGCGCCATGCTGGCGCTTGCCGGGATCTACTACGTCGTCTCGCATGGGGCGCCCTATGAATTCATCAGTCAGATCGCCAATAAGCCAACCGGATATTCCTTTTACCCAGCGTGCTTCTTTGTGTTCGGCATGATGCTCTACGCCATGCGTCGATCCATCCCTATCTATCCGTTGGCGTGGCTGGTGATGGCGATCAGCTACATCGCCGTTCGTCATCTCGCCGTGGCGCAGCCCTTGTTCTATCTCACGGTCATCTACGGCATCCTCTGCCTGGCGCACACCCCCTTGCTGCATCGATTTTCCCCCAAGGCCGATCTGTCTTACGGCATCTACCTCTGGGCATTTCCCATGCAACAGATCGTGGCGTCCATCTGGCCGCATGGCGACAATCTGATTTGTCTGTTCCTTTCGGTTCCGATGACCCTGGCGCTTGCCTTGCTGTCCTGGCACGCCGTGGAAAAGCCCGCGATGAAGCTTGCCCGATCCTGGGCATCGGCCAAGCCAGCTCTTGCTCATGAATCACTGGCTACGTGAGCGAGTCCGTGGCCACTGACCAGAGTGCAAAGAAAAGCCCGGCCATGTCGGGCTTTTTCTTTGCATGGATCGCAGCCGCCAGCTCGACTCACTTCTTCCGCAATCCCGGCAATCCCCCGCGATAACGCGGCAACAGCGCCGCGCATGTCGAGTGCAGCTGCCCGATCTGCCGAAATGTGCGATTGGCGTAGAGCTGCGCCTGCAGGCGGGCTGCGTCGAGTTGCTGAATGCTGTCGCGCAACTCACTTTCGCGTTCCATCGCGCGCTGCTTTTGCGTGGCGTTGCGTTGAATGTTGGCGCGAAGTCGCTCCGCCCGCGCTTCGGACTCGGCGATGACCCGTTGCAGTTGCATGTTGGCGGCATCGAGCTGGACGCGTCGCACTTCGCTGCGGGCGCGATGGTTGACCTGCGCGACGAAATCGTCAAACGCCTTTTCGGCGGCGTCGAAATCGGACGATTTCATCGCTCGCCACAGCAGGTCGTCCATGTAGATCGCGGCGTAGAACTTCAGTGCGGCGTTATGGAACAGGAGGCGCACGGCGTGGTTGAAGCTGTGCATCTCACGTACTTGCGTCACCGTATCCAGATGCATGAGTGCTTCGACTTCTTCCACGTCAGCCACTTCGACGACATCGCCTTCGGTGTAGTGTCGTGGCCAGACGCCATGGGTCAGTTCCGGTACCGCAAGATCGTCATGATCATGGACGGCATGCGCATCGGCGGTGGCGATGTCGTCCTCCTCGTCGCTGCGAAACACCACGGAAAACTCCCTCATCGATGACGTTTCACTCATGACTGCCTCTGTGCACGACGGCGTAGCGCTGGACCACCGAGACCCTCCAGGGTTTGCTTCAGGAAGATCGGGTGAGCCATGAGGCCTGCCACCCACGAGCGGCACCATGCTCGCTCACGGCGTTGCCGGTGGACGGGGGTTTCTATGCTAACCACGTCGACTGTCGCCAATACATCAGACGCCTCTTGAATCACCACGCCGGGCAGGGGCGACCGACAGTGGCGCAACCGATACCCCCGGGATCTCCTCGTCGGCCTTCCCAAGGCCCAGCCGACCGGCCGCCCTGCCGAATCATTCACACGCCGCGCAGCCAAGGAGAGTAGTGTCAGCTCGAAGGGCCGCGGAGGATGCGATCATGACTGAGGTCGCCGGCATGACCAGCAATGGTTTCAATTACACGGCGGAGTATCTCGGCGCCGTGCACGACAGCGTGTACTGGTCGGCTACGTTTCGCCTCAACGGCATTTATCGCGGCATGCGCCACGGCAGGATTTTCGAGGTTTCCGAACTGTCGAGCACGGAACTGCAGGTGGCCATCCAGGACGATATCGAAGACACCTGGGTCAACGAGCACTGACTCCGCGGTCACACGCCATACTCACGCAATCCAGGTATCTCTCCTCGCCATGTGGACGTGCATACGTTGCCAAACTGAGCTGACGGCCAAGGACACCTTGCCGTCGATCGACAGTTTCGGGGTGTATTTCATGTGCCCGGTATGCGGCAGGCGCAACAGTCTTCGCAGCATCGGCCGGCGCGGGCAGGACGCACCGCTGGTGCTCGCGCCGGTCGACGAATCGGACTGACTCGCGTCCACGGATTGGTCACACGTACTCTTTGAAGTGCGTGCCCGGATCAATGCAGAAAGGGAAACTCCCCCGCCCCATGCCAGCGCCGATGGTCGTTGACGAGCAGCGACAGCGATTCGCACCAGCCGTACACCGGGCCGTGATCGGCAAGCCGCGCTTCCAGTTCGTTGATGAGGGCAGCCTTCTCGTGCTGCACATGACGGGCGACCGATAGATGGGGAACAAAATCAGGAAAGGCGCCGCCTCCCTTGGGATGATCGGGAAAGGCGCGCTCCAGCGCGTTGGCGATCCTGGCGATAGGCTTGGCCGGCTCGGGCGCCAGCCATACGACGGAAGGAAACGTATCCACATGCGCCAGGCGAAACATCGGCGCGGGGATCTCCGCCGCCACGTCGCGCAAGCGCGCCAGCAGAGCAGGCGTGAGCAGCTCGCTGTCGATGAAGGGATAGATCAGGGTGATATGCGCCCCCAGGCCGCGACGCGCCGAAGGGTCGTACTGATCGCGGAAACTGCCGACCAGCGGCTCGGCCTCGGGCACCATCAGCGCTAGCAGGGTACGCGCCATGCTCGGCCCGTCGCCTTCCTCTCTTCCGGCAGATCGCCGTGTCTGCGCATTATGGCGTGCGCAGCGAGGGGAACGACACTCGGCCGTTGGGCCATGCAACGCCCGCGGTCTCGCGCTATGCCATGGGCAACGCCGTCAGTGCCAGTCGCCACCGCTGGCGCGCTTGAGCGGCATGCTGGGAGCGACTGGCACGGGTGCCCAGGCCATGGGCTCCAGCCCGTCATCACCCTGCAGTTCGCGGGCGAACGTCACGCCCTCTTCCTCGCCCGCCTGGATGGCGAGCTCAGGGCTGTCGAAGCAGGCCGCGGTTTCGCCGCTGGTCAGCGCTTCCCAATCCTGGCGATTCATCCATGGGGAACGGAACAGCGTCCACGTGCCGATCCATATCGTTCGACCGTCGCGCACGATGTCGAACAAGTCGCTCTGCACCAGATAAATGCCGACGAGTACCGCCATAAGAACTCCCTTTCGCGCTCTGCGCCATGTGGGGGAACCGGCGGTGGGGGCGCCGGCAACATGGAACGCTGAAAACTCGATGCGAAGCGAAAGCTTACGCATGACTTACATTGCGCGAGCGTGGCAAAGGTCATGCTTTGCAACCGCATGTTTTTACGTACTTTTTGCAATGCATCACGAGCATGACGTTACGCCCGTCCCGGCTTGCATGCGTCGGTCAGGGCGATTGAACGAGCCGGCGAGGGACTACACGCCGCTTGGAACCTCAGGAATGCTGCGAGACAACATCCACGGCGGCATTCGAGATGGATCGTCGACCGTCGCGCCGCAGTCCAGAAATCCACCTCAGGGACCGAGGTCATAGCGCAGCAAGGTCGATGCGCGCTGGCCCTGCCCTCGCCAATCGGTGTCAGCTCGATGTTCTATCCCCACGGATATTCGATGCCGAGTATCGCGCTCAGGCTGGCCTGCCTGGCCAAGTTGGGCGAACCATGCAGCGCCGACCGGACGAGCTCGAAGCAAAGAAGTCTGCTCCATCGGTGAAGGCTGAAATGTTGTCGCCAGCGTGTAGCACTCGCTGTCCAGCTGGCGGTGGAAGAGCTGAGGCCGTACGACGTATCGCCGCTACGGCTGCCGAAGACGTTGCTTTTGTAGAACCCTTTGGAGATGTCGCAATCCGTTCAGCAGCGAAAATCCACGGAAAAAGTGCTTTGCCGCGCGCTCGGGCCAGTGCGCCTGCTGGTGTCGAGCCCATGACTTTGTTGTCGATCCTCGAGGCAGGCATCACCAGGATCGGCGATGACTCGCCGTACTCGCGTCTCGCCGATTTCACGCAGGGCTTGCGCAGGGAGACTCCTGACTGGCACCTCCATAGCGCGATCACATCGCCGCAAATGTACCGACGCCCCCGCAAGTTGGTTTGCGCTGAGCAAGGGAGGAAACCCCGTGAACTATCGCGCACCCTGCGTGGATGACGCAGCTGGCGAGCTCAGTAGATTTTCGCTATGACGCAACGGCCGCGATCGGACTTAGAATGGGAGTGCATCCTTCCATTGCGCGGGATGCGTCCCACCGGCCGATGCATCGCTGAACTCCACGTGTTCGCACCAGCATCGAACAGCTACTCACGATAGAAGACGTGACAAGCTTCATGAGMGCCATCTGAAGACTACACGCGCCGAGTAGGCTGAGACCTACAATGCGTTAGGCGTCGAGCAGCTACCCTAGTCCAGCTCTACAGACTCAGACACTCGGGACGGGCACACCGTGACCCTTCGCATCATCCTCGCTGACGACCATCCTATTTTTCGCAGCGGCGTACGCGCCCTGCTGGAAAACCATACGAATGCCAAAGTGGTCGCTGAAGTCGGCTCGCCGGTCGAGTTGCTCGATGCCGTCGACAAACACCCCTGCGAGCTCTTGATCACGGACTTCAGCATGCCCGGCGGTCAGATGGCCGATGGTTTGCAGATGCTGGGCATGATTCGCCGCCGCCGGCCCGAACTGCCAGTAGTCGTGCTCACCATGGTCAACAACGGCGGCGTGCTCAAGGCGATCCTGGAAACCGGTACGCGCGGCCTGATGAGCAAGACGGACGCTCTCTCGGAGCTGGCGCTTGCCGTGCAGGCCGTGACGCATGGCCGCCTGTTTCTCAGCACCAGCATCAGCCAGGTGCTCGACGATGGCGGCGCAGGCAGTCCTGCCGATGGCCACCCCGCCCTTTCCAAGCGCGAAACCGAAGTGTTGCGCCTGTTCGCGTCGGGCTTCACCGTGACCGAAATCGCCGGCCAGCTCAATCGCAGCGTCAAGACCATCAGCCGCCAGAAGATGGATGCCATGAACAAGCTGGGACTGAAGAACGACCTGGACGTGTACGCCTACGCACGCGAGCACGGCATCCTCGCCTGAGCCGATCGTCCCGGCCGGGCAGCCACGATGGCCGGCAGGACACCCAGCTGACACGACGCCGCTGATGCCCAGGCATCGACATGGCACGTTCCTTGATTGCGCTTGGCTCAAGCAAAGGCGCCTCGAAGAACCAAAACACTCGATGAGGCCCTCGCGATGGTTCGACCATCGCCAACCGATTGGCCGTTTCGCGGGCGTCAGGGGCGCCCACGCATGAACATGAATTTCTGCGTCGTGGATGAGACAGAGCACGAACTCCAGGTGCTTTGTGAAGTGGATCAGCTGCCCGGCCGGGTGGCCTGGCGCGCCCACATCTACGGCACGGTGTCGGCCCAGCAAGAGCTCAGCGGCGAAGCGATGGACCACGATGCCGTGGCTGGCCACGTCCAGGCCGAAGTGCTCGACCGGGGCATTTTCGCCAAAAACTGACCTACAGCGTCATGGCCCTGACCCGCAGCGACATCCGCCGGGAGCACCTGCCACGACAATAAGTGCGCGCTGCACTGCCGCATGCCCACAGCGACTTCGCCGACCGCGGCCAGCTCGGCAGAACTGCCACAAGGGTCGTCCAGGCGCACTCCGAAAACCGAAAAAACAAAGGCCGGCGTCTCCGCCGGCCTTTGTGCATCTGCGTCTTGGTGCCCCCGATACGATTCGAACGTACGACCTTCCCCTTAGGAGGGGGACGCTCTATCCAGCTGAGCTACGGGGGCAACGGGCGGAATTCTGGCATGGAACGGGGTGCGGCGCGAACCCGTTAACAGCCCCCTGCTAGAATGGCGGTTTTATTCCCGGCGCCTTCCCCGCGCCCCGGTCTGGAGTGAAGCATGTCGCACGAAATTCTCACCGCCCTTGGTCTTGGCCAGTCGCATTCGGGCACCTACCTGGGTCAGGGCGAGTGGTCCAAGACGACCGATGCCGGCACCTTGCATCCGGTCAATCCCGCCACGGGCGAAGTGATTGGCACGGTGCACGCCACCAGCGCGGCCGACTACGAAGTGATCGTCAAGCGCGCGCAGGAAGCATTCAAGGTGTGGCGTACCACGCCGGCGCCGCGCCGCGGTGAAGCGGTTCGCCTGTGCGGTGAAGCGCTGCGCAAGCACAAGGACGCGCTCGGCTCGCTGGTTGCGCTGGAGATGGGCAAGATCAAGCCCGAAGGCGACGGCGAAGTGCAGGAGATGATCGACATCGCCGATTTCGCCGTGGGCCAGAGCCGCATGCTCTACGGCTACACCATGCACTCGGAGCGTCCGGGCCACCGCATGTACGAGCAGTACCAGCCGCTGGGCCTGGTCGGCATCATCAGCGCGTTCAACTTCCCGGTGGCGGTGTGGGCGTGGAATGCGTTCCTCGCGGCCATCTGCGGTGATATCTGCATCTGGAAGCCGTCGCCGAAGACGCCGCTGTCGGCCATCGCCAGCATGAAGATCTGCAACGACGCGCTGAACGAAGCCGGCTTCCCCGACATCTTCTTCCTGTTCAACGATGCCGGCACCGATCTCTCGCAGGCCTTCGTGGACGATCACCGCATCCCGCTGATCAGCTTCACCGGTTCCACCAAGGTGGGTCGCCAGGTGGGCGAGCGCGTGGCCAAGCGCATGGGTCGCTCGCTGCTGGAACTGGGCGGCAACAACGCCATCATCCTGGACGAGAGCGCCGACCTGAAGCTGGCGATTCCGGCCATCGTGTTCGGCGCCGTCGGCACCGCCGGCCAGCGCTGCACCAGCACGCGCCGCCTGTTCGTGCATGAGTCCATCATTGGTGATGTCACCGAGAAGCTGGTCGCCGCGTACAAGCAGGTGGAAGGCAAGATCGGCGATCCGACGCTCGCCACCACGCTGATGGGCCCGCTCAACAGCCCGGATGCCGTGAAGGCTTATCTCGCTGCGGTTGAAAAGGCCAAGGCCACCGGCGGCAAGGTGCTCACGGGTGGCGCGGCGCTCAGCGACCGCAAGGGCAACTTCGTGTTGCCGACCATCGTCAGCGGCGTGAAGAACAGCGACGACGTGGTGCAGACGGAAACCTTCGCGCCGATTCTCTACGTGATGCCGTTCAAGACGCTGGATGAAGCCATCGAGCTGCAGAACAGCGTGCCGCAGGGTCTGTCCTCGGCGATCTTCACGCAGAACCTGAAATCGGCCGAGCAGTATCTGTCGGCGGCAGGTTCGGACTGCGGCATCGCCAACGTCAACATCGGTACCTCCGGTGCGGAAATCGGCGGCGCGTTCGGCGGCGAGAAGGAAACGGGCGGCGGTCGCGAGTCCGGTTCGGACGCATGGAAGGTCTATATGCGCCGCCAGACCAATACCATCAACTACTCCAACTCGTTGCCGCTGGCGCAGGGCATCAAGTTCGATCTGTAAGTAAGCAGCATCGGTGCAGCCCGGTGAAAGCCGGGATGCACGCACGACCAGGAAGCAAGTGCAGGCGTAACGGCATCGACGACAGGAGTTGTGATGATGGAAAACGCACAGGTAGTTCAAGCGGCGCCGACGTATAGCTCGCTGGCGATTTTCAGCCTGGTCTTTGCCGTGCTTGCCTGGACTGTGTTGCCGGTGATGGGCCTGGCCACGGTCGGCTTCAGCCTGTTCAATATGATCGCGATGCCGCTAAGCGGTTCGGTCATCGCGTCGCTATGTGCCTGGATCGCGCAGCGGCAGATTCGCCGCTCCGGCGGTGCGATTCGCGGCGAGGGACTCGCCAAGGCGGCGAGAATCATGGCGTACGCGCAGTACACGCTGTTTGGGTTGCTGGTTGCTTTCTTGTTACTGCAGATGCGCCATTAACGGAGCGGCGCGTCAACTATCATCAGCCACGCGAAAGCCGATGAGCCACCGTGTTTCGTCCATGACCTCACAGGGAGTGCGTCCATGAGTTACCAGCCCGCTGCTTACCGATCGACCAACACGCTCGCCGTCGTCAGCCTCATCGCCGGTATTGCCTCCTGGACCGTGCTCCCCTTTGTGGCGGCCGTCATCGCTATTGTTTGCGGGCACCTGGCGCGCAAGGAAATTCGCCTTGCTCCGCCGGGCACCGTGGAAGGCGATTCACTGGCCGTCATCGGCATGGTGATGGGGTACCTGCAGCTGGCGCTGATCGTCCTGGCCATGCTGCTGTTCTTCATTTTTGCAGCCCTGGGCATCGGACTGCTTGCGCATTTCTTTCCCTGGCACGGTTGATCTCCCGTGCGGTAACGGTGCAATCATGACCGACCTCAAGCCCACCGAACGTTTCAGCGACCGCGTCGCCGACTATGTGCGGTTTCGGCCCGACTATCCGATGGCCATGCTGCAATGGCTGCAGAGCGAGTTCGGCGTCACTCCGCAGTGGCTGGTGGCGGACATCGGCGCGGGCACCGGCATTTCCAGCAAGCTGTTCCTGGATGGCGGTTATCACGTGATCGCAGTGGAACCCAATGCGCCGATGCGCGCTGCGGCCGAGAGCTGGCTGGGCGACGATGCGCGTTTCAGCACCGTGGATGGCCACGCGACTGCGACCGGGCTCGACGACGCCAGTGTCGATCTCATCGTCGTGGCACAGGCGTTTCACTGGTTCGACCAGGCGGCCGCGCGTGCCGAGTTTCAGCGCATCCTGCGCCCTGGTGGACTGGCGGCGATCATCTGGAATTCGCGCCGACTGGTTGGCACGCCGTTCCTTGAAGGCTACGAAGCACTGCTGAAAAAGTACGGCACCGATTACACCAGCGTCGCCGAACGCTATGGCGACGAGCCTACCCTGCGGGCGTGGTTCGGCGAGGGCTATCTCGGCATGGGCCGTTTCGATCACGGCCAGCGTCTGGACTATGAAAGCCTCAGCGGCCGGCTGCTTTCCTCTTCGTATGCGCCGCGCGAAGGCCACCCCAATCATGAGGCCATGATGCGCGCCTTGCGCGAGCTGTTCGATCGCTGTGCGGTCAACGGACGCATCGGCTTCGACTACGACACCGTCATCTACGTGGGCCAACTTTCCTGACTATGTACGACCTTATTCGCCCACTGCTGTTCGCGCTGGATGCTGAAACCGCGCATCGTGCGACGCTCTACGGCCTCGACGTGGCCCATCGCAGCAACTTCATCCATCTTGTGGCCAAGCCGCCGCAAGAGCTGCCGACCACCGCGTTCGGCATACGCTTTCCCAATCCGGTGGGACTTGCGGCCGGCCTGGACAAGAATGCCGATCACCTCGATGCGCTGGGCGCACTGGGTTTTGGTTTCGTGGAAGTGGGCACCACCACGCCGCGTCCGCAGCCCGGCAACGACAAGCCGCGCATGTTCCGCTTGCCCAAGCACGAGGCGGTGATCAATCGCCTGGGCTTCAACAATGCCGGCGTCGACGCGCTGGTGCGCAATGTGCAGAAGTCGAGCTATCGCGGCGTGCTCGGCATCAATATCGGCAAGAACAAAGACACGCCCAACGATAAGGCGGTGGACGATTACCTGTTCTGCCTGGAGCGCGTGCATGCGCTCGCCAGTTACATCACAGTGAATATTTCCTCGCCCAACACGCAAGGCCTGCGCGATCTGCAGGAAGAAGCCACGCTGCGCCGCTTCATCGAGACCCTGCGTGAAGCTCAGGAACGCCTGGGCTCGCAGAGCGGCGCGCGCAAGCCGATGCTGCTGAAGATCGCCCCGGACCTCAGCGAAACCGAGCTCGACGCGATCGCCGACGTGCTGCTGGCCGCCAAGGTGGACGGCGTGATCTGCACCAACACCACCATCGACCACACTTCCGTCGCCGACGATCCGCAGGGCAATGAAACCGGCGGCCTCTCCGGCAAGCCGCTGTTCGCCCGCTCCACCGCGGTGCTGCGCGGCATGCGCCAGCGCGTGGGCGACCGGCTCGCCATCATCGGCGTCGGTGGCATTCTCGATGGCAGCGATGCAGCGGAGAAGATCACCGCCGGCGCCTCGCTGGTGCAGCTGTATTCGGGCATGGTTTATCGCGGCCCTGCCCTGATCGCCGAATGCGTGAATGAGATCCGCCGCCAGCAGGAAAGCACCGATGCCGGTTGAACGTATCGACATGGGCGGTTACACGCTGATCGAAAATGCTCCGCTGGCCACGCGCAACACGTTGCGCGTCAATGCGCGGGCGCGCCTGCTGGCCGAGATCAACGACGCCTCCAAGCTCACCGAACTGCTGGAATTCCCGGCCGTGCGCAACGGCAAGCTGCTGGTGCTGGGCGAAGGCAGCAATATGCTGTTTACCGGCGACTATGACGGCACCGTGCTGGCGATGGCCACGCGCGGCGTGCAGGTGGAACAGGATGGCGACGTCGCCCGCATCGCGGTGGCCGCCGGCGAGCGCTGGGACGATTTCGTGCGCTGGACGCTGGGCCAGGGTTTTGCCGGACTGGAAAACCTCATCCTGATTCCCGGCACCGTTGGCGCCGCGCCGATCCAGAACATCGGCGCCTATGGCACCGAGGTGGCGGAGTTCATCGACAGCGTGGAAGCATGGGATATGCAGGAGCGCCGCGTCGCTGTGCTCGATCGCACCGCCTGCGCCTTTGCCTATCGCGATTCGGTCTTCAAGCACGAGCCGGGTCGCTATATCGTCACCGCCGTGCGCTTTGCGCTGCCCCGCTCGCGCGAGTTGCGCACGGACTATGCGGGTATTGGCGACGAACTCGTGCGCATGGGCGTGGACAAGCCGGCACCGTTCCATGTGGCGGAAGCCGTGGTGCATTTGCGCACGAAGAAGCTTCCCGATCCCGCCGTGATCGGCAACGCCGGCAGTTTCTTCAAGAATCCCATGGTCGATGCAGCCCAGGGCGAGGCGCTCAAGCGCGAACATCCAGAGCTGGTGTCGTGGGTTGTCAGCGATGGGCGATGGAAACTCTCCGCCGCCTGGCTGATCGAGACGGCGGGCTTCAAGGGCATGCGCGAGGGCGATGCGGGTATTTCCAATCGCCATGCGCTGGTGCTGGTGAACCATGGTCGCGCCACGGGTGGCGAGCTATGGGCGTTTGCGCAGAAGGTGATCGAAGGCGTGCGCACGAAATTCGGCGTGCAGCTGGAGCCGGAGCCGGTCGTCGTTTGATCTCCCTCTGGCCTCTTCCCTGTGGGAGGGCACCCTGTGCCCGACAAACCTACAGAGCGCTACCTTCAGCGCACCGCGTCCTTGTAGGAGCGCACTTGTGCGCGACCACGGAACGCCAGCGTTTGCGCACCGCCGACCCGTCGCGCACAGGGTGCGCTCCCACAGGTGTGGGCGTCGCGCACGATTACGCCGTCTTGCGCTCCAAATTAAGCAGGAACACCGCAATGGCGTGCAGCTGGCGCCGGTCGTCGTTTGACGGCAGACCCGGCCCCTCCCCTGTGGGAGGGCACCCTGTGCCCGACAAACCTACAGAGCGCAACCTCCAGCGCACCGCGTCCTTGTAGGAGCGCACTTGTGCGCGACCACGGAAGAA
>NZ_JBFRFH010000031.1:0-15458 GCF_052114725.1 Dyella sp. 2YAF14 | reverse complement strand
GGCGGGCGTTTCGATCGGCTGCCGCCGCTCGAGTCACTTTTCTTTTGCTGGCCCAAAAGATCCCACGGGACTAGCTTCGCGTCGAAAGTAACCCAAAGAAAATGGCCTGATAACGCCCGCAGCATCGTGTTGGGATAAGCCCGAACGCTCGAGGTGCGCTGTTGTGGGACAACCTCCGAGGGTACACAGGGGGTACTTCCAAGCGCTGCGCAACGCGCCCGAATCGCTGAGGACTTAAAGCGGGGCCTCGCTGCGCATCGGCTTTGCCCTTGGTAGGCCGGTTTTCGCGGTGCACGCCACTTCTCCCTCTCCCCTTCGGGGAGAGGGTCGGGGTGAGGGGCGGGTGCTCGCGGAGGTGTAGGTATCCGAGCTTTTAAACCCAAAACCCCTGCGCCCTCATCACCATCGCCGTCAAATGCATTTCGCCGGGTATGGCGGCGGCCCGTCAACCCGCCGCCACCCCTTGTGGGAGCGCACCCTGTGCGCGACAGCAACCCACCAGGTGCCTCATTTCAAAGTCGTCGCGACCACCCCCGCATGCCCGGCTCTTGGGGCAGTCGCGCACAAGGTGCGCTCCCACAAAGAGCCGGTGTTCAGAYGCGGTACGCCACCGCCTTCATCAYCATCGACGTCAAACGCATCACGCCGGGCAAGGGGTGCGGCCCGTCAACCCGCCGCCACCCCTTGTGGGAGCGCACCCTGTGCGCGACMGCAACCCACYAGGTKCCTCATTTCAAAGTCGTCGCGACCACCCCCGCATGCCCGGCTCTTGCGGCTGTCGCGCACAGGGTGCGCTCCCACAAAGAGCCGGTGTTCAGATGCGGTACGCCACCGCCTTCATCACCATCGACGTCAAAYGCATCACGCCCGGTATCGGAAACGGCAAGTCGATGCCGCCGCGCTCGCGCGCGTTGTGTGCATGACGGATCTCATCGGCCTGCATCTGCGACAGCACGGCGCGCGAACGCTCGTCCTGGGCAGGCAGCTTGTCGAGATGCTCTTCGAGATGCGCCTCCACCTGCCGCTCCGTCTCCACCACGAAACCCAGGCTCACCGGATCACCGGCCAGTGCCGCGATCGCGCCAATGGCGTAGCTGCCGGCGTACCACAGCGGATTGAACAGGCTGGGGCGGCTGTCGAGTTCTTTCAGGCGGTCGGCGCACCAGGCCAGGTGATCGGTTTCTTCGGCGGCCGCGTGCTGGAGGTGTTCGCGGATGTCGTCGTTGCGGGCCAGGGCGGCCTGTCCGTCATACAGCGCCTGGGCGCAGACTTCGCCGGTATGGTTGATGCGCATCAGGCCCGCGGCGTGGCGGCGTTCGGCATCGTCCATATCCGCTTCATCGAAAGCATCGGCGGGCGAGGGGCGGGCCGCTTCCGGTGCGCCGGACACGGTTTCCAGCGCGCGTTCGATGCCGGACAGCAGGCGGTCGAGCGGGGAGAGCGTGCGTGCGTTCATGGCGAATTCTCCAGTTGCTGCGCGAGCAGGGTCAGCGGATGCATGGTCGGCCAGTGCTCGCCTTGCTTATCCATGCCCGCAGCCAGGTGCAGGCGACAACCGATATTGGACGACAACAGCTGCTGGGGTGCCAAGCTGGCAATTTGTCCAAGCACGCCCTCGCGCAACCGTGCCGCGCGTTCGGGAAACTCCAGCATGTGCGAGCCGGCCGCGCCGCAGCAATGGGGTGGACGCGGCACCATCGCGAGATCGAGCGAGGGCACCTGCCGCAGCAGATCCTGCAGGGCCGATTCGCTGCGGGCGACATTGATCTGAGTGCAGGGGAAATGCACGGCGACGCGGCGCTGCAGCGGACGGAAGACGAGGCGATCCCGACGCTCCGCCAACAGCGTGACCGGGTCGCTCACCGCGACATCGGGCAGGGCGCGGCGCAGGGTGCCCAGGCAGCCGGGCGTCACGCTGACCAGTTGGGTCGCGCCGGAGCGTTGCCAGCTGTCGCGCACGCGTTCGGCCAGGCGATCGGCGGTGTCCATGTCGCCGCCATGCAGGTCCATGGCGCCACAACAGAAGGCGGGCAATCGTTCCACGCGGTAGCCCGCCGCCTGGAGCAGGGTGATGGTGGCGCGTTCGGCCGCTTCGTCTTCAACGCTCGCCACGCAGCCGGGAAAGAGGGCGACGGCAGGTTGGTCGACGTCCTGGTTCTTGGGTGCTGGCGGGGCGGGCGCATGCTCCGCGTCCGACCAGGTTTCCAGCGCGGCGCGCCATGCCGACGCGGCTGGCAGGCGGTCGGCGAGTCGCTGCTTCCAGTGCGCCAGGCCGGTCGAGCCGCCCACGCGGGCCGCCAGTCTCAACAGGCTGGGTTGTTTGAGCATCGCCAGCAGCTGCTTGGGGCGTCGCGGCGACGGGCCAATCAGCGCCCGGGTCTCCACCAGCAGTTCGTCGTACTTGACGTTGGCCGGGCAGACGCGCTGGCAATTGAGACACCCCAGGCAGTGATCCAGATGGATGCGCAGGGCGTCCGTGGGCCCCGCGTCGCCCCGCGCCAGCGCGGCGGCAATGGCGATACGGCCGCGCGGAGACTCCGCTTCATTACCATCCAGACCGTAGGTCGGGCAGGTGGGAAGGCACAGGCCGCACTGCACGCACTGGTCGGCAAGAGAGGCGATCTTCTGTTTTCGAGTGTGTGGGGGCTTTTCAAGCGCCATGGTCGTCATGCTATCATTGCCAGCTCGCATCCCACCGGTCGGTGGGCTTGCGCGATTGATGAAAACTCCGTTATCATCTCGCGCCTTTGTTCCACCGATTATGTGAACCGCCCTAGAGGCGGCAGACTAGGTATTCTGAAATGAAAACGTTCAGCGCCAAGCCGGAAAGCGTCAAGCGCGATTGGTTCGTGATTGACGCCACGGACAAGACGCTCGGTCGTCTGTCGACCGAGATCGCCCGCCGTCTGCGTGGCAAGCACAAGCCGGAATTCACCCCGCACGTCGACACCGGCGATTACATCGTCGTGGTCAACGCTGAGAAGGTGGCCGTCACGGGTGCCAAGCTGGACGACAAGATGTACCACCGTTTCACCGGCTACGTCGGCAACCTCAAGACCATGAGTCTGAAGGACCTGCTCGCCACGCATCCGGAGCGTGTCATCGAAATCGCCGTCAAGGGCATGCTGCCGAAGAATCCGCTCGGCCGCGCGATGTACCGCAAGCTCAAGGTGTACGGCGGTGCCGAACATCCGCATACCGCTCAGCAGCCGCAGGCGCTGGAACTCTAAGGAATCATTATGGCGATCCAGCAGAACTACGGCACCGGCCGCCGCAAGACCTCCGCCGCTCGCGTGTTCCTGCGCAAGGGCAGTGGCGCGATCACGGTTAACGGCAAGACTCTCGACCAGTTCTTCGGTCGTGAAACCTCGCGCATGATCGTGCGTCAGCCGCTTGAGCTGATCGAAGCGACCGACAAGTTTGACGTCAACGTGACCGTCGCCGGCGGCGGCATCACCGGCCAGGCCGGTGCGATCCGCCTCGGCATCGCTCGCGCCCTGATCGAGTACGACGAAAGCCTGAAGTCCCAGCTCCGCAAGGCTGGCTTCGTGACCCGCGACGCCCGCGAGGTCGAGCGCAAGAAGGTCGGTCTGCATAAGGCCCGCCGCGCTACCCAGTTCTCGAAGCGCTAATTCTCCTCGGAGAGTTGCTTCGACGGTCCGGTGCACCAAGTCAGAGCGCACCGCTCCGCAGGGTTTTGGGAGATCGTCTAACGGTAGGACAACGGACTCTGACTCCGTTTATCTAGGTTCGAATCCTAGTCTCCCAGCCAAAATAAAAGGCCCGCCTAAATGGCGGGCCTTTTATTTTGACTGGGAGGTAGAGGACTCGGACCCCGTTCGACAAATTTGTCAGGAACAAATTTGGACAGCGCGCAGCGCTGGCCCCGTAGCGCGAAGCGCGTAGGGGTGAGCCCCATGGATGGGGCGAACAATCCCCAGGCCCCACGCAATAGAGAGCCCGCCTAACTGGCGGGCTTTTCATTTTTTTGGGAGGGTCAGGAGACGAGCGGCGAGCCCGCAAACCCGCACGCCACTATCGCGGCACCAGCATCGGAGTCGCACCGCTTACCGCGTGCCTCTGGTTAAGGCGGGTCATCACCAGAACGAGCTGTGGATTGTCGAAACTGACGTCGATGCCATCCACTGTCCTGAATGTTGGCAACGGAACCTTGGTCGCCTTCAATGGAGTCGATCCTGTAAAGACCATCCGTACCGACGGCCCAGAGTGAGCCGCCGCTGGCGGTGAGGCCAAAAAACGCTACGGTCTGCGGCAGTTGTCCACGTTTTCCACCTTTGATGGCGAACGAGGTGCTGAAGCGCTTCTCGAAGAGCGAGCGCACCTCGTCACCACACACCTCGACGATGCCCCCGCGCTCCATAACCAAATGGACGAGCCCAACGGCCACAGCATTGCATCTCGTGTTCCATGGTTCGGTGGCGATGCCGTGGACCGAATCGCATGCAGCGTTCAAAGGGCCGCTGCATAGGTCGCTGCCGTCCTTGCGCTCGATGGCGGTGACGACCCCGCTGGCTTTGTCGATACGTTGCAGTCCGCCGCCCCATTCGCCGGCATTGATGGCGACCAGCAGGGTCGTGCCAGTGTCGAGCATGGCGGTGACGCTGCCAAAAGGCAGCTCCGCGGAAAGTTTCGTGATCCGCGCCGAGCCGCTCTTTGCGAGCTGGATGACGCGTGCCGACGTCAGCAGAGTCGTGTCATCAGCGCCGCAATTCATGGCGGCCAAGCCGTCATCCTGGCGTGCCACGGTTGAGGTGGCATTCCATCTTGTTCCATCCCACTGGCGAATCGTCCAGTCACCGGTGTTGGTGCCAGTAATGACCTGAACCCCGGTACCGGTGGCGCAAACGTCAAGAACGGGCTCGGGAAAATCGAGTGTGACGCGCTTATCGGCGTCCTGAGCGATGGTCGACAGCTCCCCCGCATCGGAGAGCAGCCAAAGGCGGCCATTGGAAAAAAGCGCACGCATCAGAAAGGACTGTTGATCTTCTCGTGCCGGCTCCGTGGCTTGCGCGTGCATCGGAGTGCAGGCGATCAGCGTTGCCAACATCATCGACGCTACGGTGACCGTGGCGCCGGTGAACATGGCGAATCGGCGTGGGAAAACCATCGAGTCCATGTCGTTCCTCCCCGTTGTTTCGCCGAGGATAAGCGATTGCTAGCAGCAGGGCCGGCCGCCGTTTTGAGGCGGTGCTCGAGGGGCACTCCTTCCGCCAACGAAAAACGCCGACCCTCGGGCCGGCGTTCTTCATGACGCAGATAGTCCCGGGCAGGCAATCACATCACCCGATCACCCACCAACACCACATCCGCCGCCCGCCGCGCGAACAGGCCTACGGTGACGATGCCCGGAATCTGGTTGAGGTCATTCTCCAACCCCACCGGATCGACGATCTGCCATCCGTGCACATCGATCACCCAGTTGCCATTGTCGGTCACCACGCCATCGCGCCACACCGGCGTGCCGCCGCGCTTGACGATCTCGCGGCCCACCAGGCTGCGCGCCATCGGTATCACTTCGATCGGCAGCGGAAACTTGCCGAGCAACTGCACCTGCTTGCTCGAGTCGATGATGCACACGAACTTGGCGCTCGCTTCGGCGATGATTTTTTCGCGCGTGAGCGCAGCGCCGCCGCCCTTGATGAGGCGCTTGTGCGTATCGCACTCGTCGGCGCCATCCACGTAGAGATTCAGTGGACCGGTAGCGTTGAGGTCGAGCACCGGGATGCCCAGGCGCTTGAGGTGTGCAGTGGACTGCTCGGAGCTGGACACCGCGCCTTCGATGCGGTCCTTGAGGTCCGCGAGGGCATCGATGAAGAAGGCGACGGTGGAGCCGGTGCCGACGCCCACGATGGCTCCGTTCTCGACGTAGCGGATGGCGGCTTCGCCGGCCTGGCGTTTTTCGTTGGCGCTCATGATGTGGATCCGATAAGAGGTAAGCGTTATTCCATCGTCAGGATATGGCGCCATTCCTCGGCGCCTACCGGCATGACGGAGAGTCGGTTGCCTTTGCGCACCAGCGCCATGTCGGCGAGCGCGGGGTCGGCCTGCAGCTGCTTGAGCGTGATGGTGTGCTTGAACTTCTTGACGAACTTCACGTCCACCAGCATCCAGCGCGGATTGTCGCGCGAACTGCCGGGGTCGAAATATTTGCTCTTGGGATCGAACTGGCTCGGGTCGGGATAGGCATCCGTGGCGACTTCGGCAATGCCCACGATGCCGGGCTCGGCGCAGTTGGAGTGATAGAAGAAAACCTTGTCGCCCACGCGCATGCCGTCGCGCATGAAGTTGCGCGCCTGGTAGTTGCGCACGCCGTCCCAGTGTTCCTGGCCTTTGCGCTTGAGATCGTCGATGGAGAAAGCGTCTGGCTCCGATTTCATCAGCCAGTACTGCGTGGTTTTACTCATGCGTGCGCCTCTCCATCTTCGCGCGTGGCGTGGCAGTCGATCAGTTCGCGATCGGTGGCGATGAAATCGAGCGGCACATCCCAGGGCTCTTCATCGATCTCGGGCAGTTCCTGGAACGCATAAGCGATGCCAACCAGCAGCGGTTCGGTGGGGCGCACCTGTTCGTTGAGGAAGGCAAACGCGCGGTCGTAGTAGCCGCCACCCGTACCCAGCCGGTTGCCGCGACGATCGAAGGCGGTCAGCGGTACCAGTACAAGGTCGAGCTGGAAGGGTTCCAGCAGTTCCTTCGGCTCGGCGGGTTCGGGAATGCCGAAACGATTGGGCTGGACGGCTTCGCCCGACTGCCACGGTGCAAACCGCAACTGATGATTCGGACCGATCACCGGCAGCAGGAATTGCTGTCCCCGCGTCGCCAGCGGCGGAATGATCAGATTGAGCGGCAGTTCGCCGCCGTGGGCCCAATAACCGGCGACGCGGGCGTCGGTGAGGTATTCGGGAAGCTGATCGAGGCTGCGGCGCAGCCCCTGGGCGGCGGCGATGCGCTGGACCGGCGCCAGGGCCCGGCGCTGTTCGGCCAGTTGCCGGCGTAGTTCGCGTCGCTGGGCGTTGGCGTCCACGTTCGCGTCTCCTGCGGTGCGAGCGAGTGGCCTTTCGAACTTACGGCGCCCAAGGGCGCCGTAAGTTAAGGAATAGGTGGCGTTAACCGCGATGCCGCTGCCCACCGAACGACCTTGATCCACGATGGATCAGGTGGGAGGGCGACATGGTCTCGAGGCTTTCCGCACGCGGCGGACATGCACAACAACCGATGAAAAGCCGACCCGGGGCCGTATTTAGGAACAAGGCAAATGTAAGAGTGTGCTGGCGCACACCGCAGATAACGCCGTGACTATTTTATGGTGCCGTCGAGTGCCGCTTCAAGCTTGCGACGCAGTGCAGTAATACCGTCAGTCACGCTCTGATCAGAGCCAGTGTGCTGCTTGCGCAGCGCAAGGAACTCATGGGTGACGCTGATGGCGGCAAGTACGGCGAGACGATCGAAGCCTGGCGCCTTGGCGTTGGCACGCAATTCGCGCATCTTGCGATCGAGGTAGGCGGCCGATTCCAGCAGCCCTTCGCGCTCTTCCGGCGCGCAGGCGATCAGGAATTCGCGATCCACCAGTCGCAGGGCGACCGGTTCGTTGGCGGTGGTACCCACGCTGCTCTCAGCCATTGCTCTCAAGCGCCTTCAGTCGCTGGATCATTGCTTCGACGCGGCTGCGCGCCTGTTCGTTGCGCGCCATCAGGCCGGCCCGTTCGCTGGCCAGTTGTTCCTGGCTGTGACGCAGGCTACGGTTTTCTTCCGTAAGACGGCGTACCGCGTCGATCAGGCGATCGACCTGCTCGCCGAGTACGGCAAGCTCGTGCTTGACAGGATCTGGCTTGACGGAATCGGGCGCGCTCATGGGCCGGAACTATAGCAGGAGGTCTGGCCAAAGCAGCAGGCTCAAGGACGTTTCGGGAACCAGTGCATTAAACTGCCCGCTTGTCTTGAAGAGGAACCAGGCCATGAGTGCGAACGAGCTGATCGGCTACGACGAACTGGACGCTGCCGCCGCCCGTCTGCAGCTGGCGGAAGACGCCAGCGGCCTGCATGGATCGCTATGCGGTTTCCTGGCGGGAGGCGGTCGGATCGGGCGCCAGTCGCTGGTCGAAGCACTGCACCTGGATGCCGAAGCGGCCACCCCGTCGGCCGGTGATCAGGGCGTGCTCGATCGCCTGGTCAAGCAGACCCAGGCCGAGCTGGCCGATCCGGAACTGGGCTTCGAGCCGATGTTGCCGGCCGACGATCGTCCCTTGACCGAACGGGCCGATGCCCTGGTCGACTGGTGTCGGGGGTTTCTCGGCGGCTTCGGCCTGGCTGGTGCGGAAACGCATAGCCAGTTGTCCGAAGAGGCACAGGAAATCCTCAAGGACCTGGGCACCATCGCGGCCTCGTCGTTCGAGTTCGGCGATGAAGCCGAGGACGAGGATTCGCTGATCGAAGTGCATGAATTCGTGCGCCTTGGCGCGATGCTGTTGTTTGCCGAATGTTCCAATCGCGGCCCGAACAGCGACACCGTGCATTGACCATGTCGTCCGAGGAATACGCCCGTCGCCGCCGCCAGTTGATGCGCATGGCGGGCGATGACGCGGTGGTGCTGGTTGCCGCCGCACCTGAGCGGGTGCGCAATGCGGACGCCAACTGGCCCTACCGCCAGGACTCGGACCTGCACTATCTCTCGGGTTTCCCCGAGCCCGAAGCGGTGCTCGCCCTGATGCCGGGGCGAAAGCACGGGGAGGCCGTGCTGTTCTGTCGCGAGCGCGATGAAGAACATGAGCGCTGGCACGGCGAGTCCATCGGCACCGACCGCGCCGTCAGCGAGCACGGCATGGACGACGCGTTTCCCATCGACGATATCGACGACATCCTGCCCGGCATGATCGAGGGCAGGGCGCGCGTGTACTGCCATTTCGGCCGCGAGCCGGAGTTCGATGCCCACCTGCTGGGCTGGATGCGTCGCCTGCGCCAGTTGCGCGGCGGCGGTGTGGTGCCGAAGGAATTCGTCGCGCTGGGGCACCTGCTGCACGATCTTCGCCTGTACAAATCGCGTGGCGAGCTGAAGCTGATGCGTTCGTCCGCCAACATCGCGGCCGAAGCACATCGGGCGGCGATGCACGCGGCCATCGCCGGGCGCCATGAATACGAAGTCGAGGCGGAAATTCTCCGCGTGATGCGCCGTCACGGCGCGGTTCCCGCCTTTCCGCCCATCGTGGCCAGCGGCGCCAATGCCTGCGTGATGCACTACACCGCCAACCGCGCCGTGCTGCACGATGGCGATCTGTTGCTGGTGGATGCGGGCGCCGAAGTGGACTGCTATGCCTCCGACATCACGCGCACTTTTCCCATCAGTGGTCGTTACAGCCGCGAACAGCGGGCGCTGTACGAAGTGGTGCTGGCGGCGCAGCTGGCGGCGATCGACGAAGTGCTGCCGGGGCGCGCGTTCAATGCAGCGCACGAAGCCGCCGTGCGGGTGATCTGCGAAGGCTTGTGCGCGCTGGGTCTGCTCAAAGGTTCGGCCGACGACGCCATCGCCGAAGGGAGCTACAAGCGCTTCTTTCCGGCTAAAACAGGCCACTGGCTGGGCCTGGACGTGCATGACGTGGGCGACTACCGCGTCGATGGCGAGCCCCGCGTGCTCGAACCCGGCATGGTGGTGACGGTGGAGCCGGGCATTTACGTGCCGCCGGGCGATTTCACCGTGGCCGAGCGCTGGCGCGGCATCGGCATCCGCATCGAAGACGATGTGGCGGTGGTCAAGGAAGGCAATGACGTGCTGACGCGTGACGTGCCCAAGGATGCGGATGAGATCGAGGCCTTGCTGGCCTCGCGTTGACCGACCTACCTCTGTGGGAGCGCACCCTGTGCGCGACTGCCGCGGCATGCAAGCTCGACGCAGTCGCGCACAGGGTGCGCTCCCACCATAGAATCACTTCCTCACTTGCCGGCCGGACGCGGCTCCTTGCGCTGATGCGCCTCATCGTCCGCGTGCACCTCGTACCACATCGCGTTGAGGATGCCGAACGCGCAGGCAAGGCCAAGGCCGAGCATCCAGGAGAAATACCACATGGCGTCGTTCCTCTCTCAGTAAGTGCTGCCGGAATGGCGCACGTGCTCCAGCGTCACGCGACCGCGCATCACGTGGTACACCCAGCTGGTGTAGATGATGATCAGCGGCATGAAGATCAGCGTCATCGCCAGCATCAGGCCCAGCGTGCCCTTGCTCGACGAGGCATCCCACACGGTAAGGCTGGAACGCGGATCCAGCCGAGAAGGCAGCAGGAACGGAAACAGCGCGAACCCGGCGGAAAGTATCGTGCCCGCCACCATCAGGCTGCTCCACAGGAAGCCGCCCAAGCCCTTCTTGCCGACCGTGAGCTGCACGCCGATCGCGCCGGCGAAAGCAACCACCGGGGCGAGCCAGAACGAGGGATGCTGCAGGTAGCTGGCAAACCAGCTGCTGCCGTGCGCAACCTGCTTGAACAGGGGGTTGGACACGCCGTCGGTCACCACCGGCCCCACGATCGCGTAACCCGCCACGCCGTAAGCGAGCCAGATGCCGGCCGCGACGTAGACCACTACATAGGCCAGCGTGGCCCAGCGCGCGACGCGCACCGCACGATCAGCGACCACATGGTCGGCCTTGTAGGCCGCCCAGCAGGCGCCGTGCGCCAGCAGCATGCTCAGCGAGACGAGACCGGCCATCAGCGCGAAGGGATGCAGCAGCTCGAAGAAGCTGCCGTGCCAGGTCATGCGCAAGTCGTTGTCGAACTGGAACGGTGCGCCCAGGAACAAGTTGCCGAAGGCCACGCCGGAAATCAGCATCACCACGATGCCCGACGTCGTCAGCACGCCATCCCACAGCGTACGCCAGCGCGGATCGTGCACCTTCCCGCGGAAGTTGAAGCCCACCGGCCGCAAGATCAGCGCGAGCAGCACCAGGAAGATCGCCAGGTACATGCCCGAGAACGACACCGCATACAGCTGCGGCCACGCGGCAAAAGCCGCACCGCCGCCGAGCACGAACCACACCTGATTGCCTTCCCAGGTGGGCTCGATGGTTTCCAGCATCACCAGTCGTTCGTCTTCGGTTTTGCCCAGCACGCGCAGCAGCGCGGCGATGCCGAAGTCAAAGCCATCCATGATGGCGAAGCCGATCAGCAAGACGCCGAGCAAGGCCCACCAGATCACGCGTAGCGTTTCATAGTCGAACATGACGTTCTCCTCAGGCGCCTGCGTGGGCGGCAACGTTGGTGATGGGCGGCACGGGTTCGGACGGTGGCCACAAGCCAAGGCCATCCGGCCCCTTCTTCGCGTACTTCACCATCAGCACGGCGTCGATGATGGCCAGCACGCTGTAGAACAGCACGAAGCCGCCCAGCGAGGTCCACACCTGTCCCGTGGTGACGCTGGACACGCCCAGCGCAGTCGGCAGTACGCCTTCGATCGCCCAAGGCTGACGCCCGTATTCGGCCACGATCCAGCCCAGCTCGGTGGAAATCCACGGCAGCGGCAGGCTCCACAGCGCCAGCTTCAGATACCAGCGACGCTTGTCGAGCTGGCGCTTGCTCGCCTGCCAGAACGAGAACGCGAACAGTACAATGAAATAGAAGCCCAGGCCGACCATGATGCGGAACGACCAGAACAACACCGGCACATTCGGAATGGTGCTTTCCGCCGCCTTCTGGATATCCGCCGGCGTCGCCTTGCGCGGGTCGTCCATGAAGCGCTTGAGCAGCAGGGCGTAGCCCATGTCTTTGTCGTGGGCTGTGAGGATGGCCTGGGCCTGCGCGTTGTTCTTGTCGTCGCGCAGGACCAGCATCGCGTCATAGGCCTGGATGCCGGTGTTGATGCGGCCCTTGGTGTCTTCCACCAGGTTGACGATGCCGGGGATCGGTTTGTCGATCGAACGCGTGCCGATCAAGCCCATCACCCACGGAATGCGCAGGGCGTAGTGGGTGGTGTGGTTCTCCACATCCGGCAGGCCAAACAAGGTGAACGATGCGGGTGCTGGTTCGGTTTCCCACATGGCCTCGATGGCGGCCATCTTCATCTTCTGGTTTTCCGATACGGCGTAACCGGACTCATCGCCCAGCACCACCACGGAGAGCGCCGCGGCCAGTCCAAAACTCGCCGCCACCGTCATCGAGCGCTTGGCAAAATCCACGTTGCGACCGCGCAGCAGATACCAGGCGCTGATGGAGAGCACGAACATCGAACCGATGACGTAGCCGGCACTCACCGTGTGCACGAACTTGGCCTGCGCCACCGGGTTGAACATCACCTCGCTAAACGAAGTCACCTCCATGCGCATGGTCTGCACGTTGAACGCCGAACCCACGGGATTCTGCATCCAGCCATTGGCGATCAGGATCCATAGCGCGGAGAGGTTGGTGGCAAACGCGAGGAACCAGGTGGTGAGCAGGTGCGCCATGCGCGACATGCGGTCCCAGCCCACGAAGAACAGGCCGACCAGGGTCGCTTCCAGGAAGAACGCCATCAGGCCTTCGATGGCCAGCGGCGTGCCGAAGACATCGCCCACGTAGTGCGCGTAGTACGCCCAGTTCATGCCGAACTGGAATTCCATGGTGACGCCGGTGGCGACGCCCATGGCGAAGTTGATGCCGAACAGCACGCCCCAGAACTGCACCATGCGCTTCCAGACTTCGCGCCCGGTCATCACGTAGACGGCTTCCATGATGGCCAGCATCCACACAAGGCCGAGCGTGAGCGGTACGAACAGGAAGTGATAGAGCGCAGTCAGCGCGAACTGCAGGCGTGAGAGCGTGACGACCTCGGGATCGATGATCATGGGCTGCCTGCTTGCGATGAGGAAGAAGAGGACGCCGGCGCGAGCAGATGCTCGATGGCGGCGGGACGGGTATCAGGGCGTGTGTAATGCGCGGCGACCGCCCACCAGACCAGCGAAATGAACACGATCTTGGCGAGCACCAACACGATCAGCTTGCGCGCCAGGCGACGCAGCGGCGGCTTCGGCAGGTCAACGGGAGCCGACACCGGCACGACCGGTTCGGCGGACGGCATGGACATGCAGCAAGCCCCTAGCTGTACCTTGAGGCGAGCATACGCAACCCATGTGAAGTTGTCGTGCGGAGGGTTGCCGCAGCGGCGGATCGCCGCCGGGACGCCGTGCCGCATTGCGCGGGCGGCGCCTTGATGTAGGCAGCTTCAGCAGGGCCCGCCATCGCGTGGCGGGCCCTGGCAACCGGCGAAAGCGTCAGCCGATCAGCGCGAAGGCATCGCGGGTGAGGTTCTCGGGGTCGGCGTCGGTGCAGACCACGTCGTCTTCGATCCGGATGCCGCCGTAGGGGCGGAAGCGATCCACGCGGGCCCAATCGATGTCGCTGGCCACCGGCTTGGCGCGCAACTCTTCCAGCAGCATGTCGATGAAGTACAGGCCTGGCTCGATCGTGACCACCATGCCCGCTTCGAGCACACGCGTCATGCGCAGATAAGGATGGCCTTGCGGGCGGGCGATCGTGCCGCCGGTTTCGGACGCCTGGAAACCGGCGACATCGTGCACCTGCAGGCCAATAGGGTGGCCCAGGCCATGCGGGAAGAACGCTGAGGTGACGCCCGACGCCACCGCGCTTTCCGCACTCATGCGCACGATGCCGTGCTCGCGCAGTACCTCGGCCAGCACGTGATGCGCGTGGATATGTAGTTCCGGATAGCTCTGGCCCGCGCGCACCTTCGCGGCAAAACCCCGCTGCGCTACATCGACGCTGTCGATCAGCGCCTGAAATTCGGCATGGCCTTTCGCGGCGTACGTGCGCGTGATGTCGCTGGCGTAACCCGCAGCGCTGGCGCCGGCGTCGATCAGAAAAGAGCGGCTTTGTGCCGGCGGCTGGCGGTCGAAGTGCGTGTAATGCAGCACGGCGCCGTGCTCATTGAGGCCCACGATGCTGGAGTAAGGCAGCTCGGCGTCGTTCTGGCGCGCGGCGGCGAGATAGGCGAGGTGGATGCCAAACTCGCTCTCGCCGGCGCGAAACGCCTGCTCTGCCGCGTGATGAGCACGCGCGCCGATGCGGCTTGCTTCGCGCATCAGTTCCAGTTCGTAAGGGGTCTTGTAGGAGCGGTGCCAGTGCAGGTAGTCGAGCACCGCCTGCGGGTTGTTCGCCTCGGCGCCGGGCACGCTCGGACACTCCGGTCCCAGGATGGCGCGACGGGTCTTGGCATCCGGCAGCAGCGACACGGCGTCGGTTGCTTCGCGCACGATCTCGATGTCGAAATGTTCCACCCAGTAGCCACTCGGCGCGGCCGGCACGACGTGCCAGTAATCCCTGGGCTGCAGGAAGATCAGCTTCGGCCTCTGTCCGGGCGTGTAGACGATCCAGCTCCCCGGCGTGTCCGTGAGCGGCAGCCAGTGGCGGAAATGCGGATTGGCGACGAAAGGGTAGTCCTGGTCGTCCAGAAACTTGCGCAACGGCGTCCCCGCTGCGATCACCAGGTGATCGAATCCGCCACCCAGGGCAAGCGCTTTGTCGGCACGGTCGCGCAGCGCGGCGAGGTGCTGGGGATAGAGCGAGGCGAGACGGTCGTGCATGGTGACTCCGGGAGGCGGCGCCTGGCGGTGTTTGGGCCGGGCGGGTGGGGTAGAGAGACATGATGGCGCGGAGGGGAGGGGATCGCTAGTTGGGGGGGGCTGACGCTTTCGTCCCGTCCACACGCACACCCCCGGTTCTTGCTCGTTGTCCTGCGCAGGCTGGGTTCTTTTGATCGTCATCCCGGCGTAGGCCGGAGGCGCTCTTCAACAGCCGAATGGCTGGTCATCCAGAGCCTCGGTGTTTGGTTTTAGCGATACGGCGATCTGGCTCGCCTGCCGCGGGCTTCCGTCCTCCTGCCGGAGGCCGGGTTACTTTTCTTTGCTTGCCCAAAGAAAAGTAACCAAAAGAAAGGGCCCCCCGGATGACGCGCCTTCCGGGCCGTTGGCCCTCCAGGTGCGCGCTCGGGTTACGGGGTTTTTCGACAGGACGTCCCTGTCCTGTCGAAAAACTGGCCGCATCCATGCGGCCACCCTTCGGGCTTTCCTCCACCCGCCCGCCGCGTCATACGGGGACCCCGAGATCAAGAGCCGCATCAAGAGCCACGCGACTTCTGACGCTGTTGGGCCGCTCTTTTGTAGGAGCGCACTTGTGCGCGACCAGCCGACGGAGCGGTGCATCCAGGTGGTGCGGTCGCGCACAAGTGCGCTCCTACAAGGGGGACGCAGGTCCGTGGATGGCGGATCAATCTTGCCGGTCGGCTCTTCTGTGGGAGCGCACCCTGTGCGCGACAAACCTACGGAGCGGTATACCCAGGCGTGGCTGTCGCGCACAGGGTGCGCTCCCACAGACAAGAAGGCGCGGCAAGGAAAAGGCGGGACGATCAAAGCCGATGCGCAGCGAGACCCCGCTTTAAGTCCTCAGCGATTCGGGCGCGTTGCGCAGCGC
>NZ_JBFRFH010000030.1:0-15489 GCF_052114725.1 Dyella sp. 2YAF14 | reverse complement strand
GTACACCGCAGCGTGGCTGTCGCGCACAGGGTGCGCTCCCACAGACAAGCCCGCGTGGCAAAGGGAAGTGGGACAAGGAAAGCCGATGCGCAGCGAGGCCCCGCTTTAAGTCCTCAGCGATTCGGGCGCGTTGCGCAGCGCTTGGCAGTACCCGCTGTGTACCCTCGGAGGTTGTCCCACAACAGCGCGCCTCAAGCGCTCGGGCTTATCCCAACACGATGCTGCGGGCGTTATCAGGCCATTCTCTTTGGGTTACTTTCGACGCGAAGCTAGTCCCGTGGGATCTCTTGGGCCAGCAAGAGAAAAGTGACTCGGTCGGCGGCAGCCGATCGAAACGCCCGCCGCGTAGGCGGCACCCTGGCCGCAAGGTGACAATCAGAAGCCAAGGATCTGGATGGTCAGCCGTGCGACGGTTGAAAAGCGCCTCAGGCCAACGCCGGGACCGGCAAAAGGGAAATCCCGGCCTCCGCCGGGACGACGAGCAAGCAGATGCGGCTCCGGGGCAAGCCCCGCCCCATCCAAACCTGCCCCAAACGAGGAAGGCAGGCCCCAAACCCCGTCAACCCGTTGCGATTCCAAGCAAATCCGGCAACCCTACGCGCTGACCCGCCTTCCGGCGGGCTGTCGTATTCATGCTATGCCGCCCCAGGGTGGCCAACAGGGGACCAATGACATGACGGGACGACTTTCGTGAGCGGCAATCTTTCTCAGACCGAAAATCGCAAAGAGCTGACCGTTCGCGGTCTCATCCTGGGCGTGATCATCACGGTGGTGTTCACTGCCGCCAACGTCTTCTTTGGCCTCAAGGCCGGCCTTACCTTCGCCACATCGATTCCCGCGGCGGTGATTTCCATGGCCCTGCTGCGCGGGTTCAAGGATTCCACCATCCAGGAAAACAACATCGTGCAGACCATCGCGTCGGCGGCGGGCACGTTGTCTTCGATCATCTTCGTGCTCCCGGGCATGATCATGATCGGCTGGTGGACCGGCTTCCCGTTCTGGACCTCGTTTGCCGTGTGCGCCTTGGGCGGCATCCTGGGCGTGATGTATTCGATCCCGCTGCGCCGCGCGCTGGTGACGACCTCCGACCTGCCGTACCCGGAAGGCCTGGCCTGCGCCGAGGTGTTGAAGGTCGGCAGTGGCGACGATGCCGATGCAGGCAGTGTGGAAGAAGGCCGTGCGGGTCTGCTTGCCGTGCTATGGGGCTCCATCGTTTCCGCCGTGTTTGCGGTGATCGTGGCCACCCAGGTGTTCGCCAGCGACTTCGTGCGCTACTTCCGCGTGGGCGACAAGGGTTCGGTCAGCGGCTTCGACTTCAATCTTTCCTTCGCGTTGTTCGCCATTGGCCACCTGGTGGGCCTGTCGGTGGGTATCGCCATGCTGATTGGCGCGATCATTGGCTGGGGCTGGGGCGTGCCGCATTACTCGCTGCTGGGCGACATGAGTGCGTCGGTGGCGGATCTGGCCAATGGCACCTGGAGCCACAAGGTTCGTTTCGTCGGTGCGGGCGCGATCGGCGTGTCGGCCATCTGGACACTCGCCAAGCTGGTGAAGCCGGTGATCAGCGGCCTGACTTCGGCCATGGCTGCCTCCAAAGTGCGCAAGGCCGGCAAGGCCGACTCGCTGCCGCGCACCGAGCGCGACATCCCGATTGGCATCGTGGGCCTGATCACGCTGGCCTGCTTCGTGCCGATCGCCTGGTTGCTCGGTTACTTCGGTGAGATCAGCGGCCTGGGTGCCCATGTCGGCGTGCTCGCCATCGGCGGCGTGGCCTTCGTGGTGCTGATGGGTTTCTTTGTCTCCACCGTGTGCGGCTACATGGCCGGCCTGATCGGTTCGTCCAATAGCCCGCTGTCGGGCGTGGGCATCCTGGTGGTGATCGCAGCCGCCTTGCTGCTGGTGGCGTTCGTGAAGCCGTACGTCGGCCCGGAAGAAGGCAAGGCGCTGGTGGCGTTTGCGCTGTTCATTACCGCGGTGGTGTTCACCGTGGCGGCCATCGCCAACAACAACCTGCAGGATCTCAAGACGGGTCAGCTGGTGGACGCCACGCCGTGGCGTCAGCAGGTGGCGCTGGTGATCGGTGTGATCGCGGGCGCAGCGGTGATCCCGCCGGTGCTCGACCTGCTCAACAAGGCCTATGGATTTGTCGGTGTGGCGGGCGTGGGTGCGCATGCGCTGCCGGCGCCGCAGGCCGGCCTTATTTCGGCGCTGGCGAACGGCGTGATCACCGGCAATATCGACTGGAGCCTGATCATCACCGGCATCTGGATCGGCGTGGCGATCATCATCGTCGACGAGATCCTGGCGCGGACCACCAAGCACATGCGCATACCGCCGCTGGCGGTGGGTCTGGGCATCTATCTGCCGACGGTCAGCACGCTGATGGTGGTGGTCGGTTCGGTGGTCGGCTGGTATTTCGATCGTCGTGCCGATCGTTCGAAGAAGCCTGAAACCACCAAACAGCTTGGCGTGCTGCTGGCCTCCGGCTTGATCGTGGGCGAGAGCATTATTGGCGTCCTGATCGCAGCGATCGTGGCATTCGCGGACCGCCTGGGTTTCAGCAACCTGCAAGCGCCCTTGGCACTCGTGGGACCTGAGTTTGCCGACAAGGCCCAGTGGATCGGCGGCATCGCCTTCGCGGTGATCGTGCTGGTGCTGTACCGCTGGATTGCCCGCATGGCCAACGGACTGGGCGCCAAGTCCTGACCTCACACGGTCGCGACCTGCCTGAAGCGGGCGCGACCGAATGTCATGCCTGCATGCCACGATCGAACAGAAGAGCACGTTGACCGGCTATCCTAGACGGTCGCGAATATCTTGCGCGATGGTCATGTGGAGGCGGTAAACGCGTGGTGGAGCAGACAGGGGCCCAAGCCCCGATTTCCGGTGAAATGCTTGCACGCCCTGGCCTGATGGCCAGGTTACGCAGGCTTGCCGGTCCGCTGCTTTCGGTGGCCATGCTGTGCCTGGCGCTATGGGCGCTGCACCGCCTGGCCAGCGAGGTGAGCTACCGCGAGGTGGCACGCTACGTTCACGGACTGGAGAACTACCGCGTCGCCCTGGCCGTGCTGCTCACTGCCGGCAGTTACGGCGTGATGATTCTCTACGACTGGTTCGGCCTCAAATACATCGGCAAGCGTTTGCCGGGTCCGCAGGTCAGCCTGATCTCCTTCATCAGCTACGCCTTCAGCAATGCGCTGGGCATGGCCTTGTTGATCTCCGGTTCCATCCGCTACCGCTTCTACATCCAGGCCGGACTTTCCACGGCCGAAGTGGCGAAGGTGGTGGTCTACACCACGCTGAGTTTCTGGCTGGGCCTGAGCGCGCTCACCGGCGTCACCTTGCTGCTGGTGCCGATTCCGCCGTCCTTGCCGCTGGCCAGCTGGCGCATTCCGGTGGCCGCGGTGCTCACCCTGATCCCGCTACTGTGGATCGTGGGCAATCGCCTGCTTGGACGTCCATTGCGTATTTGGCGATGGCGCCTGAGTTTGCCGAACACCCTGGTCGCCACGCGGCAGGTGTTGGTCGGCGCGGTGGATTGGGGTTTGGCCGCCTATGTGCTTTATCTGCTGATGCCCAATCAGGTGGACACGGGTTTCGGGCATTTCCTTGCGATCTTCGTGCTGGCGCAGATCGCCGGCTTGATCAGTCATGTGCCCGGTGGCCTGGGCGTGTTCGAGGCGGTGATGCTGGCCGGCTTCGGCGCCGAAGGAAACCAGGGCCTGGAAGCACCCATCCTCGGCGCGCTGGCGGCCTATCGCCTTATCTATTATTTCCTGCCGCTGTTCGCGGCGACCGTGGTGGTGCTGTGGCGCGAAGCGCGCGGGCTGCGCCAGAAGACGCAGCTGGCGCCGTGGTTCACCGGTTTGCTGCCGCCGTTCTTCGCGGGCCTGACGCTGGTGTCGGGCGCGGTGCTGCTCTTCTCGGGTGCCACCTCGGCGCTGCCCACGCGCATGGCCATCCTGCGCGACGTGCTGCCGCTGGCCGTGCTGGAAGTGTCCCACTTCCTTTCCAGCGTGGTCGGCATGATGTTGCTGATTCTTGCGCGCGGTCTGCAGCGACGCCTCGATGCAGCCTATGTGCTCACACTGATCCTGCTGGTGCTGGGCGCGGTGCTGTCGCTGCTCAAGGGCATCGATTACGAAGAAGCCACGCTGTTGTCGGTGCTGGCGCTCGCGCTGGCGCCGGCGCACAAGTTGTTCTATCGCCGCGCGTCGATGTTCAGCGCGAGCTTCTCGTGGGGCTGGATCATCGCCATCGTGGCGGTGCTCGGCTGTGCGGGCTGGCTGGTCGGCTTCAGCTACAAGCACGTGGAATACAGCAACAACCTGTGGTGGGAATTCAGCTTCTATCACGGCGGTGCGCCGCGTGCGCTGCGCGCATTGGTGGGCGCGACCACCGCTGGCCTGTTGTTTGCGCTGGCCAACCTGATCCGCCCCGTGCGGCCGGACCTGCACCTGCCAAGCGAAGAAGACCTGCAGCGTGCGCTGCCGCTGATCAAGAACTACAACTCCGCCCAGGCGCATCTCGCCCTGATGGCGGACAAGACCCTGCTGTTCGATGCCGACAACCGCGCCTTCATCATGTACGACGTGGAAGGCCGCAGCTGGGTGGCCATGGGCGATCCCGTCGGCGAGGACGAAGAAGCGCGCCGCGAACTGGTGTGGACCTTCCGCGACCAGTGCGAACGCGCCGGCGGCTGGCCGCTGTTCTACCAGGTGCGCCAGGACGATCTGGACCTGTACCTGGAAGTGGGCATGAACTTCCTCAAGATCGGCGAAGAGGCCCGCGTGGAACTGGCGGGTTTCAACCTCGACGGCAAGTCCAAGAAGGTGCTGCGCAACACCATCAACAAGCTCACCCGCGAAGGCATGCGCATGGAGATCGTGCCGGCCGACGCGGTGGCGGCGTTGATCCCGCAGCTGAAAAAAATTTCCGATGCGTGGATGCGCGACAAGGGCGTGCGCGAGAAGGGCTTCTCGCTGGGCACCTTCGACGCGCGCTATCTCGAACGCACGCCGATGGCGCTGGTGTGGCAGGGCGAGGAGCTGGTGGCCTTTGCGAACCTGTTCCTCACCGACAACAAGGAAGAGGCCTCGCTGGACCTGATGCGCCATCTGCCCGACGGCACGGCCGGCATCATGGATTTCCTGTTCATCAGCCTGATGCAGTGGTCCAAACAGGAAGGCTACCGCTGGTTCAACCTCGGCATGGCGCCATTTTCCGGCCTGCAGAATCGCCGCAGCGCGCCGCTGTGGAGCCGCCTGGGTGCGATGCTGTTTGGTCGCGGCGAGCGCTTCTACAACTTCCGCGGCCTGCACAAGTACAAAGACAAATTCGATCCCGTGTGGGAGCCTCGTTATCTTGCGGTGCCCAATGGCATCGCCCTCCCGCTGGTGTTCGCCAATGTGGCAAGCCTCATTTCGGGTGGACTGTCAGGCATGGTGCGCCGTTGAAACGACTCTGGAAGTGGTTCGCTCTCGTTGTGTTGATTGCCGCCGGCGTCGGCCTGTGGGCCTGGCAGCCCTGGCATCACGCCAGCATGCAGGAGTCGCTGGTGCAGGTGCCCGCGCAGGCCGGCGTGACGCCGCTGGCCGGGCGCGAGGACGTGGTGGCGATTTTCTATTCCGGCGATGGCGGCTGGCGCGATCTGGACCAGTCGCTGGGCAAGATCATCGCCTCGCACGGCATCCCGGTGCAGGGCGTAAGTCTGCTGCAGTACTACTGGCGCAATCGTCCGGCGAAGGAGTCGGCCGTCGATCTGGATGCCTTGATCGCGCAGGCGGTGTCGCAACCGGGCAAGAAGCGCGTATGGCTGATTGGTTTCTCTTTCGGCGCCGACGTGCTGCCTTCCGTGATCGATCAGTTGAGCCCTGAGGGCCGCGCGCGCATCGCCCAGGTGGTACTGCTGTCACCCAGTCACGATGTCAATTTCGAAATCGAAATGGAAGGCTATATGAAGGAGGGATGGTGGAAGACGCACACCCAGGACTTCTTCCAGTGGCTCAATCCCGTGCAGCATTACGATGCCCTGCCGCCGCTTGAAGCATTGAATGATCACCCGCCGGTGGTCTGCTACTACGGGGTCAAGGATAAGGACGACGCGCTTTGCGCCGATCCGAAATTGCCGACGTGGATCAAGGTCTACGAAAAGACCGGCGATCATCATTTCGATTACAACTATGAAGGCCTGGCGCAGCAGATGATTCACGATCTGCCGGCGGCACAGTAAGCGTCTGCCACCTTGTGGGAGCGCACCCTGTGCGCGACGGGTTGGCGAAGCGAAGGCGCTGCCGCGCCTTGTTCGCGCACAGGGTGCGCTCCTACAAGTAAGGGTACGGGGTTGATGGACGCGATGGCTGACCCGCAGACTCAGCGCAACACCGGCATCGACCTGCTGCGCGGCTTCTCCATCATGCTGGTGGTGCTGCACCACATCGGCCTGCGCATTCCGCTGCGCAAGACGGCCCTGCTCGACGTGTTGCCGAAGAAGCTGCTGACGGCGCTCAACTTCAACGGCTACGAGGCGGTTTTCATCTTCTTCGTGATCTCAGGCTTTCTCATCACCAGCAATGCGCTGCATCGCAGTGGTTCGCTGGCCAGCATCGACTTGCGTGCGTTCTACGCACGGCGTTTTTCGCGAATCGTGCCCTGCCTGGTGTTGCTGGTAGTCGTGCTCAGCGTGCTGCATCTGGCCGGCGCGCCGGATTACGTGATCGATCGGGAAGGGCAGTCGCTGCCGCGCGCCATCGTGGCGGCACTGGGTTTCCATCTGAATTGGTACGAGGGGATGACCGGCTACCTGCCAGGCAATTGGGATGTGCTGTGGTCGCTGTCGATCGAGGAAGTGTTCTATCTCGGCTTCCCCATCGTCTGCCTGCTGACGCGGCGCACCTGGGTGTTGGTGCCGATGCTGATCGCATTGGCGGTGTCGCTGCCATGGACGCACGCCGCATTGGCTGACAATGAGATCTGGCAGGAGAAGGCTTATCTGCCCGGCATGGCGGCAATTGCCACCGGTGTGCTCGGCGCGCTGATCGTGCAACGTTGGCGCAGCCTGCCGCGCGCTGCGGTCTGGATGCTGGCCGTCGTGGGCGTCCTGGGTCTGTACCTGGTGATGTTCGAGGGCAAGCTGCTGTGGCAGACGATGCGCGATGGCTACATGCTCGTGCTTACCACCTCCGCGCTGTGCCTGGTGTTGGCCAGTGCTTGGTCACGTCGTGCGGCGTGGCGCGGCTTAGGCTGGCTGCGTTCGTGGGGCCGTCTGAGCTATGAGATCTATCTCACGCACATGTTCGTGGTGTACGGCGTGGTGAGGATCTACAAGGCGATGGGCTCGGATATCGCCCACGGCTATCTCTGGTATCTGCCAGCCCTGCCGCTGTGCTGGTTGTTGGGCAAGGGCGTGGAGCGTTGGGTGTCGACGCCCGCCGAGCGGTGGTTGCGTGAGCGGATGTTGCGTGAGGGTGGAGCGTCAGCCGTAGTGCAAGGCGTCACCTTGTAGGAGCGCACTTGTGCGTGACCATCGTGCGGCAACGTAACATCGTGGCGCTGCGGTCGCGCACAAGTGCGCTCCTACAAAAAAACTGGGGCGACGATCAGCGGAAACGATTGATGGTGTCGCGCAAATCCAGCGCAGCAGTACGCGCAGCCTGCGCGAAATCCTCGTCATTGCCCGCGTAGAGAATTGCACGCGAGGAGCTGATCATCAGCCCGGTGCCGTCGGCGCTGCGGCCATGCTTGAGCACGGCTTCCACATCACCGCCTTGCGCACCGATACCCGGCACCAACAGCGGCATGTCGCCCACGATGCTACGCACCTTGCCCAGTTCTTCCGGCCAGGTGGCGCCGGTGACCAGCGCGCAGTTGCCGTTGGCGTTCCAGTCGCGTGCAATGGTTTCAGCCACGCGCAGATAGAGCGGCTGACCGCCGCAGTCGAGCGCCTGGAAATCCGCGCCGCCGGGATTGGATGTGCGGCACAGCAGGATCACGCCCTTGTCGGCACGTTCGAGAAACGGCTGGGCGGAATCGCGGCCCATATAGGGATTGAGCGTCACGGCATCGGCGCGGTAGCGATCGAACGCCTCGGCGGCATAGTGCTGCGCGGTGCTGCCGATGTCGCCGCGCTTGGCGTCGAGGATCACCGGCACGCCGGGATGCTTGTCGTGGATGTGCGCGATCAGGCGTTCCAGCGCGTCTTCGGCACGCAGCGCGGCGAAGTGCGCGATCTGCGGCTTGTACGTGCAGACCAGGTCAGCCGTGGCATCGACAATGTCGCGGCAGAATTCGAACACCGCGTCCGGGCGACCCTTGAGGTGCGCGGGAAATTTCGCGGGCTCGGGATCGAGGCCGACGCATACGAGGGAGTCATGGGCAGCCCATGCCTGTTGCAGGGATTGCATGAAGTGCATCGTGTTCTCCTCGTCGCTGCCTTTCACTCCCTCTCCCCTCCGGGGAGAGGGTTGGGGTGAGGGGACAATCTTGCGTTGTCGCTGATTTGAAATCTTGTTCTTTTGAGGATCGGGGCCAGCCGTGGCCCCTCACCCCAGCCCTCTCCCCGGAGGGGAGAGGGAGCAGGAGCTCGCTTACGCCAGCTTCTTGTACTTCACGCGATGCGGGCCGGCGGCTTCGTCGCCGAGGCGGCGTTTCTTGTCGGCTTCGTACTCGTTGTAGTTGCCGGGGAAGAACTCCACGTGCGAATCGCCTTCGAACGCGATGATGTGCGTGGCGATGCGATCGAGGAACCAGCGGTCATGCGAGATCACCATCGCGCAGCCCGGGAATTCCAGCATCGCGTCTTCCAGTGCGCGCAGCGTTTCGACGTCCAGATCGTTCGACGGTTCGTCGAGCAGCAGCACGTTGCCGCCCTGCATCAGGGTCTTGGCCAGGTGCAGGCGACCACGCTCACCGCCGGACAGGCTGCCGACCATCTTCTGCTGGTCGGTGCCCTTGAAGTTGAAGCGGCCGATATAGGCGCGCGACTGCAGCTCGTAACGGCCGATGGTGATGATGTCGGCGCCGTCGGAAACTTCCTGCCACACGTTCTTGTTCGGATCGAGGCTGTCGCGCGACTGGTCCACATAGGCCAGCTGCACGGTGTGGCCGAGCTTCACTTCGCCGCTATCAGGCGTTTCCTGGCCGGTGATCAGCTTGAACAGGGTCGACTTGCCGGCGCCGTTCGGGCCGATCACGCCGACGATGGCGCCCGGCGGAATCTTCATCGACAAGTCGTCGATCAGCAGGCGGTCGCCGAAGGACTTGGACACGTTCTTGAACTCGATCACTTCCTGGCCCAGGCGCTCGCCCGGCGGGATGTAGAGCTCGTTGGTTTCGTTGCGCTTCTGGTACTCGACCGAGTTCAGTTCTTCGAAACGGTTGATACGCGCCTTGCCCTTGGACTGACGGCCCTTGGCGGCCGAGCGCACCCACTCCAGCTCGCGTGCGAGAGCCTTCTGGCGCCCCTTTTCGGCGGCTTCTTCGCGGGCCAGACGCTCGCTCTTCTGTTCCAGCCAGTCGGTGTAGTTGCCCTTCCACGGGATGCCGCGGCCGCGATCGAGTTCGAGAATCCACTCGGCGGCGTGCTCGAGGAAGTAGCGATCATGGGTGACCGCCACGACGGTGCCCGGGTAGTTCTGCAGGAACTGCTCCAGCCAATCCACCGACTCGGCGTCCAGGTGGTTGGTGGGCTCGTCGAGCAGCAGCATGTCCGGCTTGGACAGCAGCAGGCGGCACAGCGCCACGCGGCGCTTTTCACCACCGGACAGCGGCCCGATCTTGGCATCCCACGGCGGCAGGCGCAGCGCGTCGGCGGCCACTTCGAGCTGGCGCTCCAGGGCGTGCGCATCGTTCACGGCCAGGATGTTTTCCAGCTCCTGCTGTTCCTTGGCCAGCTTGTCGAAATCCGCGCCTTCTTCGGCATAGGCGGCATAGACCTCGTCGAGGCGCTTCTGCGCATCGAGGATCACCGACACGCCTTCCTCGACCGCTTCACGCACGGTCTTCTCCGGATCGAGCTGCGGCTCCTGCGCCAGATAGCCGACCTTGATACCCGGCTGCGGGCGAGCCTCGCCCTGGAAGTCCGTGTCCACGCCGGCCATGATCTTCAGCACCGTCGACTTGCCCGCGCCGTTCAAGCCCAGCAGGCCAATCTTGGCGCCGGGGAAGAAGCTGAGCGAGATGTCCTTGATGATCTGGCGCTTCGGGGGAACGATCTTGCTGACCCCGTTCATGGTGTAGATGTATTGCATGGAACCTCCGGCGACGTGCACCCAGCCGGCCGAGAGGGCAGGCAGTGCGATCAGAGTGGGTGTAAACCACTCATTATAGCGGCTTGTGGGGTCGCGCCGGTGACTGCTGCCCGACCCCCGCGACCGTTCTGCCCGCGTCTTGCCCGATCCCGCCCCGGTCGTCGCCCAGGCCTTGGCCATGCTGGGGTTTTCCCGGATCAGGCCTATGGACAGGACAGCCACGCGGGCACCACAGCACTTGCTGCGCGGCGCCACCTCACTGGACGAGGGCGCCGCCCGTTGGGCCCGGGTGCGGGGGCCCTGGGCCGTGGTCGTGCACGAATTGGTCTGCTTCGGCGTCAAGCAGGCCAGGGCATGCCTGTTCGGCGGATGCATGCTGGCCCTGTTGTTGGCGACATGGGCCTGGTATCCCGTCGATGCGCCGCTGGCCCGCTACGACTTCCTTGTGCTGGCGGCGCTGGCCCTGCAGGTGCTGCTGATCGCCATGGGACTGGAGACGCGGGACGAGGCCAGGGTGATCCTCTGTTTCCATCTGGTCGGCACCGCCATGGAGGTGTTCAAGACCGCCATGGGCTCGTGGGTCTATCCCGAAGCTTCGCTGCTGCGCATCGGCGGCGTGCCCTTGTTTACGGGATTCATGTATGGCGCCGTGGGTAGCTATATCGCCCGCGCGTGGCGGCTGTTCGAGTTCCGCTTCATCCGCCATCCCCCGTTCGCGGCCACGGCGTGGCTCGCGCTGGCGATCTACGTGAATTTCTTCACGCATCATTTCCTGCCTGACGTCCGCTGGCTGCTGTTTGCGGTGTTGGCAGTCTTGTTCGGCCGCACCTGGATTTTGTTCCGCGTGCGCCGCGCGTATCGCAGGATGCCCCTGCTTTTCGGCTTCGTGCTGGTGGCGCTGTTTATCTGGTTCGCGGAAAACCTGGGGACATTCGCATCGGCGTGGCGTTATCCGGCGCAGCGCCATGGTTGGGAGATGGTGCCGCTCGACAAACTTGGCGCATGGCTGCTGCTGATGGTGATCAGCTATGTGCTGGTGTCCGCCGTGGCCCGACGAACGCGTGGGCAGCGCTCCGTCGGATGTCGCGCACAGGGTGCGCTCCCACAGAAGTCAGCGCACCGGCCGGGCGGCGTCGAAGATCGCGCTGACAGTACGCGTATGCAGTGAGGCGGCGTCGTAGCCCGGGGGCAGCATGCCGGCGATTTCCAGCATGACTGCGCCATGCAGGGAGGCCCAGATCTGGTGGCCGATGATGGGGGCGTCGGCGTCGGCTGCGATGGTGCCTTCGGCGATCATTACGTCCACATGCGCGGCAATGGTGCCCCACATGCGCTCGTGCGCCTGGCGATAGGCGGGATCGTCCTGCCGTGTCTCCGGGTACTCGAACATCAGCCGGTAGGTGGCGGTGTTCTCGCGGGCAAAGGCGATATAGGCATCGCGCACGGCGCGGCTGCGGGTGCGGCCGTCGCCGGGCGATGCCAGTGCGCGTTCCAGGGCTTCGGAGAAACGGTTGAGGCCGCGGGTGCGCACCGCCGTGATGATTTCTTCTTTGTTATGGAAATAGCGGTAGGGGGTCATCGTGCCCACGCCCAGGTCGCCGGCCAGGCGCCGCATGGTGACGGCGGCCGGGCCTTCTTCCACGTAGATCTTCGCCGCCGCCTCGCACAGGCGTGCGCGGAAGGCTTCGGTTTCCTGCTCGCTCAGCGCCTTGGGCACGCGTCAGTCCTTGACCTTAAGCGTCTTGCGGAAGAACGCCAGCGCATCGGCATTGACCTGCTCATGCACCTTGGCGCGATCCACGCCGGCCGGATCGGTACACATCGGTGCGATCTCCTTGGCCAATTCAGCGGAGCAGGGCGGCAGGAACACCCAGTGGTCGGCGTGCGGTACTTCCTTCACTCCCGCCAGCGTCTTGATCAGCGGCTGGATGTGTTTGGCGTTGGCTTCCGGCGGCAGCACCTTGTCGTTCTGGCCGTAGTAGAGAAAAACCGGGACATGCACCTGGTCGAAGCTGTGCTCGTCGAAGATCAGGCTCATCGGCGCCATCGCAAAAGCCGCTTTCACCCGCGGATCGGCCGTGTCGCCGTACTTGCCCAGCTGGCCCTGCATGTCCTCGAGCACCTGCTCCATGGTCTTGCCCTGCTTGGCGGCGGCAGCCTTGAACTCCGTGGCGTGGCCGCAGACATCCTGGTCGTTCGGATAGCGCTGGCAGAAGCCGACGAATCGCACGAAACGCGGCTTTGCCCCGGCCAACATCAAGGCCGTGTAGCCACCCGCCGAGAAGCCGGCCACGCCGATCCGGTTGGGATCGATCAGGGGCTTCCAGCGCGGGTCATTGAGCAAGGTGGTGATGGCGGATTTCACCTGCACCGGTCGGCCGGCCAGCACTTCGATATGGCCGACCTGGCTGGTATCGCGAAAGTAGTCGCCCAAATGATTGAGCGTGGCGACCACGAAGCCGTGGCTGGCGAGGTAGGTGGCCAGATCGTGATGGCCCAGGTTGCTGCCGCCGTTGCCGTGGGAAAGGATCACCAGCGGCTTGGCGCCAGGGATGGCGGGCGCGTCAGGCGTGGCCGCGACGTCGTAGGGGCCGATCGCCGTGATGCCGTGCGTCGGCTGCGACGAGGGATAGAACACATAGCCCTCGGTCGGCTTTCCGCTGACCGGGTCGGGGATCTGGATGGCGCTGATGCCCACGCCGGTGACGTCGGACGCCAGGGCGGCCAGGGGCAAGAGCAGAAAGATCAGGGCAAACGCGGCGAGCTTGCGCAGCGGGCGTACCGAGGCGCGGGACGGCTGGATCGGCATGGCGAGGTCCGTGGGCTGGATTGCGTGCGACGTACGGTACGATGTACGCAACCGGGGCGCAAGTGACCCCAAGGTGGCCGCAATAGCACATCACGGCTACAATTTCGCGTTCTAGCCCTGCTTGCCACCCCCACGAGGTCAGGATGTTCCCGAAGCACGAGACGATCGCCGGTTACGACAACGAACTGGCCCAGGCTATGGCCGACGAAGCCCGCCGTCAGGAGGACCACGTCGAGCTGATCGCTTCGGAGAACTACGCCAGCCCCCGCGTGATGGAAGCCCAGGGCAGCGTGCTCACCAACAAGTACGCCGAGGGTTACCCGGGCAAGCGCTACTACGGCGGCTGCGAATTCGTGGACGTGGCCGAACGCCTCGCCATCGATCGCCTCAAGCAGCTGTTCGGCGCCAACTACGCCAATGTGCAGCCGCATTCGGGTTCGCAGGCCAACCAGGCCGTGTACCTCGCGCTGCTCAATCCGGGCGACACCATTCTCGGCATGTCGCTCGCACACGGTGGCCATCTCACCCACGGCGCCAAGGTCAACGTCTCGGGCAAGCTGTTCCACGCCGTGCAGTACGGCGTGAACGAGCAGGGCCTGGTCGATTACGACGAAGTCGAGCGCCTCGCCGTCGAGCACAAGCCCAAGATGATCGTGGCCGGTTTCAGCGCCTACTCGCAGGTGATGGATTGGGCACGCTTCCGCGCGATCGCCGACAAGGTGGGTGCGTATCTGTTCGTGGACATGGCGCACGTCGCCGGTCTCGTCGCCGCAGGCGTATATCCCAATCCGCTGCCGCATGCGCACGTGGTCACCTCCACTACGCACAAGACGCTGCGCGGTCCGCGCGGCGGCATCATCGTGGCCAAGGACGCCGGCGAAGAGATCGAGAAGAAGCTGCAGTCGATCGTGTTCCCGGGCATCCAGGGCGGTCCGCTGATGCACGTGATCGCCGCCAAGGCGGTGGCTTTCAAGGAAGCGCTGGAGCCGGAATTCAAGGCCTACCAGACCCAGGTGGTGAAGAACGCCAAGGCGATGGCCAAGACCTTCATCGAGCGCGGCTACAAGATCGTTTCCGGCGGCACCGAGAACCATCTGATGCTGGTCGATCTGATTGGTCGCGACGTGACCGGCAAGGACGCGGAAGAAGCGCTGGGCAAGGCACACATCACCGTCAACAAGAACGCCGTGCCGAACGATCCCCGCAAGCCGTTCGTCACCTCGGGCCTGCGCGTGGGCACGCCTGCCGTCACCACCCGCGGTTATCTGGAAGCGGACGTGGTCGAACTCACGCAGTGGATTTGCGACGTGCTTGACGCACCCAACGATGACGCCGTCATCGCCAAGGTGCGCGACAAGGTCACGGCGCAGTGCCACAAGTTCCCTGTCTACGGCTGAGCCGTCACGAAGGATGAGGGCCGATAAGAAACGAGAAGTGAGCAGGGGCGCCTTTTCTCGTTTCTTCCTCCCTTCCAGGAATCGATGAACCTATGCATTGCCCTTACTGCCAGCACGAAGACACTCGCGTGATCGACTCGCGCCTCGCCGAAGACGGTGCCACCGTGCGCCGTCGACGCGAGTGTCCCAAGTGCAGTGAACGCTTCAATACCTTCGAAACCGCCGAGCTCAAGCTGCCTTCCATCGTGAAGAGCGGCGAGCGCCGTGAACCGTTCGACGAACACAAGCTGCGCGTGAGCTTTGAACGCGCCCTGCAGAAGCGTCCGGTGCCCACCGATTCGGTGGACACTGCCGTGCGCGAAATCATCAACGACCTGCGCCGCTGCGGCGAACGTGAAGTGCCTTCGCGGCAGGTGGGGGAGTTGGTGATGCGTGAGCTGAAGAAACTCGATCAAGTGGCGTATGTGCGCTTCGCTTCGGTGTATCGGAAGTTTGAGGACGTGCAGGCGTTTCGCGAGGAGATCGAGAAGCTGGAGCGGGATTTGCCGGAGTTGGAGGCGTTGCAGTTGTCGTTGTTGGGGGAGCAGGTGGCGCGCAGGAAGAAGTCCTGAGGGGATTCTTTTTGGATGCGTGATGCTTCTAGGCTTTCGCTCCTTGCTCCTTGCTCCTTGCTCCTTGCCTCTAACTCCTAACTCCTAGCTCCTAGCTCCTAGCTCTTGAGCTCTTCGGTCCCCGCTCCCTCTCTGAGCTCGTCATCCCGGCGCCGGCCCGATGCGCTCTTTAACAGCCAAATGGCTGGTCATCCAGAGCCTCGGTTTTTGGTTTTAGCGACACGGCGACCTGGCTCGCCTGCCGCGGGCTTCCGACCTCCTGCCGGAGGCCGGGTTACTTTTCTTTGCTTGCCCAAAGAAAAGTAACCAAAAGAAAGGGCCCCCCGGATGACGCGCCTTCCGGGCCTTTGGCCCTCCAGGTGCGCGTGCGGGTTGCGGGGTTTTTCGACAGGACATCCGTGTCCTGTCGAAAAACTGGCCGCATC
>NZ_JBFRFH010000029.1:0-16263 GCF_052114725.1 Dyella sp. 2YAF14 | reverse complement strand
TTGCTTGCCCAAAGAAAAGTAACCAAAAGAAAGGGCCCCCCGGATGACGCGCCTTCCGGGCCTTTGGCCCTCCAGGTGCGCGTGCGGGTTGCGGGGTTTTTCGACAGGACATCCGTGTCCTGTCGAAAAACTGGCCGCATCCMTGCGGCCACCCTTCGGGCTTTCCTCCACCCGCCCGCCGCGTCATACGGGGACCCCGGGGATCAAGAGCCACATCAAGGGCCGCGTAACGGACGGTGTTGCGGGGCGTCTCTTCTTTTGTAGGAGCGCACTTGTGCGCGACCAACCGGAGCGATGCATCGCGGCGCCGCGGTCGCGCACAAGTGCGCTCCTACAAGGGATCGCGCTGGCCTGTGGATGGCGGATCAATGCTGCCGCTCAGTTCTTTGTGGGAGCGCACCCTGTGCGCGACAAACCTACSGAGCGGTACACCGCGGCGTGGCTGTCGCGCACAGGGTGCGCTCCCACAGACACGCGGAGCCCTCTCCCAGGGCGGGAGAGGGGCAAAAAGCAGGCTTAGGCAGCCCGCTTATCGAACTTGCGAATGAAATCCCGCACCTGCGGATACACCGTCTGCCGCCAGCGACGACCACTGAAAATGCCGTAGTGGCCAGCGCCTTCGACCACGCGGTGTTCGCGACGGTCAGCAGGGATGCCGCTGCACAGATCATGCGCCGCTTCGGTCTGGCCAAGGCCGGCGATGTCGTCCAGCTCGCCTTCGACGGTGAACAGCGCGGTCTTGGTGATGGCTGCAGGCTTCACGCGTTCGCCGGAGACATCCCAGAGCCCGCGCGGCAGCAGGAACTGCTGGAACACGGTGGCGATGGTGTCGAGGTAATACTCGGCCGGCATATCGAGCACGGCGTTGTATTCGTCGTAGAACTTGCGGTGCGCCTCGGCATCATCCTGATCGCCGCGACGCAGGTTCTCGTAGAAATCCCAGTGCGAGTTCAGGTGGCGGCCCGGGTTCATCGCGATGAAGCCGGCGTGCTGCAAGAAGCCCGGGTAAACCTCGCGACCAGTACCGGGATAGTTCGGCGGCACGGTGTGGATGAGGTTGCCGCGGAACCAGCTGAGCGGTCGCGTGGTGGCGAGGTTGTTGACGCCGGTCGGATTGCTGCGCGGCTCGATCGGGCCGCCCATCATGGTCATGCTGAGCGGGGTGGCTTCGCCGCGCGCCGCCATCAGGGACACCGCGGCAAGCACCGGCACGGTCGGCTGGCACACGGAAATGACGTGCACGCGCTCGGCGCCGATATGGCGGATGAATTCCTCGATGTACGCCACGTAGTCGTCCAGATGGAACGGCCCCGCGCTGGTCGGCACCATGCGCGCGTCGACCCAGTCGGTGATGTACACCTTGTGGTCTTGCAGCAGGGTCTTCACCGTATCGCGCAGCAGCGTGGCGTGGTGGCCGGAGAGCGGCGCGACGACCAGCACGGTCGGGTCGTTCTTCAACTTCTCGATGGTTTCCGGATCGTCGCTGAAGCGCTTGAAGCGCTTGAGCTGGCAGAACGGCTTGTCCAGCATCACGCGCTCGATCACGGCAATTTCCTGACCGTGCGCCGTCACCTGCGGGATGTTGAACGCGGGCTTCTCGTATTCCTTGCCCAGACGGTGCAACAGCTCGTAGCCGGCGGCCATGCGCGGCGCACCCGGGAGATGCGAGAACGGGCTGGTGATGTCGCTCAGCAGCTTGGCGCTGGCTTCGGCGTAGTGGCTCAGCGGGCCAAGGAAAGCGCGCTGCCACTCATGGATCTGATAAAGCATCGGGGTGGAACCGGGAAGCGTCAGAGAAAACCATCTTACCCGGTTTTGGCGCAGTCGTGCTGCGCCGCCGCATTGTCTCAATCCTGCTGAATCAGGTGCTTAGACGCGGCGACAAAGCAGCAGCAATTCGTCCACGCCGTCGCAGTCGGCCATGCCGCGCTGCCAGCGCAGCGGCTTCTGCAGGCGCAGGCCCAGCGGCATGATCACCCGGTTGTACCACCACAGGGCGCGCTCGCGCTGGTGGGTGAGATACCACTGGCCCAGGCCCAGCAAGGTCTTGGAGGTGGGCTGCATGCCGTAGATGGCGCTCTGCTCGATAGTCCATCCATTGGACTCGAGTTTGCGCAGAATCTGGGCGGGCTCGTAGCGGCGGTAGTGGCCGACGAACTCGTCGAACTCGGTCCAGGCCGCTTCGTGCAGTGGCACGGAGAGCAGCATGCGGGCATCGGGTGCTGCAACGCGGGAAAGCTCGCGCAGCGCCTTGTCGTCGTCCAGCACGTGCTCAAGGATGTCGAGCGCGCAGACCAGATCGAAGCTGGCGTCGGCACAGGGCAGGGCGCTGATGTTGGCGCGCGCGGCACTGGCGCCGTGCGAGCGAAGTTCACCCAGGGCGGCCGTGCTGATGTCGACGAAGTAAGTGCCATCGATCGGCAGCCGCGGCCGCAGACCGGGCGCCACTTCCAAGCGGCGCGGCAGCGCCATGGCCAGTTCGCGCACCATCGGCCAGGTATTGAAGCGGCTGGGATCGACCAGTCGCGAGCCTGACCACAGCGAGTCGTAGAACGCCTGATTGATGCGTTTAAGCTCGGTGGCGTCGCGACGGGGTAAGGCAAGCGAGGGCATATAACAGTGTTGCCCGAATCCACCTCACTTTCATGTGAAGCTTTCCTTACTTGCGCAAAACCGTGCGCGCGATCACATCATGGAGCGCTCGTCGACGCGGATCGAAAATAGATACGCCAAACCAGACGATCCATGCGGCGGCCATCGCCCACAGTGCCGCCCTGGTGCCGATCCACGGCGCCAGTACCAGCAAGCCCATCGGCGCTGCCGCCACGAGCAATCGCACGAGCGCCTGGGTGAACGTGATGCCAAATCCTTGCTCGTTGCTGACGCGAATGCGCCAGGGGCGCATGCCCAGCGTGCGTCCGCCGCGCAACCACGATGCGATGAAATAGGCCGATACCAGCAGCGCCTGCAGCGGCTGATACCACCATGCGATGTGCGCGTGCCCGTCGGTGCTGATCAGGTTGCCGCCGGTGACGCGCTGGCACACGTAACCGACCACCATCACGATCGCCACCACGGCCAGCAGGTCGTAGAGCAGGGCGAACAGGCGGCGCCACAGCGGGCAATAGATATCGGTGGCGGTGCTGGAAGTCATCGAAACGGCAGCCTGCGTAGGGAACGCTTGCACGTGGCGAGGCGGGCAGCCAGCATCGCGTCCATGCAGCAAGAAGAACCCAGTATCGCCGAAGCCGACCGTCGCAGCATCGATGCTTTCATCGAGCGCGTGTGGTCCGAAGATGGATTGTCCGACCGCACGCTGGAGGCTTACCGCAGCGATCTCGAAAGTCTCGCGCGCTGGCTGGGCTCGCAGGGGCAGAGCCTGCGCAGCGCGCAGCGTCAGCACTTGTCCGCCTATCACGGCAGCCAGCCGGTGGCGGTGCGTTCGCTGGCGCGTCGGCAGTCGGCGTTTCGTCGCTACTACGCCCATGTCGCGCGCACCGAACCGGGTTTCGACGATCCCACGCTGTTGATCGAGCGTCCCAAGATGCCGCGCAGCCTGCCCAAGGCCTTGGCCGAGCGCGAGATCGAGGGCCTGCTGGATGCGCCGGATCTTGGCACGACCCTGGGTCTGCGCGATCGCGCGATGCTGGAACTGATGTATGCCTCGGGCTTGCGCGTATCCGAACTGGTGCAGTTGCCGCTGGCTTCGCTCAACCTGCGCCAAGGCGTCGTGCGGGTCACCGGCAAGGGCGGCAAGGATCGCCTGGTGCCCATCGGTGAGGTGGCGGCCGAGCGCATCGAGGCCTATCTCGCTGCGGCACGCCCGTCGCTCGCGCGCGGCCGCCAGCCTCTGGCGCTGTTTCTCAGCAACCGCGGCGTGGGCATGACGCGGCAGATGTTCTGGACGTTGGTGAAGCGCTACGCCGTGCAGGTAGGCATCGTCTCAAAGCGCATTTCGCCGCATGTGCTGCGGCATTCCTTCGCCACCCACCTGCTCAACCACGGCGCCGACCTGCGCGCGCTGCAGATGCTGTTGGGCCATAGCGCGCTGAGCACCACGCAGATCTATACGCTGGTCGCCAAGGAAGGTCTCAAGCGGCTGCACGCCCAGCACCATCCGCGCGGTTGACCGACCCGCGGCTGTGCCAAACGGCCCGCATCCGCATTCAGGCGCCTGTGCGAGAATGGCTTTCCCCCACGTTTCCCCCACGGGGAAATGCATGTCCACGAGGTCTGCGATGTTCAAGAAATGGTTGCTGGCGCTGTGCGTCGGCGGATTGGCACTCAATGCCTGCGCCGCGCCGGACGGCACAACGGGTGCGACTGGTGTGGCCACCGCTGCGCCCGCCGCTGTGGCCACCGGGTCGGAAGCCGCCATTCGCCGTGCCGTGCAAGGCCTGGTGCCCAACGCGAGCATCGACTCGATCCGTCCGGCACCGATGCAGGGCTTTTACCAGGTCATCGCCTCGGGCCATCTGGTCTATGTGTCCAGCGACGGCAAGTACATGCTCAATGGCGACCTGATCGACCTGGGCAGGAAAAAGAACATCACCGAGGATGGCTGGGCCGAGTTCCGCAAGGCCGAGCTGGCCAAGGTGCCCGAGGCCGACCGCATCGTGTTCGCGCCGGCCAATCCGCGTTATCGCGTCACCGTGTTCACCGACGTCAACTGCGCGTACTGCCGTCAGTTGCACGAACACATGGCCGATTTCAACAAGGCCGGGATCGCGGTGGAGTACATCGCCTGGCCGCGCGAAGGCGTCATCAACGAGGCGGGCCGTACCACGCCCACCTATAACGAGATGGTCTCGGTGTGGTGCGCCAGCGACCGCAAGGCCGCGTTCACCTCGGCCAAGCAGGGCAAGGCGCCCAAGGCCACCAACTGTCCGAACCCGGTGAAGGACGAATTCGACCTGGGCGTGAAGCTCGGCGTGTCGGGCACGCCCACCATCATTGCGGCCGATGGTTCGATGGTCGGCGGCTATGTGACGCCCGAGCAGCTGTTGCAGGCGCTTAAGACCGGCGGCTGATGTCGGGCGACCGATGCGGCTTTGTGCCCCTGGCATGCGGCAATTGGCCGTAGATTCATTGAGTTAGACTGACTGGGCGGCGTTGGAGTGCCAGCGTCGCCCGAACGGTCGCGATGCTGCGTCGCGGCAGTGTTGATGCGCTATGAGGTACAATCGGCGTTTTCGCCTACCTCCTGTCCCCGCATGATCGCACTCGACGGGCAGAGCGCCCTCTCCCCTTTTCGCCTTGAACGTCTGAACGCACGCCTGGAAGCCATTCACCGTGGCACGCGTGTGCAGGCGTCGTGGTTTATTTATTTCATCGACGCCGACCGCGAGCCGGAGGGCGAGCAGCATCGCCGCCTGCTGGAAGTGCTCGAAGCCAAAGAAGGCAAGCCCGAACACGCCTCGCTATGGGTGGTTCCGCGCCTGGGCACGATTTCGCCCTGGTCCAGCAAGGCCACCGATATCCTGCATGGCGCCGGCTTTGACGTGCGCCGCGTCGAGCGCGGCGTCGCCTGGCAGGTCGCCAGTCTGCCGGCCATTGGCAGCGCGCAGTACGACGCCGTCGTTGCCGTTCTGCATGACGCGATGACGCAGTCGGTGCTTACCGATCTGAGCCAGGCGCACAGCTTGTTCCTCGGTGGCCAGCCCGGTCCGGTGGTCTACATCGAGCTGGGCAGCGATCCCAAGGCCGCGCTGGACGTGGCCAACCGGGAACTTGGCCTGGCGCTGGCGGACGACGAGATCGAGTACCTGGTCGCACGCTACGCCGAACTGGGTCGCAATCCGACCGACGCCGAACTCTTCATGTTCGCGCAGGCCAATTCCGAGCACTGCCGCCACAAAGTGTTCAACGCCAGCTGGACGCTGGACGGCGAGGCTCAGGACAAGAGCCTGTTCGGCATGATCAAGAACACCCACCAGCATTCGCCGGCTCATACGTTGTCTGCCTATAAGGACAACGCAGCCGTGATCGAAGGCTCCGAAGGCAAGCGCTTCTTCACCGATCAGGACGGTGTGTGGCGTTCGCATCCGGAGCGCATCGATTATGCGATCAAGGTCGAAACGCACAACCATCCCACGGCCATCGCGCCGTGGCCGGGTGCGGCCACCGGCGCCGGCGGCGAAATCCGCGATGAAGGCGCCACCGGCCGTGGCGCCAAGCCCAAGGCCGGCCTGACCGGTTTCTCCGTGTCCGACCTGCGCATTCCTGGCCTGCCGCGACCGTGGGAAGTGGATCGCCCGCTGCCGCCGCATATGGCGACTGCCTTCGAAATCATGCGCGACGGCCCCTTGGGCGCCGCTGCATTCAACAACGAATTCGGCCGTCCGGCGCTGGGCGGTTACTTCCGTACGTACGAGCACGAGACCGGTGAAGCGGGCGTGCGCCGTGGCTACGACAAGCCGATCATGATCGCCGGCGGCCTGGCCAATATCCGTGCCGACCATGTGCAGAAGCGCGACGTGCAGCCGGGCAACAAAGTGATCGTGCTCGGTGGCCCGGCCATGTTGATCGGCCTGGGCGGTGGCGCGGCCTCCTCGGTGGCCTCGGGCACGTCGAGCAAGGAGCTGGATTTCGCTTCCGTGCAGCGCGACAACGCCGAGATGGAGCGTCGCGCGCAGCAGGTGATCGACAGCTGCTGGGCGCGTGGCGACAAGAACCCCATCGTCAGCGTGCACGACGTAGGCGCAGGCGGTCTGTCCAACGCCATTCCCGAGTTGCTCAACGACGCCGGTGTGGGCGGTCGCATCGACCTGTCCAAGATTCCGTGCGATGACCCTTCGCTGTCGCCGATGCAGGTGTGGAGCAACGAATCGCAAGAGCGCTATGTGCTCGCGATCGGGCCGGAGGATCTCGCCGAATTCGAGGCCTACTGCAAGCGCGAGCGCTGCCCTTATGCAGTGGTCGGCGACGCCACGGCTGAGCGTCGCCTGGTGGTGCACGATCCGCGCACGGACACGCTGGTGATCGACTTGCCGATGGACGTGCTGTTCGGCAAGCCGCCGCGCATGCATCGCGATGCCAAGCGCCTGAAGCCGCGCGTCGATCTCTTGCCTGATCTGGCCGGCATCAGCATGGACGAAGCGCTGATGCGCGTGCTGCGCCTGCCGACCGTGGGCAGCAAGAGCTTCCTCATCACCATTGGCGACCGTACCGTCGGTGGCCTCAATGTGCGCGACCCGATGGTCGGTCCGTGGCAGGTGCCGGTGGCCGATTGCGCCGTGACCGTCACCGATTTCGACAGCTACACCGGTGAAGCGATGGCGATGGCCGAGCGCGCACCCGTGGCGTTGCTGAGCAGCCCGGACGCCGCCCGCCTCGCCGTGGGCGAAGCCATCACCAATCTTGCCGCCGCACCGATCGCCTCGCTGGGCGAAATCCGCCTTTCGGCCAACTGGCAGGCGGCGGTGAATTTCCCCGGCGAAGATGCGGCACTGTTCGACGCGGTGAAGGCCGTGGGCATGGAATTGTGCCCGGAGCTCGACATCTCGATTCCGGTCGGCAAGGACTCGCTGTCCATGCAGACGATCTGGAAGGATGGCGACACCATGCAGTCGACGGTGTCGCCGGTGTCGCTGGTCATCACCGGCTTCGCGCGCGTCACCGACGTGCGCCGCACGCTCACGCCGCAGCTGCGCCTGGATCGCGGCGACTCCGAACTCTGGCTGCTGGATCTTGGCGCCTGCCGCGATCGCCTCGGCGGTTCCGCGCTGACCCAGGTGTTCAACCGCGGCGGCGGCGTGCCGCCGGATCTGGACGATGCCAAGCGCCTGAAGTCGCTGTTTGACCTGGTGCAGGAAGCGAACGCGAACGGTCTGCTGCTGGCCTATCACGACCGTTCCGACGGCGGCGTCATCGTGACCTTGCTGGAAATGGCGTTCGCCGGTCACTGCGGTCTGGAAATTCAGCTGGACGGCTGGGCGGAAGCGACGCTGCGCGCGCTGTTCAACGAAGAACTTGGCGCGGTGATGCAGGTGGCCTCGGCCAATCGCGAAGCCTTCGAGGCGCTGCTGGTCAAGCATGGCCTGACCAGCATGGCGTACCGCATTGGACGTCCAAAGGAAAAGCTCGGCATCAAGCTGTTCCACAACGGCGACACCATGTTCAAGTGGAACTGGCGCACGCTGTTCGAAGCGTGGAACGAAACCAGCTACGCCATGCAGCGCCTGCGCGACAACCCGGCGTCGGCCGATGCCGAAAACGCCTGGCGCCTGGACGACTCCGACCCGGGTATCCATCCGAAGCTGAGCTTCGAGCCGGTCGACGACATCGCCGCACCGTACATCGCCAAGGGCGCACGCCCGCGCGTGGCGGTGCTGCGCGAGCAGGGCGTCAATGGCCAGGTCGAAATGGCGGCTGCGTTCACGCGTGCCGGCTTCGATGCGGTGGACGTCCATATGTCCGATCTGGCCAGCGGTCGCATCAAGCTGGCCGACTTCCGCGGCTTTGCGGCATGCGGCGGTTTCTCCTATGGCGACGTGCTGGGTGCGGGTCGCGGCTGGGCCACCTCCATCCTCTACAACGAATACCTGCGCGCGGAATTCAGCACGTTCTTTGCCGACACTTCGCGTTTTGCGCTGGGCGTCTGCAACGGCTGCCAGATGATGGGCCAGCTCAAGGACATCATCCCCGGTGCGCAGCACTGGCCGAAGTTCCTGCGCAACGCGTCGGAGCAGTACGAGGCCCGTCTGGCCACGGTGGAAGTGCTCGATTCGCCGAGCATCTTCTTCAAGGGCATGGCCGGTTCGCGCATCCCGGTGGCGGTGGCGCACGGCGAAGGCCGCGTGAGCTTCCCGTACAGCTGCAGCCCGTCCAAGGCCGGCGCGGCGCTGCGTTATGTGGACAACCGCGGCAAGCCCACCGAAGACTATCCGCTGAACCCGAACGGTTCGCCGGGCGGTCTCACCGGTTTCACCGCTGCCGAAGGACGCGTGACGATCATGATGCCGCATCCGGAACGCGTGTTCCGCAGCGTGCTGATGAGCTGGCATCCGGAAAAGTGGGGCGAGGATTCACCGTGGATGCGCATGTTCCGCAACGCACGGGTGTGGTGCGGCTGATGTGTTCCCACGCTAGGCCTGTGTCGAGGGTCTAGCGTGGCTGCCGTCGCGCGCTGGTTATCGAAAGTACTTCCGGGGCTCGCCTGGTCGGGCGTGCTGGCGATGTTGCCCTGGTGGCTGGGATTGCCGCTGCTGTTGTTGTCTGCGCTGGGTGCGGTGTGGTTCGACCGGCGCGTCGCGCGCTACGCCGAGCTCTGCCGACGTGCCTTGCGCTGGGGTTTGCCCGGTTTGTTGTTCGCCGTGCAGCGCGCCCTGGGCGGTGACCTGCTGGCTTGGGGCGCGGCCTTGCTGGGCGCCCTGGTCGGCTTCTCGCTGGTGGTGTTAATGGAGTCGCTGCTCGACCATCGCGTGCAAGGCACGCCGGCGGCTAAGGCATCGCCGGAGTGGAGCGAGCTGGCGATGGCGCCGGTCGGTCCGCCCGCGCACATCATCGAACTGACCCGGGCTCACTGGCAGGTCGCGACTGCTGAATTCGTCGACGCGACTGGCGCCGCGCGCTTCGAGGCGATCGACGATGGGCGAGGGCGTTACGTGTTCGCCCAGGGCCAGGTGATCGACAAGGCGAGCCCGCGCTACTGCAGTAGTCCTGGCGGCCGCTGGTTTGTGGCCAATCTGCCGGGCGGCCGCGGCGAGATACTGTGGGACCGGCAAAGCCGGCACATGCATCGGCTGAGCGGGTGGCAACTGAGCGGCTGGGACGGCGAGCAGCCTTGGCTGGCCGCGGGCAGCGATGCGGCGCCGACTCCCCTGCATGAAGTGCTGGGGCAGCTGCCGCGACCGTAGTCAAGGCGTTTCATCGGACGGCCCGTCTCGACATACACTTCACAGTTCTCCCCGGGTAGACGCGCCCACAGCGGCCTGCGTGAACCCTTGGAACACTTTCAGTCACTCAATCTAGCCCCGGACAACGCATACTTGTGACTGTGACTACCGACGCACCTTCTTCCTTGTCCTCCGTGTTGCCGGTCAGTGTGATCGTGGTGGCCGCCGACAGTGGTCCCAGCCTGCGCGACTGCGTGCGGCGCGTGCTGGCGTGCGAGCTGCCGCTGGAATTGGTGCTGGTGGACAACGCCTCCTCCGACGGCATTCCGCAGGCGATTGCGCGCGCGCACGAGAGCGATACGCGGCTGCGCGTGGTCTACAACCATGCCAACCTGGGTTTCGGCCCGGCGGTGAACCGCGGCGCAGCGCAGTCGCACGGCAAGTCGCTGCTGGTGCTCAATCCCGATTGCCTGATCGACAACGAGACGCTGCAGCGTCTGCTCGACCTGCTGGCCTCGCATCCGCGTGCGGGCGTGATCGGCGCGGTGGTGTGCGATGAAAACGGTACGCCCGATCCGGCGTCTTATCGTCGCGATCCGTTGCTGCGTCGCGCGTTGAATACGCTGTTCCATCGCGCGGGCGAAGGCATCAATATCGAAGGCCCCATGCCGGACAGCCTGGTCGAGGCCGAGGCGGTGTCGGGCGCGTTGATGCTGATGCCGCGGCGCGTGTTCAACTATCTCGCCGGTTTCGACGAAGCCTATTTCCTGCATTGCGAAGACCTGGACCTGTGCCGCCGCGTGCGCGACGCCGGTTATCACGTGATGCTGGCGGGCGATGTGCACGTGCTGCACGGCAAGGGCAGTTCGAGCCGTCATCGGCCGGTGTTCGTGAGCAGGCACAAGCATCGCGGCATGTGGCGCTGGTTCCGCAAGTTCGATCCGGATTCGCGCAAGCCGTGGATCGCCGGCGTGGTGTGGCTCGGCATCTGGACGCACTTTTTGCTGCAGATTCCCGGGCAGCTGTGGCGACTGGCGCGGCGCAAGCGATCGCAGGACGCCGCGTGACGGCGCGCGCGTCGCGAACCGCGACCTGGGCCACGCTGGGTCTGGTGTCAGTCACCGCCATCTGGGGTTCCACCTTTTTCCTGATCAAGGATCTGGTGGCGCGCATGCCCGTGGCCGATTTCCTGGCCGTGCGCTTTCTCATCGCAGCCCTGGCCATGGCTGCGTTGTTTCATCGCCCGCTGCTGCGGCTGAGTCGGCGCGAGTGGTGGCAGGGCAGTGCGCTGGGTGCGATCTACGGCATTGCGCAGCTATTGCAGACCTCCGGGCTGGAACATACGTCGGCGAGCATCAGCGGCTTCGTCACCGGCATGTACGTCGTGTTCACGCCCTTGCTCGGCACGGTGCTGCTGCGCCAGCGGCTGCCGTCGGTCACCTGGATTGCCGTGCTGCTTTCCGTCGGTGGTCTTGGCCTGCTTGCGTTGCACGGTTTGAGCGTCGGTTACGGCGTGTGGCTCACGCTCGCCTCAGCGGCGTTGTATGGCCTGCACATCGTCGGACTGGGAACCTGGTCGCGTCCCGGCAGCGCATTCGCCTTGTCGACGGTGCAGATGATGGTGATTGCAGCGATCTGCCTGCTGGCTACGGTGCCTTCCGGTCCCTCGCTCCCGCCCGATCTCGGCGCCTGGGCGGCCGTCGTGTATATGGCGCTGGCGGCCGGCGCGGGCGCTATGCTGGTGCAGACCTGGGCGCAGGCCCATCTCTCGCCGACGCGCGCGGCCATCGTGATGACGCTGGAGCCGGTGTTTGCGGCGGGCTTCGCGGTCAGCTTCGGCCATGACGCGCTGACCTGGCGCATGCTCGCCGGCGGTGCGCTGGTGCTGGCGGCGATGTATCTGGTGGAGCTGGCGCCGCGCAGCAGTGCGGTGCAGGCGGAAGGGCTGCACCACGAGGTGTGAGCGCCCTCCGTTCTGTGGGAACGCACCCTGTGCGCGACTGCGGCGCCGGGACGTCATCGCTTCGTAGGTTTGTCGCGCACAGGGTGCGCTCCCACAGGTGTTGCCCTTTCAGTCTTTGCGCTTGGCCGGATGCGGCTGCAGCGCAAGGCGCACCAGATAGATCACGATGGCGATGTTGGCGATCAATGCACCCAGCTTGAGCCAGCCAAACTTGTGGATCGTCTCGTACAACTCCAGCGGAATCAGCGAGCCGGTGGCAATCACCGTGAACCATTCCGCCCAGTGCTTGCGCAGCCACAGTCCGGTGCCTTCGGTGGCGAAGATGGCGGCATAAGCGAGCGCCACCAGGCCGATCGCGACGAACTTGCTCGGTCCCAGCGATTGCAGCACCTCCACCAGGCGCCAGCGCAGGCCGTTGCTGTCGGTCAGCGACAGGTGCTCCAGCCAGTGCACCAGCTTTTCGAAGTTCTGCTCGCGGTCCAGGTGGAAGGCGAAAATCGCCACCAGGATCAGGCACACCGTCTTCACGCCCTTGTAGATGGCGATGATGCGCAGGCCGAGGCTGTGTTGGGCCTCGATCTCCGACGAAGGCTGCAGGCGGGGGTGGTGGTGTTTGGTCATCGGGAGTCTTGCAGTGGCGAGCGGCCATGATCTGGGCGGGATGATGAAGGCTAGGGTATCGGATGCCCAGCCCCGTTCAGAGACGAGAAAGGCCATGCCCGGCAGGGCACGGCCTTTGGGATGCTCGGACCGGTCTCAGCCTAGCAGCAGCGTCCGCCGGTTCCCTTGTAGCGGGCAATTTGCCGCTCCCTGAAAAACTCCTTGTAGCTGGGCACGGCGCGATCCGGGTGGTGTTCGCGCAGGTGCTTCACGTACACGTCGTAGTCGGGAACGCCACAGCAGAGGCGGGCGGTTTGCACCGCCCACTTCCCGATCGCCTGCAGGTCCATTTTCATGATGGCAGCCCTCAGCGGCTGGGCACGGTGCCCAGCGCCACGTACGGCTCTTCGTGAGCGGTGGGATGGTTGATGCTCCAGGCCCTGACGATCGCCCGGATGGTGAAGGCGAGCATGGTCAGGATCAGCAGCATGAAAATGCCGGTGAGCGCGGCGTCGACATAGTTGTTGGTCACGATGCGCTGCATTTCCTCCGCGGTCTTGGCCGGCGCCAGCAGTTTGCCGTCGGCGATGGCCTGCGCGTATTTCTGCGCCGCCGCCGTGAAGCTGATCGGACCGCTGAGCTTCTCCCAGCCTGCCGTGAGTGTGCACACGCACAGCCAGATCGCGGGAATGCCCGGCACGAGCACGTAGCGCTCGCGCTTGAGCTTCACCGTCACTACCGTGGCCAGCATCAACGCCACCGCCGCCAGCATCTGGTTGGCGATACCGAACAATGGCCATAGCGTGTTGATGCCGCCCAATGGATCGACTGCGCCTTGATACAGGAAGTAGCCCCATAGACCTACGCAGATGGCGGTAGCCAGCAGGTTGCCGGTCCACGATTCGGTGTGCTGCAGCGGCTTGTAGATGAGGCCGGCGATCTCCTGGATCATGAAGCGGCCCACGCGCGTTCCCGCATCCACGGTGGTGAGGATGAACAAGGCTTCGAACAGGATGGCGTAGTGGTACCAGAACGCCATCATGCCCTCGCCCGGAACGATGCCGTGCAGCAGCTGGGCCATGCCCACCGCCAGCGTCGGCGCTCCGCCGGCGCGGCTCAAGATGCTCGACTCGCCGATGTTCTTGGCGGTATTGAGCAACTCGTCCGGCGTCACCACGAAGCCCCACTGGCTGATCGCGGTAGCGGCCGATTGCGCGGTGGTGCCGATCAAGGCGGCCGGCGAGTTCATCGCGAAGTACACGCCCGGATGCAGCGAAGCGGCGGCAACCAGCGCCATGATGGCGACGAAGGCCTCCATCAGCATGCCGCCGTAGCCGATCATGCGCGCCTCGCCTTCATTGGCGATCAGCTTGGGCGTGGTGCCCGAGGCAATGATCGAATGCCAGCCCGACACCGCGCCGCAGGCGATGGTGATGAACAGGAACGGGAACAGGTTGCCCTGGAACACCGGGCCGGTGCCGTCGATGAACTTGGTGATGGCCGGCATCTGCAGCGTGGGCGCAGCCAGGAAGATGGCCAGCGCCAGCAGCATGATGGTGCCGATCTTGAGGAAGGTGGAGAGATAGTCGCGCGGCGCCAGCAACAGCCACACCGGCAACACCGAGGCGCAGAAGCCGTAGGCGATCAGCAGCCAGGCAAGCGACTTCGCATCGAAATCGAACACTGCCGACCACGTGGGCGAGGCGGCGACGTGCGCGCCGAACCAGATCGAAGTCAGCAGCAGGATCAGGCCGATGATCGACACTTCGAGAATCTTGCCCGGCCGCAGCCAGCGCAGATAGACGCCCATCAGCAGCGCGATCGGAATGGTCGCTGCCACCGTAAAGGTGCCCCAGGGGCTGTGCGTCAGCGCCTTGACCACCACCAGCGCCAGCACCGCCAGCACGATCATCATCAGCACCAGCACGCCGAACATGGCCACCACGCCGGCGGTTGGCCCGAGCTCGTCGCGCAGCATATTGCCCAGCGAGCGGCCATCGCGTCGTACCGAGAGGCCCAGGATCATGAAGTCCTGCACCGCGCCGGCAAACACTACGCCGAACAGGATCCAGAGCGTGCCGGGCAGGTAACCCATCTGCGCCGCCAGCACCGGACCGACCAGCGGGCCGGCACCGGCGATCGCGGCGAAGTGGTGGCCGAACACCACCCACTTGTCGGTGGGTACATAGTCCAGGCCATCGTTGCGCAGTACGGCTGGCGTGGCCCGGCTGGGGTCCATGCGCAGCACTTTTTCATTGATGAACTTGCTGTAGAAGCGGTAGCCGATCACGAACACGGCAATGGCTGCGGCAACCAGCCAGATGGCGTTGATCGGTTCGCCCCGGCGCAGCGCGACCACCCCCAGGCACCAGGCGCCGACGATGGCGATGGCGGCCCACAGGATCTTCCCTGCGGGACTTGGTTTGACGGCGACGGTAGACATTCGCATTGGCTCCTGGGAAGTCCCCCGCAAGGTTCGTCCCGGGGGAGGCGGGGGTCAACAACATATTGCGTCGCCTCGCATTAGCCATTGGTCGAATGGGCGGAGGGGGCGTGCGCATGCGCGGGCATCCCGGCCGGCGCGTACACTGGCGGTCTGTCAGCCGCCCCCCGCGGCCTTGCTGAATCGATGAAGAGGCGAGGATTTTTCCATGATCCGCGAGATCCTGAAGATGGGCGACCCACGGCTGTTGCGGGTGGCCCCGCCGGTGCCTGACGGCATGATCGGCAGCGCGGAACTCGATGCGCTGATCGCCGATATGTTCGACACCATGCACGACGCCGGCGGCGTCGGTCTTGCTGCACCGCAAATCGGCGTGGACCTGCAATTGGTGATCTTCGGCTTCGACCAGTCCGAGCGCTATCCGGACGCCCCGGCGGTGCCGCGCACGATCCTGCTCAATCCGGTGATCACGCCGCTGTCGCAGGACATGGAGGAGGGGTGGGAAGGTTGTCTGTCGGTACCTGGCCTGCGGGGTGCGGTGAGTCGGTATTCGTTGATCCGCTATCAGGGGGTCGATCCGCACGGTGCGCAGATTGATCGCAACGCGGAAGGTTTCCATGCGCGCGTGGTGCAGCATGAGTGCGATCACTTGATCGGGCGTTTGTATCCCTCGCGGATCACGGATTTCAGCAAGTTTGGGTATACCGAGGTGTTGTTTCCGGGGATGGATCCGGGGGCGGATGAGTGAGTCCGCTTTGCTCCCGCTCCCCGTCGGGGAGAGGGTTGGGGTGAGGGGCGGGTGCTCGCGGGAACGTCTCTACGCGTCCCAGTTTAGGTAGCTTTTGCTCGTCCTGCGAAGGCGGGAAGCGCTTCTCAACAGCCGAATGGCGGGTCATCCAGAGCCTCGGAGTTTAGTTGTTGCGATACGGCGACCTTGCCCGCCTGCCGCGGGCTTCCGTGCCGCTGCCGCGGCCCGGGTCACTTTCTCTTGCTTGCCCAAGAGAAAGTAACCAAAGAGAAGGGCCCCCCGGATGACGCGCCTTCCGGGCCTTCGGCCCTCCAGGTGCGCGGTCGGGTTACGGGGTTTTTCGACAGGACATCCCTGTCCTGTCGAAAAACTGGCCGCATCCATGCGGCCMCCCTTCGGGCTTTCCTCCACCCGCCCGCCGCGTCATACGGGGACCCCGGGGGCAAGAGCCTGATCAAGAGCCCAACGCCCGGCGTTGCGGGGCCGGCCGGTCTTTTGTAGGAGCGCACTTGTGCGCGACCAACCGGAGCGATGCACCRCGACGCTGCGGTCGCGCACAAGTGCGCTCCTACAAGGGATCGCGATGGCCTGTGGATGGTGGATCAATCTTGCCGGTCGGCTCTTCTGTGGGAGCGCACCCTGTGCGCGACAATCCTACGGAGCGGTACACCGC
>NZ_JBFRFH010000028.1:0-17202 GCF_052114725.1 Dyella sp. 2YAF14 | reverse complement strand
ATGGCAAAGGGTAAATTCGAACGCACCAAGCCGCACGTCAACGTCGGCACGATTGGTCACGTGGACCACGGCAAGACGACGCTGACGGCCGCACTGACCAAGGTCGGCGCAGAGCGCTTCGGTGGCGAATTCAAGGCGTATGACGCGATCGACGCGGCGCCGGAAGAGAAGGCACGCGGCATCACGATTTCGACCGCKCACGTCGAATACGAATCGCCGAACCGTCACTACGCCCACGTGGATTGCCCGGGCCATGCTGACTACGTGAAGAACATGATCACGGGTGCCGCGCAGATGGACGGCGCGATCCTGGTGTGCTCGGCCGCTGAYGGCCCGATGCCGCAGACCCGCGAACACATCCTGCTGTCGCGCCARGTGGGCGTGCCGTACATCGTCGTGTTCCTGAACAAGGCCGACATGGTGGACGACGCCGAGCTGCTCGAGCTGGTCGAAATGGAAGTGCGTGAACTGCTCTCCAAGTACGACTTCCCGGGCGACGACACCCCGATCATCAAGGGTTCGGCACTGAAGGCGCTGGAAGGCGACCAGTCGGAAATYGGCGTGCCGGCGATCATCGCCCTCGTCGACGCGCTGGACWSCTACATCCCGGAGCCGGTGCGTGCGATCGACAAGCCGTTCCTGATGCCGGTGGAAGACGTGTTCTCGATCTCCGGCCGCGGCACCGTRGTGACCGGTCGTATCGAGCGCGGCATCATCAAGGTCGGTGACGAAGTCGAAGTGGTCGGTATCCGTCCGACCCAGAAGACCACCGTCACGGGCGTGGAAATGTTCCGCAAGCTGCTGGACCAGGGCCAGGCAGGCGATAACGCCGGTCTGCTGCTGCGTGGTCTCAAGCGCGACGACGTCGAGCGTGGCCAGGTGCTGGCCAAGCCGGGCACGATCACCCCGCACACCGATTTCGAAGCCGAAGTCTATGTGCTGTCGAAGGACGAAGGTGGCCGTCATACCCCGTTCTTCAAGGGTTACCGTCCGCAGTTCTACTTCCGCACGACCGACGTGACTGGCGCTTGCCAGCTGCCGGAAGGCGTGGAAATGGTGATGCCGGGTGACAACGTGAAGATGGTGGTCAGCCTGATCCACCCGATCGCGATGGACGAAGGCCTGCGTTTCGCCATTCGCGAAGGCGGCCGCACCGTCGGCGCCGGCGTGGTGGCCAAGGTCATCAAGTAAGCTGTACACTGGGAAGTCGCCCGCATTGCGGGCCGCAAGGATCCGGGTTGGGGCGGTTTGATCGCTCCACCCCTGGAAAGGCGCCCAAAAGGCGCCACCTTGTGGCAGCAAGGCGAGCGACTTCACCCATTTTCTAGATACGCCAGTAGCTCAATTGGCAGAGCAGCGGTCTCCAAAACCGCAGGTTGGGGGTTCGAGTCCCTCCTGGCGTGCCATCTTCCCGAGGATCCACGACGGGTGGTGGATGGCATGCAGACCGTAATCCGGTCGATGTCTCTATCATCCGATCACGTCGCATGAATACGAAGGCAGAATCGACCAAGGGCGCCTCTGGCGCTGATATCGCCAAGCTGGTGCTAGCCGTTATCGTGCTGGCAGCCGGCATTTTTGCGTATTCGTGGTTCGGCAGTGACGGTTCCATCCCGCAGTCGGTGCGACTGCTGGGCGTGGTCGTTGCGCTGGTCCTGTCGCTGGCCATCGGTGCGTTCACCGCCCCTGGCCGACGCGTGCGCGCGTTCCTTGGCGAATCGCAATTTGAAATGCGCAAGGTGGTCTGGCCCACCCGCGACGAGACGCTCAAGACCACCGGTATCATCATGGTGGTTGTGGTCGTTCTCTCGCTGCTGTTGGGCCTGATTGACCTGATCCTGAAGTCGGTCGTGCTCGACTGGCTGCTCAAGCTTGGTACGTGAGGTGATGGCATGAGCAAGCGATGGTATGTGGTGCACGCCTATTCGGGCTTCGAGAACCAGGTGAAGCGTTCGCTCGATGAGCGGATCCGTCGCGCTGGCATGGAAGAAAGGTTCGGCGAAGTGCTGGTGCCGACCGAAGAGGTCATCGAGATGCGCAGCGGCCAGAAGCGTCGCAGCGAGCGCAAGTTCTTCCCGGGTTACGTTCTCGTGCAGATTGAGACGGACACCGAGGGCAAGGCGCCGCGCATCGACGACGAATGCTGGCACTTGGTCAAGGAAACGCCCAAGGTGATGGGTTTCATCGGCGGTACCGCCGATCGCCCGCTGCCGATTCGCGACTCCGAGGCCGATGCGATTCTCAGCCGCGTCCGCGAAGGCGTCGAGAAGCCCAAGCCCAAGGTGCTGTTCGAGCCGGGTGAGATGGTTCGCGTCACCGAGGGTCCGTTCAACGACTTCAATGGCGTGGTCGAGGAAGTCAATTACGAAAAGAGCCGCCTGCGCGTTGCGGTGCTCATTTTCGGTCGCTCGACCCCGGTCGAGCTGGAATTTGGCCAGGTCGAAAAGGCCTAGGCCTTTTCGACAAGAGGCACGGGCTCTGCTCTACGCCTCGCAGGCTTGCGAGGGGATTGGATGCCCGGCTTGCCAGCTAAACCCGCCGATGCCCTCAGCGGCACGGGGCTTGCTTAAAAACTGATCAATCTATATATTATGCGGTTCACGCTGGGATTTTAGCCCCGGCGTGTCCGTGTTTCTGGGGTTCGCGGGACGGCGAGCCTTCCTCTTTCAGGGAACGACAGCACTGCGAGGAGCCGCAAGGCGCTTGAACTCGCGAGGAAAATCCAATGGCAAAGAAAGTAACTGGCTATATCAAGCTGCAGGTCAAGGCCGGTCAGGCCAACCCGTCGCCGCCGGTGGGCCCCGCCCTCGGTCAGCGCGGCCTGAACATCATGGAATTCTGCAAGGCGTTCAATGCCGCCACGCAGAAGATGGAGCCGGGTATGCCCATCCCGGTGATCATCACGGCATATTCCGACCGTAGCTTCACCTTCATCACCAAGACCCCGCCGGCCACGATCCTGATCAAGAAGGTCACGGGCGTCGCCAAGGGTTCGCCCAAGCCCAATACCGACAAGGTCGGCAAGATCACCCGCAAGCAGCTCGAAGACGTTGCGAAGCAGAAGGAGCCGGATCTCACGGCTGCTGATCTGGACGCCGCAGTGCGCACCATCGCTGGTAGCGCTCGCAGCATGGGCCTGGTAGTGGAGGGTTAAGACATGGCAAAGCTCACGAAGCGTTTGAAGGCCGCTCAGGCCGCAGTGCAGCCGGGCAAGGTTTACGGCCTGGATGAAGCCCTCAAGATCGTCAAGGACAACGCCAAGGCGAAGTTCGCTGAGTCCGTGGACGTCGCCGTCCGCCTCGGCATCGACGCCAAGAAGTCCGATCAGGGCGTGCGCGGCTCCTCGCTGCTGCCGCACGGCACCGGCAAGACCATCAAGGTCGCCGTGTTCGTGCCGGCCGGTGAAAAGGCCGAGGCCGCCAAGGCCGCTGGTGCCGACGCCGTCGGTATGGACGACCTGGCCGAGCGCATGCAGGCTGGCGATCTCGACTTCGGTCGCGTCATCGCTACGCCGGACGCCATGCGCGTGGTCGGTAAGCTCGGTCAGCTGCTCGGCCCCCGTGGCCTGATGCCGAACCCGAAGGACGGCTCGGTCACCGCCGACGTCGCCACGGCCGTGAAGAACGCCAAGGCCGGCCAGGTGAAGTTCCGTAACGACAAGGCGGGCATCATCCACGCCACCATCGGCAAGGCCAGCTTCGACGCTGCCCAGCTGGCGGACAACCTGAACGCCTTGGTCAACGACCTGCTGAAGGCCAAGCCGTCGACCGCCAAGGGTCAGTACCTGCAGAAGATCGCGCTGTCGTCCACCATGGGCGTTGGCGTGCCGGTCGAAGTGTCGACCCTGACGGTGTCGACCAAGTAAGAGTTCAAGTCCCATGCCGGTCTCAACGCCGGCGTGGGCAAGTTTTTGAAGGTAGCCATGGCTCACGCCGTGGCCGCCGTCAAAGACCGCAGGCGCGATCAGCGCGCGACGACGACGAGCAGGGAGCTCGTGTTGGCAAGGAACCGCCGTCGTTGCAAGCGGGTTCGCTTAATCGGATTCCCAGCGGATCTGGCCTGCGTAGATGGTGATGCCCCTTCTGGAATGTTTTCTGGAAAGGCCACCACCCGGGATCTCGCGATCCCCGACGTCACGGATGGCGTCGCTCAGGACCGCAAGCGGCAGGAGCCGTAAGCGGAATTCATAAGAGGAGTGAAAAATGGCTCTGAATCTCTCTCAGAAGCAAGAAGTAGTCGCCGAACTGGCAGAAGTTGCCGCGAAGGCCCACTCCTTGGTCGCTGCCGAGTATGCAGGCACCACGGTCGAACAGATGACCGCGATGCGCAAGAAGGCTCGTGAATCCGGCGTTTTCTTGAAAGTTGTCAAGAACACGCTTGCTTCGCGCGCCGTCGTCGGTACCGAGTTCGAGGTCGTCAAAGACGCCCTGACCGGTCCGCTGCTGTACGCATTCTCGACTGAGGAGCCCGGCGCAGCCGGTCGCCTGATCAAGGAATTCGCCAAGGGCAACGACAAGCTGAAGGCACGCCTCGTGTCGGTGGAAGGCAAGCTGCATCCCGCCTCCCACGTCGAAGTGCTGGCCTCGCTGCCGACCCGCGAGCAGGCCCTGGCCATGTTGGCACGTGTGTTGGCCGAGCCGGCCACCATGTTTGCCCGCGTCGTCAAGGCTGTGGCCGATCAGCAGGGTGGTGGCGACGTCGCCGCCGAAGCCCCGGCCGAAGCCGAGCCCGCCTAAGTTCGTTGACTGTTCCATTCGAATCAATTTCCAGAGGTAAATGAAAATGTCCCTGACCAACGAACAGATCGTTGAAGCCGTCGCCGCCAAGTCGCTGATGGAAGTGATGGACCTGGTGAAGGCCATCGAAGAGAAGTTTGGCGTCACCGCCGCCGCCCCGGTCATGATGGCCGCCGGCCCGGCCGCCGCTGGCCCGGCTGTTGAAGAACAGACCGAGTTCGACGTGATCCTCAAGAGCGCCGGCGACAAGAAGGTCGACGTGATCAAGGCCGTCCGCGCCATCACGGGCCTGGGCCTGAAGGAAGCGAAGGACCTGACCGAAGCCGGTGGCGTCGTGAAGGAAGCCGCTTCGAAGGAAGACGCTGCGAAGTTCAAGAAGGACCTCGAAGCTGCCGGCGCCACGGTCGAACTGAAGTAATTGGCGCTCTTGCGCGCCGTCAGTTTGATCTAGCGTCAAGCAAGCCTGGGGGCGTAAGCCCCCGGGCTTTGCCCGTTGTAAGCAGGGAATGGGGAATAGGGAATTAGGGAGCAGCCCTTGAAGGTGGGTAGCTTTCGATTCTCTATTCCCGATTCTCTATTCCCGACTCCCGATTCATCGAATACACAACCGAGGCGGTACCCACCATGACCTACTCGTTTACCGAGAAGAAGCGCATCCGCAAGGATTTCGGCAAGCGTCCCCCTGTATTGGGCGTGCCGAACCTGCTGACCATCCAGACCGATTCCTATCGCGAATTCCTGCAGGAGCACGTCGCTCCCAAGCAGCGCGACGAAAAGGGTCTCCACGCCGCGCTGAAGTCAGTATTCCCGATTGTTAGCTATTCGGGTAACGCCGCGCTTGAGTATGTCGACTATCGCCTGGGCGAACCCGCCTTTGACGAACGCGAGTGCCGCAACCGCGGCATGACCTTCGGCGCGCCGCTGCGCGTCACCGTGCGCCTGGTCATCTATGACAAGGACAGCCCGGCATCGAAGAAGGCCGTCAAGTACGTAAAGGAACAGGAAGTCTACATGGGCGAAATTCCGCTCATGACCGACACCGGCACCTTCATCATCAACGGCACCGAGCGCGTCATCGTTTCGCAGCTGCATCGTTCGCCGGGCGTGTTCTTCGATCACGACCGCGGCAAGACGCACAGCTCGGGCAAGCTGCTGTTCTCGGCTCGCGTGATTCCTTACCGTGGTTCGTGGCTCGACTTCGAGTTCGACCCGAAGGATGCGCTGTTCACCCGTATCGACCGTCGCCGCAAGCTGCCGGTGACGGTGCTGCTGCGCGCGCTGGGTTACACCAACGAAGAGATGCTCGGCATCTTCTTCGAGCACAACGTGTTCCATCTGGGCAAGAAGGGCGGTACCACGCTGGAGCTCGTCGCCGAGCGTCTGCGCGGTGAAACGCTGACCTTCGACCTGGCCATTGGCGACAAGGTGCTGGTCGAGGCCGGCAAGCGCATCACGGCGCGTCACGTGCGCCAGCTGGCTGCGGAAAACATCACCGCGCTGGAAGTGCCGGACGACTACCCGGTCGGTCGCATCCTGGCGATCGACATGGTCGACCCCAAGACCGGCGAACTGCTGGCCCAGGCCAACGACGAAATCACCGCCGAGCAGGTGGAGAGTTTCCGCAAGGCCGGTATCGAAGTCGTGCCGACGCTCTACGTCAACGACCTCGATCGCGGTGCCTACATCTCGCACACGTTGCGCATCGACAACACCAAGACGCCGCTTGAGGCGCTGGTGGAAATCTATCGCATGATGCGTCCGGGCGAGCCGCCGACCAAGGATGCCGCGCAGAACCTGTTCTACAACCTGTTCTTCACCTTCGACCGCTACGACCTGTCGGGCGTGGGTCGCATGAAGTTCAACCGTCGTGTTGGCCGCCAGGAAATCGTCGGTCCGGGCGTGTTGTACGACAAGCGTTACTTCACCGACCGCAAGGAAGAGGAAGCCCAGAAGCTCGTTGCGGCACAGGGCGATCGCTCCGACATCCTCGATGTGCTCAAGGTGCTGATCGACATCAAGAACGGTCATGGCACCGTCGACGATATCGATCACCTGGGCAACCGTCGCGTGCGTTCGGTCGGCGAAATGGCCGAGAACACTTTCCGCATCGGTCTGGTGCGCGTTGAGCGCGCCGTGCGCGAGCGTCTGTCGCTGGCCGAGTCCGAGGGTCTGACCCCGCAGGAACTGATCAACGCCAAGCCGGTTGCGGCAGCGGTGAAGGAGTTCTTCGGTTCGTCGCAGCTCAGCCAGTTCATGGACCAGAACAACCCGCTGTCGGAAGTGACGCACAAGCGTCGCGTCTCGGCGCTGGGTCCAGGCGGCCTGACGCGCGAGCGCGCCGGCTTCGAAGTGCGCGACGTGCATCCGACCCATTACGGCCGCGTCTGCACCATCGAAACGCCGGAAGGTCCGAACATCGGCCTGATCAACTCGCTCGCCGTGTACGCGCGCACCAACCAGTACGGCTTCCTCGAGACGCCGTACCGCAAGGTCGTGGGCGGCAAGGTCACCGACCAGGTGGATTACCTGTCGGCGATCGAAGAGGGCGACCACGTGATCGCGCAGGCCAACTCGCCGTTGAAGGATGGCGCGTTCGTCGAAGATTTCGTGTCCTGCCGTTTCCGTGGCGAGTCCGAGCTGCGTCCTTCTGCCGAAGTCGACTACATGGACGTTTCGCCCATGCAGACCGTGTCGGTCGCTGCCGCACTCGTGCCGTTCCTCGAGCACGACGATGCTAACCGCGCACTGATGGGCGCGAACATGCAGCGTCAGGCCGTGCCGACCCTGCGTTCGCAGACCCCGCTGGTGGGTACCGGCATCGAGCGCGCCGTGGCGCGTGACTCGGGCGTCATCGTCACCGCCAAGCGCGGCGGCGTGATCGACCAGGTCGATGCGGCCCGTATCGTGGTGCGCGTGAACGAGAAGGAAGTCGGCGACAACGACGCCGGCGTCGATATCTACACGCTGACCAAGTACACCCGCTCCAACCAGAACACCAACCTCAACCAGCGTCCGCTGGTGAACGTGGGTGACATCGTGGCAGTGGGCGACACGCTGGCCGACGGTTCGTCGACTGACCTGGGCGAGCTCGCGCTCGGCCAGAACATGCTGATCGCCTTCATGCCGTGGAACGGCTACAACTTCGAAGACTCGATCCTGCTCTCCGAGCGCGTCGTGCAGGAAGACCGCTACACCTCGATCCACATCGAGGAGCTGTCCTGCATCGCACGTGACACCAAGCTGGGCGCCGAGGAAATCACCGCCGACATCCCGAACGTGGGTGAGCAGGCGCTGGCTCGCCTCGACGAATCGGGCATCGTGTACATCGGTGCGGAAGTGAAGGCCGGCGACATCATGGTCGGCAAGGTCACGCCCAAGGGCGAAAGCCAGCTGACCCCGGAAGAGAAGCTGCTGCGCGCGATCTTCGGCGAGAAGGCGTCCGACGTGAAGGACAGCTCGCTGCGCGTGCCGCCGGGTATGGACGGCACCGTCATCGACGTGCAGGTCTTCACCCGCGACGGCATCGAGAAGGACAAGCGCGCCAAGCAGATCGAGGAAATGGAAATCAAGCGTATCCGCAAGGACCTTGATGACCAGTTCCGCATCCTCGAAGGCGCGATCTACAACCGTATGCGCACCCAGCTTGTCGGCAAGACCGCGATGAGCGGTCCGGCCGGTCTCAAGCGCGGCGCTGAAATCACCGACGCGTTCCTGGACGGCCTGAAGAAGGACGACTGGTTCAAGATCAACGTGAAGGAAGAGGACGTCACCGAGTTCCTCGAGCGCGCGGCCGATCAGATCAAGCGTCACAAGGAAGAGTTCGACAAGCGCTTCAAGGAAAAGCAGAGCAAGATCACCCAGGGCGACGACCTCGCACCGGGCGTGCTCAAGATGGTCAAGGTGTTCCTGGCCGTGAAGCGTCGCATCCAGCCGGGCGACAAGATGGCCGGTCGCCACGGTAACAAGGGTGTGGTGTCCAACGTGGTGCCGGTGGAGGACATGCCGTTCTCCGAAGACGGTACCTCGGTCGACATCGTGCTGAACCCGCTGGGCGTGCCCTCGCGTATGAACATCGGCCAGATTCTGGAAGTGCATCTGGGCTGGGCCGCAAAGGGCCTGGGCAAGAAGATCCAGAAGATGCTCGAAGCGCAGGCCAAGGTGGCGCAGATCCGCGAGTTCCTCGACCAGGTGTACAACCACCACGTCGCTGGCGCCGTGCAGCATGTCGACCTGAAGTCGTTGACCGACGAAGAAATCTTCGCGCTGGCCAACAACCTGCAGGAAGGCGTGCCGATGGCCACGCCGGTGTTCGACGGTGCCGAGGAAACCGAGATCAAGGCGATGCTCCGCCTCGCCGATCTGCCGGAATCGGGTCAGACCACCTTGTACGACGGCCGTACCGGCGAAGCGTTCGATCGCCCGGTCACCGTGGGCTACATGCACTACCTGAAGCTGAACCACCTGGTCGACGACAAGATGCACGCGCGTTCGACTGGTCCGTACTCGCTCGTCACGCAGCAGCCGCTGGGTGGTAAGGCGCAGTTCGGCGGCCAGCGCTTCGGCGAAATGGAAGTCTGGGCACTGGAAGCCTACGGCGCGGCCTACACCCTGCAGGAAATGCTGACGGTGAAGTCCGATGACGTGCAGGGCCGTAACCAGATGTACAAGAACATTGTCGACGGCAACCACGAGATGGCAGCGGGCATGCCGGAATCCTTCAACGTGTTGGTGAAGGAAATCCGCTCGCTCGGTATCGATATTGATCTGGAAGAAGTGAAGTGAGTTGAGGCGGGGACGAGGAACGAACTTTCGTTCCTCGTTCTCCCGATTCCTGATTCTCCATTACCTATTCCCGATCTTCGGAGACATCCATGAAAGACTTGCTCAATCTGTTCAACCAGCAGCGCACCGCGCCTGACTTCGATGCGATCAAGATCGCTCTGGCTTCGCCGGAGCTGATCCGCTCGTGGTCGTACGGCGAGGTGAAGAAGCCGGAAACGATCAACTACCGCACCTTCAAGCCCGAGCGTGACGGCCTGTTCTGCGCCGCCATCTTCGGTCCCGTGAAGGACTACGAGTGCCTGTGCGGCAAGTACAAGCGCATGAAGCACCGCGGCGTCGTGTGCGAAAAGTGCGGCACGGAAGTGACGCTGGCCAAGGTGCGTCGCGAGCGCATGGGCCATATCGAACTGGCCTCGCCGACCGCGCACATCTGGTTCCTCAAGTCGCTGCCTTCGCGCATCGGCCTGATGCTGGACATGACCCTGCGTGACATCGAGCGCATCCTGTACTTCGAAGCCTTCGTGGTGATCGATCCAGGTCTGACCGCGCTTGAGCGCGGCCAGCTGCTCAGCGAAGACCAGTACCTGGAAGCCGTCGAAGAGCACGGCGACGAGTTCGACGCCCGCATGGGTGCCGAGGCCGTCTATGAGTTGCTCAAGTCGCTCGACCTGCCGGGCGAAGTGATTCGCCTCAAGGAAGAGATCGGCTCGACCAATTCCGAGACCAAGCTGAAGCGCCTCACCAAGCGCGTCAAGCTGATCGAAGCCTTCCTCGAATCCGGCAACAAGCCGGAGTGGATGGTGCTGACCGTGCTGCCGGTGCTGCCGCCGGATCTGCGTCCGCTGGTGCCGCTCGATGGCGGCCGCTTTGCCACGTCCGATCTGAACGATCTGTACCGTCGCGTCATCAACCGCAACAACCGCCTGCGTCGCCTGCTCGAACTCAATGCGCCCGACATCATCGTGCGCAACGAAAAGCGCATGCTGCAGGAATCGGTCGATGCGCTGCTCGACAACGGCCGTCGCGGTCGTGCCATCACCGGCACCAACAAGCGCGCGCTGAAGTCGCTGGCCGACATGATCAAGGGCAAGCAGGGCCGCTTCCGCCAGAACCTGCTCGGCAAGCGCGTGGACTACTCCGGTCGTTCGGTGATCGTGGTCGGTCCGACCCTGCGCCTGCACCAGTGCGGTCTGCCCAAGAAGATGGCGCTTGAGCTGTTCAAGCCCTTCATCTTCGCCAAGCTGCAGGCTCGCGGTGAAGCGACCACCATCAAGGCCGCCAAGAAGCTCGTCGAGCGCGAAGAAGGCCAGGTGTGGGACATCCTCGAAGAGGTGATCCGCGAGCATCCCGTGATGCTCAACCGCGCACCGACGCTGCATCGTCTGGGCATCCAGGCATTCGAGCCGAAGCTGATCGAAGGCAAGGCCATCCAGCTGCATCCGCTCGTCTGCACGGCGTTCAACGCCGACTTCGACGGTGACCAGATGGCTGTGCACGTGCCGCTGTCGATCGAGGCGCAGCTCGAAGCGCGCGCCCTGATGATGGCGACCAACAACATCCTGTCGCCCGCCAACGGCGAGCCGATCATCGTGCCGACCCAGGACGTGGTCCTTGGTCTGTACTACATGACCCGCGAGCTGGTGAACGCGAAGGGCAATGGCATGGTGTTCTCGGGCATCGGCGAAGTTCGCCGTGCCTACGACAACCGTGCGGTTGAACTGCACGCCAAGGTCAAGGTGCGCATCAAGCAGGTGCACATCGATGAAGAAGGCGGCCGCACTGAGCAGACCTCGATCGTCGACACGACCGTGGGTCGCGCGCTGCTGCTCGAAATCATGCCGGAAGGCCTGCCGTTCGCGCTGGCCAACACCGAGCTGACCAAGAAGAACATCTCGCGCCTGATCAACCAGTGCTATCGCCGCCTGGGTCTGAAGGACACGGTGATCTTCGGCGACCAGCTGATGTACACCGGCTTCCGCTTCGCCACCCGCGCGGGCATCTCGATCGGCATCGATGACATGATCATCCCTGACGAGAAGAAGCCGATCCTGGAAGAGGCCGAGAAGGAAGTGGTCGAGATCCAGGAGCAGTACCAGTCCGGTCTCGTCACCGCCGGCGAGCGCTACAACAAGGTCGTCGACATCTGGTCGCGCACCAACGAACTGGTCGCCAAGGCCATGATCGACGGTATCGGTACCGAGAAGGTCACCGATGCCGAAGGCAAGACGGTCAACCAGAAGTCGATGAACTCGCTGTACATCATGGCTGACTCCGGCGCCCGTGGTTCGGTCGCGCAGATTCGTCAGCTGGCCGGTATGCGCGGCCTGATGGCTCGCCCGGACGGCTCGATCATCGAGACGCCCATCAAGGCGAACTTCCGCGAAGGCCTGAACGTGCTGCAGTACTTCAACTCCACCCACGGTGCCCGTAAGGGCCTGGCGGATACGGCGTTGAAGACGGCTAACTCCGGTTACCTGACCCGTCGTCTCGTCGACGTGGCACAGGACGTGGTCATCACCTTCGACGACTGCGGTACCGACAATGGCGTGACCATGCAGCCGATCGTGGAAGGCGGCGACGTGGTCGAGCCGTTGCGCGACCGCGTGCTTGGTCGTGTGGCGCTGGAAGACGTCTACGGCCCGGGCGAAGACAACGAACCGCTGGTCACCCGCGACACCCTGCTGGACGAAGCCCTGGTCGAGAAGCTCGACAAGGCCGGCGTGCAGTCGGTCAAGGTGCGCTCGCCCATCACCTGCGCCGCCGATCATGGCGTGTGCGCCCTGTGCTACGGCCGCGACCTGGCCCGTGGTCACCTGGTGAACATGGGTGAGGCCGTGGGTGTGGTGGCTGCGCAGTCGATCGGTGAGCCGGGTACCCAGCTGACCATGCGTACCTTCCATATCGGTGGTGCGGCTTCCCGTGCTGCTGCCGTGGACAACGTGACGGTGAAGACCACCGGCACGCTGAAGTTCAACAACCTCAAGACCGTGCACCACAACCAGGGTCACCTGGTGGCAGTGTCGCGTTCGGGCGAAGTGAGCGTCATCGACGCCAACGGCCGCGAGCGTGAGCGCTACAAGGTGCCTTACGGCGCCACCATCGCAGTCAAGGACGGCGACCCGGTCAAGGCTGGCCAGGCCGTGGCCAACTGGGATCCGCATACCCATCCGATCGTGTCGGAAGTGGCCGGTACGGTGCGCTTCATCGACTTCATCGATGGCATCACCGTGCAGAGCCAGACCGACGAACTGACCGGCCTGGAGTCGGCGGTGGTGACCGATCCGAAGCGCCGTGGTACGGCCGCCAAGGATCTGCGCCCGATCGTGCGTCTGGAAGACGCCAAGGGTCGCGAGCTGAAGCTGCCGGGCACCGACGTGCCGGCGCAGTACATGCTCCCGGCCGGCGCCATCGTGTCGATCCAGAACGGTGCGCAGGTGGGCGTGGGTGACGTGGTGGCACGTATCCCGCAGGAAACCTCCAAGACCCGCGATATCACGGGTGGTCTGCCGCGCGTGGCCGACTTGTTCGAAGCACGCAAGCCCAAGGAGCCGGCGATCCTCGCCGAGCGCTCGGGCGTGATCAGCTTCGGCAAGGACACCAAGGGCAAGCAGCGCCTGATCATCAAGGACGTGGACGGCAACGAGCACGAGGAGCTGATTCCCAAGTGGCGCCAGGTCATCGTGTTCGAAGGCGAGCACGTGGAGAAGGGCGAAACCATCGTGGACGGCGAGCCCAGCCCGCATGACATCCTGCGCCTGCTGGGTGTCGAGCCGCTGGCCGCTTACTTGGTCAAGGAAATCCAGGACGTCTACCGTCTGCAGGGCGTGAAGATCAACGACAAGCACATCGAAGCGATCATTCGCCAGATGCTGCGCAAGGTTGAGATCACCGATCCGGGCGAGAGCCACTACCTGCGCGGTGAGCAGGTCGAGCGTGTTCGCATCAATGGCGAAAACGACCGTGCTGTCCACCGTGGCGAGCGTCCGGCTGAATTCCAGTCGGTGCTGCTGGGTATCACCAAGGCGTCGTTGGCCACGGAATCCTTCATCTCGGCGGCTTCCTTCCAGGAAACCACCCGAGTGTTGACGGAAGCTGCGGTCCGCGGCACGCGCGATACCTTGCGTGGCCTGAAGGAAAATGTTATTGTCGGCCGTCTTATTCCGGCTGGTACGGGTCTGGCGTATCACGCAGCGCGTCATCGCCAGGGCGGTCTTACCGCCTCGGAGCTCGAAACTCTTTCCGGCTCCGCTTCATCGGCTTCCTTCGCAGAAGCCACCACCGGTAGCGACATTGGTGTGGAGTAAGCCCTTACCGGGCTTTACTCGCTGACATACGAAAAGAGGCGCAAGGAGTGCGCCTCGTGTTCGGGCCATGGCCGGCAGGGCGTCAGCTTGTCTGTGACAGGCTGCCCATGTTAAATTCCCGCTTCTTGGCAGACCGAGCCGGTTCGGTCTGCCTTTATGTTTCTCAGGAACAGCTTCAATGACGACAGTCAACCAGTTGGTTCGCAAATCCCGCAGCCCGAAGACCTACAAGAGTGCTTCGCCGGCTTTGCAGAACAGCCCGCAGCGCCGCGGCGTCTGCACGCGTGTTTATACCACCACCCCTAAGAAGCCGAACTCGGCGCTGCGTAAGGTTGCCAAGGTGCGCCTGACCAACGGCTACGAAGTCATCAGCTACATCGGTGGCGAAGGCCACAACCTGCAGGAGCACTCCGTGGTCCTGATCCGCGGCGGTCGCGTCAAGGATCTGCCGGGTGTGCGTTACCACACGGTGCGCGGCAGTCTCGACTGCGCCGGTGTCACCAAGCGCCGCCAGTCGCGCTCCAAGTACGGCGCCAAGCGCCCGAAGAAGTAAAGGACTTCCAACATGTCGCGTAAAGGTTCACATCCCGCCCGTCTGATCCTGCCGGATCCCAAGCACGGCAGCCAGCTGATCGCCCGCTTCATCAACATGGTGATGAAGAGCGGCAAGAAGTCGGTCGCAGAAAGCATCGTCTACGGCGCGCTTGCCCACCTCGGCGAAAAGAACGCCGAGCCGGTGCAGCTGGTCGAAAAGGCGCTCAACAACATCGCTCCCGCGGTTGAGGTGAAGTCCCGTCGTGTCGGCGGCGCCACCTACCAGGTGCCGGTCGAAGTGCGTCCGGGTCGCCGTATGGCGCTCGCCATGCGCTGGGCCATCGACTCCGCCCGCAAGCGCGGCGAGACCTCGATGCCGCGCAAGCTGGCCGCCGAGTTGCTCGAAGCTTCGGAAAATCGCGGTGGCGCGATCAAGAAGCGCGAAGAGACGCATCGTATGGCAGAGGCCAACAAGGCCTTCTCGCATTACCGCTGGTAAGCAGTACAGCTAGAACTTTCAGAGGTTAAGACCGTGGCACGCACCACTCCTATCGAGCGCTACCGCAACTTCGGCATCATGGCTCACATCGATGCCGGCAAGACCACCACCACGGAGCGCATCCTGTTCTACACCGGCGTCAGTCACAAGATTGGCGAGGTGCACGACGGTGCAGCAACGATGGACTGGATGGAGCAGGAGCAGGAGCGCGGCATCACCATTACGTCGGCGGCAACGACGGCGTTCTGGAAGGGCATGGATCGTTCCTTGCCCGAGCACCGCTTCAACATCATCGACACCCCCGGACACGTCGACTTCACCATCGAAGTGGAGCGTTCGCTGCGCGTGCTCGACGGCGCGGTGTTCGTGCTGTGCGCGGTGGGTGGTGTGCAGCCGCAGTCTGAAACCGTCTGGCGTCAGGCCAACAAGTACAAGGTGCCGCGCCTCGCGTTCGTCAACAAGATGGACCGCACTGGCGCGAACTTCTACAAGGTGGTCGACCAGCTGAAGGCTCGCCTGGGTGCCAACCCGGTCCCGATGCAGGTGCCGATCGGCGCCGAGGACAACTTCGAGGGCGTGGTCGACCTGCTCAAGATGAAGTCCATCATCTGGGACATGGAATCCCAGGGCATGAAGTTCGAGTACGCCGACATCCCGGCCAACCTCGCGGACAAGGCTGCCGAAGCCCGTTCGTACATGGTCGAGTCGGCTGCCGAAGCGTCCGAAGAGCTGATGAACAAGTACCTGGAAGGCGGCGACCTGACCGAGGAAGAGATCATCGGCGGTCTGCGTGCGCGCACGCTGTCCAGCGAGATCATCCCGGTGTTCTGCGGTACCGCGTTCAAGAACAAGGGCGTGCAGGCGATGCTCGACGCGGTGGTCAACCTGCTGCCGTCGCCGATCGATCGTCCGCCGGTTGCTGGTCTGGACGAAGACGAGAACGAAGCTACGCGCAAGGCCGACGACGCCGCGCCGTTCTCCGCGCTCGCGTTCAAGATCATGACCGACCCGTTCGTGGGTTCGCTCACGTTCTTCCGCGTCTACTCGGGCACGCTCAACGCGGGCGACCAGGTGTACAACCCGGTCAAGTCCAAGAAGGAGCGCATCGGCCGCATCCTGCAGATGCACGCCAACGAGCGTCAGGAACTGAAGGAAGTCCGCGCTGGCGATATCGCCGCAGCGGTCGGCCTGAAGGACGTGACGACCGGTGACACGCTGTGCTCGCAGGATCACATCATCACTCTGGAGCGCATGACGTTCCCGGAGCCGGTGATTTCGATGGCGGTGGAGCCCAAGACCAAGTCGGACCAGGAAAAGATGGGTATCGCCCTCGGCCGTCTGGCTGCGGAAGATCCGTCGTTCCGCGTTCGTACGGACGAGGAGTCGGGTCAGACCATCATCTCGGGCATGGGCGAGCTTCACCTGGACATCCTGGTGGACCGCATGCGCCGCGAGTTCAACGTCGAGGCGAACGTCGGCAAGCCGCAGGTGGCCTACCGCGAGACGATTCGTTCGTCGGACGTCAAGTCGGATTACAAGCACGCCAAGCAGTCCGGTGGTAAGGGTCAGTACGGTCACGTGGTGATCGAGCTGTCGCCGATGACCGAAGAAGACCGCAAGAGCACGGACGTCAAGAACGACTTCCTGTTCATCAACGACATCACGGGCGGCGTGATCCCGAAGGAATTCATCCCGTCGGTCGAAAAGGGTCTGCGCGAAACCATCACCAGCGGTCCGCTGGCTGGCTTCCCGGTGGTGAACGTGAAGGTCAAACTGGTCTTCGGTTCGTACCACGACGTCGACTCGTCGGAAATGGCGTTCAAGCTCGCCGCGTCGATGGCGTTCAAGCAGGGCTTCGCCAAGGCGTCGCCGGTGCTGCTCGAGCCGATCATGAAGGTCGAAGTCGTGACGCCGGAAGATTACGTCGGCGACGTGATGGGCGATCTGAGCCGCCGTCGTGGCCTGCTTCAGGGTCAGGACGATACGCCGTCGGGCAAGACCATCAATGCGATGGTCCCGCTGGGCGAGATGTTTGGTTATGCGACGACCATTCGTTCGCTGACCCAGGGTCGCGCCACCTTTACGATGGAGTTCGACCACTACGCTGAAGCGCCGAACAACATCGCTGAGCAGGTCATGAAGAAGGCCTGATAAGGCTTTCTTCCTCCAACTACCGTTCTTTTTTAGAGGTTTTAGTCATGGCAAAGGGTAAATTCGAACGCACCAAGCCGCACGTCAACGTCGGCACGATTGGTCACGTGGACCACGGCAAGACGACGCTGACGGCCGCACTGACCAAGGTCGGCGCAGAGCGCTTCGGTGGCGAATTCAAGGCGTATGACGCGAT
>NZ_JBFRFH010000027.1:0-24238 GCF_052114725.1 Dyella sp. 2YAF14 | reverse complement strand
GCGCAACATCAGCAAGAAATGGACGCTGCCGATCCGCGACTGGAAGGCTGCATTGAACCGCTTTACGATTCAGTTCGAGGAACGACTTCCTCAGCGGTAACCCAAACCCCGGTTACACAAAATTCTGCACACGCCCTCTTGCGGGCCGTTGTTCTGCTCTTGGTTGTCGCGGGGCGTGGGCCGGTTTGCGGCGCCGCACCTGTCGGCGATGACGCCATTCGCCGGGTTTGCCCGTCGGCTGGTCAGGTCCGACACATAGTCGAGCCTGCGGGATAGATCTCTGAGACGGTCGGGTGAAGTTCGCCAGTGAGACCCACCAAACAGATGACAAAGAAGAAAGGCGAGTACGACACCGTCCGCACTGAAAGGGCCCTATATGCGGCCTGGTCAGTCGTGCGGGCAAACGGTTTGTCTTCCTCCTCCCATGAAACGAGGGAGGAGGTAAAGAAATTTGATCAAGGACTTCCTCGCAACATACAGCGCATTGCAAGACAACTTCGCGAAGGAAAGTTCGTCTTTGCCCCTGCGAAAGGGCTGCTGCTGAAGAAGAAGAGCGGCGGAAGTCGTCCCGTGGTCGTCGCGCCCATTCCCAGTCGTATTGTTCAGCGGGCAATCCTAGATGTGGTACAAGCCACGCCCGCCATTTCCCGTGATTTGAAGTCCGGCTTCAACTTCGGTGGAGTCGAAGGCCCGACCTTTGGGGTACCTGGTGCGATAGCGAAAGCTCTCGAGGTCGCACAGCATTCCGGCTATTTCATTCGAACGGATATCAAGTCGTTTTTTGTCGACGTTCCACGCGACACGGCCGTAAGGCTAATTCAGGCGAAAATTGCCGACGAACGATTCAACGACCTGTTGAAGCAAGCGACTGATACAGAACTTCGGGACATCGCCAAATTTGGCGAGGATGTTCGGCTCTTTCCTCTCGCTGATGGCGGTGTAGCGCAAGGATCCTGCCTGTCTCCGATGTTGTGCAACTATTTGCTGAAGGACTTCGATCGCGCAATGAACGATCGCGGGATCGTATGCATCCGCTATATCGACGACTTCATCATTTTTGGATCCGATCGCAAAGCGACATTCAAGGCATTCAAGAGTGGGCTCACAATACTCCGCAAACTCGGACTGTCTGCGTACGATCCGGAGTCTTCAGACGAAACCGAGCGAACGAAGGCAGATCATGGTCCAACGTCAAGCGGCTTCCAGTTTTTAGGTTGCGATGTGCGGCGCGACCGTGTGCGTCCTGCGAAGAAGTCAAAAGATAAGCTAATTCGGGACGTGAAGGAGATCTACTCTTCGGCCCTTGTTGCAATGAGGGATCCGATTTTCGCGATCCGAACGGGCTCCACGTATGCAGAGGCGCTCGTCGATGCCAGCAACAAGATTCGTGGATGGGGAAATACCTATTCATTCTGCACTGATGATCAGCTGATGCTAAATATTGATCTTGACCTGACTAAGCTCTTCGAAGAATTCAATCGAAGTGTCAAAGCCCGCTTGCTAAAGGCAGGGCCTGGCGACAAGCGGAGAATCAGCGGCCTTTGGTGCTTGCAAGACTGTAAGCGAGATCTCGGCCCCGACAGTACACGGGCCATAATCGCCAAATCTGCCGCCAACGACTGAGCGACCCGAGAATTGGCTGGAAAGTCATTTGTAGAATCTCGCGAGCCACGCCCCAACGATTAAAGGCTCAACCCCACCAGTCCTTGTTTGGTTTCTCCCAGGGGGACGGTCCCGAATAGTAGTCCTCAAGTTCAACCGCGAGATTGAGCACGTCCTTTAGGCTTCTCTCGAGAGGATCTAGCGCTTTGATCTGAGCGTTGGCCCACGCCATCCAAGTCATCACTTCTTCTGTAGGCCCTGTCGAAGACACGACAGCGGCGACGAAACGCCGTAGTCGCTCTGCTCGTTCCCAAGATCTCACGTTCTCAACGAACAGAGCCCTTTGGCGACGAAGTACTTCTTCAGCACGGGCTTTATTTACCCTTCGTTTTTCCGCCTCAGCAGAACGCGCCTCTTCCTCCTCTCTTTCAAGCCGAGCATGCCTTAAGGTTGCCTCCCAGGTGGGAATGGCCTCCATTACTTCATGAAGCTGCGCTTCCAGCGGTAGGCCAGGTCGATCCTTCCATGTGCGGCGACATCCCTGCAGGCTGTATTTGCCGAATTCCAGAGTGAAGTTGCCTGTTCCCTTTAGGACGTAGGCTGGTCGCCATGGTTCATATGCGGGCGTCCCCTTTCGCCTCGCAGGCGCGGGCTCTGGTGGGGGTGTCTGCTTGGTCTGTTCATCTAGACGGAAGGGTATGGCCCCTTCGTTCAAAACTACTTCGGTCTCTACGTATCTGTCACCGATGCGAAATGAATAGCCGCGCGACTCAAATTGCTTCAGTAGAGCGTCTAGGAGTCTGGCCGAGCGCGGCAAGCATCGGGCTGACGTTCTTACGCGAAGAACCTTCGCGTAGTTGAGGACCAATACCCCTTTATCTTCCCTTGCCTCTTTCGCAGCGGCTTGAAGCTCGGCCACAAGTCGGTGAGGCTTTTGAAGCTTTTCAGGCACTGCGATGGGTGCAACTGGCTGCGGCGCATCCCACAAGACACGATTGGGCGGATTCTGCAGTACTCGGAATCGCACCAGGTCCGCCTGGCCGGGCTTCAACCCAGGAAGTTTTGGTTCGGACACCCGCCTCCCGCCCTTCACCGAAGCCCAATATCCTCGTCCGGGCAATGGTATGCCCGCCTTTCTGCACGCCTTGCTCAAGGCGACATCGGAAATGCCAATCTCTTTCGCGATCGCAAGGACCGGCTGAGCCCAGACCATGTGAAACAGGTCTCTGCGGCTAAACTCTATATCTTCGTACATGACCACTCCGCAGGTGTCCGCCACTGCACAAACGCTGCGCGAAGCCAGCGCGAGGTCGACGCGCAGCGCGGACTTGAACCTCTAACGGTCAACTAGGAGACGCCCGGTCAGGGTGACAGCATCAAAACTGTATATGTGCTCCCGAGGGCTGTCCGAGCAAGCGCCAACTAGCCTGCCTGGAAAGGCCTTGCCACCGTCCCGAACATCGATGGTACCCGCGCAGATGGGACATGTGCTGTAGAAGCGCACGAGGCTAAACCGTCCCCTTCTTTTGCTCTCATGGTCCCGACTCAGCCTGAACTGCCCATGGAACTGGTTGAAGGCGAGCAGGCCCGAAGGGGCGGTCGTCACCTGGAGTTCGGGGAGTTGCCACAGTGGCTTGAAGGTCCAGGTCAGCGAGGCACCCAAGAAGCCAATCGCTGCGCTGGCGCTAATGAAGCCTGGGGAGATGCCGATTCGGTACACCAAGGAGGCCGCGAGGGTTATTGCACACATCATGGCCACGAATGGCGGCAAGGCCACGATCACCATGAGGAAGAGCCCCCTCCAGGACCGGACGTTGAACGGGCGGTCAAGCAGGGCGCCCAGAATCAAGTTGGCCCGGGCAGGCTCATGGCTGTAGACCAGCCGGTTGATCCCATCGGAACTACCGGATACCTCGACGGGTTGGTCCGCGGCAAAGGGCGCCGCCGGCACGAACTCAAACTGATAGGTCGTCGCATTGCCACGGCCGCCACCACGCTGGATGCGCAAATGGACATCAATCTCGCAGCCGGCCGCGAGAAGAAACTGTCGGCGACTGTTTTCACGGGTTTTCCACCAGAGCTCGACCTGAGCGGCCGGCAGCCACTTGCCGGTGATGGGCTCATCGGCGACGGCGCCACCGGTGCGCTCCCGGTGGAGGTGCCAAAGCTGGGCAACCTCGGCGGCAGGCGGCTCGCTGCCGTTCTCGAGCGCGCGGAGCGTTAGGTCAGCAAAGGCCCTGAGGACCTGGCGGATTTTTCCACTGGGGGTCTCTTCTTCTAGCCACTTGCCGAAGTAGTGGAGCGCCGAAACCGTCGGCAATCCTGATTGCGCCCCTATGTCCATGTTTCCTCAGCCAGGTCCAATCCAGTGTGTTGAGCATTGATAACACGGGAAGGGAACATGGCAAACGAACTGAGGCAGCGATCGGCCAGGGGCCTGGCGCATGACGCCGGCGTCCCATTTGGGCTGAGGGACAGCCGGATGTACGCCGCGATGGATGTGCCGCGTGGCCTGGCATGCCATTGCCTCTGCCCCGGCTGCGGTGCGCCCCTGGTAGCAAAGCATGGCGCCGGGCGCCGCCAACCCCACTTCGCACACTACGGTAGCGTTCCGAACGAGTCTTGCGCAGAGACAGCGGTCCATCTTTATGCCAAGCAGATACTGACCCGAGCTTCGAGGTTGAATTTGCCTCGGTGGACTGGCGCTGAGGGGATGCCTAACCCGCCGGAGGCGACCGATGCCGCTGGACTGCTCCACTTGGGAGAGAGCGTGCATTGGCCAGCCAGGGTCACACATATCTGGGATGCCCAATCCGAGCTACCACGAGCCGGTATCCGCCCAGACGTTGTCATGGAGGATTCGGATGGCGAGTTGCTGGTGGAGGTCCTAGTAACCCATGCGGTGGATGACGCGAAGGCTTTGACCGTACGCCGTCTCGATGCGCGCATGCTCGAGATCGACCTGTCGTCAACAAAGGATTCCGTAGTCGCGGATCCCGCAGCTTTTAAGCGATGGGTGCTTGAAGGCGCCCCACGGAAGTGGATCTGGCTGCCTGGGGCGGCGCGGTTGTGGCGCGCCTCCCGAGATCGGCTGGTAAGCGAACTGGAGGAGGAAGCACGACGCAAGGAAAAGCGCTGGAGATCGGGCTACATCCCGACACCGGACCCCATTGATTGGGCCTACTGTCGCGCTCAAGTGGAAGCACGCGAATTGAAACCCATCAGCGCTTCACCCGCTCTTAGGGACCCGCTCGTTGGTGCGACGATCCGGTTGCCGCGCCTTGGCCAAGTCAAAGTTTTGGACCGCCTAACCCGATCGTCGATGATCTATCGCATACGCCTTGCCGATGGATCGGAGCGAAATATCTTCATGGGCTACTCGACTTGAGATAGTTCGCCGCGCGATGCACACGATCCAACGCTCCGCGAGCTCGGCTCCATGTGGCGTCCAGGGACCAAACCGATAGTTCAAGAATGGATTCACTCACGAACACCACATTGACCAATCCTTTGCGCACCAAGGCGGTACTGAGCCTGGCGGACCAACGACAGCGCACGCCACCTTTCCCACGTTACGCAACCAAATAAAACCAATGGACGGCAACGGTTAGTGTCTGCCAGTTTCATCAGAATGCTTTCACAACGGCATGCTATGTCTTGACCCTATGAAATCTCAACGTATCCAATTAGCTCCGCCGAGTAGCTTCCGTCGCCGTTCGCAGTACCTTTGTGCTTCAGCTCCCGTTGCAATGTCGGCTCGACAGCGCGGACGAATAAATCGCTTCGTTGCTCCGCTCGGAGCGTCGGTGTGGCGGGGGCAGCCTGAAGATACTTTTCGCATAGGCGCTCGACCACTGGAACGCGCGTGCCGTCCTGCTTGACGGCGATGGGCTGAACTACCACACGGCGCTCACCGTTACCGACATACGCCTCTACCATCCACAGCGACAGCAGTACCGGCTCGTCCATGTCACCCGACACAGCAATACCTACTTCCTCCGGTGCCAAGGTACGCCAACGTCCGAGTTCTTCCTGCACCAGCGGGTGATCCAAGCCCATCAGTTGCAGCTCTTCCTGATTTGTCGCCGCTTCGCGACTCAAGGTGAAGCGGGTGCGGCGAGTGCCATCGTCAGTGACAATATCGTAGGTGGCATCGTCCACCTTCACTAGTTTCTGGTGGCGATCCGCGACCGCCGCCGAAAGGAAACGCACAAGCCGATCCAAACTGGAGGTCACGTCCGAGAAGGGCTTGTAGTCGTCCAAGCTGAAGCCGTCGAGATCTTGGAACAGGTCAAACACCACCTGCCGCGCTTCGCGGGAGTTCGACAGCGCAGCTTCCAGCTCCACCTGCGTGCGTTTCAGCTCCGGGTCGGACAGCGCCTCCTGATACAGCCGGTCGTAGTTCAATCGCTCGGACAATTGCCCAAGAATCTGCGCACGCAAGTCTTCGGCCACATTGCCTTGTTCATCCACCTTACCGACGGTGCGGGCGATCTCGATGAGCTTCTCGTCGAGCAGCAGGAAGATGCGGCCTTCGATGGTGTCGGACAGCACGAGGTTGTAGACCTGCGCGGTATGGCTCTGGCCGTAGCGATGGATGCGCCCGATGCGCTGCTCCATGTCCATCGGATTCCACGGCAAGTCGAAATTGAACAAGACGCGCGCAAACTGCAGGTTGATGCCTTCGCGTCCCGCCGCAGTGCAGACCAGCACACGCGGGCCGTCCTTCTGGCGGAAGCGCCGCTCCGCCGCTACCTTCGCGCCGTGGTCGCCGCCGCGCAGCACGGCGACGCCCTGACCGGGGAACGTCTGCTCGATCTCGCGGGCGATCATGTCCACCGTACCGAGGTAGGTGGCGAAGATCACGATCTTCTCGTTGGGGTTCTGTCGCCACAGCGTGCCCAAGCCATCGAGCAGCTTTTGCATCTTGGTCTCGCGCTCTGCCGGGAACACGCGCAGCAGGTCCCCGATGCGCAGGCGCTCTTCGGGCAGATGCAGGTTCACCACCGCCGACGCGGCTTCTTCCGCGTGCGTGGCCGAATACTCGCTACCGTAGGGGTCGGAGGCCATCTCCAGCGCCTCTTCGTCCAGCTTCTTCACCATACGGTACTTCAGATCAGCAAGCACGCGATCTACCTCGCTTCGTCCGATGCTGTCGCGCGGCAGTCCGAACTCCACGTGGATCAGCTCGCGCGCCTCCTCGGTCAGACGCTCGCGGCCTTCTATGTCCAGTTCCTTGTCGCGCAGAAACGCCTCGTGCAGCGTCAGCATCAACAGGCGGCGCTTGAGTGTGCGGCGTACGGCAGCAAAGCTCGATGCCGCGATTTTCTGGAAGATCGCCATAAGGAAGCCCAGCGCACGCCCTTGATTGCCTCGGCGGCGCGCAAGGTCAAATCCGTCCTCCAGGTACTCGCGCAACTTCTCGTAGAACAGCCGCTCCGCCTGGTTCATTACGAAGGATTCGGTGTGAACCCAGCGCCGCGCGAACAGCGGGGAGCCATCGGGCTGGCAGGCGTCAGCCTTGGTACGGCGGAACATCACTGTGTTGAGCCGGTGCCGCTCCTCCACCATCTCCTCGGGGCTGCGAAACAGCGTCGGATTCAGCAGTTGCGCTAGCATCCAGAACTGGAAGTGATTGCCCTGGTGCGGCGTGGCCGACAGCAGCACGAGGTCCCGCGAGTGATCTTTCAGTGCCTCGGCCAGCTTGTAGTTCTCGGTTTTTCTGACCTTGCCGCCTGACTTGTAGGCTGTGAGGTGATGCGCTTCGTCGAACACCACCAGATCCCAGCGGGGCGCGTCCAGCAGGCGCTTGATGCGCGCGGGCCGCTTCAGGGTGTCGATGCTGGCGATCAGCCGGTCGTGCTTGGCGAAGGCATTGGTCTTGCGGTCGGTGATGTCACCTTCGGAGCCGAACACCTCGAAGTCGAGGTTGAACACTTCGTTCAGCTCGCGGTGCCAGTTGTTCACGAGGCCCGCAGGCACCACCATCAGGGCGCGGGTCAATTCACCCCGGCTGGCCAGCTCTCGCAAAATCAGCGCGGTTTCGATGGTCTTACCCAAGCCCACCTCGTCGGCAATCAGATAGCGCCGGGGCGATGCGGTGGCAATGCGGTGCGTCAGCACCACCTGATGGGGTAACAGGTCGATCTTGGCCGAGGTCAGCGCCGAGGCGCTTTCCATCATCGGCAACGCGTGCGCCTCGTAAGACAGCCATGCCTTGCGCGACCGCTCTGCGCCACCATCCACGGCGCGCAGGATGCGCTCGGTGCGCGTGAGTTCGCGCCGCAGCGACGCCACCGGCACCCGGCGTTCGCCGACGCCAAAGAACGCGCGCAAATAGCCGTCACGCGCCGGGTCGAGGACGACACCCTGGCCATACTCGTGATGGGTGATGCGTTCACCGGGTTGGAACTGAATCTCTGCCGTCACGCGTCGCCCTCAAGTAATCCGCAGGTGGAACAGGCCAGCGGGCCTACCCCCATCGCTCAGCAGAATCTCCTGCGGGTACTCGTTGGCTTGGCCCCACAGGATGCGACCGAGGTCGATCTGGTGCCCATGGGGCGCGTGGCACAGCCAGCCCACCTCATCGGTGGCCGCGTGCGCCCTGATGCGGTTGTGACCACCGGGCAGCCAGAACGCAAGCGCCGCCTCGCCTTCATACTCGTCCTGAAAGGACAGGATGGCGGGCTTGATCACCTCACCCAGCCAAGCTTCGGCATCCGTCGGCGTCAGCAGATCGAGGCTGCCATCCAGCCCGGCCACCACCAGCGTCTTGCCGCCATTGCTTGGCAGGTCGTCCGGCCAGTTTCCTTTCGCGCGCAGGAACTCGCGCAGACTCCATACTTCGCCGGCCGCGCAGATCTGGTTGCGGGCTTCTTCGTCCCATACCCAACTGGTGCCGCGCCGCTGCCACACCGTGTCGCGCAAAGGTCTCATCGTTCGTACTCCCCATCGTCATCGAACAAGGAACCCTGCGCGGGCTGAGGTGCTTGGCTGGCTTGCCAGGTGGTGAAGATCGACACCGCACGCGAAGCCGCGTTGCGGGTGGCCTGATCCGGGCCGTTGCGGTGGAACCATTCCAACAGCGGCTTCAGCGCGACGTGTGGCCTGAAGTTGTCATTCCTGAGCGTCTCCGAGGCATTGATGCCGCTGCCGTCGAAGCAGGCGCCGATCAAAACCAGCGATTGATCCAGATCGGAGGTCAGGCGACGCCGGTGTCTGCCCGACCACTCGCGCGCGAACTCCAGCGCATCGGTGCGGGTGAACACCTTGCTTTTCTCCGCGCACCAGCCGCGCTGAACGAACTCGTCCGGCGTGGTGATCGAGCCCTTGAGGAACTTCTGCAACTGGTCGCGTTTCAGTTCAGGCGCGCTGCCGAAGGTGCGCAGAAACTGGCGCGTGATCGGCTCGGCGTTGACCGGCGGCGCTTCCTTGCCCTTGTCAGCATCCTCGTCGATGAGCTGATTGATACCCACCAGAGCGTCGCGCACGGAGATGGTGCGGCCTTCGTCGACATACACCTTGCCGTAGTGGCGCGAGAAGTATTCCAGTGCCTTGCCGCGCCGGATCACCTGGATGTCGGCGGCGGGCAGACCTTCCTTGGCGTGGTTCTCCAGCATGGCCTGCAACTGGCGCACGTCGGCCATCACCTCGCGGCGCATACGGCCCCAGCTCACCGGCTTCGGTTCTTCGGTGCGCTTACGGCAAACGTGGATGATGTCGTACTCGATGGTCTTGGAACCGAATTCGCCTTCCCCCTTGGTTTCGTCGGAACGGATGGGGTAGGTCGCCTCGAGGTAGTAGCCCGCATCGAACAGCGACTCCAACACCGCCACCCACGGCTCGTCCTCGCTATGGTGGAAGGTGAAGGCCAGGATGCCGCCGAGCTTGAGTGCGCGGTGCGCCTCGCGCCAGCACTGCGTGAGCAGACGCTGATAGAAGCCATCCGGGTCATCCGGCTCGCGCGCACGATTGGCAACTGCTTCCAGCGACTTTGGCGTGTAGTCAGCTCGGAAGTAGTCGGGGTATTCGTCCTTCAGCGCGAGGCGCAACCATACGTAGAAGAAGTCGGCCAACTCCGAGTAGTGCAACAGATCGCCAAAGGGCGGATCGGTGATGACCAGATCGAGGCTTGCCGTGGGCACGTGCGTGAGGTCGGTGGACGAGCCTTGGTACACGCCGACTTCGCCGACGGGATCGCCCGGATAGGCCTTTTCGCTCTTGCCGGTGAATCGCGCAGCCAAAGCCGCGTCCTGTCGCTTGAGCGTTTCAAGGCTGACCGCATCCCACGGTGCAACCGCCCATTCGCGTCCTTCTATCGCGTTATTGGTGCAAGCTCGCCAATTTCCTCTGCCAAGACCGGCGAAAACGTTGTTCTCGACCACTGTTGATTTTGGATGGAAGTTATTGTTCGCAAATAGCTGCGAAGTTGTATCCCTCTGCGCGTCCCAATGGCAGAAGCTGTTATTCAGGTTTAGGTACTGCTGAAAGCCACCCAGAACGTACTCACGCACTTCCAAGTCGTAGTTTCCAACATTCGCGATAGCCTTCAGAAGCTGCGCGTGAACGAGCAATTGGCGCGGATTGAACATGTCCGCCCAGTTCAGGTATCCGTGCCGCGGCAACGGTTGACGCTGGTGGGTCATGTGCCCGAACGGGATGGCGCTGCGGGGCCAGTAGTCCTTTAGGTCGGTGTCCTTTCGCAGCTCCCATTCTTTGAAGGCCGCGTCGTATTGCTTGGCGAAAGCGCCATCCGCCGCAGAAAAGAAGCGGCCGCCGTAGGGCTTGCCTGCTGCATCACGCTTGGGCGCGTAACCCTGCACTGCGTAAATGCTCGTTGGCGCGGTCTTCTTCGTCGCCTCAATCGAACTAACGATGGGCTGCACAGTGCCGCAAGCCGCACACGCAAAATTGGCAGACTTCGGCACCGTGCCTTTCGTGGGTGCAAACGTGATGCCCGTCTCTTGGTCGGTCACTTCATCTGGCAACAAGCCGCGCACTTCCAGCAGGCGAATCTTCCCCGCACGTGCGGCATCCCATCGCATGGTCGCCACCACCTCGTCCTGCGCCGAACCGCCGTAGGGCTGGCCGTTTGCATCCTGCTTCGCCTCGCCCGCCAGCCATTGCGGATGCACCAGCAGGCTCAGCTCCACCTTCTTGTTCTTGCCCTTGCCCAGATTCACCATCGCGGTGTGGCCGCAGTGCGGGCAGATCACGCCCTTTTTGCGGTCGAGCACGGAGTACGGCAATTCGGTGGGCGCGACGTAGAATGGCGCATCGGGCGCCATGCGCGCGGCTTCTTCCTCCACATGGAAGGTCTCGCCGCATTTGCCGCAAGTGTGTGCCCAGTGCTTGACGCTGAGCGTCTTCACAGCCATCACCGGGCTGGTCATGATTGGCGTGCGGTGGCCGCAGCCCGTCACCTGACACGGGCCGTGCTTGGCCCAGAAGGTGTAGATGATTTCCGGGCCTTCGTAGCGGTAGTCCTTGCGCTCGCTGCGCGGGATGGCGAACGGGTCGAAGTCAGCAGGCATCGCCTTGCTGCTGGGCAGATGCGTCCACTTGCCCTTCTCACCCTGGGGACCCTCGCAGAAGTAGTACGGCATGATCTGCGGCTTGACCTCGGCCTCGATGTCGGCGAGCAGCTTCTTCACTTGCTCCAGATCGACATTCGCCAGTTCCTGCTTGACCACGAACCACGCGACTGGGTTGAGGTCGTTGCCGACCATCTGCATCCCGAGGCGCGAGCCTTCCACCAGCGTGGTGCCGCCGCCCATGAAGATGTCCGCCACCTTCAGCTGCTTGAACGCGCCTTTCTTCTGGTGGTTGGCGTAGTAGTTGTCCCACACCAGCTTGGCCGCGTGCGACGGGTCTTCCGGCGCTTTAGTGGCCGCCGCGATCAACATCGAGCGGAACACACTGGAACGTCGCCGCGCCCACCACTTCGACATCTGGTAGATCGGCTTGCCCGCGTTACCTTCGATGATCGCCACCTGATTGACCGGCAGGATCGGGAAGTCCACCTCCAGGCAGGTCCTGGAGCGATTCGGGTCGTTGAAATCGACCGTTTCGAGTGCGACCGCCTTACCTGCGCCGACAGCTTTGGCGACTTCTTGTTGGAGTAGTTCTTTCTTGGTGGCCATCAGCCGCAATCCTTACTTGGTCAGCTCGACGAAGGGCGACAGCACTTCCAGCAGCGACAAGCCGCCATGCGTGAGCGTCGGGTAGCCGCCTTGACTGCGCCACTTCCTGCGGCCCAGGGCCAACAGGTGCGCGCCGTGAGGGCCGTTGATCTGCAATGCCACGGGCGGCAAGAAGGGACCGGTATCACCGGTTCCCTTCTTGCCGCGCGAACTGCCAAACGTATGCTTGAGGAACTGGCCGACCTCGGAATCGGCGTCGGGGAAGTAGCCGGTGGCTGCGTAGCCGTGATCGGAGGTGATGACCAACCGTCGCCCGGTGGCGAGGCGCTCGACGAAGGCCCAAAAGTCATCGCCGGACAACTGCTCGGCCACGTCCTTGGTGAGCGGCTCCAGCCCTTGGCCTTGACCTGCAATGTCGTGCAGCTTGGCGTCGGGCCAGTGGTGCCAGAAGATCTGGTTCGGCGCGCTGCCAATCAAGGCTTGGCAGTCCTTCCACGGCAAATCCACGGTTTCGGTATTGGCCGCTTGCAGCTTGTGCGCGAGGCCGCCACCGTTGCTCTGGAGTTTGCTGCGGCTGGAAAAGCCGAGCGCGCGGGCAAATTCATCGGTTTCGCCGGGCAGCTCGGAGGCGCAGGCAGCGACCTCGTGCGTGGTGAAGCCGCGCTCCTGCGCGCCCTGCAACAACCACGGCAGCTCGCGCAGGGATAGGCCGTCGAGGATCAGCACCGCCTTGGCGTTGAAGGGCTCGGCCCACCAACGCTGCAGGCGATCCGAGGTGCGCTCCACGTTGTCGCCGAAAGCTTGCCACAAGTCCCAGCCGCAGGAGGAGAGGAACAGATCAAGTACGCCGATCTCGCGATCGCGTCGGACGACCTCGGGGGGCGCATTGCCCGCGGCCAGCGGCTTTCTGGCGATCTCGACGGCTTGTTCAACGATGGCGCGCCAAGCATCGGCGTCGGAGCCTTGGGTCAGGGCCCGCAAGGCACTGGCGGTCAGTGCCATCAGTCGTTCTCCTTCTCTAGGTTCAGCTCGAAGCTCATACCTTCGGGCAGCTTCTTGAGCAGTTCCTTGAGCTGCGCGCCGGTGATTTGTGAGCCTTGGGCGGTGGACACCTTGATGGACACCTCCGCGACCTTGGTGGCCGGGCCGATGCCCCAACCCTCAATCTTGCCGATCAGGTTGAGCGGCGACGTGGCCGGGTTCGAGAGTGGCATGCGCGGCTTGGCGGTGCCCCCGTCGCCGCCGAAGATGCTGCCCGGTGTGGGCTCCGGCGTGAGTGCGGGCGAACCGCCCGGTGCGGGTTCAGGCTCGCCTGCCGTCGGGGCAGCGTCACCCGGTGACGGCGCGGACGGCATCGAGCCTCCGGTTGCTGGCACGGCCGAGGGCAACATCACGAACACGTCGTCGAGGTGGCGGCCCGTGAGCGAGAGCTTGGGGCGCAGACGCCGCCACGCGGTGTCCTCGTCCTCTCCTGGGTTCGTTTGCAGGTACTCCATGCCGCGCACGTTGATGGCGACCTTGCCCTTGGCGCACAGGCGCAGCAGGCGTTCTTTCATCGCCGTTTCACCCAGCCACGGAATGCAGTCCTGCCCGGCAGGGCGCGGCTCTTGCAGCTCGCGCAGCAGCTTGCCGACCGACTCGTTATTGCTGGCGTATTCGAGCACCAATTCCTCGAAGTCTTCCGGCACGAACAGGTCGCCGGTCAGCGCTTCCTCGATGGCTTCGGGAATCTGCGAACCCTGCTTGTCGAGACGCTCGACGCTAAACTTGCACTGCGCCGGGTCGGCGAAGTTCCAGCGTTGCAGCACAGCGAATCGGTCGAAGCGCTTTTTCAAGTTGTCGCGCAAGGTGCTCTCGAACTCCTTGTGCAGTTTCTTGTACTCGGGATTTTGGCCGCCCCATTCCTGCGCCTTCATTTCGGCGCGGGCGAGGATGAGCAGGTCGCGATCCATGAAGGAGTTCGTACTGCCCGCGCGCGGCAGCAGGAAGCGCACGGTGTTGCGGCGCTTTTGTAACTGGTCTTTGAGCCAGCGGCCCAGCGTGGAGTCGAGCTTGTCGGCCTCCTCGGGCAGCACGAGAATAGGAAGGCGGTCATCCCACTTGTCGGGCTGCTCGGCGTCATCGAGCGCAGTCCATGGATCATTGACCCACGACTTCGGGAGGGCTATCACGCGGAAGGTCTTAGCGACTTCGTCCGTGCCGCCGATGACGTAGCGCACCTGCTTGGCTAGCTGCGCCTGGTCGGAACCGTCGATGAATAGCTTGTCGTTGCGGGCGTAGGCCATGAGCTTGGCGCGCGGGTTCTCTTCCTCGCGGAACAGCAGCTTGGTGCCTTCCTGATGGATGTTGAAGCTGTTCTCGACGATGGTCGCCAGCTCGACCTGGAAGGCGTTGTCGTCCACCGGCTTGCCACGGGTAATGTCTAGTTGCAGCGTGGCGGGCTCGGCCCCGGCGAGGTTGCCGACGGCAATCGAGCGCAACCAGAGCGCGCCGATGATTTCCTGCAGATGTGGTGCGATGCTAGCGTGGTCGTGCCGCGCCTCCTGCACCGAGATGATGTTCTGCTGCGCCTTCTCGCGCAGTGTGCGGTGGTGTTGGTTGGCAACGGCTTCGAGCAGTGCGCCTATGCCCGAGGTGTCATCGTCCAGGCGGAAGTCGGCGGCGGTGAGCACCGGCACGGCCTCGCCGCGGCTCTTGTAGAGGTTGGCGAGGATGCGGATCAGGTCGCGCGTTTCCTGCGCGTCGGTGGCGATTAGCACCTGTTCTTCGAGCAGACGCAGCAGGTGCGGCGCGTAGGGCCACGATTCGGTGAATTCACGGCGCTTGCGCTCCTGCTCGGCGGACGGCACATCGAGCAGGCGGAAGGATTCCGCCACGTGCTGTGCAACCAGCGATTCGATGGTGCCGTTGGCGATCTGCAAGCGGTTGTCGAACAGGCGGTGCAGCAGCATCCGGCGTCGATCCTGCTGGATGCGCTCGGCGCTGCCGCCCGCCTTGAAGTCGATGGCGATCGGGTTGACGCGGTGCACCTGCTGATAGGCGTCGCTGCCGCCGTTGCGCACCGAGATCACAAGCACCAGTAGGTCGGGGCGCTCTTTGGCGATCTCCGAAAGAATCTGGATGAAGTTGAACGCCCAGTTCTTCCACGGGTACTGCTTGGTGTTGGTAAGACCGTCGTACCACGTCTGGAACTCGTCCAGCAGCAGCATCGTCGGCTTGTTCTCTAGCAGTTCGATGATGAGCTTGTCTGACGGGATTTCGGTCTTGGAAGCGCCTTGGCCCTCCCACTTGCCCTTGATGAAGGTGCCGTGCGGATGGTTCTCGAACAGCACATCCCACAGGAACTTGTAGCGGTGGCGATGCAGGCTTTCGCCGATGACGTGCATCCCGTCGCGCAGGGCGATTTTGCCGACGTTGGCATCGCCCAACGTGGTCGCCCATGCATTGAGCCACGAGCTGGTCGATGACGGGTCAGTTACTGCGTGGTACAGAGCGGCCATCAAATGCGATTTGCCGAGACCGCGCTCACCAATCACGACGACGGGACGCCCCTGTCCCGGTCCGACCGCTTCGATACCTTTGAGTAGATCGTGCGTCGGATAGGTGATGTCCAAGAATTGTTTGGCCGCTACCTGTGTCGCGCCAGTATTGGAATCATTGGACAGTTCGATGGCAGTGCCCTTGAGACGCTTGCCACGAAACTCTTCACGTAGAGTCAGTCCGAGCATTACTTCTTTCCCCTGTTATTCGATGAGGTCCTTGTGTCGCTATCTGGCCTTGCCACCGTTTGTTTCTTAATCCAGCCATCGATGTCTTGGCGCGAAAATCGCCACGTACCGCCGACTTTGAATGCAGGAATCTCCTTCCCGCCAGCAAGCCGATAGATTGTTCGCTCGGTGACCTGCAAATAGGCAGCAACCTGCTTGATGGTTAGGATCTCGCTTTCGTTAGGTCTTGAAGGCATGACAATGCGCCCAGGTATTGACCTGGGAAGAATAGTGCAGAATTTTCATATTTTGGGCAGTTCTGGCGCCTAGTCGCCAGTATTTTCAAGGGCTACCCAGTTTGTAGCCCCGCCTCAGGCCGCGGGAAGTGGCCTGCAATGGGCAATTTGCCCTGCCAGGATTTGGCAACTTCCTCGGGTGCAACTTCGCCTCGAAAAGCCTGTGGATGTTTCGGCAGGCCACAAGCCAATTTGCACTAGACGTTCAACCCGGTACCGGGAAGTCCAAGTGCAGGGCGCTGAATGGGGACAGGGTGCAAGTCTGGGACCGGGTAATGACTGGCCACTTTCGTCATGGCCATCTCTCGGCGATCTGCCTTGACCGTCTTGTTGTCGGAATCCAGGGTGACAACAACATCGGCCTTGATCAGCATGGCGGAAACGACGTGGATAGCATCAGGTGTACTCAGGATGTAAGGCTCGCCTGTACCGTTCCTTTCCTTCCCATAACAGTGACCTCTGAGTCGCGCGGCTTGGCGTGCGACGGTTTCACTCATGGTGATGGGCTGGAAGTTGCTTCGCCGGAGAATCCTTTCAAATTGTTCGCGCGAACCATCCGGAAGGTTTGCAGATAAAACCTCTGCAACCCCTACCGTCGATGTAGCCAAGATGATCTCACCCCTATCGAAGGCCCCAGCTTGCGACGCCAATGCCTCATAGACACTGTCGCCGTGAGTCTTTTCTTCCTTGATCAATGCAAGAAAGGCCGAGCTGTCCCAATACACAACCGGCTTACCACTCATTCCGCAGCTCCCTTACGAACTCCGCGGCACTCAACTCGCCCGTGGCATTCGACACGCTACCTTGAAGATCCGAAAGGAGCGGCAAGCCATCATCGTTTGGATGGATGTCGATTCCACGAACATGGACCTCGTGCGGCCAAAGGTCATCTTCGTAATATTTCAGATCCCCATCAATGGTTGCATTGTGCTCAACGGACGCAGCTGCATCTACAAGTAGGCTAGGTGGAAAGACGCATTTGATCTCAACACCACCAACCGGTGGAACGATCTTGAAATACGGCTGCTTGCCTACACCGGAGTAACGTTTGACAACACCTTTGATGGTTCCGAACTCGTGTCTAACGTCGGGAAGCGCTGCCTCCAGTGCATGTGCGATAGCGGCATCAAGGTGAATCGGTGTGACGCTCGGCCCATCCAACCAGAGGCGAGAAAAACGCTCACCAACCCCCGCAACGAGCTTTCGCAAGTGGCCCACAAGCTTGGCCCGCTCGGAAGCTGCTTCTACCGTTCGGTTTCCAACCTGTCCCAGGAAAGTCAGAAAATCGCCTATCACAGCGCGGGGGTTTCCAACTTCGTTGATTGCCACCGCAGTGACGCCAACCATTGCAGGGCTGTTGTGACTAAGTTCGGAGACAACGAAATCAACCGATGCGGATCCATCTTTGGACCGTAAATGATCGGTTTCTGCAAGAGCCGCTTTCAACGCAGCCAGTTTGTCGATGAACACCGCTAAGCGAACATTACCGTCAAGCTCTTCCACGCCTTCCACGTGGAGGCGGAGGACGGCGGGCTCGATTGTGCCAGTCTCAGGGCGGCTCATGGACACATCTTAAGGGCTCGGAACTCCGTCGCAAAGGCCGGCCAACGTTCCCTAACTGCAGGCCATACTGGCCACGCTACGGCGTGTGCTGATGGTTGGCTATAAAAGCGCCCTAGTTAATAGTTCCTTGGCATCCACTAGCCCCCTCTCGACAGAGGCCGACCAAGCCCTTCGTTCTCCCCAGGCCGCCTGGCTAATTTCTGAGGCGTCGGCCGCCAATTCATCAGTGCGCTCGGCGACCTCAACCGCACCCCGGCCCGGCGATCCAGTTCCACGGCGACAGCCCAGCCAGGACTCTGTCGCTCGACTAGGCGCCATCACGACCATTCGGCCGCAACGTCGTTGTCCATGCACCGTGCCGCATTACTCTTTGCTGTGGATATGATCTGAACGAGGAGCCGAGTTGGTGCGACTTCGCCCCCATCGTCCATTCTGCGACTGGTCCGCGGCTGAAGCAGGGTGATCTGACAAAATCTAGAGAAGGATTTCTGTATGCAACCCAGCAAGACCACCGTGACCGGCCTATTCAGCACACCACACCAGTATCAAATTCCGATTTTCCAGCGCGGCTACGTTTGGACACTGGAGAAGCAGGTCGGCCCCCTTTGGGCCGACATCCAAGATCGGGCCGACGCGTTGCTGGAGCAACAGGCGCTAGCCGCCAAGGGGGTAACTGCAGCAATTAAACCGCTTCAGAAGCACTTCCTGGGCTCCATCGTTATGACTCCCGTGCCAAATACCTTCGGCCGAGTACCAGCCTTTGAAGTAATTGACGGCCAGCAACGATCCACAACTCTGCAACTTCTACTCCTCGCTTTTCGTCAAGCTTCGCTCAAATTGGACGAAAGCCCAATTCCTCAGATGCTAAGCGGCCTGATACGGAATCCCGGCCCTTATCAGCGCTCGGAAGACCACTTTAAGGTCTGGCCGACACAGGCTGGTCAGGACGAAATGCAGCGACTGAGTGACTCAACGACGAGCGTCCAAGATTTATGCGCGGCGTACCCGGCTCGCGACGGTCGCAAAAAGATCGAACGCCCCTTGATGGTGCAGACCTTTTTGTATCTCTATCACGCGTGCCTTGGGTACATGCGTGGCCTTGATCTCACCGAGACGGTTGGCCCTTCAACGGACGGTACTCAAGCAGATTTGCTCATCGCCGAAATCCGCCGCAGCAACGACGTTGACCCTTTGATTCCAAGCAGACCCCTGGACCCAAGTCGTGCCGAGGCGCTGTACATGGCGCTTTCCGATCACGTACAGATCATGACTTTAACGCTTGAGGCGGAGGATGATCCGCAGGTCATCTTCGAAACTCTCAATGCACGTGGCGAGCCGCTACTTGCTTCGGATCTGGTCCGCAACTTTGTCTTCCTTGAGGCCGCTCGCCGTGGGGAACACGTGCAAGAGCTCTATGCGAAGTATTGGAGTCAATTCGATCTTGTTGCCACGGCCGGGAAGGGAGTCTCGGCGAACGCCTACTGGCGTGAGAAGGAGCGACAAGGCCGCCTGACCTATCCACGCATCGATCTATTTTTCTACAACTACACCGTCCTACGAAGCCAGGAAATCACCCTGGCCAGCCACGTATTTCAATCATTCAAATCCTGGTGGCAGAAGCAGCCACGCAATCTAGAAGATGAGCTTGCACGAATCGTTGGATCCAGCCAGCACTTCAGAGAGCTAGTTTCACCAGAGAGTACCGGATATTTGGCTGAGTTCGCCCGCCTTGTTAAATCGCTGGACGTCGGTACCGTTACGCCGGTGTACTTGGCGTTGCGCGAGCGCCTGGGCAGCGACAGCAGCGAATTGCGGCAGGCCCTTGGCGATTTGGCGTCGTACTTGACGCGACGTGCCGTATGCGCACTGACCACCAAGAGCTATAACCGCTTCTTCATGCGCGTGCTCCAAGCGGTGACGAATTCAGAGGGGGCGCCCCATTTGGAACTACGTAAAGTCCTCTTGGAAGCTACTGCCCCGAGCGAGGTGTGGCCAGATGACTCTACGTTCAGAGACAAGTGGCAGCATCGCGCGGCTTATACCGAACTTCGTCCTGCCAAGACCTGCGGCATCTTACGCGCACTGGAATATGTCGCCCGCGGCACCATGCAGGGCAGTAATCATGTTCCGGTCCAAGCTGACCTAACCGTCGAGCACGTGATGCCACAAAGCTGGGAGAAGCTTTCGTCATACCAGATGACAGACATGACCGAAGTTCAGCGCCAGCTCCGAGGAACTGCAATCCATAGCTTCGGAAATCTGACCCTGCTTACGCAACCACTGAACAGCTCCGTAAGCAATGGACCCTTCAGTGACTCAGAAGATGAGAAGGGTGCGCATATTCAGGGTAAGCGTTCAAGGTTGGGCCAAAGCGCACTCCTGCTGAACACCTATTTCCAACATTCAGGAATCTCCACCTGGGATGAATCTGCAATTGCTCGACGCTCGCAAAGCCTCTTCAAAGCAGCATTGCTAAATTGGCCTCGCCCTGCGGACTCTCCCGCCGCACCTACTGCGGTGGCGTCAGCGTTATCTGGCAATTGAATCAGGCATCAGGAGCTGCAATGGATTACATCAAGATACTTTCCGAATATCGCGCGTCTGAAGTAGGTACCGCGGTTCTTCATGCAGTGGCTGAGCTTTTCGAGAAAGATATTCAACTACTTGAGGCGAACGCATCGGAAGAATCCGCAGCGGCGAAGATCGCTCAGTACCTACAGCCACACTTCCCGGACATGCACATAGATGTCGAGTACAACCGCATGGGGGATGCACCAAAGAAGGTGGCATGGAGTGGAAAGCCGGAGGAAGTGTATCCGGACATCATCGTGCACTTGCGACAGACTGCGACCAACATCCTCGCTATTGAGCTCAAGAAGGACTCAAACCGTGAGACCAAAGGCAAGGACATCCTCAAGTTGCAGGCGTATCGCCGGGAGCTTGGCTACCAACACGCGTTGTTCATACGTTTAGGTGTCAAGGCGGGGGCCGGATGTATCTCGGAGTGCGAGTGGGTTGACGTGTAGTGTGGCGTGCAATGAATCATTCAATTCAGACCGAGTAGTCATAGGCTTACATTTCAAACAGCATCTTTGTGCAAATGCAGGATATGGCTACGAACGGCCTTAAATCTTGCGTCGGCCTTCCATGAATGCCCACCTCAATGCCTCTGCATCGACAGCTGCATGGTGGCGTCGTGTGTGCGCATCAGGACAGGCACGAAAATAAGCTTCCAGGCGATCTAATACGTCGCCGCACGTAATTAGCTTCGTATCAATGGCGGGTACCTCACCCTCAAGCCGACCAAAACCGCTCAGTGCACGCATAAGCTGCGTACGGTCGAGCGGCGCATCAAAGAGAACGACAGGGGCATCGAATCGACCAAGGTAGGCTCGAAGAGCAATACCGAATTCGGCATCCGCCAAAGCGGCTGGTCCACGTGCAAGTAGGGGATAAACCACCTTGGCGACGAAACTCGATGGAACGGATGGCAATGGATCGCGCTCCGCATAGAACCTGAGCGTTCCATCAGAGTTCGTGATGGCCAAGCTCACGAGCTCGCGCGTGACGTCGTTCGCCCACTCAGTGTCAAGAAATAGATGCGGTCTCATACGCTCCAGCCCGATGCTCGGCATGCAACCACACAGTGCCAATCGTGAAGGCGCCAACCATACGCCCGCCTGACTCGACCGGGCTATCCTGCAGGAGCTTCAAGGGTTACCGCCAAACATTTTTTCGATGCCCGCAGAGCTCATCACGTCGAAGTCATCCGGCACGCGGACCTGCCCAGCCATAAAACCAAACCGCTTGGCCTGCAGTGACTCTGGTGCGTTCAGTGCAATGACCTTGACCACCGGTTTGCCAGCCTTGGCGATCGCGAATGACTCGCCCTTCGCAGCCTGATCGACCAGTCGCGAAAGCTGGGCCTGGGCGTCGTGGATATCGTAAATCTGCATCGTGCGCCTCTTCCAAACTTAGTCCATCGCAGCCACGTCGCAAAACGCCCGGGAAGAGAATTTCGCCATCGGGCCGCCCGGCTTGGTCTTGTTTAGCCCAGCACATGCTGACGCTCTGTCCATTTGGCGTGATGCTTCCGTGCGACAGACTGGCGTTTCCAGCTGAGGCTGACGCGGTATCGCTGGCACCAGATCGATCCCACAAACATGCACCCAACTGTCTTTCAGACCTGATACGATTGGACCATGTCCCGCCCACCGTTCCATCACGAACGAATATCGCGAACTCGCAATTGAGCTCAGCTCTTGTGTTGTTCGCCCCCGTGGCCGAGAGGTTAGGCGTCCGGCTTATATCCGGATGAAGGCTGTGGCCAGATAAGCCACCCATGCAGGTTCGAGTCCTGCCGGGGGCACCACAAGGTGCCTGATTTTTCGCTGACTTAATTCTGGTCTGGCCCGATTTGGGCATGTACTCACGTGGCCGAAATTCGCAGCTCAGCGCATATGTCCGTTGCCCAACTGTGGCGAACGCCGTGAACGCCGTGAACGCCGTGAACGCCGTGAACGCCAAGAATGCTCGACCGGATTATCTATTCCTAGACTGCGAATGGGCGGATGTCATGGCGCAGGATCTCGTATCCATCGGGATAGCCTCAATTGACGGGAAGCGAATCTTCTATGCTGAGCTTGATCCGCTGCCGCCTGATCCGACGCCATGGGTTCGGGCCGTCGTCTACCCGCTACTGGACGGTGGCGAGACAGCGATGGCAGCATCCATGATGTCTTACCGCCTCCGCGCATTTCTCGCGACGTTTGACCGGCCACTGATTTGCTATGACTACGTAGCGGACCGGGTTCTTTGTGAACGTGTCCTCGAACAGCATTTGGATCAGGAGGATCTGGCTGGTAGTGAGGGCATTCAATGGCTGCTGCTCACCGATGTTGCTGCCGCACTCAAGCGCTGGTGGGAAGAGCACTCAGACCTGAAGCCAAAACGGCATCATGCTCTCGCTGATGCCCTAGCGCTGCGCGCTGCCTACCTATCGCTATGGGGGCTGTAGACCATGTGCAACTGCCTAGCCGCATCCATAGAGGAACCCATTCTCTATTTGGACTTCGATGGTGTCTTACACCATTACGACGTCTATTTGGATCGCAAAAACCGCCCTGTATTACGCGGCATGGGCGTGCTTTTTGAATATGTAGACCGGCTCGAAGCTGCACTCAACCCCTATCCACATGCGCAGATTGTCCTATCGACCAGTTGGGTTCGCGTGAAGGGCTTTGACCTGTCACGTGAAAGATTGCCTTTGGGGCTACGCGAACGCGTCATCGGTGCTACTTGGCACAGCGCATTCGCACGAGACCTTGAATTTGTCTCTTGGTGGACTCACGAGGCAAGTCGCTATGACCAGATCGCTCGTGATGTTGCGTGCAGGAAACCCGTCGATTGGCTCGCGCTGGATGACGATGTCAATGACTGGCCATGTGAGAAGCGATCGCATCTCGTTGCGTGCGATCCCCTACTCGGCCTGAGTGAGCCCTCAGCGCGCCTTTCTCTGGAAGATCAGCTTCAGCGTTTGGCTCGCGTAGACCATCCCTGATTTGTAGAAATCCAGCTCTTTCATCATGTTGTCAGGCAAAGAAAAGTCCCGCAGAGACAAGTTGGTTACCGAGGTCGAAGCAATCGTGAACGAGAGCGGCGATCCTCATGGTTTCGATGCCGCCGCCTGGGTCGACAATTGGCTACATCAATCCGTCCCTGCGTTAGGCGGCAGGACTCCTGCGCAGCATCTGGAAACGGATGATGGGTTCGCGCTCTTGATTCGATTACTTCGCCAATCACAGGCCGGCACCTATTCATAGGCGTTGTTCGCGGAAGAGTCGAGCGACCCCGCTGGCTCTCCTGATCTTCCGCCTTTAGCTCAGGCGGTTCTTCGCAGGCATGGTGCCAACGCCGCACAACCCACCGAGTCAATCCGCGCATTTGATAACGTGGCCAACCGCCCCTGGGTTCGATCTCGCACTACTTCGAAACCCTGACCACGTTCAATGGGACAGCCTAATTTTGGATCAGTGCGCAAATTTCTTCCCACGACGCATCGCTTCCGCAGTACGCGTCGCTATCAGAACGTACTCATCGCGCAACCTGAGAGTGCAGTCGAATTGCGCGCCTGGGTGTGCCCATCCCCGTGACCCAAACGGCTGCAATCCGATTCTCTAACTAAAGTCGCATCGCATATATATTTATCAATAAAATCAGCTAGTTGACGCGCCATTTCCGCGGGTGTAGGGTCAAAAGAATTCGGTTAGACCCGGTTACACCGAGGTAACCATGACTGGCCCTTCGCAACAGAAGACCCACTGGTTATTTCTGGAATACGGGCCGCTATTGGATGCGGCAGCTACAGCCAAGGCCATGGGGTTTCGGACTTCAGACGCCTTGCGTCAGGCGCGACGAGACGGCCGCCTCGCAATTTCCATGTTCAAGATTCCCGGGCGCCGCGGATGGTTCGCAGCGACTGAGACTGTGGTTGCGTGGCTAAGCGCCCGAGAGAAACCAAACTTTGCGACCACAAAGGGGGACTCAGCCATGAGCGAGTAAGGAATTACTTGGGCTGAGAAAAAGGAAAGCCCCGCGGACGAGCGCGAGGCCTCCCAGAGTTGCCGATGACAAGCGCCGGCAGCTCATTCTCGGCTCGTCATCCTCAAAAAGTCAACGACTTACTGCGTACCAAATATGTACGCGGATAGGTGCCGTGTTGCCTGCGGTCGCATTACCGCTGACAGGTTCTCGTGGTCCGACTAGGAGGGCGTGTCCTAGATTTTGTGTAAACGGGCCTTTGGCAGGACACTGCCACCTGACCCGGAGACACCATGAGTCCACGCAAGCACGACGTGCCCGACGAGCTGCTTAGCAGCCTGTTGGCCAACTACAAGAAGCCCGAAGACCTGATCCGAAGACCTGATCG
>NZ_JBFRFH010000026.1:0-24468 GCF_052114725.1 Dyella sp. 2YAF14 | reverse complement strand
TAACCCAAAGAAAATGGCCTGATAACGCCCGCAGCATCGTGTTGGGATAAGCCCGAACGCTCGAGGCGCGTCCTGATGGGACAACCTCCGAGGGTACACAGGGGATACTTCCAAGCGCTGCGCAACGCGCCCGAATCGCTGAGGACTTAAAGCGGAGCCTCGCTGCGCATCGGCTTTGGGTCACAGATGGCGCACTGGATGCGCGCCTGGCGCTTGGCTTGTCTGTGGGAGCGCACCCTGTGCGCGACAGCCACGCCKKGGTGTAYCGCTCCGTAGGTTTGTCGCGCACAGGGTGCGCTCCCACAAAGAGCCGACCGGCAAGGTTGATCCTCGACCCACGAACCTGCATAACCCTTGTAGGAGCGCACTTGTGCGCGACCGCGGCGCTGGGGTGTACCGCTCCGTAGGCTGGTCGCGCACTAGTGCGCTCCTACAAAAAGAAGACGCCTCGCAATGCCGGGCGTGATTCGGTTCCTGATGTGGCTCTCGCTCCACGGGGTCCCGCATGACGCGGCGGGCGGGTGAAGGAAAGCCCGCAGGGTGACCGCGTGGATGCGGCCAGATTTTCGACAGGACACGGATGTCCTGTCGAAAAAACCCCGGAGCCCGCCGGGAGAGCGGCGACAAGCGGCGCGCCTCAGCGCGGCTTAAGCAATTCCGACAAACGATCCGCCTTGCCTTCGATCCGCTCCAGATGCGGATACTTCAACCCATCGTGGTAATCCACGCGCAGCGTCTTGTACTCGTCGAAATTCTTCACCAGCAATTCCACCGGCTGGTTCTTGTCCTTCGCGGCAGCTGTCACGGCGTCCTTGATGGCGTCGCTGGAATATTCCTTGCCGTTGACTGCGATCACCTTCATGCCCGGCGACAGGCCGGCCTTGAAGGCGGGGCCGTCCCACAGCACGTCGACGATGTCGCCGGCCTTGCCCATCGACACGCCCAGCGAAAAAGTCAGGTTGGCGCCGCCAGCGCGCGTTTCCATCGCCTTGGCCACGTCGGAAGGCTTGTCGTTGTAGACCAGCTTCCAGCCGTTCGCCTCGAAGCCGCCGATGATCGGGCCGTGGCCGTCCAGACGCTCGCGCAGGTAGCTCGTCCAGTCGTACGGGGCGATATCGTTGAGCGTCTTCACCACATCCTCGAAGGTGTAGGTGTTGACATCCCAATCGCCGTTCTTGACGCCGAAGAAGGCCTTGGCGAAATCGTCGATGGAACGCTTGTTGCCGGTGAGGTCACGCAGCTTGCCGTCCACGTCGAGCCAGATCATCTGGCCGCCGGAATAGTAGTCCTCGCTCATCTGGTAATTGCGATACGGCAGCGGGCGGCGCATCGCGATGATCGGGTCGTTGGTGGTGTCCTGGATGTTGCGCCACTGCTGCAGGCCCGGGCGGCCACGATCATAGGTGGCCGCGACGTTGGCCAGCATGTCCAGCGTCTGGTCCTGTTTCCACAGGCCCGAGCGCGCGGCCATCACATAGCCCCAGAACTGGGTCTGGCCTTCGTATACCCACAACAGGCTGTCCTGCATGGGGACGTTGAAGCTCGGCGTGCTCAGGTCGGCGCCGCGGCGGTACTTGCCGTCCCACGAGTGGTTGAACTCATGCGAGAGCAGGTCGCGCATGGTCATGTTCTTGTCCCACTCGGTGAAGTAGCCGGTGCCCACGCCGTTTTCGCTGGAGCGGTGATGCTCGAGGCCAATGCCCGACATCTTGTCACTGAGCGAGAACAGGAATTCGTAGTGATCGTAGTGATGCGCGCCGTACAACTTGTACATCTGCTGCACCAGATTCTGGTGCACCTTCAGCTGCTCGGGCTTGATCTCGAGGAATTTCGCATCGTCCGCCACGATGTTGAGGAACACCGGCGTCTTCGCACCCGGATCCAGATCCACGCGCTTGAAGTACTTGCCGGCAAAGATCGGCGAGTCGACCAGATCGTCATAGTCGATCGGCTTGAACGTCACCGTGTCGCCGTTGCGCGAGGCCATTTCCAGGGCGCTGCCGTACTGCCAGCCAGCCGGGAAGGTCACGCTGGTTTCGGCCTTGATCTGGCGGGCGAAATAGCCGGCCGGATACAGCGACACCGAGTTCCACTGCAGGTTGAGCATTTCCGGCGTCATCACTACGCGGCCCTGGCGGAGGTCCTGCGCGGAGAGGAACTGGAATTCCACCTGCACTTCGGTTGCGCCCTGCGGCACGTCTACATGGAAGGCGTACACGTTGAGCGGATCGCGCTTCCAGGGAATGACCTTGCCATTCGCCTTCACGGTCAGGCCAGCGAGCTTGTCGATCGGGCCCGTCGGTGAGTGATTGCCCGGCAGCCACTGCGGATACAGCAACGTGAGCGGACCCGCCTGCGCCGGCACCGTTTCGTGCACGCGGAAGATGCGATGGGCAATATCGGTCGCGTCGACGTTGATCTTGAGCGTGCCATTGAACGGAATGTCCTGCGGGGCAGGCACATCGGCGAGTGCCGCAAAGCTGCCCAGGCCAATAGCCGAAGCGAGGATGGCGGAGGCGAGGCGCGAAACTTTCAAGAGGTTCTCCCTGGGATAAACAGTCGTGCGCACGGCGCAGCTGCACGAAACATGAACCTCTGATGCTAGTGGGCGTTGACATATCTCACCCCCTGCCATTGGTCATGGAAGTGTCTGAACATCGCCCTTCCGCAAAACCGTTCACGGGTTTTCTGCTCGTTAAAAACCCGTATTCTTTTTTCACCGCGATCCCCACGCGGACCGTGACGACCTTCCCCCTTGTTGTCGTCACGGATCACAAAAATAGATGGAGCATTCCATGAACAAGACTCTTCTTGCGGCCGCTTTGGCCGTGGTCGCTGTTGCGCCTTTCGCTGCCAAGGCTGACGAATCCAACCAGCTCGACAATTTCTTTGTTGCCGGCAACCTGGGCCAGAGCAACTACCGTCTCGGCGGTGTCTCGGACAAGACCGACGTGTTCCAGAACGTGCGCTTCGGCTGGCGCTGGAACGGCATCGTCGGCGCTGAAATCGGCTACGCCTATCTTGGCAAAGTCAAGAACGATTTCGATTTCGCCAGCACCTCGGCCAAGCCGCGCGTGGGCCAGATCGGCGTGACCGGCAAGTACAACTTCTACAACAACTGGTTTGTCACCGGTCACGGCGGCTACCTGCGCTCGCGCACCACCGGCGCAGTCACCGTGGGTGACACCACCGCCAGCGAGCGCAGCTGGAACAACGGCTGGTACGCCGGCGCCGGCGTGGGTTACGACGTCACCAAGAACGTGGCGCTCGGCATCAATTACGACAACTACCACATCAAGTACGGTCGCGACGGCGCGCAAGAGCCGCAGACCAATGCCAATGTGGCGACGTACTCCGCTTCGGTGGAAGTGAAGTTCTAAGCGTCGGTTGACGGTGGAAACAAAAAACGGCCGCGAAAGCAGCCGTTTTTTTTGTGCGATCCAGTTTCCCACCTGTGGGAGCGCACCCTGTGCGCGACGGCCACCTTGCAACTTACCGCTCCGGTCGGCCGTCGCGCACAGGGTGCGCTCCCACAGTGTTGCGATATGCCCTTACTGCATCTTCTCCAACTTGCTGTGGCGAATGCCATAACCCAGGTACACCAGCAGACCAATACTCACCCAGATCAGGAACACCTTCCACGTCACGGCCGGCAGTTCCGCCAGCAGCCAGATGGAAAACGCGATGCCGATCAGCGGGATCAGCGGCACCCACGGCGTACGGAAGGAGCGATGCAGATCCGGCTTGCGCTTGCGCAGGATCATCACCGAGGTGCAGATCACGATGAAGGCTGACAGCACGCCGATGTTCACCAGCTTGGCCACTTCCTCGATCGGCAGCAGGCCAGCCACCAGGGCGGTGAATACACCGAGCACGATGGTGGGGCGATGCGGCGTGCCGTAGCGCGGATGCACGTGGGCAAACCAGCCCGGCAGCAAGCCGTCGCGCGACAGCGCAAACCAGATGCGCGTGGCGCCCAGCATGAAGGCGAACAGCACGCTGAGCAGGCCGAATACCGCCGAGATGGACACCGTCAACGCCACCCAGTGCAGGCCCAGACCCTTGAAGGCATCGGACACCGGTGCATCGGTATTGAGCGTGCTGTAGTGCGCGATGCCGGTGAGCACCATCGACACGGCCAGATACATCGCCATCGAGATGCCAAGCGACAACAGCACCGCACGCGGCAGGTCGCGCTGCGGATTCTTCGATTCCTCGGCCGCCGTGGTCAGCGTGTCGTAGCCGAACACGGCGAAGAACACCACCGCTGCCGCCGCGCCAACACCCTGGTAACCGAAATGGCCAACGCCGTCCGCGCCGATCACGCGTGCAGGAATGAAGGGGACCCAGTTGGCGGGATTGATGTAGAAGACGCCAACACCAATCACCAGTGCGACCGCCGCGACCTTGATCGCCACCACCACCGTGTTGAAGCGCGCGCCCCATTCCGTGCGGAAAATCAGCAGCGCGGCAACAGCCAGCGTCACCAGCGCGGCGACCACGTTGAACACGTGCCCTTCGCCCGTGCCGATGGCGCCTTGCGCCCATAGAGGCATCGTGATGCCCATGCTGGTCAACGCCGATTGCACGTAGCCGGACCAGCCGATCGCCACCACCGCGACGATCAAGGCGTACTCCAGCAACAGATCCCAACCGATCAGCCACGCGGCCAGTTCGCCGAGCACCGCATAACCATAGGTATAGGCGCTGCCGGTCACCGGGATCATGCCGGCGAATTCGGCGTAGCACAGTGCTGCCGCGGCGCTGGCAATGCCTGCGATCAGGAAGGAGATGGCCACCGCAGGTCCGGCGTTGATCGCCGCCTGCTTGCCCGCCAGCACGAACACACCGACGCCGATAATGCCGCCGATACCGATGGCAGTGAGCTGCCACAGACCCAACACGCGACGGAAATCGCCACGCTTGCCGGCCTCCGCCTGCAACAGCTCCACAGGCTTGTGGCGCACCAACTTATCAAGGAAACCCATCAGCTCATCCCCGGGAAACGAGCCGCGATCATAGCGAATGCCCCCGCCCCTGCCATGCTGCAGCTGCGGGGGAGTGCCATAGGTCCTAGCCGGGGATGGGTTTTCCGGCGCCTGCGCGCCCTGCCGTCGAGAGCGCCAGCCAGGACAGCACCAGCGCGCTGATGGCCGGAACGGCGACCAGGGCAGCCAGCGGTCCGGCCGCCAGCTGCGGTGCACCGAACCAGCCACCGGTAACCAGTGGGACCGCCGCAGTCGCCAGCAGGCGGGCGAGCTCCAGGCCGACGCCCAAGCGACGACCCTCGGTGAGTGCACCCAGCGCGGCGAGGCTCAGCACCAGGAAAACGGCATAGCCAATCAATGAAACCGCCGGCAAATGCTTGGCCAGATCGAGGAACTGCACGGCCATGCCCAGCAGCAAGGCAAACTGCACCAGGCTGTAAATCATGTACCCGCGGGTGAGCGGCGGCAGAAAACGCTCGCGCTGGATATCGAACGCCGGCTTGGGAAAGCGCTCGGCCACATCCGCGGGCCGCCAGCCCGGCGGCTTGAGCCACACCAGCAGCTTGTCGCGCCAGCGGCGGGCATGCCAGGCGTCTTTGGCCGTCGCCCAGTACACCTCGGCGTTGGCCCATAGCGGGTTCCAGCTGCGCAACGGCGAGCGCGTGCCGTAGATCGGCGGATCGGTGTCGTCTTCTTCGATGAAGGTGCCGAACAGACGATCCCACACGATCAGGATGCCGCCATAGTTGCGGTCGAGATATTTATCGTTGACCGCGTGGTGCGCGCGATGGTTGGACGGCGAGCAGAACACGCGATCGAACCAGCCCAGCCGCCCGACCAGTTCGGTATGCACCCAGAACTGGTAGAGCAGATCGATCAGCGCCACCACCACGAACACTTCCAGCGGATAGCCGATGATGGCCATCGGCAGATAGAACAACCAGCCCAGCAACACGCCGCTGCCGGTCTGGCGCAGCGCGGTGGAGAGGTTGTAATCCTCGCTCTGGTGATGCACTACGTGCGCTGCCCAGAGGATATTCACCTCATGGCCTGCGCGATGCAGCCAGTAGTAGCAAAAGTCATAGAGCAGCAGCGCGGAAATCCACACCCATACGCTGTTTGCAGGCAATGCAAAGATGGCGAAGTGCTGCACGCACCACGCATAGATGCCCAGCGTAAGCAGCTTGCTGAAGACGGCCACGATCTGCGAGATCACGCCCAGGCCCAGACTGTTGATCGCATCGCTGCCGTGATACACGCGGCGACCGCGCAGTTTGGCCACCAGCAGTTCCAGCGCGATCAGGGCGAAGAACACCGGCGTCGCCCAGGTGATGATGATTTCCTGCATATTCATCGCCGCTCAACACCTCCGCGTACCGACCGCGCCAGACACCACATGGCCGTGTAATAGGTCACCAGCACCCACAACGTCGACAGCGGTATGACGAAGCGGAAGCGGTCCCAGGCCAGCAGTGTATCGCTGAGCATGAAGATCAGCGCGCCCATCATCGACCAGTGGGCCGAGGTCGCCAGCTCATCGGTGGCGTGCCTGCGCTCGCGCACCACCGCCTGGCCACCCATGCAGGCCAGCACCAGCACATAAACCACCACCGGCAAATGCAGCGGCACCGGCAACGAGGGCCATAGCGCCCACAGGTTGAACACGCCGTACGCGACACAGGCCAGCATGCCCCAGGGACGTTCGGCGAAACGGCTGTCTCCCAGCAGCGCCACGATGAAACAGGCGTGCGCCAGCAGAAACGACACCAGTCCCGCCACAAAGGCGTCCTGCGGGAGCATCAGGAATACATCGCCGACCAGCGAGCACGCCATGCCGGCCACGATCCAGCGCCGGTAGCGCGTCGACACGGCCGGCTTGGCCCGCCAGGCCGTAGCCAGGATCAACAGGGTGGCCAGCGGCTTGCAGACCCAGTGCAGCCACCGCCAGCCGTCGATCTCACTGGCGGTTGCGAATGTGGCCCCAGCGATCGCACCCAGCGCCAGCAGCAGCACGGCGAGACCCGTCCATAGCGACGAGGCCGACCTCATCGTGGCGTTTGAAACAGACATGCATGGATTCCCCGATCCATTGATGCCACCAATGGTAGAACCAATGGCCTCCGGGGCCCTGTCGCGGTGCAAAAAATTTGGCGGGATGGAGGGTTTGTGAGCCTTGCCCTCTGCCGTGCCTGCTCGCCTGTGGGAGCGCACCCTGTGCGCGACAACCCTACGGAGCGGCACGCCCAGGCGTGACTGTCGCGCACAGGGTGCGCTCCCACAAATAGCCCTCGGCGCACCCAAAGCAAGCAATCCCTTTATAGGAGCGCACGCTGCAATCCGCGACTCACCGGCGTACCACCCCTTGTAGGAGCGCACTTGTGCGCGACACGCCGCGCTGGGGTGTACCGCTCCGTTGGCTGGTCGCGCACAAGTGCGCTCCTACAACCGAGCCTGTCCGCACTGGCAGGGCCGTAGGCCCGGAAGGCGCATTATCCGGGGGTCAAAGAGCGCCCGATCACCTCCCATCCAACGCCTTCCGCCCAATCGCCGGATCATCGGTAAAAAACGCATCCACTCCCGCATCCAGATACGCCCGAATCTCGGCAATCGAACCCGCTTCGTTGAACGTTTTCGGGTCACTCCCCTTCCAGAAATTCTTCGCCTGGAAGAAATTCTCCGGCCGGAACGTATAGGGATGCAGCTCCAGCTTCACCGCATGCGCGTCATGCGCCAGCGCCGTCGGACGGCCCAGGCTGCCATCCGCAGCCAGCGGAATGATGGAGCGAATAGACGGCCCAATAGCATCGGCATAAGCGGCGATCTCGCGCAGGCCCGCTGGCGTCATCATCTGCGCATAACTCAGCTGCTTGCCTGCGGCGACGACGTCATAGGGTTGCTCGTTCGCATCGCCGAGCAACTGCAGCAGGCGGATATTGGGATGATCCTTGCCCAGCTTGCTGCGCAAATAGCGCAGGTTGGCGATCTCGAACGACTGGATTTCCACCGGCGCCGTGCGCGTATACGCGTGGGCGGCAAGAATCGACAACACCCGATCCTCCATCGGCATGCCAAGCTTCTGGAAATACGTGCCGTGCTTGATCTCCGGAATGATGCCGATCGGACGACCTTGCGTGGCCGACTCGGCAGCCACGAAGTCGATGATTTCGTCCAGCGTGGGGATCTGGAACTGGCCGTCGTACGCGGTGCTGCGAAACTCCGGCAAACGTTCGCGGGCACGCAGGGTCTTCAACTCGGCCAGCGTGAAATCTTCGGTGAACCAGCCGGTGACTTTTTCGCCATCGACGGTCTTGGTGGTTTTGCGCGCGGCAAATTCCGCATGCTTCGCCACGTCGGTGGTGCCGCTGATCTCGTTTTCATGGCGCGCCACCGGCACGCCGTCGCGCGTCATCACCAGATCCGGCTCGATGAAGTCCGCCCCATCGGCGATCGCCTTGCCGTACGAGGCCAGCGTATGTTCCGGTCGCAGCGCGCTCGCGCCGCGATGGCCGATCACCAGCACCTTCTTCGCGATCGGTGCCTCATGAGCTTGGATAGCGGCAGTCATTACCAGTGTCCCCACGACAAAAACGACCCAACCTAGACGACGCACGGTAACTCCTTGCGATGGATTGAATGCGCCAGAGCGGCGCAATGATCCGCGCATGATCATCCTATCTGATGGCAGTTGATTGACACGCCAACGGGCCTGCTTGTCGCAAACGCCGCGCACTAGGTCCGCACAAACAGCCATGACTCTTGGCACCGCCATGACTTGCGGCCAGTGGGTGTGTGCGGCCCCGGTGCTAGCCTGCCCATCACTCATCGACGATGGAAACGTCCATGCTAGCCACGCTACTCGCCACCTTGCTTGCCGCTGCCACACCAACCGCCAATTGCCATGTCGGCGCTTATCGCCTGAGCGATGGCAGCACGCTGGACATTGCGCCAACGGATGACGATGGGCTGCGCTGGCGACGCCTCGATGGCAGCACCGGCAAGCTCACCCGCGGCGCGAACGAGGTATGGACCAGCCATTTTGGCTGGACTGACCGGCCCGATGGCAAGGACGTGCGTTTCAGCGATTGCGCCGAGGGCAAGCTGACCTTCGATGGCAAACAGGGCGAGCGCATCGCCTTGCAGGTGCAGGACATCACTTTTGCCGGCGACGGCGGCACGCGGCTGGTCGGCCGGCTGATCCTGCCGCCGGGCAAGGCCAAGGTTCCGGTGGTCGTGCTGGTGCACGGCTCGGAGCATGATTCGGCGCTCTCCTTCGACTTCATGCAGCGCGAACTTCCGGCCGAAGGCGTGGGCGCGTTCGTGTACGACAAGCGCGGCACCGGCGCCTCCGGTGGCATCTACACGCAGGATTTCAACGTGCTCGCCAATGATGCAGTGGCCGCGGTCGCCGAGGCCCGTCGTCTGGCCGGCGCGCGCGCAGGCCGCGTGGGCTATCGAGGCGGCAGCCAGGGCGGCTGGGTGGCTCCGCTCGCCGCCTCGCGCACCAAGGTGGATTTCGTGATCGTGGGCTATGGCCTTGCCATCTCGCCGCTGGAAGAAGATCGCGAAGCCGTCGCGTTCGACCTCAAGCTCAAGGGCTACGACCAGTCGGTGATCGACAAGGCGTGGGAGCTCTCCGATGCCATCGGACTGATCCTCTCCAGCCATCTCGCCGAAGGCTACGACCTGCTCGACGCGGCCAAGGCCAAGTACGGCAAGGAGCCCTGGTACAAGGATGTGCGCGGCGATTTCAGCTATCTCGTGCTGCCCATGAGCAGCGCCGATATCCGCGAAAAGGGCAAGGCGTATATGTGGAACACGCCCTGGCACTACGACTCCATGGCGGTGCTTGAGAAACTCCACACGCCGCAGCTGTGGGAACTGGCGCAGGACGATATCGATGCACCCAGCGGTGAGACCCTGCGTCGGCTGGCCTCGCTGCAAGCCAAGGGTCTGCCCATCACCACCGCACTGTTTCCGCATGCCGAGCACGGCATGACCGAGTACGAGTTGAAGCCCGATGGCGAACGCGTAAGCACGTGTTATTCGGCCGGCTATATGCAGCTGACTATCGACTACGCGAAGGGCACCCTGCACCCGCCGTACGGGACAAGCACGATGGTGATGCCACAAACGCCCGGCAAGTAACCCGTACAACCGGCCGCGCCGTGCAATCGCGGTGCTAGTCTTTCGAGATGAACTGTCGTGGCCTTTTATTGGCATGCATGGCCGGGGTGGCGTTTGCCGCCTCGGCCAGCGATGGTGCCCAGGGCGTCCTCACCCAGGTGGTGTTCACGCAATACGGCAGTGTCTCCAGCAGCCCCGAGCTGATGCGCCGACTGGTGACGCCCTTGAATGGATGGCGCCTGCAACAACGCGCCGCATCGACGGGCACCGCGATTGTCGACCAACCCATCGACCTGACGCGCGAGCAGTTTGCCCTGTACGTGCCTGCGCAGGCGCCGCCCGACGGTTACGCCCTGCTCGTGTTCGTGCCACCGTGGAACGAGGCGCGGGTGCCGAGTGAATGGACGTCTATCCTCGATCGCCACGGCATGATCTTTGTAACCGCCGCGAATATCGGCAACGACACCAGCCTGCTGGATCGTCGCGATCCCGTGGCCTTGCTTGCCGCCGTCAACGCCATGGCGCGATACCGCGTGAATCCACAGCGCGTCTATATCGGCGGCTTCTCAGGCGGCTCGCGCGTGGCGTTGCGGCTTGCGCTTGGCTATCCGGACTTGTTCCACGGTGCATTGCTGGAGGCGGGCAGCGATCCCATCGGCAGCGCTGTTCCGCTGCCTCCGCGAGCCTTGCTTGAACAGTTTCAGACGGGCACGCGCATCGTCTATTTCACCGGCCAGCAAGATTCCGCCCGGATGGACGTGGACCGGCAAAGCCGCCATTCCCTGCACGAATGGTGCATCGACGATGTCGACCTGCGCTCGATCCCCTCGACAGGTCACGACCTGGCCAGCGCCGTTGCACTGGATCGCGCCCTGACGTCGCTGGAAAGCCACCAACCACCCGACGCCACCCGGCTTCAGGCATGCCGCGCACGTATCGCCAGCGAACTGGAACAGGCGCTGGCCAAGGTCGATGCGGCATGGGCGCGCAACGACATCGCCGCGGCGAAACAACAGCTGGATGAAGTGGACAACCACTTCGGCGGCCTGGCCGCACCGCACAGCGTGGAGCTGGCGACGCGGCTCCTGCAGACAGCGCCGCCGTCGCACTAAGGGATGGTCATCGCATCGACCTTGCCGGCGCGCACAGCCTTCACCAGCGTCGCGTGGTCGCGATCGTTCTGGTCCGCATACGGCACCGCGAATGAGGCGATGGCATCGGCAAACGCATCGCTCTTGCCCAGGTACGCGGACAACAGCACCGCATCGCCCGAACGCGTGTGCGCGCGTGCCAGCGCGTGTGCACACAGGCGACCGTAACGACGCAGATTGGGGACGCGCATGATCTCCACCTGGGGCGAAACCTTCGCATCACGCAGCTGGCGCACATAGAAGTGGCGCCGAGGCCCTTGCGACCAGCCCAGAAACAAATCGCTGGCCGATTGCATCAGGCGCTGGCCGGACACGATGCGCTGACCTTGGTGCTTGTAGGGCTTGTTGGCGACAAATGGATCGATCACCGATTGCCGCGCCTCCTTGAACTGCAGGAACAAGGGATCGCCATTGCCCGACACCATCAGCAAGATGCCGCAATAGGTGCCCACGCTGCCCACGCCCACCACCTTCACGGCCGAGTCCACCGCATTGAAGCGATCCAGCAGCACGCGCCGTTCGGGCAGCAGCGACTCGCGATAGTCGGCAAACGCGGCGGCGCGCTCGTCCGGCGAGATGTAATTGGCCAGATCCTCGTCGTGATAGATCAGCGGCGGCTCGTCCTGGATGCGCGGCGGTGAGCCGCCTTCGACAGTGAGCTTGATGAACTCCTTGGTATGCGCGGTGTATTGCACGGCCTTGTGCACGCTCTTGGTCGCGAGCTTTTTCATCTCCTCGTCGCGCATGCGATCGATCACGTCCTGCAGATCGATATGGTCGTACCACCCCTCCAGTACCGGCATCTGGGCGTAGTCGGCCACGTGCGTGCGGTAGGCGGTTGCGGCCTCCCACGCGATGTCCTTGGCGTCGCCCTCGCTGAAGCCGTTCGCGCGTGAGGCCACCACCAGGCTCGCGCACAAGCGCTTGATGTCCCATTCCCACGGGCCCACGGTGGTTTCGTCGAAATCGTTGATGTCGAACACCAGCTTGCGTTCGGGCGTGGCGAAGCCGCCGAAGTTGACCAGATGGCAGTCGCCGCAAATCTGCAGATGGATGCCGGTGCTCGCGGTAGTGGCCAGGTCCGCCGCCATGATCGCCGCCGCGCCGCGATAGAACGCAAACGGCGAGGCCATCATGCGGCCATAACGGATCGGCACCAGCGATTCCACGCGGCCCTTGGAGGTTTCCATCAGCACATCGACGGGATCGAAGCGATTCTTCGCCGGCTTCCAGCCACCCAGCGACTTGCGGGTCACCTTGTCGCGGATGGCGCGTGCCATCGCCTGACGATCGCCCGGACTCTTCAGCCAGCTCTCCTGCGACAGCGGCCCGTCGCCGCGATGGGCGAACTTGTCGTAGGGCCCGTTGTCCGCGCTCGCGGGGCGCTTGCGGGTGACCTTGGGAGCTCGCTCGTCCTTCGTCCTCGACATGCGGGTGACCTTGGGAGCTTGCCCGTCTTTCGTCTTCGACATGATTGCCACCTCACGATGAAGGCCTGGGTATGCGTAGCGCCGGCCCTGAGCGCTTCATTTGACGCCCGCGGTTTGCAAAGTGGAATAGCAAAACTACGTAGAGCGCGCGCCTGACCTCAGTCGGTCAGCGTTTCATGGCTGGCCACTTCGCCCTGCTTCCAATAGCTGGAGGCACGGATGCGCTGGCGGTCCAGCCCATGCACATCGATCAGGCGTTGGCGCACCTGGCGGATGCTGGCGTACTCGCCGGCCGCCCACGCGAAGCCGTCGCCTTCGGGCAGGATCAACTCGGCCACGGCGGCCGCCAGCCCGGCGTCGCCGGTCTCCCGGCACAGCCAGGTGACGCTGGCGTTTGCTGCGGTGGTGATGTCGATGCGTGCGTCGGCGCTCTCCACTTCAACCAGAGCGACGATGCATTCGCCCGCTGCGGCCTCTTCCAGGCGACGCGCGATCGCCGGCAAGGCGGTTTCGTCACCGACCAGCAGGTACCAGTCGAGCCCGTCGGGCAGGATCGATGAACCCCGCGGGCCGCCCAGGCCCAGCACGCCGCCCACCCCGGCGTTTCGCGCCCACGACACGGCTGGACCGTCGCCATGAAGCACGAATTCGATATCCAGCTCGTTGGCGGCCCGGTCGTAACGGCGCGGGGTGTAGTCGCGGCTGGGAGGGCGCGGACGTGATGGATCGAAGGTCATGCCCTGCTCGGTCACGGTGGGCAACGCTGGCCGTGACTCGCCATCGGCCGGCAGGAACAGCTTCACGTGATCGTCGAACGAGGCGGACACGAAGTCGTCCAGATCGCCGGTCAGGGTGACGCGCAACAGGCGCGGCGAGACTGGGGTCAGGCGCTTCACGGTCAGTTCGCGCATTTTCAGGGGATGGCGGACGCGCCGGATTTCACGGGGAGAGGTGGACATGGGGACCTCGCTGGTCGCGGTGGGGGCGCGACGGTATAATGGATGCAACTCATAGTGAGCTTGCTCAATACTTTTCCATGACGCCCCCAACCAAGTCAACCCCCGGCAAGTCGGCCACGGTCGAACTGGCCGATGCCTTTCTCGCGCTGCATCACCTGGTGCGCAAGCACGTCGACGCGGCCATGACAGCGGCCGGCCTCTCGCTCTCGCAGGCCAAGCTGTTGGCCCTGGTGGCCCGACTGGCGCCGTGCCGGCCCAGCGATATCGCCACGCAGATGGGTTACGCACCCCGCACCGTGACCACGGCGCTGGATGCACTGGAGGAAAGTGGCTGGATCGAGCGCTCACCCCACCCCAGCGACCGGCGTGCCCAGCTGGTGATCATCACCGCGGTCGGCCAGGCCAAGCTCGACGAGGTGCAGGGACCCAAGCGGCACGCGGTGGAACAGCTGTTCGGCGTGCTCAGCCGTGATGAGCAAAAGCGCCTGCGCGAGCTGATGGATCGCGTGCGCGAACGCGCCGACGACGCTTAATCGAGCGGCGCGGACATCACCAGCCGCTCGGTGGGATAGCCGCGCTCTGCCGCGCGATGACGCAAGGCCTCGAACTGGCTGCGCTGCATGTGCGCATCGCGCGACAATACCCACAGATAGTTGCGGCTCGGGCTGCCCACCAGCGCCCAGCGATAATCCGGGTCGACATCCAGCACCCAGTAGTCCGCCCACACCCAGGGCACCCAGGACAACCATGAAGGCGCAAAGCGCACCTTGAGTGCGCCGGCCACCGGCGTGGTGCGAGCGACGCCATCGGATGCGTCCATCTCGCCATTGCGCGTGCGGCAGGCGTTGCGCACGCTCACCTGGCCGTCGGGCAACGAGCGGTAGGCGGCACTGATGTTGTCCACGCACTGGCGCTGGAAAAACATCGGCAGATGCGCAATCTCGTGCCACTGACCGAGATAGCGCTTGAGATCCAGCTGCTTCACCGGTTCATTGGCGAGCTGCTGTGCATGCGCGGCCGGCCACGCCAGCATGGCAATCAACACCGTGACGAGCATTCGACTAGCCCGCATGCGGTACTCCTGTGACGTTCGATCGATGGAACACCAGTGTCACCGGCGCGCATCACGGACATGCAAAAAGAGGGTGACGACGCCGTCACCCTCTCGGTGCCATCAGCTTGTGGCCAGCTGCAATTACGCGGCCTGATCGCGCAGTTGCGACACGGACGGCGACACCGCCGAGTCACTGATCTCGACGCGGCGCAGCTTATAAGCCTCGGGCACTTCGCGCTTGAGGTCGATCACCAGCAGGCCATGCTCCATGCGCGCACCGGTCACCTGCACGTGCTCGGCAAGCTCGAAGCGGCGGTTGAACGGGCGGTTGGCAATGCCACGGTGCAGCACTTCACCTTCCTGCTCGCCCTTGCGCTCGCCGCTGACGGTAAGCATGTTGGCCTGCACGGTGAGGCTGATGTCTTCACGGCTGAAGCCGGCCAGGGCCATCGTGATGCGGTAGCTGTCTTCACTGAGCTTTACCGAGTCGAACGGCGGCCAGTTGTCGTTGGCCTGCGTGCGCGCTGCTTCCAGCAAGTCGAACACGCGATCAAAGCCGATGCTGGAACGATGCAGCGGCGAAAAATCCAGAACAGTACGCATAACCAATTCTCCAATGAGCAACAGGTAGACGTCGCGCAACATGCAGCGACGCACCGGCCCCGTAGCGACCGGTGACAAGGAGATGTGGCTGGCAGCAGGTGATTCAAGGAAGCACTTTCAGCGATTATTTAGCCGTCCAAATAGATCGCATGGCCACTTGAAATGCGTTTGACGACCCCAACGGCGCACGTCCTGCTGGGGCTCGTCCGGCCCGGTTCAAGCCCCCTTGGCCGGCCTTTTTTTCGTTTTTGGAAAGGATGCTTTGCGCGCCGCACTGATTCTTTCGTCACCGGGCCAGCGCTAACGTAAGCCACCCTTTCGGAGACCGGTCATGGCCCCTCGTCACCTCGTCGCCCCCCTGCTCCTGGCTGCACTTGCTGCCGCACCCCTGGCCCAGGCGGCCACCGACGTCTCACTGGTCGTGCCCAAACAGCTGATCGTTGATCCCAGCCTGCCCAAAGGCACCGCCCGCGCCAACGTGCTGGCCGCCCGACGCTACGACACGTTCTGGAACAACGGCGATGAAGCACTGGCCAAGCAGGCGCTGTCGCCTCAGTTTGTCGATCGCACGCCGCCGCCGGGACGCGTGCAAGGGCCTGACGGTCCGTTACAGGCTTCCAAGGCGTTTCGCCAGGCGGTGCCGGACCTGACCTGCGAGGTGGAACAGATGCTCGTGGTCGGCGACCGCGTGGTGTCGCATCTGCATTTCGCCGGCCACTTCACCGGCAACTTCAACGGCATCCAGGGCAAGGGACAGGCGATCGATTTCATCGCCACCGACATCTACCGCGTCACCGGCGGCAAGATCGTCGAAAACTGGCACCTGGAAGACAACCTGACCCTGCTCAAGCAGCTGGGCGCGATCAAGGATTGAGTGATCGCGTGACGATGCGCGCTAGGACGGGTCGGTGTCGTAGCGCGTGACGTTTTCGGGCAACTGCACCCAGCAGTGCCGCCGGCTTTCATAGACCGAGTCGGCCGGTGGCGGAAATGAGGGATCTGCGAAAGCGCCCACCGCCACCGAGACGCGCCCCTCCACGCCCTCTTCCGTGTGGAACACGTTGCTCCCGCATACAGGGCAGAAGCGGAAGCGAAACTGCGAGCCGTGGTCGCCGGTACGCACGAATTCGGTGGCATGGCCGGTGACCTTGTATGGCGCACTAAAACCCGCCAGCGCAGCAAACACGCTGCCCGTGCGCTGCTGGCAGGCCAGGCAGTGGCAGACCCCGACGCCTAGCGGCTCGCCCTGCACCTCGATGCTCAACTGACCGCAGTAACACGATGCCGTTCTGCCAGACATGCAAAACCTCCGTCAGATGTTTAGCCGTCTACTCGTCAAGCGCCCTGCTCAGCGCCGCGTTGCGAGTACGCCATCCAATGCCAGCTCGGCACGGAAACCCGCCTTCTCCAGCCGCGTGGCCACTTCGCGCGGAACATCACGATCGCTCGTGAGCTTATTGGGACTGCCGGTGTAATGGAACAGGCGACCACCGCGACGAAGCACGCGCGCCAGCTGATCGTAGAAGACCTGCGAATACAGCTCACCGGCAATGCCAAAGCGCGGTGGATCGTGCAGCAAGGCATCCACCGAGGCATCGGCGATCTGCACGATCGCCTGCGAGACATCCGCATGGGTCAGTTCAAGCCGGCCGCCAGCGGCATCGGAGTCCGGATCCGGCGACCACGGATTGATGGTGCGCAACCACAGCACGTCCGGATTCTTTTCGAACGACTGGAGCCGCGCCACGCCCGCCTCTAGGCAACACGCTGCGAAGTACCCGAGGCCGCCGCAGGTATCGAGCACCACCTTGTCGCGCGGGTCCACCAACGCCACCTTGCGGCGCGCATCGTCCACCGGCGATTCCTTGGAGGTGGGCAGCATCTTGATGCCGTCGATCTCGAAGGTAGGCGCGCCCCACTCGGTGGGCACCAGCTTGATCAGCGAGCCGGCATAGCGCGACACCGGTGAGAACGCCTCACCGTCCCAGTAATAGATGGTGCGATCCTTGACCTTCGCCGGATACGGATAGCCCTGGCCCTTCCACTGCCAGCCTTCCGCGTTCAGCGCTGCGCTGCCGCTCGAACGCCCCAGGTCCATCGAACCCGCCCATTCACTGGCGCCGGCATCGCGCGCAGCAAACAGCCCGTCGGCAACGGAGCGCGTGAGCAAGGGGCCGATATAGTGCGTCACGAGCGGGCATCTCCTGGATAAGATGCGTAGTTTATGGGCAATGCGAAGCCCAGGTGACAGTCGCGGCGCTGCCGCCTGCTGCTTGCCTTCCGACTTGCCTCGACGGCCTGCCTCCGGCCGGAAGCAGGCAGTCAACCAGGATGGCCTGCTGAACCCGATGTGCGATCAGAGGCCGGCGGCGATATCGATGACGACGCCGCTGGAGATCAGCGTCAGATAGAACTGGCCGCCGTCCGCGCGCACCCAGCGGTAGCCGGGATCCGGCCGGCGCAGGTGATACCGCGGGTAATCGACGACGTAGTACTCGCGCGCATAGTAGTAATCCGGCAAGCGGTCGCCCTTCTTGTACCAGCCCTTGTGCTTGCCGTTGTCGTGGCGGCCCTCGTCCTTGGGATTGTGGCCATGACCATGGTCGTCGTCCCAATGCTTGTCGTTGCCATGACCGTGATCATCATGGGACGAAGCAACAGCCAGACCGCTGGCGCCAAGCAAGCTGGCCACGATAAGAAAGGAAAGAGCGCGCTTCATGTTGGTCCCGTACCTGAGAAGAGAAATGGTTGGCGTCCCCCGCAAGGAGCCGCAGACTCTCTGCAGGTACTTGCGATGTGCAGACAACATCGCATAAAAAAGCGCCCGTGGCGCAAGGAACCGACGAAAAGCGCCGGAAGTTGCGCAGCCATTCACAAGATCGTCAGGCGCCGGGGCACGGCTCAACGCCCATCGGCGCATCTGGCCTTGGTGCCCAGCGCGGTCTTCATATGCCCGGGGCCGCCGCTTCGACATGCGGCCTGGTCTCTGACATGCCGACATGGGGTCGGACGTGGACGCTTTAACCGCTTGACTCTTTGCCCGCCATTAATCGAAGCACTTACCTTTCCTGTGCGATTTGGAGACCCAGTCACCCCAAGTCGGTTTCAGTTGGTTGCCAACTACTTCGATACGCATGATACGCGGCAGATCCAGAGGTTCAGCAGTCTGGCCGCGCGCCTGGTAGCCGCCGACAAGTACCGTTTCGTAAAGTGCTGGTTGCGACTTTGTCAGGCAAAGTTCGCTGCCCCACAGTTCGTTTCCCGCGTCGTCCACCACATCAAGCACGCGCCGTTGATTCGTGTCCAGCAACACCAGCACCATGCGGGACCTGGCCGGTCTCTCGTCGCGTTTAATCCAAAGCAACATCTGATCCTGCCGCGGCACCGTCACACCGATCCCCTCGCAGCCAGCACTTGCGCTGGAAAATCCCCTGGCCTGGGGAAAGAGCCCCGGTTTCAAGCCCACCTTGGTCGACGACCCGTCAGGCCACGTTGCCACCACCTGCATATCGTCCTCGGTGGCATCTCCGCCAGCCGACGTGAACTCGATGATCGTGGGGCCGCCCGCAACCGAGCACGTAGATTTCCAAGACGAACGGAAATAGGTGTCGGGCGCATTGAGGTCGCCACGCGAAGCGGCCTGTCCCACATGGGACGCTGACGCCATGCTCATCCCTGCCAGTACGAGCGCCAGCCCAGTGATCGTCGCCTGCATGAAATCATCCCCTGTACTGGATTGGCAGATGGCGCGGCATGCCCGGATGCCAAACGGTGGCCGCTTCGACCCGAAAGGTGGCACTTCCGCCTACTGACCCACTTTCTCCCCGATCTAGCGCAACAGTGGCGCCGCATGGATGAGCATGAGGGAAGGGCCATATTGCTTGATGTCGTCGCGCTGCATGTTCAGTAGAAACTCCCAACTATCACCGAGGCTTCCCACCAGATCGACGTTAGACACCTTCTTGGTGACGTCGTACATGGCCTCGCTGTTCAAATCCCAGTAATAGTCCTGGTCAAGTCGAAGCTCAGGGCCATTCACGGATTCAACATGATCCAGAAGGTCGTTCACGATGCGACGCAACTCGCCGATGTTCACAACAGGGTACTTGGCCATTTGTCACCTGAGGCTGGAACGGCTTGACGAATCTTATGGCGGCAGTAGGCCAAATGGGGTTTCTGCTTTGGATCGGAAGCGGACCTTGCGCTGCGTGCGTACGTTATCCCGCTGCTACTGAGCCGCCCAGCAGGGTCATGGACACATCAGCTCCGGCAACGCACAGGTACGATTGCCTTTACTGCCAGCCATGCTAGCCGGTCGTCTGATCAATGCCATATCGCATGGCTGCTTTCAGTGTCTCTATGCTTATGTCGCGCAGCCTTCTGAACTTGATGCAGTACCCGGTTACTTTGGCCTTGCCAAGATCCTTTGCATAGGTCTGCGCCAAGTACTTCTTGTCTTCGATCCCGAGAATGTAGACGGAAATACCCGTGGTGTTTGCACTGATGCCAATCTGGTAGAACTCCCGGGTGTCTCCGTTGGCGTATCTCAACGTCTGAGTTCCGTACCCGACATTTGGGTTGGAGACGGTTTTGCCTGAACTGTCCTTGCCATCCATGAACCACAATTTGCACTTCGGCATGAGACCCAGGATCACGCGGTGCAACTCCCTCATATCGGTGCGCTTCGGCTCGGGCTGGGCAGCGAAATAGTCGTTGATCTTCTCATCAACACTCATACGACCTCCTGCGTGACCTCTAAACGTGGTGCTCAATCCCGTTTTCGATCGTAGCTCGCAGCACCGTAAGATCTATTCTCCCACCGTTCCAATGTCGCCCCCGCATCCCTGGCGTCATTCTTGTTGCTTCTTACCTACGGCTCCACGAACTGCGGCGCGATCAACTTCACGCGACAACCCGTTGCCTGCAGCGCCACCGCAGGCTTCCATGCCGATCTCGCGGCAGCTCGTAGCCAATCGCTACTGTGAGAGACGAGAAAAATCCAACGCAAGTCGCACGAAAAGCGGCACGGCAACCGCAAAGCAAACAGCGACCCATAGTCGTGTTCGCTTGGGAACCAGCGCCAGAATCAAAAGCATCGCCGAGCAGTCATAGGCGGAAGACATGATGGACCGGTGATACGCGCTCCAGAACCAGGCAACCAACAGGTAGGCCACAGCGAGGCACACGATGCCCAGCCGCAAGCGCCCACTCAGGTTCCATTCTCGCGCCATCCCCATGCCCCCAACGAACCTCAAGCAAGTATCGCAAGGTCCGCTGCGGGTCGAAAGCGGACCTTACGGTTCCGACCTAAGCTACAAGTGAGATTCATGAGTGATGTTCCTTGAGAGATCTCGTCTTGGCCTGATGGTCAATTCGGGCCAACGACATCATGCCGCTGCGCGGCTGGCGCACGCGCAGCTCAAGACAAGCAAGTTCTTCCGCTTCGTTGACCTTGGCGCGGCTTGGGCCCTCGGTGACGCTTAGTCTCCCCGCAACTGCAGGAGGTACGAATTTCCGGCCTCGTCATGCAGGAAGAGTTCGGAGCAGCTCTCATTTCATCCGACAGAAAAAATACGTAACCGGGTTCGTACTGCCAGCGAAGTAGAAAAGAGCCATTGCCCCAATGGCCTTTCCTGGAGACAAATCACGAACAAGTACTTGCGATCGATGGTTGGCGGGATGTCTGTTGCCATGACGATGACTGCAGCGCACGCACAAGCAAACGATCAGGACTTGCGGCGAAAGCCATTGGCGCCAGTCAACGCCAAATTAGAATACCCGGGATCCCAGCTCGTATTGGCTTCCTGGATCAGCGATGTTTTTACCGGCGGCGCCTATGGCCGCCTAGGAGTGTTTGTGGGTCAATATAAAACCAAGATCGCCGCCGCACTGCTGGCAGTGTGCGTAAGCGGCACCGGGATGGCGTGGACGGGACTGGCACAGGCCGAGCAGGCCGCGCCGGCGCAGAGTCTGTTCCAGATCGAACTGGACGGCGCCTCCCAGCAGCCGGTCAGCGGTCGCCTGCTGTTATTCGCCAGCGAGGCCAAGGCGGCGCAGGCAGCGGCCAAGGACGGCAAGGTCGAGGCGGTCGATGCCAGTCCGTTTTTTCCCGAGCAGGCCTCGGTAGCGGCGCGCGAGGTGACCCATCTGCAGCCAGGCCAGCCGGTGACGCTTGACGCCGATGAACAGGCATTTCCGGCGGCTTTTTCCAAGCTGCCGCCGGGCGACTACGTGATGCAGGCAGTGCTCGATGTGGATCACGGCTATAACGTCGTAGACGGTCGTGGCGCGGGCGATCTGGTCAGCGAGGTGGTGTCGGTGCATCTGCCGGCCACCTCAGCGCCGGTGTTGAAGCTCACGCGCGCCCTGCCGGCGAGCGATCCGTGGACGCTGTCGGCCCAGACTCCGGCCGCGGTGCGTCAATTGCTGGCGCAAGCGCGCGCGCATACGCAAGCGATCGACTTCACCAGCCCTGCGCTGAGCGCTTTCTGGGGCCGCCCGATCGCCATGCGTGGCCGCGTACTGCTGCCGCCGGGCTACGACGCCCACGCCACGACGCACTACCCGACGGTGTATTACACGCATGGTTTCAGTGGCAACAACGACCGCATGATTCCCGTGCTGGCCAGTGTCTATGCGGCGATGAGCAAGGGCGAGATGCCGCCGATGATCTGGGTGTTCCTGGATGAGTCTGGCTACACCGGCACGGTGGAGTTCGCCGACTCGGTCAACAACGGCCCCTGGGGGCAGGCGCTGACCGCCGAGCTGATACCGGCGCTGGAGGCGAAGTACCACATGGACGCCACGCCGAACGGGCGTTTCCTCAACGGCCATTCGTCCGGCGGCTGGGCCACGCTATGGCTGCAGACGAACTACCCGTCCATCTTCGGCGGCACCTGGTCGACCTCGCCGGACCCAAGCGATTTCCACGATTTCATTGGCGTGGATCTGTACGCGCCAAACGCCAACCTCTATCGCGATGCGCAGGGCAAGCCGCGGCCGTTTCTTCGTGACCAGGGCAAGGTGCTGGTCACGCTGGAAGAGTTTTCCAAGCAGGAACGGGTCATCGGCGAGTACGGCGGTCAGATGGCCTCGTTCGAGTGGGTGTTCTCGCCGCGCGGCAAGGACGGTCGGCCGATGCCGATGTTCGATCGCGACACCGGCGCGGTCGATCCCAAAGTGATGAGCTACTGGCATGACCACTACGACATCGCCTATCGCTTGCAGCAGCAATGGCCGCAGTTCAAGGGCGATCTGGACGGCAAGATCCACCTCTATGTGGGCAGCGCCGATAGCGCCTACCTGGAGGGCCCCGCGCACAAGTTGAAAGCTTTACTGGATGGCCTGGGCGCCAAGTCGGACTTCCGGTTCTTACCCGATAAGGGCCACTTCGATCTTTACACGCTGGGCGACGATCACTACGCGCTGCTGAAGGACATCAGCTGGCAGATGTACGCGATCGCGCGGCCTGGCAGCAAGGCGCCGGCGGCGTTGATCTTGCGCTGAGCAGACAGACAGGTTGTCGCGTTTGCTTCAGCGGCCAGCCGTCGCTGTTCATTCGCTGGCAAATGCCCCAAAGGCATCCGGGGCATAGCCAATTGAAAGTGAAGAAGGCCCTCCTCTCGGGGGCCTTTTTCTAAGTCGGGAAATGCCGGATGCCACCAAGCGCCGGAACACCACGTCTATGCATCCGTCTCAAATGATGACGACCTCGGGCACGGGCCGAAATGCACTGCCTAAGCGCGCCTATCGCTCAGCGCTCGCTGCGCCAATCGAGTAGCACTTTGCCTGCCAGTACCACAGCGGCGAGAGCGGCGAAGACACCATGATCCTCAAAGTGCTCGGGACCTCGAAAAGCGGTAATAGCCGCCGCGGTGGCGCAGGCCAAAGCAACCAGAACAAGTCCATACGTCTTCGGCTGTCTCACGCACTCTCTCCTTTGTAGAAGCTCCTGCCAAGCGTCCGCTTCGGGTCGGAGCGGTCATTAGATGTGTACCCCCCCCTCTTTCGAGACGCCCCCTTTAAGGCCGGGCTTGGGGTGTTTGAGGCCAGTATCCACTCAGGGTTTATCGTTTGAAGACATCCCCCGATAAGCGCCAGATGTAAAGCGAGTCTTGGTTGAGGGCCGCCGATCCAACTTGGTGCATTCATCGCCGAACAAGCTCATGGTGCCAACGGCGCGAGTTGGTGTCGTGTGTTCTAGGGTGATGCGATTTCCTGCACAGCCCCCGGTCGCCAGAAGCTCCATCCCAGCCGCCAGACCGTCGTTTGCACCGTGATCTAGTTCCAGCCGATACCGGCACTCGAATTGGTCGGCACGTTTATCGTGCAGCCGATTCGCTGAGACCACGCCGACTTCCAGCGGCACTTCGCGAATCAGCGACTGCTGAGCAGGTGGCAGGATAGGCATGCCGTATACCTTGCGCAGTTCATCTCCCTTGCGCATGAGAAACAGACCCTGTTCACCTGTCCGCGGCTCATCACCCAAATTCACCGCGCTGGCAAAGGCTGGAAGCTCCTTTTCGGAGATCATGTACATGCGTTCGCCCCAGGCGATAGGCACTACGTGGTCAGCAAAGCCGAGACCCCTCTGATCGTTGGGTCGCTCATACTTAAGCAGCAGACTGCCGTCTGCTTGAGGAATCACCCTTCCCTTGTTAGCGGTGTAGGTACCAAGGCACCCCTGCCATGTGGCAGCAACGCCAGAAACGGGGGCGAGAGATAGGGACACGTTCGCGCCCTCACCATCACCGAAGTAATAGTCGCCAGCCCAGGCGGCTCTCGGAGTCATCGAATTTTCTTTGGCTATAGCGGCACGTTGTGCGTCAACGGCATGTTGGAAGGCTTCTTGTGTCGCAATGCTTTTGGACTCCTCCGCCTGAGGTGACGCTGGCTGGGCTGGGAATGCATAGCCAAGCGACGCGACGGCCAGCAAGCACGCAAAAGCAAAAATCCTTTTGTATCGCATGTCCCCCTCCCTAGAACGTGACTATAAAGATCATCACCCGTTAGGTCCGTATATGGACTCCTCCCCTTTGCCAAGCATCTCTTAGCTCTGGCGTCCGTGTCGACTGCACACGTATATCCGGCCTCTAGTTGCTGCACCGTCAGGCGGTGCCGGGCCACGATGAGCTAGTCGCGCGTCGGCTCCCAATCGCT
>NZ_JBFRFH010000025.1:0-25237 GCF_052114725.1 Dyella sp. 2YAF14 | reverse complement strand
CCCTGTGCGCGACAGCCACGCTACGGTGTACCGCTCCGTAGGTTTGTCGCGCACAGGGTGCGCTCCCACAGACGAGCCGACCGGCAAGATTGATCCGCCATCCACGGACCTGCGTCCCCCTTGTAGGAGCGCACTTGTGCGCGACCGCACCACCTGGATGTACCGCTCCGTCGGCTGGTCGCGCACAAGTGCGCTCCTACAAAAAACACGCCCGGCGATGCCGCGCAACCCGACCGCGCACATGGAGGGCCACAGGTCCGGAAGGCGTGCCATCCGGGGTGCCGTTTCTTTTGCCTACTTTTCTTCACTCCTGGCATCCTGCCCCCCGCCCTTGGGGCTGGCTTCACCGTTCGCACGCGCTCCTGCGCATGCGTGGGCAAGCAAAGAAAAGTAACTCGAGCGGCGGCAGCGGCACGAACGCCCGCGGCAGGCGAGCCAGATCGCGCAGCCGCGCCAAGCGGAGACTGGCGAATCGGGGTGACCAGCCATTCGGCTGTGGAAAGGTGCCTCCGGCGTCCGGCGGGACGACAAGCCAAGCAGAGGCAGGCTCAAACGGAAGACAAGGCGCGCGTACTTACGCCGACCGCCGCCTCTTCACCCCCGCCCCCAACACCCCAATCAACGTCAACGTAAACACGATCTCCAGCCATCCCAGCCAACGCTCCCCAGGCGCACTCCAGGCCTCACTCACGCCATGGCAGAAATAGAACAGGCTGAGAATCCCGACCCACAGCAAGGCGCGACGCACGTCGCCAACAGCGAGCAGCGGCAGCAGCAAGGGGATCACCGTGATGGCGAGCACCAGCATCGGCGGCATGCTCTGCGCCGGAAACAGCCAGCCATGCCACACCAACTGGAGCAGCGTGAGCGCAGCCCAGGCGACCAGGCCCACGCGATAGTTGGCAGTCAGCGGCGTCGTCATGCAGCCGAGCCCAGGCGCCGCGCCACATCCGCCAGGCGGCGTCCCAGTGCGCGGGCGAGTTCGCGTTCGTGTTCGCTGATGGCGTTGTCGCCCTTGGCGCCGGACACGTGGCTCGCACCGTAGGGCGTACCGCCGCTCTGGGTGGAGGTGAGTGCGGGCTCGGTGTACGGCAGGCCCACCAGCAGCATGCCGTGGTGGAGCAGGGGCAGGGCCATGCTGAGCAGGGTGGATTCCTGGCCGCCATGCATGGTGCTGGTCGCGGTGAAGACGGCGGCAGGCTTGCCGGCGAGCACGCCGCTGGCCCATTCCGCGCCGGTGGAGTCGAGGAAGTACTTCAGCGGTGCGGCCATGTTGCCGAAGCGGGTCGGGCTGCCCAGCGCAAGGCCGGCGCATTCGGCCAGGTCGTCGCGGGTCACGTACGGTGCGCCTTCCTCCGGCTCCGGCGGCTGCGCCAGTTCGGTGACGGGCGCCACCGGCGGCACCTGGCGTAGCCGGGCGCGCATGCCGGGAATCTCCTCCACGCCACGCGCGATCAGTCGCGCGAGCTGGGCGGTGTGGCCGGAGCGGCTGTAGTAGAGGACCAGGATGTCTTGGCTCATGGCGTTGGGCGTGAGTGTCTCGATCGGTTAGTGTAACGGGCGTTCAAGCCCCTGTTGCCGCCTTGTTCACGCACCTGCATGAGCGATCGCGCCACCATAGAGCGTTCGACGTTGAAAGGAGTCACCATGGCCTTGCGTTTCGATCGCGACCGCTTGCGGAGCTTCAGCCGGTTCCTGTGGCAGCGGTTCATCGACGACAAGTGCTTCGAGACCGCCGGCGCACTGTCCTACACCACCCTGGTATCGCTGGTGCCCTTGATCGTGGCATCGCTGGCGATCTTTGCGGCCTTTCCCGCCTTTGCCGACGCACGCAGCACGCTGATCAGTTTCGCCTTCGACAATTTCATGCCGGCCGCCGGCGTACGCGTGCAGGAATACCTGGACGGTTTCGCCAACAACGCCAGCCAGCTCACTGGCATCAGCGTGCTGGTGATGTTCTTCAGTGCGTTGTCGATGATGGTCAGCGTCGAAGACCGCATGAACCGCATCTGGCGCGTGCAGCGACAACGCGGCTGGGTATCGCGCCTGCTGCTTTACTGGGCCGCGCTGACACTGGGCCCGATCCTGATCGTCGGCGGCATTGCGGTGGCGTCGTTTGCTACCGCGTTGCCCATGCTCAGCGATGCCGCGAACACGCTCAACCTGAAGGTACGAGTGGTGGCGGTGTTGCCCTTCGTAGTCACCTTCCTCACCCTGATGTTGATCTACATGGTGGTGCCCAACCGCCGCGTGCATTGGCGCAATGCTGCCATTGGCGCCCTGATGGGCGCGATCTTGTTCGAACTGGCGCGCTGGGGTTTCGCGCGCTTCATCCATCACGCGCACACCTATCAACAGGTGTATGGCGTACTGGCGGCGCTGCCGATCTTCCTGCTGTGGATCTACCTCTCGTGGGTGATCGTGATCCTTTGCGCGTCGATTGCGGCGGCCGTGTCTGCTTTCGATTATCTGCCGCCTTCGCAATTTCTTCCCGAACAAGCGGCCTTCCTGGGCCTGCTGGTGGTGCTGGGACATTTCATCGAGGCGCAGCGGGAAGGGCGCAAGATCAATCCCGATACGGTGCGCGCCTGTGAGCCGCGGCTGCATCGCTCCTCCATCGTGAATTATTTCGGCGACCTGCAGCGCGCGAAACTGATCCAGGGCGAAGTGGGCGCCGGCTGGCTGCTCACGCACAGTCTCGACAGCACTGACCTGATGCGCGTATATGCTCATTGCAGCTACCGCGTGCCATTGCATCCGGCCCAGGAAGCGAGCGTGAACGATTTGCGCCTGCCCGCGCACTTACTAGCGTTACTCGATGAGGCGGCGCAATCGCTGGAAGGCGTGCTGCACACCTCATTGCACCATGCTTATCCGCTGGGCCAATCGGCCTCGAATTTATCCAAGGACACATCGCGATGAAGTTGTTGAAAACGCTCGCCGTCATGGGTGGCTTGCTGGCCATGGCGGGCGCGGCGCATGCCGCCATGCCCGAGCAGCCCTCGATCAAGCTGACCACACTCGACGGCAAGCCCTACGATCTGGCTTCCCAGCGCGGCAAGTGGGTGATCGTCAATTACTGGGCCACCTGGTGCGTGCCGTGCATCAAGGAGATGCCGGACATTTCCAAGTTCGTCAGCGTGCACAAGGACAAGGTCAGCGCCATTGGCCTGGCGTACGACGATAGCGACCCGGCCGACATCAAGGCGTTCATCGCCAAGCATCCGGTGAGCTACCCGGTGGCCCAGGTCACCATGGACAAGCCGCTGAAGGATTTCGATGAGCCGCGCGGCCTGCCCACGACGTGGCTGATCGGTCCGGACGGCAAGGTCGCCAAGCGTTTCGTCGGCACCGTCAACGAAGCCTCGCTGGGCCAGGCCATCAACCTGGGTAAATGACCATGGCGGCCGTGCGCTTCTTCGTCAAAGGTCGGGTGCAGGGCGTGTTCTATCGCGCCAGCACCCGCGAACAGGCGATGGCGCTCGGCTTGTCCGGCTACGCCAGGAATCTGGAGGACGGGCGCGTCGAAGTGGTCGCCATCGGCGCGCCACCGTGCATCGAAAAACTGGAGCGATGGCTGTGGCAAGGCCCGTCCAGCGCGCAGGTCGACGAAGTCATTCGCGAAGCCTGCGAGGAACTGGACATCGAAGGCTTCCGCACGCGCTGATCGCTCACGCGTTGAACGCGGTAGGCGCGACTCCGCTCTCCTGCAGAAACGGGCGCGGCACGGACAGCACGAAGCCCTGCGCAAAATCGATGCCGAGCCGGTGCACGGCTGCGAGCAGTTCCGGCGTGCCGACGCATTCGGCAATCGTCTGCTTGCCGGTGACATGACCGATATTGTTGATCGCCTCGACCATCGCGTGGTCGATCGGGTCGTCGATCATGTCTTTGACAAAGCTGCCCTCGATCTTCACGAAGTCGACGGGCAGATGCTTGAGATAGGTGAACGAGGACATGCCGGCGCCAAAATCATCGAGCGAGAAGTAGCAGCCCAGCGCCCGCATCTCGTGGATGAAGGCGGTGGCGCGCGACAAACTCGAAATGGCGGCCGTTTCGGTGATCTCGAAACAGATCGACGAGGGTGCAATATCGAAGGCGATGAATTGCTGGCGCAGGAACACGGCAAAGCCGTCCTCGCACAGCGATGTGCCCGAAAGATTGATGGCGCATTGCGATGGAATATCGGGCAGTCCGCGATCCGTGGCATCGCGTAGCGCGGCAAATGCCGACTGCACGACCCAGCGATCGATGGACGGCATCAGGCCGTAGCGCTCGGCCGCGGGAATGAAGGCGCGCGGCGGGATCAGCTGGCCGTCTTCGCCCACCATGCGCAGCAGCAGTTCCACGTGGCGATGCGGGCTATGGCGACGCAGGTCGACGATGTCCTGTGCGTAGAGTCGAAAGCGGTGACTCGCCAACGCGGCCTGGATGCGGCTCACCCAGCACATCTCGGTCTGGCGCACGGCAACTTCGTCGTCGTCCAGATGATAGGTCTGCACGCGGTTGCGGCCTTTCTCCTTGGCCAGATGGCAGGCGGCATCGGCTGCGCCGAGGATGTCTTCGCGGGGCAGGCGCTGGTCGGCGCTCAGGCTGACCAGGCCGATGCTTGCGGTGGTGGCGAAACTGCGCTCACCGAACGCGAAATGCAGATCGCCGATCGCCACCCGCAGGCTCTCCGCCATGTTCAATGCGGCGTCCGCATCGCAGTCTTCCAGCAGCACCACGAACTCGTCGCCGCCCAGTCGCGCCACGGCATCGGTGGCGCGCACGTGGCCGATGAATAGCGCGCCGATCTGGCGCAGCAATTCATCGCCCGCCGCATGACTGCAGGTGTCATTGACCACCTTGAACTGATCCAGATCCAGATACAGCACAGTGAATGAGCGCCCGTTGCTCTCGGCGGCCGTCGTGGCGCGCGCAAGACGGCGTTCAAATTCGCGACGGTTGATCAGGCCGGTGAGCACGTCGTGGCTGGCCTGGTAGCTCAGCTGGGCCGCGTGTTCGCGGTCGCGGCTCACGTCGCGCATCACCAGCACGACGCCGTCCATATTGCCGTTGCGATCGCGGATAGGAGTGGCCGTCAGGTCGACTGCCGTGGTTGATCCCCCTGCATGCATCAGGACGAGCTTGTCGTGCTGGCTCCAGGCCGGCTGTCCTTGCAGCACCTGCATGACGGGGTCGGCGATGGACACGCCGCTGGTCTCTTCGACCAGCTGGCAGATGGCGCCCACCGCCAGGCCGCGGGCATGATCGGTGCTCCAGCGCGTGAGGCGTTCGGCGCTGGGATTGAGAAAGGCGATGCAACCCCTGGCATCCGTGGTGATAACCGCATCGCCGATCGACTGCAGGGTGACTTCGGCACGTTCCTTTGCCGCATACAGCATGGCATCGGCTTTGCGTCGTTCCGTGATCTCGGTGACTGAGCCGGCCATGCGCCGCGAGCTGCCGGTCGCGTCGCGGGACGAGGCGCCTCGCGCATGAAACCAGCGGGGTGCGCCATGGCGTTGCGGCACCCGAAATTCCACGTTCAGCGGGTGATTGCGCCACACGTGGGCGGCCACCGCGCGCATCACGCGACGACGATCCTGCGGATGGATGCAAAGGAACACCGAGGTGGCGGCGCCATCGTCCGTGACGTTGAGTCCGAGCATCTGCCGCAGGCGAGGGGACAGGTAGATGTGACCGGTGGTGCGATCCCAGTCCCACAGGCCATCGTTGCTGCCGGCCACCGCAAGCTGAAAGCGATCTTCGCTGGCGCGCAGTTCATCGGCGACGCGCACACGATCATCGAGCAGGCGCCGCGCGCGCCGTGTGGCAACCAGCACCATCACGGCCGCGGCGAGGCAGAGCCATACTCGCAACAGGTTGGAGGTCTCGCGCGAGGCGTTGCCCAGCGCGTCTGAGAAGGCGTATTCCAACGGCGTGAGGCGTTCATCAATGCGGCGCAAATGTGCGCTGGCCGCTGCTGCCCACGCGGCAGATCCCTGGTCGGTGTTGATGCGCCGATGCGCATCGGTGCCCAGGGCGAGCAGTTGATCGATGGAGCGATCGGCCTCCACCCATACATCGACCGCACGGCGAATGCTGCCCACGCCGTGAAAATAACGGTACAGGCGAGCCATGCCGGGAATATCGTCTTCCGGTGTGCCGCCGCGGCGAAAGCCGGCGGAGACGACGGTCATATCGGGCCACGTGCGATCGAGTTCCTCGCGTCCCGCGCGATCGCCCAGGGGTACGTCGATGGCGTCGAGAAACTGCCGGTAATCGGCCTCGTCATGGCTGGACAGATAGTGCTGAAGGCTGGAAACAGCGATCTTCTGGGCCTTGGACCAGCGACTTTCGCCGCCCACGAAGGCGCGCGCCGCCGACAGGAGGTCCAGGCTGGCGACGCACAATCCGATCATCACCACGACAACCATCACGAACGGCCACACGATATCGGCCGCACTATCCCCTTTGCCCAGCTCGGCCCCCCGGCCTGTTCCTGGCATAGACGCACTCCCGCTGCGCGTGCCTGGAGTTCAGGCAGTCGTCTTATCGGCTTGGCAGCTCAAAGCTTGAACCGCTGGCACGGCGCCCCCGTTCACGCGGCAGCGACATGGGTCGTCGGGGAGTAGGCGGCGTGTCGAAACCGGCCGACCTTATTCGTCTTCCTCATAAGGCCGACCTCTTGCCGTCCTTCACCAAGGAGACTGCCGCATGTCCACGCGATTCCAGCGCATCACGCCGTTCCTGTGGTTCGATCATCAGGCCGAAGAAGCGGCGCAGTTCTACGTGTCGATTTTTCCCAATTCGCGCATCCTCATGACCACCCGCTACACAGCGGCAAGCGCCGCAGCGTCCGGCTGCACCGAGGGCTCGGTGATGACAGTGGATTTCGAACTCGATGGCCAGAACATCACAGCCTTGAACGGCGGCCCCGTGTTTCGCTTCAACGAGGCGGTGTCGCTGGTCGTGCACTGCCGCTCGCAGGAAGAGATCGATCAGTACTGGGATGGCCTGCTGGCGGGCGCGGCCGACAAGAATGGCCAGTGCGGCTGGCTCAAGGATCGCTTCGGCCTGTCCTGGCAGGTGGTGCCCGACGAGATGATGCAGCTGCTGACCGGTGGTGACGCTGCCAGCGTGGCACGCGTCCATGCGGCCATCATGGGCATGAAGAAGCTGGACCTGGGCGAGATGCGGCGTGCGGCGGCGGGCTGAGCCTCACTCGCCGAACGTGTCGGGCACCCATTCCGCCTTGCGCGTGACCTGCTCGTCCTTGGGCTTGCCCTTGAGCTTGGGCATCTTGGGTTCGGGGATGGTCTCTTCGCTGCGCGGCACCTGTTCCAGCAGGTGCCGGATCAGGTTCACGCGTCCGCGCTTCTGATCATTGAAGTCGACCACGAACCATGGTGCATGCGGTCGACTGGTGCGTTCGATCATCAGGTCGCGCAGGTGGCCGATTTCCTCGTACTTATCGCGCGAGGCAAGGTCGGTGGAAGAGAGCTTCCAGCGCTTGAGCGGATCCTTGGCGCGTTCGTCGAAGCGTTCTTCCTGCTCCTCCTGATCCACTGCAAGCCAGTACTTGAGCAGGATGATGCCGTCGTCGCTGAGCAATTTTTCAAACGCAGGGACGGCGGCCATGAAGGCCTTGTACTGGGCCTTGCTGCAAAAGCCCATGGCCGGTTCGATCACCGCGCGGTTGTACCAGCTGCGATCGAACAGCACGATTTCGCCGGCGCTGGGGAGATGCTCCACATAGCGCTGGAAATACCATTGGGACGACTCGACCTCGGTAGGCTTGGCCAGCGCCGCAATGTGATAGCCGCGCGTATCCATGGACTCGGTGATGGCCTTGATGGTGCCGCCTTTGCCGGCTGCGTCGCGCCCTTCGAAAATCACCACCAGCCGGTGGCCGCTACGCTGCAACCATCGATGCAGGCCAGCGAGCTCCAGCTGCAGCTCGGCCATGGCGTGGCGATAGGTCTGTTTCTTCTTGCCCATGGTGCGACTCCTTGGGTAAAGACCCTTGGCATTTTCCCCAGTCAGGGCAAGGACGGAGTGAAGAAGCCGCCCCAACCCTGCCGCCGCCCGCGCTTACAGATCCAGATCGGCCGGCTTGCGTCCAATGCGGTAGCGCGCACTCATCGCCTGCACGGCACGTCGGAAGTCGCTGGCGAATCCCTGCATGTCGAACAGCGAGCTCTGCGTGCGCTGCTGCGACAGGTGCTGGCGCAGCGTGCGCAGCGCCTCGCGATCGTTGCCAAGCTGGGTCGCCATGGCGATGAAGGCTTCTTCGTCCTCGCAGATCAGCTCGGGCAATCCCAGCTGCTGCAGCAGGCTGGTGGCGACCCGTCCAGCGAAGGTGCGTCCCGTGCAGGTGAGCACGGGGCAGCCGGCCCACAGTGCATCGGAGGCGGTGGTATGCGCGTTGTAGGGCAGGGTGTCGAGGAACAGATCCGCATGGACGTAGCGCGAGAGATAGTCCTGATGCGGCATGCGCGGCAGGAAGACCAGCCGCTCCGGCGCGATGCCGGCCGCGCTGGCGGCGGCGCGCAGGCGGTCGTCGGCGCCATCCACGCCGCTGAGCAGCCACAGCACGCTGTCCGGCACCTGCTGCAGCACCAGCATCATGCGGGCAAACGAGGCGGGATTGATCTTGTAGCTGTTGTTGAAGCAGACAAACACCGTTCCCTGCTCGGGCAGGCCGCACTCGGCGCGCGATGGCGGTTGCGCCACCTCGCGGGTGTTGTCGTTGGGCTGGTAGCAACGCGGCAGGCGCAGCAGTTTTTCGCTTACCGTGGCGCGCTGATCGTCCGGCACGATGACCTTGTCGGCCACCAGGTAATCCATCCACGGGGCACCCATGCTGCCCGCATAAGCCAGCCAGTTCACCTGGATGGGCGCGGGGCGCAGGGCAAAAAGTTCGGCGTTGTCGCGCCCCGAGTAACCATTGAGGTCGACCAGTACTTCCACGCCGGTGTCGTGGATGCGCTGCGCGACCTGCGCGGCATTGAGCGCCGAGACGTCGTGCATGGTGGTCGCGGCAGCGAGGCGGCGGCGGATCGAGCCGCCATCGTCGCGCGTGGTGGCGAACAGGTGCAGATCCAGGTCGTCGTCGTTGGCGAGCGCCTCGAACATGGCCACCACCAGCAAGCCGGTGGCGTGATCGTTGAAGCCGTCGGCCACGAAACCGACGCGCACCGGACTGTCCGGCGCCGGCTTGGCATGGCTGAAGTCCTGCTGCTTGCGCAGCGCGGCAAGCTGCTGCTCGACCACGGCGGCAAACGCCTTGGCGGCCTTCAGCTGCAGCTCGGAATCGATGTCTTCGGACAGCGTGACAAAGGGGCTGACCACGGCGGTTTCGTCGGCAATCGCCTGCTGCAGCCGCTGGCTCAGTTCGTCCAGGTCATGCCAGTCGCACAGGCGGCGGCGCAGGAACAGCAATTGGCTGAGCGTGCGGCCGTCGTTCGGATTGAGTTGAAGCGCGCGCTCGTAGGCCTGCGCGGCCGCAGCCAGTTCGCCGCTGTCCTCCATCACCTGGCCGGCAGCGAACGGGTACTGCGGATTGCGCGGCGAAATGCGTTCGGCCGTCAGCCACGCCTTGGTCGCCTCGGCGCCGCTGCCCTGGGTCTGCAGGATGCGGCCGCGCAAGGCATAGGCAGCGTCGAAACGAGGATGCAGCTGCAAGGCTTCGTCGGTATGCGTCTTGGCCTGGTCGATGTTGCCCAGCTCCAGCTCGGCCGCCGCGAGGTTGAGGCGCAGGCCCGGATGGGCCGGCGCGCCATGGGTGCCCATGGCATAGGACTCGCGGGCGTGCTGGAAGCGGGCGGCCGCCATCAAGGCGTTGCCCAGGGTCAACAGGATGGCCGGGTGGCCGGGCGACTGGCGCAGGGCGGCGCGCAGGTGCTCGATGGCGCCGTCGGCGTCGCCATTGGCGAGCTGGGCGCTGCCGAGGTTGCACTGCACTTCCACGCTTTGCGGCGCCAGCTGGGCCGCCTGCTCCAGTATTTTCACGGCATCGGCCGGCCGCTGCAGCTGGAGCAGGGCCACGCCGCGCAGGCGCGCCAGTTCGCCGTCGTCGGGATACTGCGCGCACGCCTCGGCGGCAGCCTGTTCGCCATCATGGAACGCACCGCGCTCGAGCAATTGGACAATCTGCTGAGCGAGCACCTGAGAAGAGGGGGTAAAGAGGTCAGTCATCCCGCCAAACTAACGCAGGGTGGGCATGGCTGCCAATCCGTACGTACGGGTCGGCCGCTCAGCCGGCGGTGAGCGCCTTCAATTCGTCGGCCTGGTTTTCGCGGGTCAGCGTATCCACCAGCTCGTCCATATCGCCCTGCAGCACTTCCGGAAGACGGTAGAGCGTGAGGTTGATGCGATGGTCGGTGATGCGGCCCTGCGGGAAGTTATAGGTGCGGATGCGTTGGCTGCGGTCGCCGGAACCCACCTGCAGCCGGCGCGACTCGGCCTGCACCGCGGCCTGCTTGCTGCGCTCGTCATCCAGCAGGCGGGCCTTCAGCAGGCTCATGGCTCGCGCGCGGTTCTTGTGCTGGCTGCGCTCGTCCTGGCACTCCACCACGATGCCGGTGGGCAGGTGGGTGATGCGAATGGCCGAATCGGTCTTGTTGACGTGCTGTCCGCCCGCGCCCGAGGCGCGGAACGTATCGGTCTTGATGTCGGACGGACTGATCTCGATCTCGTCGATATCGTCCATCTCCGGCAGGATCGCCACCGTCGCCGCCGAGGTGTGGATGCGCCCCTGCGATTCGGTTTCCGGCACGCGCTGCACGCGATGCGTGCCCGATTCGAACTTCAGCCGCGAATACGCGCCCTTGCCCTCGATGCGCGCGACCACTTCCTTGTACCCGCCGTGCTCGCCGTGGTTCTCGCTCAATATTTCGACATGCCAGCGGCGACGCTCGGCGTAACGCGTATACATGCGGAACAGGTCGCCGGCGAAGATCGCCGCCTCGTCGCCACCGGTGCCGGCGCGCACTTCCAAGAACAGGTTGGCCTCGTCGCGCGGATCTTTCGGCAGCAGCAGGATCTGCAGCTCGTCGTCGAGTTCGGCCAGGCGTTGTTCGAGACGGCCGATATCGTCCCTGGCCATCTCGCGCAGCTCGGGATCGTCCAGCATCGCACGCGTTTCGCTGAGCTCCCGCTCGGCGCCATCGTGTTCGCGCAGCGAGTTCGTCACCGGTTCGAGCTGCGCGTATTCGCGCGACAGTTCGCGGAAGCGGTTGTTGTCCGCCTGCACATCGGGCTGCGCGAGCAGCAGTCCGATTTCTTCATGGCGTTCGGCGAGGGATTCGAGTTTGCGGCGGATCGAAGGAGTCATGGCGGAGGCACGCGAAGAGGTGAGGGACGAGAAACAGCGAGGTGACCCTTGGATTTTCTCGGGGCCCGCTACTCTTCGTTGACCTCAGGCTTCTCCGTAATGCCATAAAGACGGCCGGCTGCATGCAGCAGGTCCATGTCGCCGCTGAGGGCTGCCTCGCGCAGGCGCGCGCTGGGGTGGTGCAGCAATTTGTTGGTCAGCGTATTGGCCAGGTAGGCCAGCGCTTCGTCGGGCGACTTGCCGCGCGCAATCATGGCGCGTGCTTTTTCCAGCACTTCGTCGCGATAGCCTTCCGCATGCTGGCGCAGATCCACCGCCGGGTTGCGCAGCGACAGCGCGCGACGCCATGCCATGTATCGTTCCACTTGCAGGTCGATGATGGCGTCGGCTTCGCGCGCGGCGGCTTCACGCGAGCGGCGGTTGTCGTCGATCACCTGGCGCAGGTCGTCGATGCCGTAGAGGAAGACGTCGTCCAGTTCGCCGACCGCCGCTTCGATGTCGCGCGGCACGGCAATGTCCACCATGAACATCGGCTTGCGGCGGCGGGCCGTCACGGCCTTCTCCACCATGCTGCGCGTCACGATCGGCTGGCGGGCCGCGGTGGAGCTGATCACGATGTCCGCTTCCGCCAGGTGCTGCGGCAGGTCGCTCAGCGCAATGGCATAACCGCCATAGCGGGTCGCCAGTTCCTGCGCGTTTTCCAGCGTGCGGTTGGCCACGATGAGCCGGCGCACCTGCTTGTCCACCAGATGGCGTGCCGCCAGTTCGATGGTGTCGCCCGCGCCGATCAGCAACACGCAGGCCTGACGAAGATCGGTAAACACCTGTTCGGCCAGGCGCACCGCGGTGAACGCCACCGACACGGTGTGCGCGCCGATGCGCGTATCGGTACGCACGCGCTTGGCGACGGCAAAGGTGTGCTGCAGCAGGCGCTCCATCGGTGCGCGCAGGGCCTGCGCATCGCGCGCCTGCTGGTAGGCGTCCTTCACCTGCCCAAGAATCTGCGGTTCGCCCAGCACCATCGAGTCCAGTCCGGTCGCCACACGGAACATGTGGCGCACGGCTTCATCTTCGTCATGACGATAGAGGAACTCGTCCAGCTTGCCCGCAGTCAGATGGTGGTGTCGGCTCAGCCATGCCTGCGGAACGTCCTCGGCTCCTGCCGAAACGCTCACATAAAGCTCGGTACGGTTGCAGGTGGAGAGGATCATCGCCTCTTCCACGCCGGGCTCGCGGGCGAGCGCCTGCAGGGCCACACCGGCGGCCTCCGCATCGAATGCCACTTGTTCGCGCAAATTGACCGGCGCGGTGAGGTGGTTGAGCCCTAAGGCGATGAGCTTCATGGTTCAGGGCGATTCGAGGCGAAGGGCATCCGGCGTAAACTAGCGGTTAGCAACGACCGTTCTACATTGTGGATACGGCCGTGTCACGGACGGATGAGCGGAGAATAGTGTGCTGAGCAGGTGGTCCAAGTTCAAGCAACTGCGGCATTTTGCGGTCGGCGGTCTGGCGGCGCTGGCCCTGGCCGGGTGCGCCACCGTCTCAGGTTCGTCGGGACGTTCGCTGGCCAACGACAAGCAGCCGCTGGGTCGACTGGTGGTCGCGGTGCCCGATGAGGATCACGACCTGATGGCCCAGCTGCTTGCTGGCGAGATGGCGCTCACCCGCACCGATCTCAAGGCGGCGTCGGCGGCCTACAGCCGCGCCTCGCAGTTGTCGCTCGATCCCAAAGTGGCTGAGCAGGCGGCTGCGCTGGCGATCGCGGTGCGTGACACCGATAGCGCCAACGCGGCGATAGCCCGCTGGCAGGCCCTCGGCGGCAAGCCGGCGCCTTTGGCCCAGGCGCGCGCCCAGCTGGCACTGAGTCAGGGCGATACCCAGGAGGCACGCCGTCAGCTGGAAATCCTGGTCAATACCGGCGATCCGGATGCATGGCGGCAGTTCGGACGGGTACTGGTCAGCGGCCGCGACGCCGCCCAATCCGCCCAGTTGCTGGAGGCCGTGGCCACCCCGCAACGCCTGCCCAACGACCCGCAGGCCTGGCTTGCGATGAGCGAACTGGGCGACAAGCTGGGCCGTCATGCGTATGCGCTGCAGATCGCCGAGGCCGCCGTAAAGCGGTTCGGCACCGCCGAGACCTATGCCTGGCTTGGCCAGATGCGGTACCACGACGGCGACAAGAACGGCGCCAAGGCCTTGTTCGACAAGGCGCTGGCCAAGGACCCGAAGAACACCCAGCTACGTCTCGCCTACGCGACCCTGCTGGGGCAGGGCGGTGATTACGCCGCCGCCGCGCACATGCTCGACAGTGGCCCGCAGGACGCCGACACCTACGCCATGCGCGCCGCCTTTGCCGCACGCGCCCACGACACCAAGACCATCAATCGCCTGTATACCCAGCTGCAGCACTCGCCGGACGACGTGCGACAGGGCAGCGCCTACCTGCTGGGCCAGATGGCCGAGATGCTCGACAAGAAAGATGAGGCGCTGAAGTGGTACGACCAGGTCGCCGACGATGACGATCACGCCTTCGATGCCGACCTGCGCAGCGCCGTGCTGCTGCAGGATCTGGGCCGCAGCGCCGAAGCGCACGAGCAGCTCGCGCAGATGCAGACCGACTACCTCGACCAGCCGGCCATGCTGCGCCGCGCCTACGAGGTAGATGCCGAGCTGTATATGGACGAACAGCAGTACAGCCAGGCCGAGCGCGCTTTCAGCCGGGCGCTGCAGGTGACGCCGGATGATCCGGGCCTGCTGTATGGCCGCGGGCTGGCCTATGCCTCCGCCGGCCAGACCGACCAGGCGGTCAATGATTTCCGTCATCTGCTTCAGCTCAAGCCTGACGACACCGATGCCACCAATGCACTCGGCTACACGCTGGCTGACGCCAACCGCGATCTTCCCGAGGCCCAGCGCCTGATCGAGCAGGCCCGTGCAGCACGTCCGGACGACCCGGCCATCCTCGATTCCTGGGGCTGGCTGCAGTACCGGCTGGGGCATCTGGACCTGGCCGAAACCACGCTCCGCGGCGCCTGGACGGCGCACAAGGACGCGGACGTCGGCGTGCATCTGGGCGAAGTGCTGTGGAAACAGGGGCGCCAGGAAGACGCGCGCCGCGTCTTCGACGAAGTGCGTAAGATCGACCCGCAAAGCATCAACCTCCACAACACCCTCAAGCGCCTCAATCCATGAAGCTTCCTATTCGACTCCTCGCGGCAGCCTTGCCGCTGCTGCTGGCCGCCTGCGTCCATAAGGAAGCCATCCGTCCGCAACCCCAGGCCGATTACGCGGTGCTGCTCAACGAGCAGCGTGCCCGCGAGCATCTCTTGGAGAAGACCGATCATTGGGTCCTGCAAGGCAAGATCGGCGTGTCCGGCGAGGTCAATGGCAAGAAAGAGGGTGGCAGCGGCACGCTGACCTGGACGCAGAACGGCGACAATTACGAATTCGTGGTGCGGGGCCCGGTTGGCAGCAAGAGCTTCAAGCTGACGGTGACGCCGGTGAGTGCGGTGCTGGAAGGCCTCGATGGCGGTCCACAGCGCAGTCCTGACGTGGAGTCGCTGGTGCAGAACGCGCTGGGCTGGCAGGTGCCGTTCCATGACCTGCGCGCCTGGGTGCTGGGCACCCGCGCCGACAGCGGTCCGGCCGAGCTGAAATTCGGCGACGACGGCCTCCCGAAGACCCTGACCCAGGACGGCTGGACCGTGGCCTACCCCGGCTGGGACAACAAGCGCGAGCCGGCCCTGCCTACCAAGGTCTTCGCCAGCAACCCGACCAGTTCGGTGCGGCTGTCGATCGAGTCCTGGACCATCCAATAACCATCGCCCTCTCTTGTGGGAGCGCACCCTGTGCGCGACCCGATGGAGCGTAACCCTGGGCGCCCCGGTCGCGCCCAGCGTGCGCTCCTACAACCACCTGATGCTCCCATGACCTTCCACATCCAACGCGCCCACCTCGAACAGGTCGATGCCCTATGCGCCATCGAGCGCACGGCCGTCGAACTGTTTCGCGGCCACCGCGCGTGGCCGTCCTACCGCAATGTCTCCGTGCCGCCGGAAGTGCTGCGCGAAGCCATCGCGCGTGGATTGGTGTGGGTCGCCGTGATCGGCTCCGGCGAGCCGGTGGGCTTCATCTGGCTGGATGCGGAAGAGGGCGGCAACGCCATCGGCGTGGCCGAAATGGACGTGCTTCCTTCACACGGCCAGCGCGGCATCGGCGCGGCCCTGCTCGAACACGCCTGTGCCTGGGCGCGCATGGCCGGCTACCACCGCGTGGACCTGGGCACGCTCGCCGATGTGCCCTGGAACGCGCCGTTCTATGCGAAGCACGGCTTCCAGGTGATGGACAAGAACCTGCCCGAGTTTGATTTCGCCCGCGAACGCGATCGCGAGAACGGCTTTCCGGATGATCTGCGCGTTTTCATGAGCCGGCCGCTGGCGCCGCCCGATCCGGCCGATTGGACCGTCTGGCCCGCGCCCGCCAAGCTGAACCTGTTCCTGCGCATTGTCGGCCGTCGCCCGGATGGCTACCACGAGCTGCAGACCGTCTTCCGCCTGCTCGACTGGGGCGATGAGATCCGCCTGCGCGTCCGCCGTGACGGTGAGGTACACCGCCTGACCGAGGTCCCCGGCGTGGCGGCCGACACCGACCTGGTGGTGCGGGCTGCCCGGCTGTTGCAGCCCCAGGCGCCGGCAGGGGCGGGCGTGGATATCGAGGTGGATAAGCGCATCCCCATGGGCGGTGGCCTCGGCGGCGGCAGCTCGGATGCAGCCACCGTGCTGGTGGCCCTGAACCGCCTTTGGGGCGCCGGCCTGGACGACGACACGCTCGCCGAACTGGGCCGCCAGCTGGGTGCCGACGTCCCGGTGTTCGTGCGCGGGCGCTCGGCCTGGGCCGAGGGCATCGGCGAAAAACTGACGCCGCTGGGCCTGCCCCCGCGTTGGTACGTGGTGCTGGACCCCCACGAACACGTGCCGACCGGGGCGCTTTTTCAAGCGTCTGAATTGACACGAAATGCTCCGCCCGCCACAATTTCATCCTTTGCTTCGGGCGAAACGGTCGAGAACGCTTTCGCGCCCGTGGTCCGCGCGCGACATCCGCGTGTGGCTGCGGCGCTGGAATGGCTCGACGGCTTCGGCCGGGCAAGGCTTTCTGGCAGCGGTGCCTGCGTGTTCCTGGAGACAGGCGACGTGGAACGTGCCGAAGCCATCGCGGAGCGGTGTCCCGCCCATTTCACGGCCCACGTGGCCAGGGGCGAAGATGTTTCTCCGTTGCATGTCGCCCTGGCGCGCTATCGCGGTGTCGGCGGGAACGGCAAGTAGAAAATCCAGTTGTTACTGGGGCGTCGCCAAGCTGGTTAAGGCACAGGATTTTGATTCCTGCATGCGAAGGTTCGAATCCTTCCGCCCCAGCCATTCATATGGCTCACACAGGTTCTAGAGAAATGACTGTCGACATCTCCGGCCCGATGCTCTTCACCGGCAACGCGCACCGCGCCCTCGCCGAGGATGTGGCTCAACGCCTGGGTGTGCCGCTGGGCAAGGCGCTGGTCAGCAAGTTCAGCGACGGCGAAGCCCAGGTGGAAATCGAAGAAAACGTTCGCCGCCAGGAAGTCTTCGTGTTGCAGCCTACGGGCGCGCCGAGTGCGGAGAATCTCTTCGAGCTGCTGGTGCTGGTGGATGCGCTCAAGCGCGCCTCGGCCGCCAGTGTGACGGCGGTCATTCCGTATTTCGGCTATGCCCGCCAGGATCGTCGCCCGCGCTCGGCGCGTGTGCCGATCACGGCAAAGATGGTGGCCAAGATGATCGGCACCTCGGGCGTGGACCGCGTGCTCACGGTTGACCTGCACGCCGACCAGATCCAGGGTTTCTTCGACATCCCGGTGGACAACGTCTATGCCTCGCCGGTGCTGCTGGCGGACATCTGGCGCAACTACAGCATGGACGACCTGATCGTGGTCAGTCCGGACGTCGGCGGCGTGGTGCGTGCGCGTGCCATGGCCAAGCGCCTGGACGATGCGGATCTGGCCATCATCGACAAGCGTCGCCCGAAGGCGAACGTGGCCACCGTGATGAACATCATCGGTGAAGTCGACGGCAAGACCTGCGTGCTGGTCGACGACATCGTCGACACCGCCGGCACCCTGTGTGCGGCTGCTGCGGCTCTTAAAGAGCGCGGCGCCCGCAAAGTGGTGGCGTACTGCGTGCATCCGGTGCTGTCGGGTGCGGCGCTGAAGAACATCGAAGGCTCCCAGCTCGACCAGCTGGTGGTCACCAACACCTTGCCGCTGCGCCCGGAAATCGCCGCATGCAGCAAGATCCGTCAGCTCTCGGTCGCCGAGCTGCTGGCGGAGACGATCCGCCGCATCGCCTTTGGCGAGTCGGTGAGCTCGTTGTACATCGACTGAGTTTTCGCGGCGGGCGAGAGTCTGCCGCTGTTTCACGGCTCCTCTGGTCGCGGGGGAGTCGCATGACTGCCGCGAGGCAGCTCACTTTTGATAGGTAATGCCCACATGGCTACGACTCATGAAATCAAGGCTTCGGCCCGTAATGACGAGGGGAAAGGTGCGAGCCGCCGCCTGCGTCATACCGGCGTCGTTCCTGCTGTTGTCTACGGTGCCGGCCAGGCCCCGCAGAGCATCCAGATCGAACACAACACCATCCTGCTCGCTGCCAAGCACGAGTGGTTCTTCTCCTCGGTGCTCGACCTGAACATCGATGGCAAGGTGCAGAAGGTGCTGGTGCGTGACTGGCAGAAGCACCCCTACAAGCTGCAGATGCTGCACATGGACTTCCTGCGCGTCGACGAGAACGCCGCCCTGCGCGTCAAGGTGCCGGTGCACTTCCTGAACCAGGACAAGTCGCCTGCCTCCAAGACCTCGGGCGTGGTGATCTCGCACAACCTGACGGAAGTGGAAGTCTCCTGCCTGCCGAAGGATCTGCCGGAGTTCATCGAACTGGACCTGACCGACCTCAAGCCGGGCGACATCGTCCACTTGTCGCAGCTCAAGCTGCCCAAGGGCGTGGAAATCGTTGCCCTGCACCTGGGTGCGGACCACGACACGGCCGTCGTCACCGCCAACACGGTGAAGGAAGAAGTCGACGAGACCCCGGCCGAGGGCGAAGCCGCCCCGGCGCCGGAAGCTCCGAAGAAGTAAGTCGCTGCGGCCCATGTCCTCGCGGGCATGGGCCGTTCGATCTTATGGCGGGTCTTCGACTCATTGTCGGACTGGGCAATCCCGGTGCCGAATATCTCCGAACCCGGCACAACGCCGGGTTCTGGTTTGTTGACGCCCTGGCGTCAGGGCAGGGCGAGCGCTTCGGCTTCGACGGCAAGCTGCATGGCGAGACCTGCAAGGTCCGTATCGGCGGCGAGCCGGTATGGCTGCTCAAGCCCTCCACCTTCATGAACAAGAGCGGCATCGCCGTGGTTTCGGCGTTGCGCTACTACAAGATCGAGCCGGAAGAGTGCCTCGTCGCACACGACGAGCTGGATCTCGATCCCGGCACCGTGCGCTTGAAGTTCGACGGTGGCCACGGCGGCCAGAACGGTTTGCGCGACATCGTTGCGCACCTGGGTCACGCCAAATTCCATCGCCTGCGCGTCGGTATCGGTCATCCCGGTCACAAGGACAGGGTCACCTCCTGGGTGCTGGGGCGAGCGTCCGAGAAGGATGAGAACGCCATCGTCGACGGCATCTCGCGCGCGCTTGATGTGCTGCCGCTGGCGGTCGATGGGCAGTTTGATAAGGCGATGCAGAAACTCCATACACCGGTGGGTTGAGATCGCCCGCTGCGGCGCTTGGGCACCAAGCGGAAAGCGTTGCGCGGCATCGACCCTTTACCATTCACCACTTACTGGCGCGTCAGCGCCGAATCTACGGAATTTCAATGGGCATCAAATGCGGCATCGTCGGCCTGCCTAACGTCGGCAAGTCCACTCTGTTCAACGCGCTGACCAAGGCGGGCATCGCGGCTGCCAACTTCCCGTTCTGCACCATCGAGCCGAACGTGGGCGTCGTGCCGGTGCCCGATCTGCGTCTCAATGCGCTGTCGGACATCGTCAATCCGCAGAAGGTGATTCCCACCGCCGTCGAGTTCGTCGACATCGCGGGCCTGGTCGCGGGCGCGTCCAAGGGCGAAGGCCTGGGCAACAAGTTCCTCGCGCACATCCGCGAAGTGGACGCGATCACCCATGTCGTGCGCTGCTTCGAGCACACCGACATCATCCACGTGGCCGGCAAGGTCGACCCGATCGCCGATATCGAAACCATCGATACGGAACTGGCGCTGGCCGATCTCGATTCCGTCGAGAAGGCGCTGAACCGCGCCGAGCGCGCCGCCAAGGCCAACGACAAGGAAGCCATGGCCAGGAAGCCGGTGCTGCAGAAGCTTGCCGCCGGTCTCAACGAAGGCAAGTCCGCGCGCAGCCTGGGCCTGGACGAGGAAGAAAAGGCGCTTGTACGCGACCTGTTCCTGCTCACGCTCAAGCCGCTCATGTACATCGCCAACGTGCGCGAAGACGGCTTCGAAAACAATCCGCACCTCGACGCCGTGCGCGCTCGCGCCGTGACCGAAGGCGCCGAAGTCGTGCCGGTATGCGCGGCGATCGAAGAAGAGATGTCGCAGCTCGAAGATGCCGACCGCGACGAATTCCTCAAGGATCTGGGCCTCGACGAGCCGGGCCTCAACCGCGTCATCCGCGCCGGCTACAAGCTGCTCAACCTGCAAACCTACTTCACCGCCGGCGTGAAAGAAGTGCGCGCCTGGACGATCAAGCGCGGCTTCACCGCGCCGCAGGCAGCAGGTGTGATCCACACCGACTTCGAGCGCGGCTTCATCCGTGCCGAAACGGTGAGCTACGACGATTTCATCCAGTACAAGGGTGAGGCCGGCGCCGCCGCAGCAGGTCGTCTGCGCAAGGAAGGCAAGGAATACATCGTCAAGGACGGCGACGTGCTGCACTTCCTGTTCAACGTCTGATCGATTGGTCGATCCGTGAAAAAGCCGCGCATTGCGCGGCTTTTTTTGTGCGTGAGTGTTTGGGTCCGCAGAAAAAGACCGCGTGATTGCTCACGCGGTCTTTCGAAGTCCAGCGAGCTAACGATCAGAACTTGACCGTCACGCGTGCCCACCAGTAACGGCCCATCAGATCAAAGTCGCTCGGGTCGGTGTTGGCGTTCAACGTGTTGTTCGCGTACAGCATGGGCGGCTGCTTGTCGAACAGGTTGTTCACGCCGAAGTCGAGACGCGTGTTGATCATGGCCAGGTTGTAGCCGACCGACACGTCGTTGTAGACCGTCGCACCATACTTGAGGATCGTGCCCGGTACGCCGTTCGGAGCGCTATCCTGCGGCGAGCCCGCCGCACCGCCGTTCTCGAATCGACCGATATAGCGCATACGCCACTGGGCACTCCAGCCGCCACTCTGCCAATCCACGAAGCCTTGTCCTCGCCAGCGCGGGAACAGGCACACACCAGCGGCGTCCGGGCAAGCCGCGGCAGCCGAGGAGCCATTGGCCAGCAGGTGGCCGGCATTTTTGTAGGTGACGCCACCTTCGGCAGCCGACGCGGTGCTCTGGTCGTAGTACTTCAGGTAGGTCGCGTTGAGACCGATATTGATCTGGCCGATCGAGAACTGCGGCAGCTTGTAGTTGGCCGACCAGTCGATGCCTGAGGTGTTCAGGCTACCGATGTTGCCCACCGGTTCGACTGTCGATGACAGCAGCTGGCCAGCGTTTACGCCGGTACTGGAATCACGCTGGATGTACTGGCAGTAGACCGTCGAACCATTGGCGCAGAGGTTCAGCAGGCTTTGCAGACCGACTTGGGTGATGGTGTTATTGAGGTTCACGCGCCAAAAATCGATCGTGGTCGACAGGCCCGGAACGTAGGATGGGCTGTACACCAGGCCGAAGTCATACGACTTGCCATGCTCCGGTTTGACGTCAAAGCCGGCCACGCGCGAACCCTGGATGACGGCACCGCCCTGCGACGCGCCCGGTAGGGTGTACTGATCAACGAAGGTGCCGTTGATCGGGACGTTCTTACAAGCCAGGGCCAGTGGCGAACCCGCTGGAGCACCGGTGTAACCGTTACACGGATCGTCATGGACCAGCGGAGCATCCGAGCCGGAGGCATACAGTTCGCCTAGCGTGGGCGCGCGAAACACGTCTTGCATGGTGCCGCGGACGAGCAGGTCGTCGATCGGCTTCCACTCCAACGCGTACTTGAAGTTGTTCGTACTGCCGAAGGAACCGATCTTGGAGTATCGGTCGCCGATGGTCAGGTTCAGCGCCTGAATGCCGGTGATGCCGGAAAGGATAGGGATGAATGTCTCGGCGTACAGATCCTTGGTGGTGTAACCACCCTGCACGGCGCTCAAACACTGACTGCCCAAAGTACAGCTACCTGTCGACGGATCGATCGTCAGCTGCGGAGCAGGCGCGGTGTGCTGGTAATCCTTGCGCAACTCGAGTCCGGCAGCCAACTGCACCGCGCCGGCCGGCAAGCTGAAAAGCTCACCGCTCAGGCCAGCGTGATAGGTCTTTTCGATGGTATAGCTGTTGGATGGTGCCGTAACGCTGGCGGCCTTGACGGCGGCAATGCTGGCAGAAGTCGAGTTGGGCTCGAACGGATTGAACTGGCACGCGGCGACGCTTGGGCAGCCCTCGCCGGTAGCCACGCCATTCACGAGCGTCGAGGGGCCGGTATACAGCTGCGACTGATTCACAAGGCCGGCGGTGGTGGTCACCACACCCTCATGACCGTAGTTGAAGCCAACATCCCAGTTCCAGTTCTTGTCCAGAACAGTGAAGTCACCCTTGAAGCCCGTATTGATCTGGGCATCGGTACGACCGGTGAACGCTTCACGCACACCGTTGGAGGTCAGGCGCTGGGTGAATGAAAGGCTCTTGTTCGTGCCATTGCCATAACCGCCAGCCGGGTTAAACACGTTGAACGCGTTACCCGGGTCGACCGATGCGCCGGTGTTTGTCGAGCCATACACGGCCGGAGCCAGCTGGAAGTTGGCCGAGGTCTTCTCATAGACCGCGTCCACGTAAGCTGTCACGTGATCGCCCAGGCGATATTCACCATTGAGGAATCCGCCGGTCCGCTCTTGCGGAGTCATGATCAGGTTGACTGCCGCGTAGTTGTACTTGTCGGTGTTCGCGTTGTAGCAGTGATAGTTCGCGGAGTTGAATATCGTCGGATTGCCGCCGGCATTGAGCGAAACACGTCTGCCGTTGGAGGCGCAGTTGAGACCGGCTGCTGCAGCGGTGGCGGCGTCGACCTGGATGCGACCCACCGGGGTCGACGATGAGCCACCGACGTATGCCTTCGAGCCGGACAGGCTCAGCGCGTTCTTCGAGAAGGCGCGGCTGCCCGCCAGAACGCCGTCCTGCTTGTTGTAGTTGATGCCGGCCATGATGCTGCCCTTATCGGACGTCTGGCCGAACGTGAAGCCGTAGCCACTCTGGGCACCGTCGTTACGATCGGACTGGCCGACGTTCGCGGCAAAAGTGGCACCCTGGTAGTTCTTGCGCGTGATGAAGTTAACGACGCCGCCGATAGCATCCGAGCCGTACGTCGCCGACGCGCCGGTCGGCAGCACTTCAATGCGCTCGATGGCATCGGCCGGGATGGCGTTCGGGTCCTTGCTCAACAGGCGATGGCCGTCGATCAGGATCAGTGTGCGCCGCGAGCCCAGACCGCGAAGATTGATGGACGAGTTACCGGTGCCGCCGCCGTTGTTGACCTGCGGGTTGACGTTTCCGCCGGTCATCGCGGGCAGCTGCTGAATCAGGTCACCGAGTGTCTGCTTGCCCGTCGCCTGGATGGCAGCGCGATCGATCGTGACGACAGGGCTGGCCGTCTCGACGTCCACGCGGCGGATAAGCGATCCAGTGACGGTGACCGTTTCCAGCGTCTTGCTCTTGGCGTGATCCGCGCTGGCGTCCTGTGCAAAAGCCGCGGTGCCGCAGCTGCCGATGACGAGTGCACCCAGCGCCAGGCGCACCGAAGCGCAAAGTTTGTTCTTCCTAAAGTTCATCCGATCTCCCCGTCCAATTAGGTTTTGGTTAAGTGACGTGGACGGTACGCAGGACTCGGGAATTGCGATGTCAGGGCATTCCCGAGGCGTGGATCGGATGACTCCGATAGAACTTCGTCGCAAAGAGGTAGGGGCGGTCAGATTTCCCCCTGTCGAACGCAATCAGGAGCGCGCTCCGGTGCGCTTGTGGGTCCGGCAGCTGCGTGCTGTGATGCCCGCATGACTGCATTGCGCATGCGACTGGCGCACAAAGACGATGCACCTGCCGTGGCACGGCTGGCCCGTCGTGTTGTGCGTCGCTGGATTCTTCCCGATCAGCCTCCGATGGCCGTAATTGCCTTGGAGGAGTCGCTGCGAACGAGCGTCATCCGCGAGAAAATCGCGATGGGCCAGCGTTTCCATCTGGCCTTTGTCGATGGCGCGCTGGCCGGCGTGGCGGCGGTGCGCAACGACAGTCACGTGTTCCAGCTGTTTGTCGGTACGCGCTACCAGGGGCAGGGCATCGCCAGGAAATTATGGGAGCGCCTGCAAGGTGATTGCGTGCGTCAGGCGGGTACCCGGGCTTTTACCCTCAATGCCGCGCCCGGCGCCGTTCCGGTCTATCTTCACATGGGCTTTGAGATCGATCACGATCCCGCGCGCGTGCTCGGCAAGGTCATCGCCGTGCCGATGATTTATCGCGTCGACGACCATGCTTGAGCAAGATCGGCTGTGTGCGATTGCACGCCGCGGCGCATAATTGCCACTTAATCCCGTTCCTGGAGTCACCGGTCCATGCCCGGCAAGCAGCACGAAGTGAACTTCCGTTTCCTGGCCCAGCCGACCGACGTCAATTTCGGCGGCAAGGTGCACGGCGGCATGGTGATGAAGTGGATCGACCAGGCCGGCTACGCCTGCGCCGTGGCGTGGAGCGGTGCGTACTGCGTCACCGCGTCGGTCAGCGGCATCCAGTTCGTGAAGCCCATCCTCATCGGCGACCTGGTCACGGTGCGCGCCCGCCTGATCCACACGGGGCGCTCCAGCATGCACATGGCCGTGGACGTGCTGGCGAGCGACCTGCGCAAAGACGAGCACCGCCTGGCCACCAGTTGCGTGATGGTCTTCGTGGCGCTCGATGCGCCCGACGGCAGGCCCACGCCGGTGGCCGCCTGGGAGCCGCGCGACGACCACGAGCGCCAGCTGCAGGAGCAGGCCATGCGCCTGATGAATCTTTCCAAGGAGATGGAGCAGCTGGTGGACGCCAAGGTCGCCGAAAACATCTGACGGACGCGTCTGAAGCGGTGAAAAAAATCGCCAGAAAACGTCAATTTTCCCGTCAGAGGTGTTGACAGTTTCGAGGCTGATCCACACAATAGCCGTTCTTTGTTGGAGGGATACCCAAGCGGCCAACGGGGGCAGACTGTAAATCTGCTGGCTTACGCCTTCGGTGGTTCGAATCCACCTCCCTCCACCATACGAGTTCCGCGCAGGGCGGGAGTAGTTCAATGGTAGAACATCAGTTTTCCAAACTGATTACGCGGGTTCGATTCCCGCCTTCCGCTCCATTGGCTCTCGTAGTTTTTGCTGTTGCAGTGCTCATGTAGCTCAGTCGGTAGAGCACTTCCTTGGTAAGGAAGAGGTCGCTGGTTCGATTCCAGTCATGAGCACCATCTCACCGCGGTCCGCGGGTATCACCTTACTTTTCAACATTTGACTCCATCGGGGTTTTAGACGTATGGCAAAGGGTAAATTCGAACGCACCAAGCCGCACGTCAACGTCGGCACGATTGGTCACGTGGACCACGGCAAGACGACGCTGACGGCCGCACTGACCAAGGTCGGCGCAGAGCGCTTCGGTGGCGAATTCAAGGCGTATGACGCTAT
>NZ_JBFRFH010000024.1:0-42841 GCF_052114725.1 Dyella sp. 2YAF14 | reverse complement strand
TAACCCAAAGAAAATGGCCTGATAACGCCCGCAGCATCGTGTTGGGATAAGCCCGAACGCTCGAGGCGCGTCCTGATGGGACAACCTCCGAGGGTACACAGGGGATACTTCCAAGCGCTGCGCAACGCGCCCGAATCGCTGAGGACTTAGAGCGGAGGCTCGCTTCGCATTGCCCCTGGTTTGCTGGTTTTCGCGACGTACATCACTTCTCCCTCTCCCAGTCGGGGAGAGGGTTGGGGTGAGGGGCCAATCTAGCCTCACCGTCACATCCAAGCCACATCCAAGCCGCCCTTCACCAATTCCTAACCCCATACGCCCCCGTTCCCGCGAAATTCCGCGGACCGGTATACTTGCGCGCTTCCGTGTCATGAACTGCACCGAATGAATCCCAACTTCCTCGATTTCGAACAACCCATCGCCGAGCTGGACGCGAAGATTGAAGAGCTTCGTCATGCCAGTCACGGGCAGGCGTTCAACATCGACGAAGAAGTCGCACGCCTGCGCGAGAAGCTGAAGCTCAAGACCAACGAGATCTTCCGCAACCTCACGCCCTGGCAGGTGACTCAGCTGTCGCGCCATCCGGGTCGTCCTTACACGCTCGATTACATCAGCGTGATGTGCGACGAGTTCCATGAGCTGGCCGGCGACCGCGCCTACTCCGACGACGCCGCCATCGTGGGTGGCCTGGGCCGCATCAACGGCCGCTCGGTGATGATCATTGGTCACCAGAAGGCGCGCGATACCAAGGGCAAGGTGCGCCGCAATTTCGGCATGCCGCGCCCTGAGGGTTACCGCAAGGCGCTGCGCCTGATGAAGATGGCCGAGCGTTTCGGCCTGCCCCTGATCACCCTGATCGACACCCCGGGAGCCTACCCCGGCGTCGGCGCCGAAGAGCGCGGCCAGTCCGAAGCCATCGCCCGCAACCTGCTGGAAATGGCCGATCTGAAGACGCCCATCATCTGCACGGTGATCGGTGAAGGCGGCTCGGGCGGCGCGCTGGCCATCGGCGTGGGCGACCGCACGATCATGCTGCAGTACTCCACGTATTCGGTGATCTCGCCGGAAGGCTGCGCGTCCATCCTGTGGAAGAGCGCCGAGAAAGCCCGCGACGCGGCCGAAGCCCTGGGCCTCACCGCGCCGCGCCTGCTCGAGCTGGGCCTGGTCGACAAGGTCGTGCGCGAACCGCTGGGCGGCGCCCATCGCAACCCGCACTCGATGGCGGTGCGCCTGAAGGCTGTGCTGCTCAACCAGCTCGACGAGCTTGAAGCGCTGCCGGTCAAGGATCTGATGGATCTGCGCTACAAGCGTCTGCGCGGCTACGGCGCGTACATCGAATAACCAGCGCCATACCCGTGTAGGAGCGCACTTGTGCGCGACCGCTCTGCGCCCCGTAGCCGGTCGCGCACAAGTGCGCTCCTACATAGAAATACCATCGTCGCCCCAGCGCGCTACCATCCGTGCCAACGTCGCCCGGAATCGCGTCCATGGCCAACGAACCCACCAGCAAGCTCGCCGTCCTGATCGACGCCGACAACGCGCAGCCGGCGATTGCTGAGCCATTGCTCGCCGAAGTGGCCAAGTACGGCACCGCGCACGTCAAGCGGGCGTATGGCGATTGGACGTCCAATCATTTGAAGAGCTGGAAAGAGCAACTGCTCACCCAGTCGATCCAGCCGATCCAGCAGTTCGGCTATACCAGCGGCAAGAACGCCACCGACTCGGCGATGATCATCGATGCGATGGACTTGCTCTATTCGGGGCGCTTCGATGGCTTCTGCATCGTCTCCAGCGACAGCGACTTCACCCGCCTGGCCGCGCGCATCCGCGAATCGGGACTGATCGTTTATGGCTTCGGCGAACGCAAGACGCCTGATCCGTTTGTGGCGGCCTGCGACAAGTTCATCTACACCGACATCATCGTCGGCAAACCCGATGAAGAGCAGCCGCTCAAGCCGCGCACCGCCGCCCAGCTCAAGCAGGATTCCAGCCTGGTGAACCTGTTGCGCAATGCCCTGGAAGCGGCCTCGGACGACGACGGCTGGGCCGCACTAGGCGGCGTGGGTTCCATCATCACCAAGCAACGTCCGAACTTCGACGCCCGCAGCTATGGCTACAACAAGCTGAGCGAATTGATTGCCGCCACCACGCTGTTCGAACTGGATCGCCGCAGCCCCGGCGAAGGACGCCCCAAGGTGATCTACGTGCGCAACAAGGGCAAGAAGACGGCCGCTCGTGAATAAGCTGGTCGACACGCTTCGTCACGCCTTGCAGCAGCAACCGCAAGGACAACTGTGCGTTGCGTACAGCGGCGGCCCCGATTCCACCGCGTTGCTGCATGCGCTGGCCCAATTGCCGGAAGCAAACGCGCGTGAGCTGCGCGCCCTGCATATCGACCACGGCTTGCATGCGGACAGCGCGACATGGGCCGAACGCTGCAAACAGATGGCGCGCGAGTGGGGTGTGCCCTGCCTGGTGTTGCGCGTCCACGTCGATCATGCACGCGGCTATGGCCTGGAGGCGGCAGCGCGCGATGCGCGTTATCGCGCGTTCGCCGCCTCGCTGCAAAAAGGCGAACGACTGTTGCTGGCGCACCATCGTGATGATCAAGCTGAAACGGTCCTGCTGAAGTTGCTCCGTGGCGCCGGCCCGGAAGGACTTGGCGGCATGCGCGCCACGCGTCGTCTTGGCGAAGGCCTGCTGTGGCGTCCGCTGCTGGACACGTCGCGCGACGAACTGCGTCGCTACGTGGCGCAGCACGAACTGCCCTGCATCGACGATCCGTCGAACCATGATGCTCGCCTCTCGCGCAATTTTCTTCGCCACGAGATCCTGCCGCGCCTCACTCAGCATTGGCCGCAAGCGGTGGATTCCATCGTGCACAGCGCCAGCCTCCACCGTGCCGCCACCGAAACGCTGGAACGGCAGTGGCGCAGCGAGCAGGCACGCTTGCTGGACACCACCAACGGCAGCCTCGACGCCCACGGCTGGCTCGCGCTTTCGCCCGCGCTGCGTCATCCACTGCTGGACGACTGGCTGCACGCGCGCGGACTCACCGCGCCCACCACGGCCCAGCGCGAGCAGATCGAACGCCAGTGCGGCGCCCGCGACGGCCAGCTGCCCTGCATCCGCTGGCCAGGCGCCGAGGTGCATGTGTGGCGTGGACGCCTGTGGGCGCTGCCGCCGCAGCCGGTGATCGATCCGCAATGGAGTGCCCACTGGCACGGCGAGCCGCTGGCCCTGCCCGATGGCGGCAGCCTGCGGCTTGATCCGCCCGGTCAGCTGGACGCGTCAATCAGCATCCGCCTGCGCCGTGGTGGCGAGCAGCTGCGTCCGGCGGGCGATGCGCACACCCGCGAACTGCGCGACCTGTTCCAGCAGGGCGGCATGCCGCCATGGCGTCGGCTGGCCTGCCCCATGCTTTACGCAGGAGACGAGCTGATCGGGGTGGGCGACCGCTGGCTGAGCGCCCATGGCGTAGCCGTGTTCGGCGAGGCGCGGCCCCTATGGCAACCGGCCTACTGAGCGTTGTTGCGATTGATTCCGCACCGCCCCTGCGCTAGCTTTGCGGGCCATGGCCAAGTCAGCATCCGTCCCCGTCGCCCCCGCCGCCGATTTCGAACACTCGCTGGACGAACTCGAGCAGTTGGTTGCGCGTATGGAGGGCGGTGAATTGAGCCTGGACGAATCCCTGTCCTCCTTCGAACGTGGCATCGGCCTCTATCGCCATTGCCAGCAGGCATTGGAAAATGCCGAGTTGCGCGTACGGATGCTGCTCGACCCCGATGCCCCAGACACAGCCGAACCTTTTGAACCCGAGCTCTGAGAGCTCCGAGCTTGGCGCCCAGCTCAAGTCGCTGATCGCCCGCGCCGAAGAGGCGCTCGTCCGTTCCCTCCCGCCGGAAGACACCGCCCCCATCGAGTTGCATCGGGCGATGCGTTACGCCGTGCTCGGTGGCGGCAAGCGCCTGCGCCCGCTGCTGGTCTATGCGGCTGGCCATGCGTTCGGCGAAACAGGTTCGCGCCTGGATGCTCCCGCAGTGGCGGTCGAACTGATCCACGCCTATTCGCTGGTGCATGACGACCTGCCGGCGATGGACGACGACGCCATGCGTCGCGGCCGTCCCACCTGCCACATCGTGTTTGGCGAGGCGATGGCCATCCTGGCCGGCGATGCGCTGCAGGCCCTGGCGTTCGAGCTGCTGGCCCACGACGTGGACCTTGGCGTATCGCCTGCGCGCTGCGTGGAGATGCTGCGCGTGCTCGGCCGCGCCTGCGGTGCCGACGGCATGGCCGGTGGCCAGGCGCTGGATCTGGCCGCGGTGGGGCGCAAGCTCACGCTCACGGAACTGGAGTTCATGCACGCCTGCAAGACCGGCGCGCTGATTCGGGCGGCCGTGCGCCTGGGCGGCCTGGCTGCCGGGGCCTCGGACGACGATCTCCTGGCGCTCGATCGTTACGGCCATGCCGTGGGCCTGGCCTTCCAGGTGCGCGACGACATCCTCGACGTGGAAGGCGAATCGGCCGTGCTCGGCAAGACCGCCGGCAAGGACGCGGCCGCCGACAAGCCGACCTTCCCTTCGATCATCGGTATGGAAGCGTCGCGCGAGCATTTGGCACGACTCACCCAGGATGCACTCGACGCCATCGCGCCATTCGGCGAACGCGCCGGCTTGCTGGAAGAACTGGCCCGGTACGCCGCCGCGCGCCTGCGCTGAGAGTTCGCTCACCGGCGCGCTGCCGACGACGCGTCAACAGTCGCCAGGCTCGAACGTTCCTGCGTGTTGAATCCCAGACTGCGCCGACCCGATGCCATTACCCCGCTTTTTTCGCAGCCGCTGGCTCGGCGCCACGCTCGTGCTGGCAGCCGGCACCGCGATGGCGGCGCAGTCCACCGATTTTTCCGGCGCCTGGCGCCTGGATGATCGCAACAGCGATAGCGCGGATGGCCTGACCAACGCGATGCGCGTGGAAGCGCGCAAGGAGCTCGCGGCGCGCCAGCAGTCCTCAGCGCCCGCCTCGTCGTCATCCAGTGCGTCGCCTGCCGGCTCGCACGGCGGTGGGCACCGCGGTGGTGGCGGCATGGGCGGCGGTGGCATGGGTGGCGGCGGGATGGGCGGTGGCGGCCATGGAGGCGGCATGGGCGGCGGTGGTCACGGCCACCGAGGCGATAGCGGCGACAGCAAACCGGCGTCGACTTCCGACAAAGATCCGATTGCGACGGCGACCTACCCGATGCCGCCGATGCTGCAGACCGACTCGGTGCTGCTGGTGCAGCAGGATGCCAAGACTTTTCAGGTGCACCTGAGCAACGGCGATCAGCTCACCGGCAAGCTGGACGGCGTGGCCCGTCAGTCGCTCAACGGCAACGCGATGGTGCGCGGCCAGATCATGAGTGGCCAACTGGTGGTGACTATCCGCTACGCCGACGGCACCCAGCTCGACCAGACCTGGGCCATGTCGGACGACGGCAAACAGATGATGGTGACCGGCGCCTGGAAGGTGCCCACGCTGGAGCAGCCGGTGGGCTTCAAACGCACCTACGTGGGCTTGCACTGAAACGAAAAAGGCGACCCGAGGGTCGCCTTTTTCTTGCAGGCTCAGCTGATCAGCCGCAAGGTGAACGGGTAGCGATAGCGCACGCCCTCATTCGCCCGGATGGCGGCAATGATGGTGAACACCAGCCACGCCACGCCGACCACGATGCCCACAGGGACGGCAATCAGCACGCCAAGGCCCAGCGTGATCAAGGTGAGCACGAACAGTGCAAAGAACACGATGGCCACGGTGATGTTGAAGTTCAGCGCCTCTTTGCCCTGGTCGTTGACGAAGGGCATGCTGTCCTTCTTCACCAGCCAGATGATCAGCGGCCCGAGGAAGCATCCCCAGCCAAACCAATGGCCGGTGACGATGAGGCCGAGCAGTGCAGACAGATGGGCGAACATCGCCCACTGGCGCTCCTGCACGCTAGGGGTATCGGACGGCGGCACGGCAGGGCCGCTCGACGGCGGCGGTACGACGGACTCGGGCGGAACGCTCATGCGTACATCTCCTGGGTCGTAAAGGCCTGATTGTTCAGTCAGCTGCTGCTGACGGCCTCATCCTAGCAAGTGTCCGCCCGTATTACCGGTGTAGCTAGTCACTCTCCGGCGATGGTCATCTGCTCCAGCAGAATCGAGCCCGTCAGCAGGTGCGAGCGGTGATCCACATCCGCACCCACCGCCACGATATTGGCGTACATATCGCGCAGGTTCGCGGCAATGGTGATCTCTTCCACCGGGTAGGCGATCTCACCGTTCTCCACCCAGAAGCCGGCCGCGCCACGCGAATAGTCGCCGGTGATGGTGGACACGCCCTGCCCCATCACCTCGGTGACCACCAGACCCGTGCCCATGCGCTTGAGCATGCCGGCGAAATCATCCTGGCCGGGCTGCACGATCATGTTGTGGATGCCGCCGGCATTGCCGGTGGATTCCAGCCCCAGCTTGCGCGCCGAATAGCTGCCAAGCACGTAGCGTGCGAGCACGCCGTTTTCGATCAGCGAACTGTCGCGCGTAGCCACGCCTTCCGCATCGAACGAGCCCGAGCCCTGGCCGCGCATCACGAACGGACGCTCCACGATATTCATCCAGGACGGCATCACCTGCTTGCCGGCGTGGTCCAGCAGGAAGCTGGCACGGCGATACAGCGCGCCACCGCTGACGGCGCCAATCAGATGGCCGATCAACCCGCGCGCCACGTCCGGCGTGAACAGCACAGGAGACTGGCGCGTGGACAGCGAGCGTGCCCCCATCCGGGCCAGCGTGCGCTGCGCCGCCTTGTCGCCAAGCGCCTGGGCGCTGATGAAATCCTCGGCCGAGCGCACGCTGTCGTACCAATAGTCGCGCTGCATGCCGTCGTCGTCGCCGGCAATCAGCGCCACGGACAGCGAGTGGCGGGTGCCTCGCTCGCGGCCGACAAAACCATGCGAATTGGCGTAGACGGCCAGGCTTTCGCCCATCTGCACGCTGGCGCCGTCGGAGTTGGTGATGCCCGCGTGGGCGCGACCGGCGTCCTCGATCTGCTTGCCGAGCTCGATCGCCTGGTCGGTCTCGATGCGCCACGGGTGCCACAGGTCCAGGTCGGGGAACTGGGTGGCCATGCGGGACGCGTCGGCGAGGCCCGCGGCCGGATCTTCCTCGGTGTAGCGGGCGATCGCGCAGGCCTGCTCCAGCGTGGCCTGGATGGAATCGGGGTTGAGGTCGGCCGTGCTGGCCGAGCCCTTGCGCTGGCCGAAGTACACGGTAAGCCCGAAACCGCGGTCGCGCGTGTGTTCGACCGTTTCCACCTCGCCCAGGCGCACGTTCACGTTCAGGCCCGTGTCGATGCTGGCGGCCACCTCGGCCTGGCTGGCGCCGGCGGCGCGGGCCCGGCGAATCACGTCCTCGGCCAGTTGGGCCAGGCGGTCGAGTTCGTCGTTGCTGCGGTCCTGGGTGGGGCTGAGCTGGGTCACGCGTCGATTCCTACGGGCAAGCGGGGAACGGGTAGAATACGCGGTCCTAGCCGCGCACCTCCGAAAGTGGGGGTCGCACACCCGAAAGCAACGGAGCGTCGCGGAGAACGCCATGTCACTGACAGCCGGCATCTACCGTCACTACAAAGGCCAGCGTTACCGCGTCCTGGGCACGGCCCGGCACAGCGAAACGATGGAAGAGGTAGTGGTCTACCAGGCGCTCTATGGCGATTACGGCCTGTGGGTGCGTCCCGCCGCCATGTTCTGCGAAACCGTGGAGCTGGAGGGCGAGCCGATTTCCCGCTTCGCGTTGGAACAGGCCGAACCGGACCTGCTCGACGGCGTCATCGCTGCCCCCTGAGCGTTTGCTCCATCTGTTGGAATACCCCAGTGAATCGCACTTACACCGACAATCCGGACCACGATTACGGCCCGACCCGCACGCAGCAACGCAAGGACGCGCTGGCCGTGCTGGCCTTGGCCGTCCAACTGCTCGAGCTGCCGCCGAGCAAGCTGGCCAAGCTGGAGCTGCCGGAAGATGTGGAGCGCGAGATCGCCAACACACGCCGCATCACCGCGCATATCGCGCGCAAGCGACAGCTGGCATTTCTGGCCAAGGTGATGCGCCGTCACGACGCCAGCGTATTTGAAGGCGTCAGGGCCGCACTCGGCGAAAACCGCGATCGCCAACGGCAGGAAACGGCCGCCATGCACCGCCTGGAAGCCACCCGCGATCGCCTGCTGAGCGATCCGGACAACGCCATGAGCGAGGTGATCGCCCAGTATCCGAATGTCGACCGCCAGCACCTGCGTTCGCTGGTGCGCCAGGCCAAGATCGAAAAAGACGGCAATAAGCCGCCGCGGGCGTATCGCGAGATCTATCAGTTGCTGAAGGATCTGGCGGCAGGCAGCCGCACCGACGAGGCCGTCGACGAAAACGAAGACGACGCGCCGGAAGAAAACGAGGATTGAGGCCAGCGTGAGTCGCGCACAGCGTGCGCTCCCACAGGATCGAAGTCACCTCGTGGGAGCGCACCCTGTGCGCGACTCAACCCGCCTCAGTCTTCAACGGCACTGAACCGCCCGCACGTATCTCGCGGCGACACGAAGCAATCGTGCACCTCGCACAACGCACTCGCCCCGATACTCGCGCCATACGCCGAGCCGAACGACGTCAATCCCGGCACACGCTGCTCCGTCTCGCGCGGGTCATCGCAACGATGACGACATTGCGCGCAACACGCCGCGAGTGTCGCTACCGCGCTCATCCGCCCAGTCCGTTCCAATAGTTCGCAAACACGTGCACCGACAGCACGTAGCCGATGATCACGTTCACCACCACGCCCGCGGTAAACGCCGCCAGCGGACGCCATCCAGTGGCTGTCAGCGAACGCAGCCGCGTGGTGAGCCCGATGCTCAAGAAGCAGAGCGTGAAAGCCCAGGTACGCAGCGTGCTGATCGGCGCGACCAGATCCGGCGTGACCACCTTGCGATAGTCGACCAGCGAATAGTGGCTGGCGATCCACGTGACCAGGGCTGAGGCGATGACGAAACCAAAGACGAACTTCGGAAAGCGCGCCCAGATCTCTCGCACATCGGCCTTCGCCTGCACGCCATCGTCAGAAGTGTTCCAACGCGTCGTGGCAACCCACGCCAGCACGAAGGCCCAGATGCCGATCCAGATATCGCGGCCCACCACCTTCATCAGCGTGAACGCCTGCACGGCAGCATCCGGCGCACCCGCAATGGCACCGCCCGCGTTGCGCGCAGCATCGCCGTAAGCCTGTGCCGCCGCTACGCCGGCCGCATCCGCGAATTCGGACGTCCCGATCCAGGCGCCGGCTACCGGCGTCGACAAACCCAACGCGCGCGACGCGAACGGCAGCACGAAAATCATCACGATGGCCCACACCACCACCAGCGTGATGGCTACCGAGGTATCTTCGCGACGGGCGCGCACTGCGCCGCCGCTCGCAATCGCCGCGGAAACGCCGCATACCGCGCCACCCACACCGAGCACGGCGGCGAATCGCTTATCGAGACCCAGGGACTTGCCGACCAGAAAGATGGTGAAGAACGTGGCGAGCGAGACGATGGTCGCCTGCCCCACCGCCACCGGACCGGCCCAGAACAGCAGGGTCAGCGGCAAGGTCGCACCGAGCAGCACGATGCCCACCTTGATGTAGAACTCCACCCGCAGCCCCGACTGGAACCACTCGGGCAACTTGACCGTGTTGGAAACGATCAGGCCCAGTCCGAGTGCGAGCAAGGGCGCCTCGAGGTTGTAGCGCGAAGCCTCGACCCACGCGGAAGCACTGAAGATCAGCAACGACACCACGAACAGAATCGCAAAGGCGGGCAGAAAACGCGTCAGCGACTGCCCGAGCACCGCAAGTCCCGTGCCGAACAGCAGCGCGAACGCAGCGAACAGCGCGAGATAGTTGGGTGCGTGCGAGACCACGCCCTGCCACGCTTCGGCCAGCGTCTTCCACTTGGCCGGCGCCACCGCCAGCCACTTCAGGCTGCTGCCGTTGGCAAACAGCGCCCAGGCCACCACGATCACCAGCAAGCCGATCCACACCGACCACCAGTCTTCGTTGGAGAACACGCCCCACCGCGCGGTGCGCGTGGCGGCAGCCGCCTGGGCGCGGGCCTGGCCCGGCAGAACTCGTGTCGCTTCGCTCATCGCACCGCCCCTCACCGAAAGATGAACCGGACGTCCAGACGTCCGGGCGGCCAACGGGAAAAGCCGCAGCGGACACTGTCCGGCTGCGGCTCGTCAAAGCGAAATGAGCTTTTGTTCTATCGATATAGCCGCAGACTGGCGGCAGGCAGGCTCTGCAGCGGCGTCAGGACGCCGTGCCGCCCACCGTCATCGCATCGACCTTGAGCGTCGGCTGGCCCACGCCCACGGGCACGCTCTGGCCATCCTTGCCGCATACGCCGACGCCTTCGTCCAGCGCGAGATCGTTGCCGATCATCGATACGCGGTTGAGCACGTCGGGACCGGAGCCGATCAGGGTGGCGCCCTTCACCGGACGGGTGATCTTGCCGTCCTCGATCAGGTAGGCCTCGCTGGCGGAGAACACGAACTTGCCATTGGTGATGTCGACCTGGCCGCCACCGAAATTCACGGCGTACAAGCCCTTTTTCACCGAGCGGATGATCTCCTGCGGATCGTGCTGGCCGGCGAGCATGTAGGTGTTGGTCATGCGCGGCATCGGCAGTTGCGCGAACGATTCGCGGCGACCGTTGCCGGTGGGTGCCATGCCCATCAGGCGCGCGTTGAGCTTGTCCTGCATATAGCCCTTGAGGATGCCGTCCTCGATGAGCGTGGTGCATTCGGTGGCGGTGCCTTCGTCGTCCACGCTGAGCGAGCCGCGGCGTCCGGACAGCGTGCCGTCGTCCACCACGGTGACGCCCGGCGCGGCGACGCGCTGGCCGATGCGGCCGGCAAATGCCGAGCTGCCCTTGCGGTTGAAGTCGCCTTCCAGGCCGTGGCCGATCGCTTCGTGCAGCAGCACGCCCGGCCAGCCCGGCCCCAGCACCACGGGCATGCTGCCGGCGGGCGCGTCGACGGCTTCCAGATTGACCAGCGCCCCGCGCACGGCCTCATCGGCGAAGCCCATGGCGCGGCCATTTTCGATCAGCTCACGATAGCCATAGCGGCCACCACCACCCGAACTGCCCTGCTCTCGGCGGCCGTTCTGCTCGGCGATCACGGTGACGTTCATGCGCACCAGCGGGCGTACATCGGCGGCCAGGGTGCCGTCGGAGGCGGCGATCAGCACCGTGTCCATGGTGGCCGACAGGCTGACGATGACCTGCTTCACGCGCGGATCGCGGGAGCGCGCATAGGCGTCCACTTCGCGCAGCAGGGCGATCTTGTCGGGATTGGGCAGGCTTTCGACCGGATCGATCGCCGGATACAGCTGGCGCGCGCCGTTGAGGGCCAGCGGCTTACCGGCGCCATTGCCACCCTGGGCAATCGCACGGGCGGCCTTGGAGGCTTCCAGCAGCTGCGGCAGGACGATCTCGTCGGAGTAGGCGAAGCCGGTCTTCTCGCCGCTGATTGCGCGCACGCCCACGCCCTGCTCGATGGAGTGGCTGCCATCCTTCACGATGCCCTCCTCCAGCACCCAGGACTCGCTGCGCGAATGCTGGAAATACAGGTCGGCGGCGTCGATGGAGGGGCCCATCAACTGGTTGAAGACGCGGTCTAGGTCGGTGGCGGCCAGGCCGCCCGGCGACAGCAGGCGGCGTTCTGCCTGCGCGATCAGGGAATCCATGAAGTCGGTGCCGTTTGCAAAAGGGGGACTTTAGCAAGTTGGGGCCACTCGCCGGGCGTTTAAAGCCTCGTCTGATAGAGCCGGGCCGGGCCAACGGTTACGATGCGGCCTTCCATCGATGACGCACATGTGAAGGAACACGTATGAGCGATACGCCCCGGCAGCCGCTGGCCCACAAGGTGATCGACCGCACCATCAAGGCACCCATCGAGGAAGCCCGCGAGCTGCTGCACAAGGACGGCCAGCTCAAGCCGGGCCAGGGCATGGTGAGCAGCGTCATCGCGCTGTCGCTGGGCTTCCTGAGCCTGCTGGCGGTACTGGCCTTCCACTTTCCCCAATACCTGACCACCCCCGACCTGCGGCACGAGTATTCCGTGGACGTGCTGCGCCAGCTGCTGCTGGCCGCCCTGCTAGTCGCGGGCGGCATGTCGCTGGCCAACATCATCCTGGGCCGCGCGCGCCGGCTCAGCATGGTGGCGTTCGCCCTGGTGATCGGCGCGACCGCACTGGGCGGTTCGCGCGTGCCGGTGGGCGACTTTCCCGACCACACGCCGTACATCGGGCTGGACTGGTTCATCCTGGACCTGCTCGGTTCCACCCTGGTGTTCGTGGTGATCGAGAAGCTGTTTCCGCTGTACAAGGGCCAGACGCTGTTCCGCAAGGAATGGCAGACCGATCTGAAGCACTTCGCGGTGAATCACTTCATCGTGGGCCTGGCCCTGCTGGTGGTGAACTTTCTGCTGCATCACCTGTTCGGCTGGCTGGTGCGCAGCGACTTCCAGCAGTTCGTGCAGCACACGCCGTTCGTGCCGCAGCTGCTGGTGTGCATCCTGGTGGCCGACCTGGCGCAGTACTGGACGCATCGCGCGTATCACGAGGTGCCGTTCTTGTGGCGCTTCCACGCCGTGCATCATTCGGTGAAGACGATGGACTGGCTGGCCGGCTCGCGCCAGCACATGCTGGAATTGATCGTCACGCGTGTGGCCGTGCTGGCGCCGCTCTACATCCTGGGCTTCAGCGAGGGTGTGATGAATGCGTACATCATCGTGGTCGGCTTCCAGGCCGTGTTCAATCACGCCAACGTGCATCTGCCGTGGGGCCCGCTGAAGTACGTGATCGTCACGCCGGACTTCCATCACTGGCACCACGCCTCCGACGACGAGGCGATCGACAAGAACTACGCCGCGCACTACGCGTTTCTCGACTACCTGTTTGGCACGGCGGTGAAGTCGACCAAGAAGTTTCCGGAAAGCTACGGCGTGGTCGGCGACTACATGCCTGATGGCTTCGTGCGCCAGCAGCTGTTTCCGTTTCGGGGAAGTACGAAGCCGCGAGAACCGTCGGCGTGAAACCACACCTGTAGGAGCGCACTTGTGCGCGACCACCAGCCGGCCGTGCCCTCCGTGCAAAGCGGTCGCGCACAAGTGCGCTCCTACAAGTGAGGGCTATCGCGCGCTGCTGCTCGCCGGCGCCGGCAAGGTGGCGGCGCCCGGCGCGGCCAACGCGGGCGGCACCGGCACATCCTTCTTCTCGATCAAGGTGATCGTGGGCTTGTCCCAGCTGCCGGTGACCTTGTATCGCGCACTGGCGAAACGATTGATGCCGTGCCCCAGCAACCCCTGAGCCACGAAGCCGGCGGCAATACCGATCGGCCCACCGACAAACGCGCCGACCACCGGCAAGCTGTTGCCGGCATGCGGTATGGCAAGCACCTGCAGGTCATAGTCCTTGGCACGCAGGCCTGTGCGCCCGGTGATGGAGATCTCCGCTGCCGGACTGCGTATCTGCAGATTGTCGGTGTTCGCGTTCCCATCGCCCAATTTGAAATCGCCGGAAATGGCGTCGAAGGCCAGACCCTTGCCGAACACATCGCCGAAGTCGAATGACAGGCGACGCGGCAGTTCCAGCACGGACACCAGGCCGAACAGGCGCGCCACGCCGGGCGTCACTTCAGGCATGCGACCGTCAGTGATGTTGATGCTCAGCTTGCCGTCCATATTGCCCAGCTCCATCGCCGAGGGTGCGCCCGGCCAGGTGGCATCGAGCTGCGAACGGACCTTGCCGCCGGCTAGCAATCCTTCATAGCCGAAGGCACCGAGCATGTCGCCCATGTTCTCGGCGGCAAAATCGAAGCGCATGTGCGAGTGGCTGTCGTTCGCCGTGCCGTTCCAGTCGCCGACACCGTTGATCTGCACGCCGTGCGACAAGGTGCGTAGCTGGTCGATATGCATGCCCTTGTCGGTCGGCCACGTTTCCAGCCGGGCTTCGCCGAGTTTGGAATCACCGAAACGCAGGTCGTTCACCCAGAGATGGAACGGCGGCAGCGCCGACGGCGTGATGCCGGTGACGGCTGGATTGGGCGGCGCGGCTGACGCGCTGGCGCCCGGTTGTGCAGCCGTACTCTGCGCCGACGTTGCATCGGTGGCGCCACCGGCAGGCTTCTTCGGCGTCACTACATCCTTGGGCCAGTACAGGCGCTGCAATCGCGCAGTTACGCCGCGGCGCGTGAGATCGGCCAGCGGAATATTGAAACGACCCGCCAGCCCGGCGCTGTCGACGTCCACGACCAGGCCATCCGGCTGCGAGCTGGCGAGCAGGTGCATATCGGCAAACGGATGGCCAAACACCATCGCCTGTTCGGCCGTCACATCGATGCTCTCCAGCCCCGGGCCGTTGGCACTGCTGCCCGACGAGGCGTACTGCGTCCAGCCAGTCACATCGAGCTTGCCGGGTCGGCCTCGTATGCGAATACCCTTGTCGGGTACCGAATCGGGCGCCTTCGTGCCAAAGGCGAAGGTGGCTGCCAGCGACTGGCTGTCGTTCTGGGGAAGACGCAAGCGTGCGCGTACGACCTGCCCCACGCTCAGCTGCACGTCGCTGCCCTGCATGGGCAGATTCATCTCTACATGCAGCGGCAGCGTCCCCTCGGCCGACTTCTTCAACGGCGTGGGGAAATCGAGCGTCATGCCATTGAGCATCGAATCCACGCTCAATTGCTGCGTGCTGGCGGCCGAGCCCGGCGCCGTGAGGATGTTGAAACCGACGGTAAAGTCGCTACGCCCATCCGCTACCTGGTTCAGCCAGTCGAGCTGTTTGTAACCCTGGGTGAGCTCGGCCATGCTGAAACGGCCAGCGAGCTTGGCCGAGAGCACCGTATTGGGCTGCCCGGTGGCGCCGGCGATGGCCAGATCCAGCTTGGCCGGCTGACCGCGGAAACTCGTATCAAGCGGCCCCGCGTGGAAACCGGCCTTGTCGAAAGTCGCCGGGCCGGTGAGCTTGTCGAGCTTGAGGTTCCACTCCGGCGCGTCGAAATCCACGCCCTTCAATTGCGCACGACCATCGAGGATGAAGTTGCTGGAGTCCGCCACCGGCAAGGACAGGTGGAAATCGAAATCGCCGCTGCCGCCCAGCCGCAGCTTGGACAAGGTGTCCGCGTGATGGATGCCGATGGGGCTGCGCTGCACGAAGTCCATCATGCTGGCGCCCGTGCCGTTGCCGCTCACATTGAGGTCGAGCACGCTGTGGCCAAGTTCCGGAATGATCGCCACCGCGCGTTCGACCTTGTTGCCCAGCGACTCGCCGGCACTGGCTTCGACCAACATGCCGCCGTTGATGAAGTTGGCGACCGCCGTGACGTTCTGCGCATGCGGCCAGTCCCGGCCATAGTTGAGCTCCAACCCGCTGAGCTCGGCACGTCCCTCGAAGCGCCCTTCGTTGTGGTGGAACGGCCAATCCTTCAGGTCGCCGCGCACCAGCACATCGGCATGATCCATCTTGCCGTCGACCAATGCCTGGTCCAGCCACTGCACAGCGGCGGGCGACATCGAATCCACGGGCCAGAACAGCTTGGCGGCGACGATATCGGCATGGGAGATGGTGGCGTACAGATCCATGAATGGACGTCCACCCTCATTGGGCAACGCCACTTCGCCACGCGCTTCGCCGCCGAACCCCGCGCCTTCGAATGCAAATGCCTGCGTGCCGATATGCAACGCGTCGTCATCGCGCCAGAACGCCACATCGCCGCCCAGCTTCGACATCACGAACGGTTCGCGGAAGGTGTGCGGAAAGCGCACTACCGTGGCCTGCGCCGGCAGCGAGACGGCCATCGCCTGCGTATCGCCACGAAACTCGCCGTGGATGCCATCGATACCGGGCAACTTGCCGACCGGGTTGATCGCCACGTTGTCGAAGGAGACGTCGAGCGAGCGCAAACCTTCAGCGTGATTCCAGCCGAACTGCGCCTGTGTGATCTGGCCGCGCGGCTTTCCCGTCCCGACCCACTGCGCCAGGCCCGGCGACAACTGCGGCTTGAGCGCCAGCCAGGGCACCAGCGGCGCCAGTTGCAGGTTGCGCGCAACGACATCGACGCTGGCCTGATCGGTGTTCATGCCCTTCAGCGCAGCTACGGCGATACCGCCGTCATCCGCCGCCCAGCGTATGGTGTAACTGTCCTTGCCGATGGCCACTTCGGCCAGTCCATCGAGGCCCTCCGCGCTGGCGGTGGCGCCATCGGGATTGCCAAGTTTCAGATCGCTCAGATGAAATCGCGTGAGGCTGCGCACCACGCGCGCATCGCGCCAATCCAGCCAGCTTTCGAACGAACCGCTGCCGCTGTCGGCCGTATAGCCGGCCATATCGATGCCGGTGGACAAGGCGTGCAGGTCAAGATTGCTGCCGCTGATCCACAGCTTGCCGTCCGAACCGTCGTCGCTGAAATTGCCGGCGCCACGCAGTTGGCCCGGCGACCCTTCACGACGCAACAAGGCGCCGACGCGAATGCGGCTGCCCTGCCGACTCAGGCGCAGCTGGTCGGCCAGCAAGGTGAAATGACGATTGATGCGGTTATCTGTGATATCCAGCCGCGTATCGCTCAGCGACAAACCGATCGACAACTGGTTGAAGCCCGGCTTCTGTCGCTCGCCACCGCCCGCCAGGCCAAAGCCGTTGACGTGCCAGGTGCCATCGGTATCGCGGCTGAGGTCAAACTGCAGGCCACGCGCATGCAGGTTCACCACATGGCGCGATGGCAGCAACCAACCACCCGGATCAAGCTTGAGTTCCGCTTCGGGAATCTGCAGCGGCGCACCGCCGTCGCCCGACCCGATGGTGACGCCACGCATGACGAACATGGGACCGGACGGCTGCCAGCGACCTTCCATCGACTCGAAGGTCACCGGACGATGCAGTTTGGCGGCCAGCTGCGTCTCCACCCATGCAGGGTGCTTGGCCAGCAGCGGCAACAGCAGCTGGGCCAGTCCCATCAGCACGGCCAGCGAAATCACGGCCACGCCGACCACCCAGGCGACAGCCCGGGCGCAGAAATGAGTACGTTTCAACCAGGGTGCGCTCACGACTGGCTCGCGACGCGAAGCGCGGGGCGGCGCGTCTTACAGAAGAACCACATCGAACTGTTCCTGCGAATAATGCTCCTCGGCCTGAAAGCGTATGCTTTTGGAGATGAACTCTTCCAGTTCGGCCACTGCGGCGGACTCTTCTTCCAGGATGCGGCCGACCACGTTCGGGCTGGCCATCACCAGTAGTTTTTCGGTGTTGAACTGGCGCACGGCCCGGGTGATCTCACGGAAGATCTCGTAGGTCACGGTTTCGGCGGTCTTGAGCGTGCCCCGCCCGCTGCAGGCCGGGCAGGGTTCGCACAGCTGGCGTTCCAGGCTTTCGGTGGTGCGCTTGCGCGTCATTTCCACCAGGCCCAGGGCCGACATGGGGTAGACCGTGGTCTTGGCGTGGTCGCGCAGCAGCCCCTTTTCGAGCATGCGCAGCACCTGGCGCCGGTGCTCCTCGTCGGTCATGTCGATGAAGTCAATGATGATGATGCCACCCAGGTTGCGCAGTCGGAGCTGGCGTGCGGCGGCCTGCGCTGCTTCCAGATTCGTCCGGTAAACGGTTTCCTCCAGATTTCGCGTACCGACGTAACCGCCGGTATTCACGTCGATGGTGGTCATCGCCTCGGTCTGGTCGACGATCAGGTAGCCGCCGGACTTGAGCGGTACTTCTTTTTTCAGGGCGCGCTGGATTTCATCTTCGACGCCATAGAGGTCGAAAATCGGGCGCTCGCCCGAATAGTGCTCGATGCGGTCGTCCAGCTGCGGCATGAACTTGTGCACGAACTTGACGACCTTCTCGAAGGTCTCGCGCGAATCCACCCGCACCTTTTCGATATCGTCGTTGAGCATGTCGCGCAGGCTGCGCAGCGGCAGCGACAGCTCTTCGTAGACGCGCTCGCCGACCTTGGCCTTGACGATGTTCTCCTGCACCACGCGCCAGACCTTGCCCAGGTAGGTGACATCGAAGGCCAGCGATTCGGCGGTCTGCCCTTCCGCATTGGTGCGCACGATATAGCCCAGCGGGTTCTCGCCAATCAGCGAGGTGAGCACTTCCTTGAGGCGCTGGCGCTCGGCCTCCTCCTCGACCCGGGCCGAAATGCCCAGCGTGCGCGCATACGGCAGCAGCACCAGGTAGCGCGAAGGAATCGACAAGTGGGTGGACAGCCGGGCGCCCTTGGTGCCGATCGGGTCCTTGACCACCTGCACCACGATCTCCTGGCCTTCGTGCACCAGTTCGCTGATCGAAGGCGTATGACCGTTGCCGCTTGCCGCCACCTCCGCCCCTTCGGCGGCGGCCGGCACGGGCGGACGCACGATGTCCGAGGCATGCAGAAAAGCCGCACGCTCCAGTCCGATATCGACAAACACCGCCTGCATGCCGGGCATCACCCGCTGCACGCGCCCCTTGTACACATTGCCCACATAGCCGCGGCGGGAGGCCCGCTCGACGTGCACCTCCTGCAACATGCCGTTTTCAACCACGCCGACGCGTGTCTCGCGAGGGGTCACGTTGATCAGGATTTCTTCGCTCACCGGTGACTCCAATGCATGGACGATCTTTATAACGGCTGCATGCGCACACTGTCGATGCGTGAAAGAGGCTAGGCCGCGCGAGCTCCGCCACGTCGCCAACCAGCGCGCAAATCACGGGATTTCATGTACCGGCGAGTGTTCCATTAGCTGCGCAGGAATCGGCGGGCTATGCTTGTCCGGATGCCCGATCCCATCCTTCCTGATCTGCTGCGACCCGGCCTGGACCTGGTGTTCTGCGGCACCGCTGCCGGGCGACGCTCGGCCGAGCAGGCGGCCTACTACGCTCATCCGGGCAACCTGTTCTGGCGCGCGCTGCACGCCGTGGCGCTGACGCCGCGGCTGTTTGCGCCGGCCGAGTATCCGCAGCTCCCTGCGCTCGGCATCGGGTTGACCGATCTGGCCAAGCATCACGTGGGCAATGACGATGAGCTGCCGCGGGACGCTTTTGATGCAGCAGCACTGCGCGAGCGCATCGAACGCCATGCGCCCCGCGTGCTGGCCTTCACCAGCAAGGCCGCCGCACGTGCCGCGCTCGGGCGCGCGGCTGACTATGGCCTGCAGGAAGAACGCTACGGGCCGACGCAGCTGTTTGTGCTGCCCTCCCCGTCTGGCCAGGCGAGAGGCCATTGGGATCTTGCCCCCTGGCGCGCGCTCGCTGCCCTGGTAAGGGCGCGCTAGGCCTGCGTGTAGCTCTCCAGCGCCGACGCCAGATGATCGAACAGGCGCCGCACACGCAGGCTGGGACGCAGGTCCTCGTGCATCACCACCCAGGTCTCCAGCGCCAGCGACACGTCGGCCGGGAATAGCCGGATCAACTGTGCATCCCGCTTCGCCAGGTTCACCTGCATGATGCCGATGCCGAAGCCCGCGCGAATCGCGGCCAGGGCGGCCAGATCGCTGTCCGTGCGCAGGGCGAAGTGTTCCCGCGCATAAGGCACGCCCTGGGGACGCAGCCGACGGATATAGGGTGTTTCGGTATCGAAGCCGATCAACGCATGCCCGGGCAGTTCCGCCAGCGTCTGCGGAAAGCCGTGCGATTCCAGGTAGCGCTTATGGGCGAACATGCCCAATTCCACGCGCCCCACGTGACGGGCGATCAGCGCGTCCTGGGTGGGCTGGTGCATGCGGATGGCGATGTCGGCATCGCGTCGCAGCAGGTCGGCGGCCTGGTTGGACGGCGCCAGCTCGATCACGATGCCCGGATGGCGTTCGCGGAAGTCGGCCAGCATCGACGGTAGCACCTCGGCGGCGATCACCTCGCTCGCCGTCAGCCGCACTGTGCCACTGACCTCGCCACGACCAGCTGAGGCCGTACGCTGCAGCGCAGCCGAGGCCGAGGCCATGGCCTGCGCGTGCGGCAGCAGCTCCCGCGCCAGCTCCGTGGGCACCAGGCCTTGCGGCGACCGGGCAAACAGCGCCGCGCCCAGCGTCGATTCCAGCTCACGCATGTGGCGCCCAAGGCTGGGCTGGGTCATGTCCAGCGCGCGGGCCGCACCCGACAGGCTGCCTTCCCGCATCACGGCGAGAAAAGACCGATAAAGCTCCCAACCGGGTTCCACGTTGGCCATGCATATTTTTATAGCAGATCTTCGCCGATCGGCAATTTTCTTTTAGCTGCCGGGCTCGCAAGCTGTGGCCCTCCCCAACGAGGACTTGTCATGCAATCACAGCGTACGGCTCTAGTGATCGGCGCCAACGGCGGGATTGGCCAGGAAACCTGCACGGCCCTGCTGCGACGCGGCTGGCGCGTGCGCGCTCTGGTCCGCCAGGTCCCGGAAGCGGGTCCGAACACCATCGACTGGCGCATCGGCGACGCCATGCAGCGCGCCGACGTGCTCGAGGCCGCGGCCGGCGTGGCGGTGATCGTCCACGCCGTGAATCCACCGGGTTACAAGGCTTGGAACCGACTGGTGCTGCCCATGGTGGACAACACCATCGCCGCCGCCCAGGCGAATGGCGCCCGCATCGTGCTGCCGGGCACCGTCTACAACTACGGTCCGGACGCCTTTCCCCTGCTTGGCGAGAAGGCGCCGCAGCATCCACGCACCCGCAAGGGCGAGATCCGCGTCGAGATGGAGCGCCGTTTGCAGGCCGCCGCGCAGACAGGTGCCCACGTGCTGGTGCTTCGCTGCGGTGACTTCTTTGGACCGCGCGCCGGCAACAACTGGTTCGCGCAGGGTTTGCTGCAGGCCGGCAAGCCGGTCACGCGCATCGCTTATCCCGGCGACTACAGCATCGGCCATAGCTGGGCCTATTTGCCGGATGTCGCTCAGACGCTGGCACGCCTCCTCGATCGCGAAGCGGAGTTGGCACCGTTTGAGCGCTTTCATTTCGGCGGCTACTGGGTCGACGGGCACGCCATGCTCGACGCCGTGCGTCATGCCGCCGGCGACGACACGATCAAGGCTGGGCGTTTTCCCTGGTGGCTGGCGCAGCTCGCCTCGCCGTTCAACGAAACCATGCGCGAGCTCTGCAAGATGCGCTATCTGTGGCGCGACCGCGTCCAGCTCGACGATGCCAAGCTCAAGGCGTTCCTTGGAAACGAGCTCTATACGCCATTCGACCAGGCGGTTCGCGCAGCACTTGTCGGTGCCGGCTGCATCAGCAAGGTCGCCGGCCACGCAGATGCGCCGGCGTGATACGCGCAGCGCCGATCAGTCGATCGGCGTGTGGCGGTATTTGCCGACGTCGCGCTCCATCACCACCGAGGCGGAGTTCGTCCACGACCTGCGGATGTAGGTCACCACCGCCGCAACATCGGCGTCGCTCAATTGCTGCGCGAACGGCGGCATCGAATAAGGCCGCGGATTGCCCTTGGTCACAGGCGCAAATCCGCCCAGCAGGACCACGCGCATCGCATTGATGGCGGTCGGCTCATTCACCGAAGAATTGCCATTGAGCGGCGGATAGACACCCGCCACGCCGTTGCCGTCCTTGCCGTGGCAATCCGCGCAACGCTGTTCGTACACCTTCGCGCCCTGCGCCATGATGGCGTGCGTGTCGAGCAACGATTCCTGCGACTTTGTTGCGGCCCGCGGCGGCAAGGATTGCAGATAGGTGGCGATCGCACGCAGGTCTTCATCGTGCAGATGCTGCGTGCTCTGCATCACCACGTCGGCCATGGGGCCAAACGCCGTGCCGCGCGCGGACTGACCCGTCTTCAGCAGATCGACGATGTCCTGCTCGCTCCAGCCGGCAAGGCCGCCATTGGCTTGCATGCTCAGATCCGGCGCGTACCAGTTTTGCGCGGGAATCTGTCCGCCGGCCAGCGAAGCCTTGCCTTCCTGCCCGCCCAAGGAATCGCGCGGTGCATGGCATTCGTTGCAATGGCCCAAGCCCTGCACGAGATATGCACCGCGATTCCATGCATCGGATTTCGACGCATCGCGCTGGAACTCGCCTTCATGGAAATACAACGCGCGCCACGCCTTCAGCCCGCTGCGCACGCTGTATGGAAATTCCAGCGTCGGTTGTTGCGCTGGCGCATGCACGGGCGCCAACGATTGCAGATAGGCGAACATCGCCAACGCATCGTCGCGCGACACCTTGGTGTAGGAGGTATAGGAGAACACCGGATACAGCAATTCACCCTGGCGTCCCTTGCCGCTGTGCAGCGCCTGCCAGAAATCCTCGAAGCTCCAGTCACCCAACCCAGTCGCGTGATCAGGCGTGATATTGGGCGAGGGAATATTGCCGAACGGCGTCGGCAGCACGCGTCCACCTGCGTAACGCTCGCCACCTTGGGCGGTGTGGCACGACGCGCAATCACCCACCGCTGTGAGGTATTCGCCCTTCGCGATCAGCGCCGGATCCTTCAAGCTCGCTGTATCGGCCCTGCTGGTGGATGGCGCCACGGAAGGCTGCGCCTCATGCTGGAACCACCACCAGCCACCGGCCAGCAGCAGAACCACGACAACGATGATTGCCATGCGCTTCATGCGCCGTCTCCCTTGTCGCCAAGCACGCCACAACGAAGCGGCGGCGTCACCGACCCTGGCGCCTGCGCGTGCATGTCGGCCGGCAGTGCACGGCTGGCCAGCCATGCCGACACGGCGGTGATGTCCGAGTCGCTCAGGCGATTGGCGATTTCCGCCATGCAGTCCGGTGCCGTCATCGCTCGCGTTTTTGTCCGCCATGAGCCGAGCTGCGAGCTCAGGTAGTCGTACGGCAAGCCGACCAGTCCCGGAATATCGGGCTGCACGCCGGTGAGCTGACTGCCATGGCAAGACTGGCAAGCGGGAATCTGGCGCGACGGATCACCATGCAGCACCAGCGTTTCGCCGCGCTCTTGCGCTTGCGCGGTGATGCGGGGCAACGGTGAAGGCGCGTAAGGAACCTCTTGCGCGGCGAAGTACTCGGCAATCTCGTGCATGTATTCGGGGCTGAGCTGCCGCACGGTGTATTCCATCGGACCGTACTTGCGCAGGCCCAGCTGGAAATCCTTCAGCTGGCGCGCGAGATAGCCGGCGGGCTTACCCGCCAGGCGCGGAAAAAATCCGCTTTCCGGCGTGCCTTCACCATGCGCGCCGTGGCAGGCGGTGCATGCAGCAATGCGTTGCTGCAGCGTGTCGGGAATAACAGGATGCGGCGCGTCCTGTGCGTGGGCCAGGCCAACATGCGCCAACAAGATCAACGCCATCCATGCGCCCCATGCGCGCCCGGCCTGCGACCACTTCGCTGAAAGGGTTTTCATGTTTCCCCGACCTACGCGTGAGTGCGCGGCGAGAACGTGCCGCGCCGCAACGGTGGTCGATTATAGGCGCGCATCCACGCTGTGCAGGATCAAACCATCAGACGGCGCGATTTAGCGACATCATGCCGCACAAGCTTGATCCCGGTGCTGTCGATTTCCCGTGTGGGTCAGGCCGACACCGCTCGATCCAGCGGCGGCATCTGCAGCGAAGCCGGCGTGTCGACGCGCAACGCGTCGTGCAACAGCAGGGTCACCCCAAGATGATCCTGGCTCTCGCGTTCGTGCACCACGCCACCGTAGATGAGCGCGCGTTCGCGCACGGTGGCCATGCCCTGTCCATTGGTGCCGAGCAGCGATACGAGCTGGCGCCATTCGGGTACTGGCCGACCGCGCTGCGCAGGCGCCGAGCGAACGGCGCTCATGCGCAACACTACCCAGCGCCGGCCGTGCGAGCAGCCGCCGCGAATATGTACGCGCACGCGCTTCATCGGCTCGCGCGCCAGCATGTACACCAGCACTTCGCAGGCCTGGCGGTAGAGCATCATGTGGACGTCGGGCGCCAGCAGGTTGAGGCCGCTGCCGGTGAGCGTGCAGCTGTAGGCCGCGCCCACCAGCGAGGCGGCCTTCGACAATGGACCGCTCTCGAAGGTCGCCGCCAAACCATGTTCACGCCACGCGCGCGGATGCAGGGCGTCGGCGAGGCGCTGCATTTCCAGCTGGGTCAGATCCAGATGCCGTGCATAGGTCTGCTCCATGCTGGCCGGCAGCACCGGCCGCAGGCGCTCCATCATGCGGTGCTGGCCATCGCGCATCGACTGGCCCAGGCGATCGAGCGACTCGGCCACGTGGCGCAGGCGCAACTCCTCCTGATAAAGGCCTTGCTGCGCCAACAGGAATCCACGCAGGCTCTCGTTGCTTTCCAGGCGCCCGTCCTGATCACCGACCGACTTCGGCGCCAGGCGTGCGCCCAGCATGATCAAGCTGGAGACGGCGAAGGAAATGAGTGCCTGCGCCTGCATGACGGCCGGGTCGCGCTCCACCGTCATGGTGAGCTCGACGGCGATGCTGGCGAGCAGGCCACCGATGGCCGCACCCTGCCAGCCCAGGCGCAGGGTGAGCCATGCCACTGGCAGGAACATGGCCATGCGGGCGACGGCCACCACCTCATCGCCAAGCTGGGTCGAGGCCAGCCAGATCAGCAGCAGCAGCGACGGCACCACGCCCTTCAGGCAATCGATCAATGCATCTCGCTTAATCGAGGGGGCACCCACCACCTGCCGACCCGACCAACTCAGCCAGGCGAATACTGGCGGAACCAGGGTCAGCGCACCAAGGTAACTGCCCAGGAAATACTCGAGCACCGTGTGCACGGTCAGCGGATGCGGTTTTTCGCTTGCCCGGAACGTCATCGTGGCAAACGAAGCGCTATTGACCAGAGCGCTGACGGTACTGCCGGCAAGAATGCAGGTCATGATCGCGGTGATGTTCACCCGGCCGTCCGCCCACACAGGCACGCGGCGCCGGCACCAGGCAATGACCGGTGCGGTCACCAGCATCGGCGACACAGTGACCGAAAGTGCCCAGAGTGTTCCAAAACGGTCATGGTAGGCCCAACCCAGCCCGATCAGGGGGATCGTCTCGCCGATGATCATGGCCGGCCAGTAGCGATACGGCACCACCAGCAGACACAGCAGGCGCAGGCCGGCAATCATGTTCCAGTGGGACGTGGAGATTTCCTTGAGCAGCGAGAAACCCACCGCATAAGCGACGACAACGCCGACCTGGCGAAGCTTTGCGTGGAGCGCCGCACGTTTCCCTGCGTCGCCGTATTCTTTCGTTGCCGTGCCCATCGAGTGGTGCCAAACCCCTGTTTCAATAAACGCGTGAGACCGATCCAGGCGTTGCGGAGCGGTGAGATCGGGCCGTCAGCGAGTCGCCGATTGTCGCAGGAAACGTCCTACGCAACGCGCTGCATCGCGGCAGTCGCGGGCCTTTGCCGTTCTCCATGCAAAAACAAAGCCCGGCGACGGGGCCGGGCGCTGATTTTCACATCTTTTTTTGCAGGTTCACGCGCACAGCCGGTCAGCGCGGCGACGAGCCGACGGATTTGCGCACGATCAACATGGCCAGCTCCAGCGACTGCTCGTAGTTGAGCCGCGGGTCGACCATGGACTTGTAGGCGCGATCAAGATCCGCCTCGTTGAGATCGCGGGCGCCACCCATGCATTCGGTCACGTCTTCGCCGGTCAATTCCAGATGCACGCCGCCCAGTCGCGTTCCCGAGGCCGCATGGATATCGAAGGCCTGGTCCAGCTCGCCCCGGATATTGTCGAAACGGCGCGTCTTATACCCATTGGAGGTGGTTTCGGTATTGCCATGCATGGGATCGGCCACCCACAGCACACGGCGCCCTTCCCGCCTGACGGCCTCGAGCAACGGCGGCAGTGCACTGCCGATGAGACCATTGCCCATGCGGTGGACCAAGGTGAGGCGGCCGGGCTCGTCTTCCGGGTTCAAGGCATCGATGACGGGCAGCAATTGATCCGGCGTGACCGAGGGCCCCACCTTCACCGCGATCGGATTGCGAATGCCACGGAAATATTCAACATGGGCGCCATCGAGCGCCGCGGTACGCATGCCGATCCACGGAAAGTGCGTGGACAGGTTGAACCAACCCTGGTGCCGCGGCACCTTGCGCGTCAGCGCCTGCTCGTAGTGCAACAACAGCGCTTCGTGCGAGGTGAAGAAATCCACGCGGGAGAAACCGGCAATCGGCCCGGCCAGCGTTTCCATGAAACGCAATGAATCTCCGATGGCCGCGACCATGCGGCGATATTCGGCCGCCAGCGGCGAGTGCTCGACCCAGGCCAGATCCCAGTATTCAGGATGGTGCAGATCGGCAAAACCGCCATCGATCAGCGCACGCACAAAATTCATGGTCAGCGCCGAATGCGCATGCCCCTGAATCAGGCGCTGCGGGTCGGCTCGACGCGCTTCAGGCGTGAACTCCGGTCCATTGACCACGTCGCCGCGAAAACTCGGAAGGGTCACGCCATCGCGCGTCTCGTGATCGGTCGAGCGCGGCTTGGCGTATTGGCCGGCAAACCGGCCCACGCGCAGCACCGGCTTCTTCAGCCCATGCACCAGCACCAGGCTCATCTGCAACAGCACCTTGAGCCGGTTGGAAATGATCGGGCTGGTGCAGTCGGCGAAACTCTCGGCGCAATCGCCGCCCTGCAGCAGGAAACGTTGCCCTTCCTGCGCTTCGGCCAGCGCTTTCTTGAGGGACAGCACTTCCCACGAGGTGACCAGCGGAGGCAGCGTGGCCAGCTGATCGGTGGCGCGCGCCAGTTCGGCGGCGTCCTCATAGAGCGGCTGCTGCAACGCCTGGCGGCCCTGCCAACTTTGTGGCGACCAGCCTTCCAGATCTGCAGAGGGTGAAGGCTTGACGGGCATGACCTGCGACATAGAAAACGACCTTGCTCAGACTCGCTTGCGTGTGGCGGCGACGACCGCCGCGATCACCAGCAGCACATACCACATCAGCGTCCACGCCGGCATGGGCAGGCCAAGCACCGGTTCGATCTTGGCGCACTCGCCCGAGCCGGTGAACACCAGTTTTAGCACTTTGGCGAACGGGAACGTATCCATCATGTAGCCGAGATTCGGGCCACATGCGGGAATCTGATCGGCAGGCAGCGTCTGCAGCCAAAGATGGCGCGCCGCCGTGACGATGCCGCCCAGGGCGCCCAGCAGGACGCCACCGGTATAAATCCAGCGCGCGCCCCCGCGCGGTGCATGCAAGCCGCCGAGCAGGAAAAACACGGCCATCACCATGAAGGCGATGCGCTGAAAAATACACAGCGGACACGGGATCATGTTGAGCACGTGCTCGGCGTACAGGGCAAAGCCCAGCAGAGCCACGCAGATGAAGAAACCGGCGAAGCAGGTGGCGCGATACGACCAACGGAAAGGGTTCATGACCTGACTGTGCTGCAATGCGAAAGCGGACATTACCCGCTTGCCCCGCCCCTGTCAGCCCTGCCGATTCACCCACGCGCTGGTGGCGCAGTCGCAGGTCGGCGGCGTGCTCGCCAAACCGCAACTCCCCGCGGCCGCGGTCAGCTGAAATGCCACGCCGAGGCGCTTGCGCGTCCCATGGCAGCACTCCCACTCCCTGCCCCAAAAAGCAAAAACCCCGGCAGGTTGCCCTGCCAGGGTTTTGCAAAACACTTGTTGCTACCGATTACTCGGCAGCTTCGTCGGTCTGCGGGCGATCGACCAGCTCGACGTACGCCATCGGAGCGTTGTCGCCCGGGCGGAAGCCGCACTTGAGGATGCGCAGGTAGCCGCCGGGACGGGTCTGGTAACGCGGACCCAGCTCGACGAACAGCTTGCCGACGGCCTGCTTGTCGCGCAGACGCGCGAAAGCGAGACGACGGTTGGCAACGCCATCGGTCTTGGCGAGCGTGATGAGCGGCTCGGCGACGCGACGGAGTTCCTTCGCCTTGGGAAGGGTGGTGCGGATCAGCTCGTGCTTGATCAGCGACGCGGCCATGTTCTTGAACATGGCTTCGCGGTGGCTGCTCGTGCGGTTGAGCTTGCGACCGGATTTCTGGTGGCGCATGGCAATACTCTCTATGTCTGTTGTTATGAAAAGCCGGCGGTTAGGTCCGACTTCCCGCGGTTACCCGCTGATGAAGCCCTTGGTACTACGGGCTCTTATTGAGCAAGACGGCCAAGCTGGCCGTTTCAGGTGTCTGCAAAATCCGAGGGTAGAACACTCGTCAGAGCACCAATACCGGCGACCAAAGTAGTCACCCAAAACATCATGCGGTTTTGATACCGCTTTAGCAGCTGGCGAGCGCACCGAAGTACGCTCGCCAGTTTGCCGTTACAGCCGGCAGTCGCGAACGACCGCCAAAACACTTAACCCAGCTGCATGCCGTGGGACAGACCCGGCGGCGGCCAGTTTTCAAGCTTCATACCGAGCGCGAGACCACGACCACCCAGCACGTCCTTGATTTCGGTCAGGGACTTCTTGCCGAGGTTCGGCGTCTTGAGCAGTTCGACTTCCGTCTTCTGCACCAGGTCGCCGATGTAGTAGATGCTCTCGGCCTTCAGGCAGTTAGCCGAACGCACGGTGAGCTCCAGATCGTCGATCGGACGCAGCAGCAGCGGATCGAAACCGCCCTTCTCCGCCTTGTCGGTGGCGCTCTCGCGACGCGAGAAGTCACCGAACACCGACAGCTGGTCGTTGAGGATTTCAGCGGCCTTACGAACCGCGTCTTCCGCACCGATGGTGCCGTTGGTTTCAATGTCGAGCACGAGCTTGTCGAGGTTGGTGCGCTGCTCAACGCGAGCGGCGTCAACTTCGTAGGCAACACGCAGGACCGGCGCGAACGACGCGTCGAGCTGCAGGCGGCCAATCGGACGAGCCTCGTCATCCGGATGCTGGCGCGAGCTGGCCGGCTGGTAGCCGACGCCGCGACGCACCTTCAAACGCATGTTGAGGGCAATGTCCTTGGTCAGGTGGCAGATCACATGCTCGGGGTTGATGATTTCCACCGAGTGGTCGACGGCGATGTCGCCGGCGGTGACCACGCCCTTGCCCTTCTTGGACAAGGTCAGGGTGACTTCATCACCCGAATGCTGGCGAATCGCCACGTCCTTGAGGTTGAGCAGGACTTCAATGACGTCCTCCTGCAGGCCTTCCAGGGTGGTGTACTCGTGCAGCACGCCATCAATTTCCACCTCGACGATGGCAGAGCCAGGGATCGAGGAGAGCAGCACGCGGCGCAGCGCGTTGCCCAGGGTGTGGCCAAAACCACGCTCGAGCGGCTCGACCACCACCTTGGCGCGGTTGGCTCCGAGTTGCTCGACGCTGAGGCCGCGAGGGCGCAGCACGCTAGTTGACGAAACTGCCATGCAGGGCTCCGGTTGATTACTTCGAGTAGAGCTCGACGATCAGGCTCTCGTTGATGTCGGTCGGCAGATCGCCGCGGTCCGGCATCGACTTGAACGTACCTTCGAACTTCTTGCTGTCGACTTCGACCCACTGCGGACGCAGGTCCATGGTGTCGAACACGGTTGCCGCTTCCTGCACGCGCAGCTGAGTGCGCGCACGCTCGGTCAGTGCAACCGCGTCGCCCGGACGGACCTGGTACGAGGGGATGTTCACCTTCTTGCCGTTGACCAGCACAGCCTTGTGGCTGACCAGCTGACGGGCCTGGGCGCGGGTGACCGCGAAACCCATGCGGTAAACAACGTTGTCCAGACGGCTTTCGAGCAGGCGCAGCAGGTTCTCGCCGGTGTTGCCCTTGAGGGTCGACGCCTTGGAGTAGTAGTTGCTGAACTGACGCTCGAGCACGCCGTAGATGCGCTTGACCTTCTGCTTTTCACGCAGCTGGTTAGCGTAATCGGACATGCGCATGCGCTTGTTGGCGCCATGCTGGCCGGGCTTGTTTTCCAGCTTGCACTTGGAGTCCAGCGCGCGCGCCGGGCTCTTCAGGCTGAGATCTGCACCCTCACGACGGGCGAGTTTGCAGGTAGCTCCACGATAACGGGCCATGGGTATGCTCCTTAGACTCGACGCTTCTTGGGGGGACGGCAGCCGTTATGCGGAATCGGCGTGACGTCGATGATGTTGAGCACCTTGTAGCCCAGCGCGTTCAGCGAACGCACGGCGGACTCACGACCCGGACCCGGGCCCTTGATGCGCACTTCCACGGTCTTCACACCGTAGTCGCCAGCAGCGCGGCCAGCCTTTTCGGCGGCAACCTGGGCAGCGAACGGGGTCGACTTACGCGAGCCGCGGAAACCCGCGCCGCCGGCAGTCGCCCACGACAGGGCATTGCCCTGGCGATCGGTGATGGTGACGATGGTGTTGTTGAAGGAGGCCTGCACGTGGGCCACGGCATCCGTGACAACGCGCTTGATCTTCTTCTTGGTCTTGACAGGCTTAGCCATGTTCGGAATCCGTTACTTCTTGATGGCGCGACGCGGACCCTTACGGGTGCGTGCATTGGTACGCGTGCGCTGGCCGCGCACCGGCAGACCACGGCGGTGACGCAGACCGCGGTAGCAACCCAGATCCATCAGACGCTTGATGGCAATACCCACCTCGCGACGCAGATCGCCTTCAACGACGTACTTGCTGATTTCGTGGCGGATCTTCTCCACCTCGCCTTCACTCAGGGACTTGATCTGGGTGGTGGGAACCACGCCAGCGTCCGCGCAGACCTTCTTGGCCCGGCTGCGGCCGATCCCGTAAATGCTCTGCAGGCCAACCCAGACATGCTTCTGGACCGGCAAATTGACACCCGCGATGCGCGCCATGATGTACTTTCTCCGATGCGTTTCGTGCGCGGTAAACGCGCAATTCTAACCTTAAACAACCCATTAGGAAAGCCCTGCGGTACCTGGGGTACCGCCGCCCTCCGACTTAGACCAACTTCACACCACCCCAGCAGCCATCAGTTGCGGCGGAGGTTGGCCTTCTTCAGCAGGCTTTCGTACTGGTGACTGACCAAGTGCGCCTGCACTTGAGCAGTGAAATCCATCACCACGACCACGACGATGAGCAGAGAGGTGCCACCGAAGTAGAACGGGACGTGCCACGCTTTTTGCATAAACGATGGAACCAGGCAGACCAGCACCAGGTACAGCGCGCCGACACCGGTAAGACGGGTCATCACGTTGTCGATGTAGTCAGCCGTGGAGCGGCCCGGGCGGATGCCCGGAATCAAGGCGCCGGAGCGCTTGAGGTTGTCCGCCGTCTCCTGAGAGTTGAACACGATCGCCGTATAGAAGAAGGCGAAAGTGATCACCAGCACCGCGAAGACGATGTCGTACAGCGGTTCGCCCGGGGTCAGCGCCTGGGTCAGCTCGGTGATCCAGCGCGCCTGATGACCCTGGCCGAACCAGGTAGCAGCAGTCGCCGGGAACAACAGCAGGCTCGAAGCGAAGATCGGCGGGATCACGCCGGCCATATTGACCTTCAGCGGCAGGTGCGAGGTCTGGTTCATGTAGGCCCGCTGCCCACCGGAACGACGCGCGTAGTTCACGGTGATGCGCCGCTGGGCGCGCTCCATGTACACCACGAACGCTGTCACCAGCAGGATCACGGCAACCACCATGAGCATCTTGATGACCGAGAGCTCACCGTTGTTGGCCATGCTCAGCGTGTGCGCCACCGCACCGGGCAGGCCGGAGACGATGCCGGCGAAGATCAGCAGCGAAATGCCGTTGCCGATACCGCGCTCGGTGATCTGCTCACCCAGCCACATCAGGAACATCGTGCCGGCCGTCAGGCCAACCACCGACGACATGACGAAACCCATGCCAGGCGTATACACCACCGGCGCGCCACCCAGGGCGGTCTGCTTCTGCAACGCCATGGCGATGCTGAACGCCTGAAATGCCGCCAGGCCTACCGTGCCAAAGCGGGTGTACATGGTCATCTTGCGACGACCAGACTCACCCTCTTTACGCAGCGCCTGCAGGCTCGGGATCACCGAACCCATCATCTGCACCACGATGGAGGCAGAGATGTACGGCACCACGCCGAGCGCGAACACCGAGAAACGTGCCAGCGAGCCACCCGAGAACATGTTGAACATGTTCATCAGGCCGCCGCCCTGCTCGATCAGGTTCGTCATGGCTTCCGGGTTGACGCCGGGAACCGGGATGAAGGAACCGAGACGGAAGACAATCAGCGCACCAATCACGAAGAAGATGCGCTGACGCAGTTCCGTCAGCTTGCCGAGCGATCCGAGCGATGTGCCCTGGGCTGACGCCACGTGATTACTCCACGCTGCCGCCGGCAGCTTCGATCGCTGCCTTGGCGCCGGCCGTAGCCAGCACGCCCGACAGCTTCACGGCGCGGCCGATTTCGCCCTTGAGGACAACCTTCACCTTCTTGGCATGGCTGTCGATCAAACCAGCCTGATGCAGCGCGATCGTGTCGATCACGTCAGCCTTCAGGGTGGCCAGCTGGTACAGGAACACTTCCTGGCTTTCTTTCTTCTTCAGCGAGCGGAAGCCAACCTTCGGCAGGCGACGCTGCAGCGGCATCTGACCGCCTTCGAAACCGTACTTGTGGGTGCCGCCCGCGCGAGCGTGCTGACCCTTGTGACCGCGACCGGCGGTCTTGCCCAGGCCCGAACCGATACCGCGACCCACGCGAAGGCGGGTCTTGCGGGAGCCGGCGGCCGGCTTGATGTCGTTAAGACGCATGGTGATTACTCCTCAACCCGCACGAGGTAATAGACCGTGTTGATCAGGCCGCGGACCTGCGGGCTGTCCTTCAGTTCACGGACGTCATTGAGCTTGCTCAGGCCGAGCGCCTTCACGCTCAGGCGATGGCGGCTCTGCACACCGCGCAGGCCCTTGACCAGGCGCACGCGCACGGTGGCGGCGGTTTCGTTGTTCTTAGCCATTGCCCAGCACCTCTTCCAGGGTCTTGCCACGCTTGGCAGCGATCTGCTTCGGCGAGGCAACGGCCTGCAGGCCCTTGATGGTCGCGCGGACCAGGTTGATCGGGTTACGCGAACCAACGGCCTTGGCGAGCACGTTCTTCACGCCCACCACTTCCAGCACAGCGCGCATGGCGCCGCCGGCGATCACGCCAGTACCTTCGGAAGCCGGCTGCATGAACACGCGGGCTGCGCCGTGGTTGGCCTTGATGGCGTACCACAGGGTGCCGTTGTTCAGGTCGATACTCACCATCTGGCGGCGGGCGCGTTCCATGGCCTTGGAGATGGCGACCGGCACTTCACGCGCCTTGCCATAACCAAAACCCACGCGGCCTTCGCCGTCGCCGACCACGGTCAGCGCAGTGAAGCTCATCTGGCGGCCACCCTTGACGGTCTTGGCCACGCGGTTAACGGCAATCAGCTTCTCGAGCAGGCCGTCTGAATTTTCGCGATCGGTAGAAGACATGTTTTTTTCCATGTGCCCGGCAAACCGGGACTTTTACTTGCGGCTGAGCCGCTTGGAGTTGTGGGTACTTCAGCTGGCATCAAGTGCCGGCGAACCGGCACCCGATACCAAGCGGCCTTAGAACTTCAGGCCGGCTTCGCGGGCCGCATCGGCCAGCGCCTTGATGCGACCGTGGTAGCGGAAGCCCGAGCGATCGAACGCCACGGACTCGATACCAGCGGCCAGCGCACGCTCAGCCACGGCCTTGCCGACAGCGGCGGCAGCGGTGAGGTTCTTGGTGCCCTTGAGGCCTTCAGCAACCGACTTCTGCACGGTGGAGGCAGCAGCCACCACGTTCGTGCCCGAAGCGTCGAACACCTGTGCGTACAGGTGCTGACCGGTGCGATGCACCGACAGGCGAGCCACACCGAGCTTGCGGATGTGGGAGCGAGTCGACTTGGCGCGACGCAGGCGGGATTCGTTCTTGTTCATCGTCATAGTTCCTAGAAGCGGATCGACAAGCAGCTTTAGCCTTTTTGAAGAGTGCAGCCATGGATGGCTGCTCTTTCGCGAGGGACCGCTTACGCCTTCTTGGCTTCCTTCAGGGTGATCTTCTCGCCGGAGTAGCGCACGCCCTTGCCCTTATAGGGTTCCGGCGGACGGAAGCCACGGATCTTGGCGGCCACCTCGCCCACGCGCTGCTTGTCCGAACCCTTGATCAGGATTTCGGTCTGCGTCGGGGTTTCGATGGTGATGCCTTCGGGCGCTTCGAACACGACCGGATGCGAGAAGCCCAGGGCAATGTTCAGCGACTTGCCGGCCATCGAAGCACGGTAGCCCACGCCGACCAGCTCGAGCTTGCGCTCGTAACCGTCGGACACGCCCTTGACCATGTTGGCCAGCAGCGCGCGCAGGGTGCCACCGAACTTGTCGTCCGCGCCTTCGGCGAGAACAATGTTGGCCACGCCATTGTCGATATTGATCGAGGCGCCCGGCAGGTGATGGATCGCCAGGGTGCCCTTCGGGCCCTTGACGGAAATGCCGTTGGCGTCGGACTTGACTTCAACGCCCTTGGGCAGGTTGATCGGTTGTTTGGCTACGCGGGACATCGTCGGCTCCTTATGCGACCTGGCCGATGACTTCGCCGCCCAGACCCTTCGAACGGGCCTGCGCGTCGGTCAGCAGACCGGCGGAAGTCGAGATGATCGAGATACCCAGGCCACCGAGGACCTTCGGCAACTCGTCCTTGCCGCGGTAGACGCGGAGACCGGAACGGCTGACACGGGCAATGGTTTCGATAGCCGGACGGCCTTCGAAATACTTGAGCTTGATCTCGAGCACCGGCTTGCCTTCCACGGAGGAGGCCTTGGCGTCGAGGATATAGCCCTCATTCTTGAGAAGGTTGGCGATGGCCACCTTCAGCTTCGACGACGGCATGTTTACGGTCTGCTTGCCCGTGAGCTGGGCATTGCGGATGCGCGTAAACAGATCGGCGATGGGATCAGTCATGCTCATGAAAACATCCTTCAGAGTGCACCGATATCCGAAAAACCGGAAATCAATTCAATTGTGAGCCGGCACAGTGCCGACCTGCGGAACGCAGACCGACGACTATAACAGCTTTTTCCGACTTTGCGAACAGCAGCGCATAAATCGCGCCAACGGCGGCAGGCTGTGCCCACCGCCGCATCGAACGCCAACGGGCCGAAACCCGTCAACGCCCTGTTTGGGGTATTACCAGCTGGCCTTGCGCAGGCCAGGCACGTCACCACGCATGGTGGCTTCGCGCAGCTTGTTGCGGCCCAAGCCGAACTTCTGATACACGGCGCGCGGACGGCCGGTCAGAGCACAGCGGGTGCGCTGGCGAGACGGGCTCGCATCGCGCGGCAGCTTCTGCAGCTTGGTCTGGGCTTCCATCTTCTCGTCATACGAGGCGTTGGGGCTCAGCACGATCGCCTTCAGTTCGGCGCGCTTGGCGGCGTACTTCTTGACGAGCTTGGTCCGCTTGATATCGCGGTTGACCATCGAGGTCTTTGCCATGGATAGATATCTCTCGCGTGTATCAGTTGCGGAACGGGAAGCTGAAGGCTTCCAGCAGCGCTTTGGCTTCGTCGTCCGACTTGGCGGTGGTGGTGATGGAGATATCCATGCCACGCATCGCGTCGACGGCGTCGAAGTCGATTTCCGGGAAGATGATCTGCTCTTTGACGCCGAAGTTGTAGTTACCGCGGCCGTCAAAAGCGCGACCCGACACACCACGGAAGTCGCGCGTACGCGGCAGCGAGATGTTGATCAGGCGATCGAGGAATTCCCACATCTGCGCGCGGCGCAGGGTGACCTTGCAGCCGATCGGCCAGCCGTCGCGGATCTTGAACGAGGCAACCGACACGCGGGCCTTGGTCTGGATCGGCTTCTGGCCGGCGATCTTGGCCATGTCGGCCACGGCGTTTTCGAGCACTTTCTTGTTGCCCGCCGCTTCGCCCACGCCCATGTTCAGCGTGATCTTGGTGATGCGGGGAACCTGCATCACGTTCTGGTAACCAAAGCGCTCGGTGAGCTTCTGGATGACCTGGTCTTTGTAAAAGTTTTCGAGACGCGTCGTCATAGTTAATTCCTTACGCGTCCACGACTTCGCCGGAGGACTTGAACACGCGCACCTTACGCCCATCAGAGAGCGTCTTGGCGCCAACGCGTTCACCCTTGCCCGTGGCGGAGTTGAACAGCTGGACGTTGGAGAGGTGGATCGAAGCCTCACGCTCGACGATGCCACCGGCCTGGTTGGCCTGCGGATTCGGCTTGGTGTGACGCTTGACCAGGTTCACGTTGGAGACGAACACGCGGTCGCCATCAACGCGCAGCACGTCGCCGCGCTGACCCTTGTTTTTGCCGGTGATCACGAGGACCTGATCACCCTTGCGGATACGGTTCATGGTCTAGTCTCCGCTCAGAGCACTTCGGGCGCGAGGGAGACGATCTTCATGAACTTCTCGCTGCGCAGCTCGCGAGTGACCGGCCCGAAGATACGGGTGCCAATCGGCTCGAGCTTGTTGTTGAGGAGGACCGCTGCGTTGCCGTCGAAACGGATCAGCGAGCCATCGGGACGGCGCACACCCTTGGCGGTACGAACCACCACGGCGTTGTACACCTCGCCCTTCTTCACCTTGCCGCGGGGGATGGCATCTTTCACGGTGACCTTGATAACGTCACCGATCGCGGCGTAACGGCGCTTGGAGCCGCCGAGCACCTTGATGCACATCAGTTCGCGAGCACCGCTGTTATCGGCCGCGGATAGCGTGCTTTGCATCTGGATCATGTCTGCACCCTCCCTTAGACGTTAGCGCGCGTGATGATTTCGACCACGCGGTGATGCTTGGTCTTGGACAAGGGACGGCATTCTGCAATGCGGACCAGGTCGCCCTCGTTCGCGCCCAGGTCGTCCTGTGCGTGAAGCTTGGTCGAACGACGGATGATCTTGCCGATCAGCGGATGCTGTTCCTGGCGCTCGATCAGGACCGTCACGGTCTTGTCCATCTTGTTACTGATGACGCGGCCCTCGAGGGTGCGCGTCTGCTTTTGGTTGTCGCTCATATCAGCCGTCCCTTACTTCTTTCCGCCGAGCACGAACTTCGTGCGGGCGATGTCGCGCCGAACGCGGCGCAGCTGGTGCGGCTGATTGAGCTGGCCGGTGCCCTTCTGCATGCGCAGATTGAACTGCTCTTTACGCAGATCCAGCAGATGCTTGTTCAGCTCGTCGGCCGACTTGGTGGTCAAATCTTTGATGGCCATATCACATCACCGCCCGGGTCACGAATTGGGTCTGGACCGAGAGCTTGGCGGCGGCCAGGCGGAACGCCTCGCGTGCCGTCGCCTCGTCGATACCCTCGATTTCATAGAGCATGCGGCCCGGCTGGATCGGAGCGACCCAGTATTCGACGCCACCCTTACCGGCACCCATTCGAACTTCGATGGGCTTCTTGGTGATGGGCTTATCCGGGTACACACGGATCCACAGCTTGCCGCCGCGCTTCACAAAACGGGTGATGCAACGACGACCGGCTTCGATCTGACGAGCGGTCAGGGCGCCAAAGGTGGTTGCCTTCAGACCGAACTCGCCAAAGCTGACGAGGTTCGAGGAGAAAGCCAGACCATCGTTACGGCCCTTGAACTGCTTACGGTATTTGGTTCGCTTAGGTTGCAGCATGGCAACTCTCCTTACTTCGCCGTCCGCTCGCGACGGCCTTCACCGCCCTCGCGACGCCCTTCACGACGACCCTCACCACCCTCACGGCGCGGCTGGGACTGCTCTTCCTTCGACTCCTGGCCGGCTGCTGCAAGGTCGAAGATTTCGCCCTTGTAGATCCACACCTTGATGCCGATGACGCCGTAGGTCGTATGAGCCTCGGCGGTGCCGTAGTCGATGTCGGCGCGCAGCGTATGCAGCGGCACGCGACCTTCGCGGCTCCATTCGGAACGAGCAATCTCAGCGCCGTTCAAACGGCCAGAGACATTGATCTTGATACCCAGTGCGCCCAGGCGCATCGCGTTGCCGACCGAGCGCTTCATGGCGCGGCGGAACATGATGCGACGCTCCAGCTGCTGCGCGATCGACTCGGCAACCAGCTGTGCGTCCAGCTCAGGCTTACGGACTTCACTGACGTTGATGTGCGCCGGAACGCCCATCAGGTCACTGACTTCCTTACGCAGCTTCTCGATATCCTCGCCCTTCTTGCCGATCACCACGCCCGGACGGGCGGTGTGAATCGTCACGCGTGCGGTCTTGGCCGGACGCTCGATGAGGATCTTGGAGATGCCGGCCTGGGCCAGCTTCTTGCGCAGCATCTCGCGGACCTTGAGGTCAGCAGCGAGGTACTGGGCGTATTCGCCCTTATTGGCGTACCACTTCGAGTTCCAGTCCTTGGCAATGCCGAGGCGGATACCGGTGGGATGAACTTTATGACCCATCGTCTACGTCCTCTTTAGTTGCCAACGACCACAGTGATGTGGCTCGTGCGCTTCAGGATGCGGGAACCGCGACCCTTGGCGCGGGCGTACATGCGCTTCATCGCCGGACCTTCGTCGACGAAGATGCGCGCGACCTTCAGGTCGTCGACGTCGGCGCCGAGATTGTTCTCAGCGTTGGCGACAGCCGACAACAGCACCTTGCGAACAAGGGCTGCGGCCTTCTTGTTGGTGAACTGGAGCACGTCGCTGGCTCGGCCCACGGGCATGCCGCGGACCAGGTCAGCCACCAGGCGTGCCTTCTGCGCCGAAATGCGGGCGCTGCGCAGGATCGCTTTGGCTTCAGTGCTCATCACTTGCCCTTCTTGTCGCCGCCATGGCCCTTGAACGTACGGGTCGTCGCGAACTCGCCGAGCTTGTGCCCGACCATGTTCTCGTTGACCAGCACAGGGACATGCTGACGGCCGTTGTGGATGGCGATGGTCAGGCCGACCATTTCCGGCAGGATCATCGAGCGGCGCGACCAGGTCTTGATCGGACGCTTGTTATTGGCGGAAACGGCGGCTTCCACCTTCTTTACGAGGTGCAGGTCGACAAACGGACCTTTCTTTAGAGAGCGCGGCATGATCGTTTCCTATTACTTGCGACGACGCACGATGAACTGCTGGGTGCGCTTGTTCGAGCGCGTCTTGTAGCCCTTGGCCGGCGTACCCCACGGAGAAACCGGGTGACGACCGCCAGAGGTCTTGCCCTCACCACCGCCATGCGGATGGTCGACCGGGTTCATCACCACACCGCGAACGGTGGGACGAATACCCAACCAGCGCTTGGCGCCGGCCTTGCCGAGCTTCTTCAGGCTGTGCTCGCCGTTGCCCACTTCACCGATGGTGGCGCGGCAATCGACCGGCACGCGGCGCATTTCGCCGGAGCGCAGACGCAGCGTGGCGTAACCCGATTCGCGAGCCACCAGCTGGACCGAAGCGCCGGCGGAACGCGCAATCTGCGCACCCTTGCCCGGACGCATCTCGATGCAGTGGATGGTCGAACCCACCGGGATGGCGCGCAGCGGCAGGCTGTTGCCGGCCTTGATCGGAGCATCGCTGCCCGACACCAGGCGATCGCCTGCCTGCACGCCCTTGGGCGCGATGATGTAACGACGCTCACCGTCGGCATAGCACAGCAGTGCGATATGCGCGGTACGGTTCGGATCGTATTCAATGCGCTCGACCTTGGCGGCAATGCCTTCCTTGTCGCGCTTGAAGTCGATGATGCGGTAACGCTGCTTGTGACCGCCGCCCTGGTGGCGAACGGTGATGCGACCGTAGTTATTGCGACCGCCGTTCTTGGTCTTCGCCTCGGTCAACGCCGCGTACGGCGCGCCCTTGTGAAGGCCCTCGGTGCGAACGCTGACTGCGTCGCGACGACCGGGGGAGGTCGGCTTGTGAGTGATCAGTGCCATCTCAATTCAACTCCTGGCTCAGGCTTTGGCCGACACGTCGATGGTCTGGCCATCGGCGAGGCGGACATAGGCCTTACGCTTGCCCTGGCGATTGCCAGTGCGGAAACGGAAGGACTTGACCTTGCCCTTGGCATTGACGAGGTTCACCTGCTCGACCTTGACGTCGAACATCTGTTCCACCGCTGCGCGGACATCGGCCTTGGTTGCTTCGGGAGCAACCACGAATACGTACTGGTTCTTCTCGGCCAGGCGTGCAGCCTTTTCCGAGATGTGCGGCGCACGCAGCGTATTCAGAATGCGTTCGTTGCTCATGCCAGCCACTCCTCGATCTTCTTCACCGCATCGACGGTCATGACGATGTGGTCCGAACCGACCAGGCTGACCGGGTTCAGAGCCAGCACGTCCACGACGTGGATGTACGGGATGTTGCGCGCGGCCAGGAAGGTGGCTTCGTTGGCGTCTTCCGACACCAGCAGCACGCGACCCGAGACCTGCAGTTCAGCCAGCTTGGCAACCATCGCCTTGGTCTTGGGGGTATCGATGCCGAAGCTCTCGACCACCTTCAGACGGTCCTGACGGATCAGCTCAGCAAGGATCGAACGGATGGCAACGCGATACGACTTGCGGTTGACCTTCTGCTCGTAGCTGCGCGGCTTGGCAGCGAACGTGCGGCCACCACCGACAAAGATCGGTGCACGGTAGTCACCGTGACGGGCGCCGCCGCCCTTCTGCTTCTTGAACTTCTTGGTGGTGCCGGACATCTCGCCGCGCGACAGCTGCGACTGGGTACCGGCACGGCCGCCCGCCTGATAGGCGATGACGACCTGGTGGATCAGGGCCTGCTTGAGCTCACCGCCGAACACTTCGTCCGACACGTTGAGCGGCTTGGCGCCAATAACATTGAGTTCCATGGCGTCTCTCCTCAGCCCTTGGTCGTCGGACGGATGACGACGTCGCCGCCGGTAGCACCCGGCACCGCGCCCTTCACCGCGATCAGATGACGCTCGGCGTCGACCTTGACCACTTCCAGGCCCTGCTGCGTGCGGTTGACCGCACCCATGTGGCCCGACATCTTCTTGCCCGGGAACACGCGACCCGGGGTCTGACGCTGACCGATAGAACCCGGCGCACGATGCGACAGCGAGTTACCGTGGGTCGCGTCACCCATGGTGAAGTTCCAGCGCTTGATGGTGCCCTGGAAGCCCTTGCCCTTCGACACGCCGGCAACGTCAACGATCTGACCTGCCTGGAACACGTCGTCGGCCTTGATCTCGGCGCCCACGCTGTACTTGCCGAGATCGTCGGCAGACACGCGGAACTCCCACAGACCACGACCCGGCTCAACCTTGGCCTTCGCGTAGTGACCCTTCAGCGGCTGCGTCAGCAGGCTGGCGCGCTTGACGCCGGCTGCGACCTGCACAGCGCTGTAACCATCATTTTCTTCCGTCTTCAGCTGCGTGACGCGATTCGGGGTGGCCTCAATGAGGGTCACCGGAATCGAACGGCCATCTTCAGTGAAGAGTCGGCTCATGCCGCACTTGCGGCCAACTAGTCCGATACTCATCTTCGTATCCTGTCTCTCGCTCAACCAAGCTTGATCTGAACGTCCACGCCAGCGGCGAGGTCCAGCTTCATGAGCGCGTCCACGGTTTTGTCGTTGGGGTCGACGATGTCAAGCACGCGCTTGTGGGTACGGGTTTCGTACTGGTCGCGGGCATCTTTGTCGACGTGCGGCGACACCAGAATGGTGTAACGCTCGATCTTGGTCGGGAGCGGAATCGGGCCGAGCACCGTTGCGCCAGTGCGCTTGGCAGTCTCGACGATCTCGCTGGCCGAGCGATCGATCAGACGGTGATCGTACGCCTTGAGCCGAATGCGAATCTTTTGGTTCGCCATAAACCGTGTCCTGTTATCGAAAGAACAATTCTTGTGATTCGAGTGAGCTTCTCGCCCACCCGCACAACCCTTTACTGCCAACAACCAGTCGTTTCTTGGGTGGCTGACGCCACACCTCAAACCGACCTTAAAAGACTAGGCAGGCCCAAAACGGGCCCGCCTAGACGGAAAAGTATAAAACGCGCGAAATGGCCAGGTCAACAAAGCGTCATGCTTCGTCGTCCGAGCCCTCTCTTGCGTATTGGCCATCCAGGCCAGCGAACTCGAAGCACTTCCTGTGCCTCATTTCGCTGTAAGGTCGCCCGAACCAAGGTCCGGCGACAGGCAAGACGGCGACTATAGCTGACTATTCGGCGGAAGAAAAGCCCTAAGCGGTTCTTTTTGCATGATTCGTTGGTTTTTTTGATCGTCATCCCGGCGCAGGCCGGGATCCAGTGGCGACCAAATGCGGTGTTCGCGAACGAGCCAACAAAGCATCCACCCCTATCGCGACCATCAAACCATGCTGCTACTGGATGACCAGCCATTCGGCTGTTGTAGAACGCCTCCGGCCTGCGCCGGAATGACGAGCAAGGGGCGCAATCCGTACAAGTCACATAAAAAAAGCCGGCCCTGAGGCCGGCTTTTTTCCAGGTTGCCACCCGAAGGTGGCTCCCCAAGGGGTATTACTTGATGACCTTGGCCACCACGCCGGCGCCGACGGTGCGGCCGCCTTCGCGGATGGCGAAACGCAGGCCTTCGTCCATCGCGATCGGGTGGATCAGGCTGACCACCATCTTCACGTTGTCACCCGGCATCACCATTTCCACGCCTTCCGGCAACTGGCAGGCGCCGGTCACGTCGGTCGTGCGGAAGTAGAACTGCGGACGGTAGCCCTTGAAGAACGGCGTATGACGGCCACCCTCGTCCTTCGACAGCACGTACACCTCAGCCTCGAAGTCCGTGTGCGGGGTGATCGTGCCCGGCTTGGCCAGCACCTGGCCACGCTCGACGTCGTCGCGCTTCAGGCCGCGCAGCAGCAGACCGGCGTTGTCGCCTGCCTGGCCCTGGTCCAGCAGCTTGCGGAACATTTCCACGCCCGTGACGGTGGTCTTCTGGGTCGGACGAATACCGACCACTTCGACTTCGTCACCGACCTTGATGATGCCGCGCTCGATACGACCGGTCACCACGGTGCCGCGGCCGGAGATCGAGAACACGTCTTCCACCGGCATCAGGAACGGCTTGTCGATCGCACGCACCGGCTCCGGGATGTAG
>NZ_JBFRFH010000023.1:0-46731 GCF_052114725.1 Dyella sp. 2YAF14 | reverse complement strand
CTTGTGCGCGACCCACCGGTGCGGTGATTCCGGAGGTATCGGTCGCCCACAAGTGGGCTCCTACAAGGGGACCGTGTCACCGGCCTTTTGTGGGAGCGCACCCTGTGCGCGACAAACCAACGGAGCGGCAATCCCGATGTGCCCCTGTCGGCCTGTCGGCCACAGGGTGGCCTCCCACAATGACGCGAGGAGCGCCCCGTGCATCGCGCAAAAAGAAAGGGCGGCTTGCGCCGCCCTTCTCCAGTCACTGTGACGTGACTCACCGCGCTCAGGCAGTAACCGTGTCGGCCACGTCCTGGTAATCGGCGATCTGATTGAAGTTCATGTACTTGTAGATCTTCTCGCCGTTGGCATCGAGCACGCCCACGTCCGTCATGTACTCGGCCTTGGTCGGGATGCGGCCCAGACGCGAGCAGATCGCGGCGAGTTCGGCCGAGCCCAGGTACACGTTGGAGTTCTTGCCCAGGCGGTTGGGGAAGTTGCGGGTGGAGGTGGAGAACACCGTGGCGCCCTCGCGCACCTGCGCCTGGTTGCCCATGCACAGCGAGCAGCCCGGCATTTCCATGCGGGCGCCGGCGGTGCCGAGCACGCCGTAGTGGCCTTCCTCGGTCAGCTGCTGCTGGTCCATCTTGGTCGGCGGAGCGACCCACAGCTTGGTCGGGATGTCGCGCTTGCCTTCCAGCAGCTTCGACGCCGCGCGGAAGTGACCGATATTGGTCATGCACGAACCGATGAACACTTCGTCGATGGTGGCACCGGCCACGTCGCTGAGCGTCTTCACGTCGTCCGGGTCGTTCGGGCAGGCCACGATGGGCTCGTGCACGTCGGCCAGGTCGATTTCGATGACGGCGGCGTATTCGGCGTCGGCATCGCGCTCCAGCAGCTGCGGGTTGGCGAGCCAGGCTTCCATCGCCTTGATGCGGCGCTGCAGGCTGCGCGGATCCTTGTAACCCTGCGCGATCATGTACTTCAGCAGCGTGATGTTGCTGTTGATGTATTCGATGATCGGCGCCTTGTCCAAGTGCACCGTGCAACCGGCGGCGGAACGCTCGGCCGAGGCATCGGACAGCTCGAACGCCTGCTCCACCTTGAGGTTCGGCAGACCTTCGATCTCCAGGATGCGACCGGAGAAGATGTTCTTCTTGCCCTGCTTGGCCACCGTGAGCAGACCGCTCTTGATCGCGTAGAGCGGGATCGCATTGACCAGGTCACGCAGGGTCACGCCCGGCTGCAGTTCGCCCTTGAAGCGCACCAGCACCGACTCGGGCATATCCAGCGGCATCACGCCGGTGGCGGCGGCGAAGGCCACCAGACCCGAACCGGCCGGGAAGGATATGCCGATCGGGAAACGCGTGTGGCTGTCGCCGCCGGTGCCGACCGTATCGGGCAGCAGCATGCGGTTGAGCCAGGAGTGGATCACGCCATCGCCCGGACGCAGCGAGATGCCGCCACGCGTGCTGATGAATTCCGGCAGCGTGTGGTGGGTCTTCACGTCCACCGGCTTGGGATAAGCGGCGGTGTGGCAGAACGACTGCATGACGAGGTCGGCGGAGAAGCCCAGGCAAGCCAGGTCCTTCAGCTCGTCGCGGGTCATCGGACCGGTGGTGTCCTGCGAACCGACCGAGGTCATCTTCGGCTCGCAATAGGTGCCCGGGCGCACGCCCTGGCCTTCCGGCAGGCCGATGGCACGGCCGACCATCTTCTGCGCCAGCGTGTAGCCCTTGCCGGTATCGGCCGGCTGCTGCGGCAGGCGGAACAGGGTGGACACCGGCAGGCCCAGCGCTTCGCGCGCCTTGGCGGTAAGGCCACGGCCCACGATCAGCGGGATGCGGCCACCGGCGCGCACTTCGTCGAACAGCACGTCGGACTTGACCTGGAATTCGGCGATCACTTCGCCGTTCTTCAGCGCCTTGCCTTCGTACGGACGGAGCTCAACCACGTCGCCCATGTTCATGCTGGAGACGTCGAGCTCGATCGGCAGCGCGCCGGCGTCTTCCATCGTGTTGTAGAAGATCGGGGCGATCTTGCTGCCCAGGCACACGCCGCCGAAGCGCTTGTTCGGGATGAAGGGGATGTCTTCGCCGGTGAACCACAGCACCGAGTTGGTGGCGGACTTGCGGCTGGAACCGGTGCCGACCACGTCACCGACGTAGGCCACCAGGTGGCCTTTTTCCTTCAGCGATTCGATGAAGGCGATCGGGCCGCGCTTGCCGTCTTCTTCCGGCTGGAACGGCGCACCGTCGCGCTGATTCTTCAGCATGGCGAGGGCGTGCAGCGGGATGTCCGGACGCGTGGTGGCATCGGGTGCCGGCGACAGGTCATCGGTATTGGTTTCGCCCGGCACCTTGAACACGGTGACGGTCAGGCTTTCGGGCACTTCCGGCTTGCTGGTGAACCATTCGGCGTCGGCCCAGCTCTGCAGCACGGCCTTGGCGTTGGCGTTGCCCTTGTCGGCCTTGTCCTTGACGTCGTGGAAGGCGTCGAACATCAGCAGGGTGTGCTTGAGCGCGTTGGCGGCGACGGTGCCGACCTGCGCGTCGTCGAGCAGCTCGATCAGCGGATGGATGTTGTAGCCGCCCAGCATGGTGCCGAGCAGTTCGGTGGCCTTCTCGCGCGAGATCAGCGCGCACTTTTCGGTGCCGAACGCCACGGCTGCCAGGTACGAGGCCTTGACCTTGGCCGCATCGTCCACGCCAGCCGGCACGCGGTTGGTGATCAGGTCGACGAGGAACGTCTCTTCACCGGTGGGCGGATTCTTCAGCAGCTCGATCAGCTCGGCGGTCTGCTGGGCCGACAGCGGCAGTGCGGGGATTCCCAGCGCGGCGCGCTCGGCAACATGTTGGCGGTAGGCGTTAAGCATGTGGTCTCGTCCGGTGAACGTGGATCAAAGGGGCAGCGGGCGATGGTTTGCGCCATCGCGGCGGAGGTTCACCCGGCGGGAGAGGTTCCGCGTGGCCGCTGCCGGCGTTCGACAAGGCGCAAGGTCTTGTCGCCATGCCGTTCTTGGCGGCATCACAGCCCGCTATTTTGCCAGTCCGGCCCCAAGCGCCGCAACGCAAGACAACGCTTCCGCCTGCGTTCGAAATCTTGCAAGGCGAATGTGCGGCAATCCCCAATCGGGTCTCTTGCGCGTTTGGGCTTTTGTCCCAAACTGAATGGGAGTGCTGAACGGAGAGGATGGATTCCCCGGATTGCCAGGCCTTCTTCGCCGTCATCCCGGCGTAGGCCGGGATCCAGTAGCGTCGACTTCTGGTGGTCGCGAAAACCCAACACAGGGTCACTGGATCCCGGCCTGCGCCGGGATGACGAGCTACAAAGGCTTTGCAATTCCCCTCACGTCCCGTGCCCTAGGATCCCCAAGCTACGCGTTCGCGCGTTCGCCAGACTCACGCAACAGGAGTTAGCCCATGCTGGATTCATTCGCCACCCGCGACACCCTCACTGTCAACGGCAGCCAGTACAACTTTGCCAGCCTGGCCAAGCTCGGCCAGCGCTTTGACCTCAAGACCCTGCCCTATTCGCTCAAGATCCTCCTGGAAAATCTGTTGCGCCACGAGGACGGCGTCAATGTGACCTCGAAGGAAATCGAGGCCATCGCCAACTGGGATGCCAAGGCCGAACCCGATACTGAAATCGCTTTCATGCCCGCCCGCGTGGTGCTGCAGGACTTTACCGGCGTGCCCTGCGTGGTCGACCTGGCTGCGATGCGCGATGCGGTGGTGAAGCTCGGCGGCGACGCCAAGCAGATCAATCCGCTGGCGCCGGCTGAGCTGGTGATCGACCACTCCGTGCAGGTCGATGTGTACGGCTCCGAGTCCGCGCTGGAGAAAAACGTCGAGATCGAATTCCAGCGCAACCAGGAACGCTATGCCTTCCTGCGCTGGGGCCAGAAGGCGTTCGACAACTTCAAGGTGGTGCCGCCGCGCACCGGCATCGTGCACCAGGTGAACCTGGAGCACTTGGCCCGCGTGGTGTTCACGGCCGAGAAGGACGGCGCGCCCTGGGCCTATCCGGACACCGTGTTCGGCACCGACTCGCATACCACCATGATCAACGGCATCGGTGTGCTGGGCTGGGGCGTGGGCGGTATCGAGGCTGAGGCGGCGATGCTGGGCCAGCCTTCGTCCATGCTGATTCCGCAGGTGGTCGGCTTCAAGCTGACCGGCAAGCTCTCGGAGGGCGTGACCGCGACCGACCTCGTGCTCACCGTCACGCAGATGCTGCGCAAGCTCGGCGTGGTGGGCAAGTTCGTGGAGTTCTTCGGCAGCGGCCTCAAGCACCTGGCGCTGGCCGACCGCGCCACCATCGGCAATATGGCGCCGGAATACGGCGCCACCTGCGGCATCTTCCCGATCGACCAGGAAGCGCTCAATTACCTGCACCTGTCCGGTCGCAGCGACGATCAGATCCGCCTGGTGGAGGCCTACGCCAAGGCGCAGGGCATGTGGCATGACGAGAACGCCATCGAGCCGCGCTTCACTACCACGCTGGAACTCAACCTGGCCGATGTGAAGCCCTCGCTCGCTGGCCCCAAGCGCCCGCAGGATCGCGTGCTGCTGGAAGGCGTGCAGAAGAGCTTCCAGGACGCCGTGGGTCCGCTCACCGCCACCCGCAAGCCGCGCAACGAAGCCACCTCGGCGTTTATTGCCGAAGGCGGCTCGGCGGCGATCGGCAACCCGGCCAACGACATCACCGACAGCGGCGTGCGCGTGGACAAGGACGGCGAGTCGTTCAAGCTGGGCGATGGCGCGGTAGTGATCGCCGCGATCACTTCGTGCACGAACACCTCCAACCCGAGCGTGATGATCGGTGCGGGCCTGGTGGCGAAAAAGGCCGCGGCCAAGGGCCTCACGGCGCAGCCCTGGGTGAAGACCTCGATCGGCCCGGGTTCCAAGGTGGTCACCGATTACCTGGAAAAGACCGGCCTGTTGAAGGAGCTGGAAAAAGTCGGCTTCTATATCGTCGGTTACGGCTGCACCACCTGCATCGGCAACTCCGGTCCGCTGCCGGCGGAAATCAGCAAGGGCATTGCCGAAGGCGATCTCGCGGTGGCGTCGGTGTTGTCGGGCAACCGCAACTTCGAAGGCCGCGTGCATCCGGAAGTGAAGATGAACTACCTGGCCTCGCCGCCGCTGGTGGTCGCCTACGCTTTGGCCGGCACGCTCAACATCGACCTCACCAAGGAACCGCTGGGCACGGGCAGCGACGGCAAGCCGGTGTATCTCAAGGACATCTGGCCGACCAACCAGGAGATCTCCGACATCGTCGGCAGCGCGCTCAATCCGGAGATGTTCGAGAAGAGCTACGCCGACGTGTTCAAGGGCGACACGCGCTGGAACCACATCGCCTCGCCCGATGGCGATGTGTACAAGTGGGACGACTCGACCTACATCAAGAACCCGCCGTACTTCGACGGCATGAGCAAGGAGCCGGGCAGCATCGAAGATGTGCACGGCGCCCGCGTGCTCGGCCTGTTCGGCGACTCCATCACTACCGACCACATCTCCCCGGCCGGCTCGATCAAGAAGGACAGCCCGGCGGGCCGTTTCCTGATCTCCAAGGGCGTGGAGCCGAAGGACTTCAACTCCTATGGTTCGCGTCGCGGCAATGACGATGTGATGGTGCGCGGCACCTTCGCCAATATCCGCATCAAGAACCTGATGCTGGACGGCGTGGAAGGCGGCTACACGCTGTACGTGCCAAGCGGCGAGCAGTTGGCGATCTACGATGCGGCGATGAAGTACAAGGCGGACAAGACGCCGCTGGTGGTGCTGGCCGGCAAGGAATACGGCACGGGTTCGTCGCGCGACTGGGCTGCCAAGGGCACCCTGCTGCTGGGCGTGAAAGCCGTGATCGCCGAGAGCTTCGAGCGCATCCACCGCTCCAACCTGGTGGGCATGGGCGTGCTGCCGCTGCAGTTCGAAGACGGCCAGAACGCGCAGTCGCTGGACCTGACCGGCAAGGAGACCTTCGACATCACCGGCCTCAACGGCGGCGAATCGAAGACTGCCAAGGTCACTGCCACGGGGCAGGATGGCAAGAAGAAGGAGTTCACCGTGAGGGTGTTGCTGCTCACGCCGAAGGAACGCGAGTTCTTCCGTCACGGCGGCATCCTGCAGTATGTGCTGCGCCAGCTGGCTGGAAAGAAAGCGGCCTGATCCTCGTTGCAGGCTGCTTTTGGCAAGGAGAAAACGCCGCCGTTGGGCGGCGTTTTCTTTGAGCGGCCTGGACGCTATGTGTGGGGCACCCTACCTTTGTAGGAGCGCACTTGTGCGCGACAACCCCACGGCGCAGTAACAGTCAACGCTGCGGTCGCCCACAAGTGGGCTCCTACACAAGATCCCCGTGGCGCGGCGACGATCAGCGTTGCGGTCGCGCACAGGGTGCGCTCCTACAAGGGGAAGGAGGCGATCAGCTGCCCGAGGTCCACGTGGCGGCATAACAGCGCCACTCGCGCCCATCCTTCCGCCACGCCGTCTCCACCCGATACACACCCATCTGCGCCGGCAACAACTTCCCGCCGCTGGTCAGGGTCACGGTGAAGCGCGCGACATAGCGATCGCCGCGCTGCTCCACCTCGATCGGCCCGCTCAAGGCATGAATCGTCTCGCCGCGAAACCTGGCGGCACGCAGCAGCCCCAGGATTTGCCGCCTCTCCATCTCACCGTTGTTGCCGCTGAAATCGTCGCTCAACAACGCGTCCAGCGACGAGGCATCGGCCTGTTCGGCCGCTCGTTCGGCGGTTTCGATGCCCTGCCGCACCCGACTTTCGTCGGGCGTGCGATGGCAGGCCGTCAGGCCGATTGCGAGGAACACGCAAAACACTGGATTTACAAGTAGTTTTTGTATCGAAGGCATGCCTTATTCTCGCTGCGGCGCGGCTTGCCGCTATACGCAAGCGTATGCTCCAATGCCGCGTCATCATCTTGCCCTACGTCACTGCCGGGCTGATACATACAGGAGCGTTGGATCCAACATGAGCATTGAGCGTCCGTGGCTGGCCCATTACCCGGAAGGCGTTCCCGCGCAGATCGACATCAACCAGTACGCGTCGCTCGCCGCCGTGGTGGAAGAAGCCTTTGAACGCTTCCGTCATCGCCCGGCTTTCTCCAGCTTCGGCAAGGTGCTCACCTACGGTCAGATCGATGAGATGAGCCGCCAGTTCGCCGGCTACCTCACCGGCGAGCTCAAGCTCGGCAAGGGCGATCGCATCGCGATCATGATGCCCAACGTCTTGCAGTACCCCATCGCCCTGTTCGGCGCGTTGCGCGCAGGCCTGGTGGTGGTCAACACCAATCCGATGTACACCGCGCGCGAGCTCAAGCATCAGCTGGAAGACGCCGGCGCCAAGGCCATCGTGGTGCTCGACAATTTCGCCGCGACGCTGCAGCAGGTGGTGGCCGAGACTCACGTCGAGCACATCGTCACCACCGGCATCGGCGACCTGCTCGGCGCCAAGGGCGCGCTGATCAATTTCGTGCTCAAGCACGTCAAGAAGATGGTGCCGCCGTACGAGCTGCCGCATGCCGTGCGCTTTACAGACGCCCTGTCCAAGGGCGCGCCGCATCCGATGCCCAAGGTGCAGCTCGATCACGAAGACATCGCCTTCCTGCAATACACCGGCGGTACCACCGGCGTGGCCAAGGGCGCCATGCTCACCCACGGCAACATGGTCGCCAACATGCTGCAGGCCGGTGCGTGGATCGGCAACAACGCCAAGCAGGGCGAAGAAGTAATCATCACGGCGCTGCCGCTGTATCACATCTTCTCGCTGACGGCGAACGGCCTGGTGTTCATGCGCCTGGGCGGTTTGAACTGGCTGATCACCAATCCGCGCGACATGCCTGGCTTCGTCAAGGAATTGAAGAAGTCCAAGTTCACCGCGCTCACCGGCGTCAACACCTTGTTCAACGGCTTGCTCAACACGCCGGGCTTTGCCGACCTGGATTTCTCGCGCCTGCACCTGTCGCTGGGCGGCGGCATGGCCGTGCAGCGCGCGGTGGCCGAGCGCTGGAAAAAAGTCACCGGCTGCACGCTGGCCGAGGCTTACGGGCTGACCGAAACCTCGCCTGCGGCCTGCATCAATCCGCTGGACCTCAAGGATTACAACGGCTCGATCGGCCTGCCGATTCCCTCCACCGACGTGGCGATCTGGTCGGAAGAAAACCAGCCGCTGGCGATCGGCGAAGTGGGCGAACTGATGGTGCGCGGCCCGCAGGTGATGAAGGGCTACTGGCAGCGTCCGGACGAAACGGCCAAGGTGCTGGGCTCAGACGGCTGGCTGCACACCGGCGACATCGCGCGCATGGATGCCACCGGTTATGTCTACATCGTGGACCGCAAGAAGGACATGATCCTGGTGTCCGGCTTCAACGTGTATCCGAACGAAGTCGAAGACGTGGTGATGCAGCATCCTGGCGTGGCCGAAGTGGCTGCCGTGGGCGTGCCGGACGAACACTCGGGTGAAGTGGTGAAGCTGTTCGTGGTGCGCAAGGACCCGAACCTCACCGTGGAAGAACTGAAGAAGTTCTGCCACGACAACCTCACCGGCTATAAACGTCCCAAGCTGATCGAGTTCCGCGACTCGTTGCCCAAGAGCAATGTGGGCAAGATCCTGAGGCGCGAGTTGCGGGATGAGAACAAGCAGAAGTGAGGGAAGAGGCGTGGGAGTAGAGCTCACTGCGCTCAACAAAAAGCCCGGCGAACTGCCGGGCTTTTTTTATGGATTCCCTCGCGGCGATAAGTGCCGAGTGATTTCCCTCACTCCTCGCCCCTAGTCCTTCCACAACTCCAGAATATCCGCATACCCACCCAGCAGGTTCCACAGCGGCACCTGCTTGTCTTCCGGGATGCGGGTATAGGCAAAGCCCAGGTGGCGATCGGAAATACGGGCCACCTGCGCCTCCAGATGGATGTGCAGGTCGTGACCAAAGATCATGTCGAGGATCCAGCTCTGGCCATGCTCGCCCTGCCAGCCCAGGGGGCGGCGCAGCAGCACGCCGGTCGCGGAAATGTCCACCAGTTCGGTCGAATGCGATTCGTCGGCACGGCTCATCAGCACCGTGGTCTCGATCCGCATGCGCGCCGGACGCAGCTGCTCCGGATCGGAGCTGTTCCTGACATTGTCTTCCGCTTTGCTCATCTTGCTCTTGCTCCCCACGTCAAACGCGCCAGCGCCGACTGCTTCATCCTGAAGAAACACTCCCTCATCGGTCGATGTGGAGCGTCTCCGTTCAACTTCAATCCTGCTCGTGCGTTCTCAACACGCCTGCGCGGACCAGGCTTCCTGAGCCAAACCGCGCATTGATCCTGTCCTGCACCTGGTCGGTGACGCGCCGTTCGGGCGCGCTGTCGAACAGGTCTTGCTGTCGTTGTGCCGCAAAACCCGACAGGCTGACGCCCAGCAGGCGAAGGCGCGGCCTTGATTGCGCCTTCCACCATGCGTTAAGCAAGCCTCGTGCCAGCTCATAGAGTTCGCTGGCGGAGGCGCTGGGCACGCGCAGTTGGCCCTGGCGGCTGTGGGTGACAAAGGGCGGCTCGCGCAATTTCACCGTGACGGTACGCCCTTCCAGCCCACGCTGGCGCGCTCGGGCCGCGATGCGCTCGCAATGGCGCAGCAGCCAGGCCTCGGCCATCGCCAGCTCGGCCAGATCGACATCAAAGGTGTGTTCCGAGCCGATCGACTGTTCGGCCTGCGCCGGTTCCACGTCGCGGTCGTCTTCGCCGCGGGCCAGCGCCTGCAGCGCCTCCACCTGACGCCCTAGCGCACTCGCCAGACGCGCCGTGTCACTTGCTGCCAATTCGCCTATGGTCCGGATACCCAGGCGGTGCAACGCCTGCTCGGTCACCTTGCCCACGGTCCACAAGCGGCCCACCGGCAGCGGCGCCAGATCCCGGGCGGCGTGCTCAGCGGTGATGCGACGCAGACCATCGGGCTTGGACATTTCGCTGGCCAGCTTGGCCAGCAGCTTGTTGGGCCCCATGCCCACCGAAGCATTCAGCCGGGTCCGCTCGTGGATGGCGAGCTTGATGCGACCAGCGATGGTCTCGACCGAGCCGAGCAGGCGCAGGCTGGCAGTGACGTCCAGGAACGCCTCATCCAGCGACAGACCCTCCACCAGCGGCGTGGCTTCGTGGAAAACCTTGAAAACCTGCTCCGAGGCTTCTTCATAGCGAGCGAAATCAGGCGGCAGGTAGACGCCATCGGGGCAAAGCCGTCGCGCCTGCGCCATCGGCATGGCCGAACGCACGCCGAACGGGCGCGCTTCATAACTGCAGGTGGAGACCACCCCGCGAGGCCCCAGGCCACCGACGATCACCGGGTGCCCACGCAGCTGCGGGCGGTCGCGCTGCTCCACGGACGCATAGAAGGCGTCCATGTCGACGTGGATGATGGAGCATTCATCGGGCAGCATGTCCCTGTATTCTGCCGATACGGCAGCATCGCGTGTACTGGACTTGCCCGTCGCCAGCGGCTAATCTTGGTCTCGCTTGGGTCAGTGGGTGCGCGCACGATCGGTGAGATCGACCGCTACGGCACCCGTCCCGATGCACTCAGCCGACCGATTGAGAAGCCAGTGACGCAGGTTTCGTCACGTTGTGGCTCGCGTTTTTTGTCGTGACCCAAACACGCTAAAAACGCTCAAGGGTCGCTCACGGCCAGCCTGATCGAAACGCCAGACGCGCGCTTTCGTCATGCATGACCGCGACGGTGACGCCATGCGCACCGGCTAGGCATCGCGCAAGTTAGCTTCAACGGATCGCGCCTGCGGGCCAACGTCCGGGCGGGACATTCGTCAGGCGAATGCCGGTGGGATCAACGTTTCCTCACGTATTGAACGCAGAGCAAGCCGTCTTGAACGGCCCAACGACATGCATTGATGAGCACTGAGCCAGTCGAGCCTCAGGCGGTCGCCGCACCGCAGGACGCGTTTGCGTCGGTACCTCAACAGCAGGAAATGCCGCTGGCCATCGTGCGCGGCGAACCGCTGTTGCAGATGCCGCAGGACCTGTACATCCCGCCGGATGCGCTCGAGGTGATCCTCGAATCGTTCGAAGGGCCGCTCGACCTTTTGCTGTACCTGATTCGTCGCCAGAATCTGGACATTCTCGACATCCCGGTCGCCGAGATCACCCGGCAGTACATGGATTACATCGAGATGATGCGCGACGTGATGCGCCTGGAGCTGGCTGCCGAATACCTGCTGATGGCAGCCATCCTGGGCGAGATCAAATCGCGCCTGCTGTTGCCCCGGCCGCCTGCCGAGGAAGGCGTGGAAGAAGATCCCCGCGCCGAGCTGATCCGTCGCCTGCAGGAGTACGAACGCTTCAAGAGGGCCGCGGCGGATATCGACGCCCTGCCCCGCATGGAGCGAGACATGGCGCCGGCCCACGCGGACGTGGGCGAACGCAATGTGGTCAAGCTGCCTCCGCCGCTCGACCTCAAGGAGATGCTGCTGGCGCTGAAGGACGTGATGCGTCGTGCCGAATTGTTCGGCCACCACGCCATCCGGCGCGAAGCACTCAGCGTGCGACAGCGCATGGGTGAACTGCTCGGCCGCTTGACCGACCAGACCTTCCAGCGCTTCGAAACGCTGTTCGATGTCACCGAGGGCCGCCTGGGCGTGGTGGTCACTTTCCTGGCCATGCTTGAACTGGCCAAGGAGATGCTGGTGGAGATCGTGCAGGAAGAACCGCTGGCACCGATTTACGTAAGGGCAAGGGCAGGAAGCGCGGAAGAAACCGCCGCCGAACGCTATGCCGATGACGAGCCGGCCACCGCGGCCGAATAAGCCGCGCAGCCCGCCCCATTCACCGCAGCATCCGCATCCGATCCGAGGCCATGCAGATCGAGCAACTCAAACCCATCATCGAGGCGGCCCTGCTGGCATCCACCCAGCCGATGACCGTGCCTCAACTGCTGGAACTGTTCGGCGAAGAGGACGAAGTCGGCCGCGAAGAGGTCGCCAAGACCCTCGAGGCGCTGGCGGACGATTGCGCCAACCGCGGCGTGGAGCTGCAAGAGGTCGCCTCGGGCTTCCGCTACCAGGTGAAGCAGTCGGTGCATCCGTGGATCTCGCGACTATGGACCGAGCGCCCCAGCCGCTACTCCCGCGCCCTGCTGGAAACCCTGGCGCTGATCGCCTACCGCCAGCCGATCACCCGCCCGGAGATCGAACAGATCCGCGGCGTGGTGGTGTCGTCCAACATCATCAAGACGATGGAAGAGCGCGAATGGATCCGCGTGGTGGGCTACCGCGACGTGCCGGGCAAGCCCGCACTGTTCGGCACCACGCGCGCCTTCCTCGACTACTTCAACTTGAAGTCGCTCGACGAGCTGCCGCCGCTGTCGGAAATCCGCGACATGGAAGACCCGCAGATGAGCATCGCGCCGGAGCCGCTGCCGGTGCGTGTGATGCGCGACCTGCCGATCGATCCGGACGAAGAAAACGAAACCCTGGTGGTGGCCGGCGAAGAAGATCTCGACGTTTCCATCACCGAACCTGCCGGGCACGATGTACCGGCCACCGAACACGAAGAAAGCCAGGCCGCCGACGCTGTCGACGAACCCGGCCACGAAACGCCCGAGGCGATGCATGTCGCCTCCTCCGAACCCGGCGCTGCACCGCACGCCGAGACTCATGTTGACACTGCCGACGAGGCAGCGACCCACGCGGACGCCGAGCAAGGCGACGCCACGCAAGATACCGAGGAGTACCGCGCATGACTGCGCCACAGAAATCCGTTTTGACCCTTAAGCGCACCCCGCGCGACGAAACCGCGCCCGCCATCGAGGAGCGCCTGCACAAGGTGCTCGCCAACGCCGGCCTCGGCTCGCGCCGCATGCTTGAGCAACGTATCCAGGCCGGTGAGGTTGAACTCAACGGCACCCCCGCCACCATCGGTGCCAGCGTCCACGCCGGCGACCGCGTCGTGCTCGACGGCAAGCAGTTCGTCGTCGCCACCGACAACCGCGACGAAACCGAAGTGCTGGTCTATCACAAGCCCGAAGGCGTGGTGACCACCCGCGAAGATCCCGAAGGCCGTCCCACCGTGTTCGAACAGCTGCCGCGCCTGAAGGGTGCGCGCTGGGTCGCCGTGGGTCGCCTGGACATCAACACCACCGGCCTGCTGCTGCTCACCACCGATGGCGAACTCGCCAACGCGCTGATGCATCCCAAGAGCGGTCTCGAGCGCGAATACCTGTGCCGCGTGCACGGTGAAGTGCCCGACGAGATGATCGAAAAGCTCAAGGCCGGCGTGGAGCTGGAAGACGGCCCGGCCCGCTTCGACGAAATCGCCGTGATCAGCCAGGGCGGCAGCCACAGCTGGTTCCGCGTGGTGATCCGCGAGGGCCGCAATCGCGAAGTGCGCCGCCTTTGGGACTCTCAGGGTTTCCTGGTGAGCCGCCTCAAGCGCATCCGCTACGGCAGCGTGGAATTGCCGCGCACCCTGCGCCGCGGTGACTGCGAATCGCTGGGCGAAGAAGCCGTCAAGGATCTGCGCAAGACCACGGGTCTGGGTTCGCCGCAGCCGGTGCTCACGCTGAGCCCGGTGCTGCACCAGCGCCGCGCGCCGCGCAACGTCACCGAGTACGTTCCCAAGGGCGCCAGCGGCTCGTACAGCGCGGGCTACCAGGACGAAGCGCGCGAGCTGCGCGCCTATGACCGCATCCGCGAAGAACCCACCCGCGGCAAGCCGCGCGGCCGTCCGGGCCGGGAAGTGAACGGCAATGTCGCCCGTCCGGAACGCTCGGGCGGTGGTGGCGGCGGCATGCGCAAGGGCAAGCGCGGCGTCGCCCCGGGCCAGGAGCTGCCGTCGGTGCGCACCTGGTTTGCCGGCGAATCGCGTGAAGGTGGTGCTGCGGGCGGCGCTCGTGGCGGCGCAGCGGGCAATCGTCGTCCGGGTGGCGGCAAGCCGTCGTTCGGCAATCGCGCCGGTGGCGCGGAAGGCCGTAGCGGCAGCCCGTACAGCGGCTTCGGCGGCGGTGCCGGTGCTGGTGGCAACCGCGGCGGCAAGCCGAGTGGTCGCCCGGGTGGTCGTCCCGGCGGTCACGGTGGCCAGGGCGGTCAGGGCGGCGCGGCTGGCCAGGGTGGCCAGGGCGGTCGTCCGCAGGGTCGCGGCGGTAATCGTCCGCAAGGCGGCGCCGGTCGTCCGCAAGGCGGCGGTCGTCCCCAGGGCGGCGGTAATCGTCCGCACGGCGGCGGTGGCGGTGGCGGCGGTGGTCGCGGCGGCAACCGTCACGGCAATCGCTGAGCACGGCTTCCGCCATGCACGCCCGCATCTATCACAACAACCGCTGCTCCAAGTCGCGCGCCACACTGGCCTTGCTTGAGCAGCGGGGCGTGGTGTGCGATGTCGTGAACTACCTGGACACGCCGCCGAGCAGCACCGAGCTGATGCAATTGCTCGACATGCTCGGCATGACGCCGCGCGAACTGATGCGCACCAACGAGGCCGAGTACAGCGAACTCGGCCTCGACGATCCGTCACTGGATGACACCGCGCTGATCGCGGCGATGGTGAGTCATCCGCGGCTGATTGAACGCCCCATCGTGGTGTCCAACGGCAAGGCCGCGATTGGACGTCCACCGGAATCGGTGCTGTCCATTCTTTGAGTGCACGCATCCTCGCCTTGCGCGGGATGCGTCGCCCTACTCTTCCTCGTCAGGCACGTAGGCCAGCAGATCGCCCGGCTGACACTCGAGGAATTCGCAGATCTTGCTCAGCGTTTCGAAACGCACGCCGCGCACATGGCCGGACTTGAGCAAAGACAGATTGGATTCGGTAATACCGACGAACTCGGCGAGTTCGCGCGAGCGCACTTTGCGCATCGCCAGCATGACATCGAGTCGGACTACGATCGCCATCAGGACCTCACACGATCGAGCGCTGGTCGTCTTCGAGTCGCGCCGCCTCGTCGAACAGGCGGGCCACGAAGAAGAACACGGCCACCGGCAACAACGACAGCAGATCGTCGCCGCTGAAGGTCAAGCGGGCCGACCCTGCGCCTGAGTGCCACGCCAGCCAGAGCGAGGCTGCCGCCGGCAACATCACGCGTAGTGCTGCAGCGACCATCAGCAGGCAGGCGAAGCGGCGGAAGTGTTTCGTGGCGGCGCTGGAAAACAGTGCATCCGGCGCCACGCGACCGAGCATCAGGGCCAGCTCCGCCAGCGCGGCGCAGCTGACCAGCGCCAGCACGGCTGCAATGCTCGCCGCCCATGCGCGCGGAAGTTCATCGGTCGACAGGCTGGCGACCACGGTCGCACCCTGGGTGCTGCCGTCGGCCCAAATACCCAGCCCCGTGACCACCAGGCAGGCCAGCGCACTCAGCCAGGCGACGATCGCCAGCGCACGGGCGACGCGCACGATGCGATGTACTGTTGGATAATCATTTCTTTCTGTATTACGATAATTTTTCTTCGTCATACGGGCACCATATCATGAAAGCTGCGCCGCTGGTCTGGCTTCATCCCTATGTACTGTTCGCAGCGCTCGCCCTTCCGGCCATGGCCGGAGGCGTGGCGCCGGCGCCCCTGTCCAGTCAGCAGGCCGAAAGCGCCCTGGTGGATGCCGCCGATGGCGAGGTCTTCCATCTGGCCAGCGTGCTTCCCCAAATCGAGGACCTGGGATTGGCCACCCTCGCCAGGGCGCGACTGGCCGCGGCACGACTGGATGCCGCCGAGGCGGACCAACTGGTCGAGCGCTATCTCGCCGACGGCCGCCGCACGCCAGCGCAACGCGCGCTGGCCTGGCCCATCGCCGCCGATGTCAGCTTTGCCGATGGCGACTACCGCAAGGCCGCCGAGGCGGCGCACGCATGGGAACAGGCGCTGGCCGCGCAAGGCGCCAGTACCGAGGACCGTGCCGCCGCGCTGCAAATGGCGGAACTCGCCGGCCAACTCGCCCAGGCCAAGGCGCAGCATGTAGACGTTTATGCGCCCAAACCAGAGTTAGTGAAGCGCGATAAAGTCGGCCTGCCCCGCTCTCACGCTTCCATCAACGGCAAGCTTCAAGAGGTCGTGCTCGACACAGGCGCCAATCTCTCCGTCGTATCGCTCTCCACCGCCCACAAGCTGGGCTTGCGTCTGCTCGATGGCGCCGCCAGCGTGGGCAGCGCCAGTCGCCAGGCGGTGGCTACCCGCGTGGGCATCGCCGATCACCTGCAGTTTGCCGGGCTCTCCTTGAGCCATGTAGCGTTTCTGGTGCTGGACGACGATCAGCTGAAGATGCCCGTGCCCGGCGGTTATCAGATCGACGCGATCCTCGGCTTCCCGGTGCTGCGCCAGTTGCAGCGGCTGGAGTTCAGCGCTGATGGCAAGCTGCTGCCCTCGCGCAGCGACGCTGCCAAACCTGGCGAAGGCAACCTGCGCATGGCCGGCAGCGATCTTTATGTCGAGGTGATGCTCGATGATCTGCACGTGGCGATGCATCTGGATAGCGGCGGCGCGTTCTCTTCGCTCTCGTCGCGCTTTGCGGCAGAGCATCCCGGCGTGGTCAAGGGATTGAAATCGAAACAGGAGCACGTCGCGGGTGCAGGCGGGGCACGCGTTCGCCAGTCGGCGACGTGGCCGAACGTGCGAGTGCGCATCGGCGATCAGCAGAGCGTGCTTGCGGCGATGACGATCTCGCTCAGTGATGCCGGCAACGTCAAGGAGCCGAATGTGCTGGGCGGCGACATCCTGCAGTCGTTCGATCACTGGACGATCGACTTTCCACGCATGCAGTTCGAGGTGGGCAAGCCGTTGCCTCAGGCCTCCGCCAAGGTGCGCGCGAAATAATCGCGCGCAGTCCGATCAACCCGGATTGAGCGTAAAGCTGTCCGCATCCATCCACGCCGGAAAACGCTCGCGATGCGCGAGCAGCGGCGCGGGATCGATGGTCACCGTCACCACCTGCTCCTGCGGACCCAGCTCGACCAGCGGCTCACCGATCGGGTCGAGCACCGCGCTGTCGCCTGCATACGGCAGATCGTTGCCGTCGACGCCGACGCGGTTGAGGCCGATCACATAGCTCAGGTTTTCGATGGCGCGCGCACGCAGCAGCGTGCGCCAGGGCTGGCGGCGCGGTGCCGGCCAGTTGGCCACGAAGATCGCCAGGTCGTAATCCATGCCGCCGGTGGCTTCCTCGCGGCGGCCGTTGCGCAGCCATACCGGGAAGCGCAGGTCGTAGCAGACCTGCGGAAGAATGCGCCAGCCCTTGAGTTCGACGATAAGCCGCTCGGTGCCGCCGCCATAGCGCGTGTGTTCACCCGCCATGCGGAACAGATGGCGCTTGTCGTATTGCTCGAAGCTGCCGTCCGGGCGTGCCCAGATCAGCCGGTTGTAAACGGTGTCGTTTTCGCGAATAGCCAGGCTGCCGCACAACACCGCACCCACTTCCTGGGCGAGCGCGCGCATCCACGCAACGCCTTCGCCTTCCATCGTATCGGCACTGGCACGCGTGTCATTACTGAAGCCGGAAAGAAATGTCTCCGGCAACACCACCAGATCGGTCTGCCCGGCGACGCGTCGCACCAGCTCGCCGTAGTACTCGCGATTGGCCGGCGCGTCATGCCAGCGCGTGGCGCCCTGGATCAGGCTGACCTTCAGAGCTTGCATAGACGCTCCGCGGCGGCTTCCATGGTGGCATCGCTCTTGGCAAAGCACAGGCGCAGGTAATGCGTGCCCGGCGCCTTGTCATAGAACGGCGTGAGCGGAATCGCGGCGACGCCGCCTTCCTTCACCATCCACTCGCAGAACGACACATCGTCCTTGTTGCTGATGGCGGAATAGTCGACCAGCTGGAAATAGCCGCCCGGCACGTCGAGCAACTTGAAGCGCGAGGGCTTGATCAGTTCGCGGAAGCGATCGCGCTTGACCTGATAGAAGGCGGGCAGCTCCAGATAGTGCTCGGGCGTGCTCGCCATGAACTCGGCAAACGCAACCTGCGCCGGATGAAACGTGCAGAACGTGAGGTACTGATGCACCTTGCGAGATTCCGCGGAGAGCGCCTTGGGCGCCACCGCGTAACCGAGCTTCCAGCCGGTGCAGTGATAGGTCTTGCCAAACGAGGACACCACGAAGCTGCGCGCGGCCAGCTCGGGATGGCGCAGCACGCTCTCGTGCTGGGCGCCGTCATAGACGATGTGCTCGTAGACCTCGTCGGACAACACCACGATCTCGGTGTCGCGCACGATGGCGGCCAGCTCGTCCAGATCGGCCGAGGACAACACCGCACCGGTCGGGTTGTGCGGGCTGTTGATCAGGATCATGCGCGTCTTGGGCGTGATCGCATCACGCACGCGCTGCCAGTCGATGCTGAAGCTGGGCGCCTGCAGCGGAATATGCACCGCGCGAGCGCCCTGCAGCTCGATGGCCGGTTCGTAACTGTCGTACGCCGGATCGAACACGATCACTTCGTCGCCCGCGCGCACCACGGCAGCGATGGCGGCAAACAGCGCTTCGGTGGCACCCGAAGTCACCGTGATCTCGGTGTTGGGATCGAGCTTGTGACCGTACAGGCGCTCGGTCTTCAGCGCGATCTGCTCGCGCAGCGGCTGCAGGCCGATGCCCGGCGCATATTGGTTGCGGCCTTCGGCCATGGCGCGCGTGATGGCGTCGCGCAACGGCTGCGGTGGTTCGAAGTCCGGAAAGCCCTGCCCCAGGTTGACCGCCTTGTGTTCGACAGCCAGCTGGCTCATGACGGTGAAGATGGTGGTTCCAACTTTGGGAAGCTTGGTTTCGATCTGCATGACCTGGATGTCTGGAAGGCTAAATGATGATCGTAACACGGGTGTCGTTGCGCACCTGCGTCACAGGTATTTGTGGCACTTCGCGTGATTTTCGCGCACCGAATCGGGCAGCCGTTCCGCAAGAAAATCCACGAACGCGCGTACGCCGGGCAACAGGCCGCGCCGGCTCGGGTAGACGAAGTGCATGGTGCCTTGTGGCACGCTCCATTCGGGCAGCACCACTTCCAGCTCGCCGCGCTCGATGGCCGGACCGCACACGAACTCGGGCAGCAGCGTCACGCCGACGCCGGTCTTGCAGCTTTGCAGCAGGGCGTTGAAGTCGCCGCAGATCAGGCGGGGCTGGATGTCGACCACGATCTTCTCGCCTTGTGCATCGAGCAGCTCCCAGCCCTGCGCTCCCTCGTGCTCCTGGTTGCTGAGCGCCGGCAGCTGCGAAATATCGGTGGGTTCCTTGGGACGGCCGTAACGGTTGAGCAGGTCCGGACTGGCTACCAGCAAGACCTTGGACTGGCCAAACGTGCGCACCACCAGGGTCGCGTCGGTATCGAGCTTGCTGCGCACACGTATGGCGATATCAAAGCCCTCGCCGATCACGTCGACGCGCCGGTCGGTGGCGTGCAGGCGCACCTGCATCTTGGGGTGCTGGGCGAGGAACTCCGGCAGCATATGGCCCACCACGGTCTGCACCAGCGAGACCGGGCAACTGACGCGCACCACGCCACGCGGCTCGGAGCGCACTTCTTCCACGGCCTCCTGCGCCGCCCTTGCCTCTTCCAGGACGGCACGACAGTGGCCGTAGAAGCGCTCGCCGACTTCCGTCACCACGAAGCGACGGGTGGTTCGCTGCAGCAGGCGCACGCCCAGGCGCTCTTCCAGCTGCGCGATGCGTTTGCTCAGGCGGGACTTGGGGATGCCCAGGGCGCGTCCGGCCGAGGAAAAGCCGCCGTGTTCAACCACGGCAGCGAAGAAATACAGATCGTTGAGATCTTGAAGGGCGCCATCCAGGACCGTCATCGCTGTTTCCTTATTAGAACAATACGTTCGAGTTTAGCCGGCTTATCACTTGATTGTCCGAAGACTACCTTAGTTCTGTCGCCGGCGGACCCGGCCCGTCAACTGAGGAAATACCATGAAACTGCTGCATCTCGACGCAAGTGCCCTGGGTAGCCACTCCGTTTCGCGCGGTCTGACCGCCGCCATCGTGGCCGAACTGACCGCTAACAACCCCCAAACCGAAGTTATCTACCACGATCTGGTCGCCAACCCGCTCGCCCACTGGACTGCCGTGGCCGACGCCAGCGATTCGGTGGCGGTCCAGGGCAGCCAGATGATCGAAGAGTTTCTGGCGGCCGACGTGGTGGTCATCGGTGCCCCGATGTACAACTTCTCGATCCCCAGCCAGCTCAAGGCCTGGATTGACCGCATCGCGGTGGCCGGCAAGTCGTTCCGCTACACCGCCAATGGTCCGGAAGGCCTGGCTGGCGGCAAGCGCGTGATCATCGCCTCCTCGCGTGGCGGCATCTACAGCGAAGGCAGCGCCGCCCAGCCGATGGACTTCCAGGAAACCTACCTGCGCGCCCTCTTCGGCTTCCTCGGCGTCACTGACCTGGAGTTTGTCCGCGCTGAAGGCGTCAACTTCAGCGAAGACCACAAGGTCGAGGCCCTGAAGACCGCGCACGCTTCGATCAGCGTGGCGACCCGCAAGGCCGCTTAAAGCTTCACCGGCACCACCGTCCCCAGCAGACGCCGCGCCCTCAGGGTGCGGCGTTTGTCTTTTCAGCGCGGTAAACCGCCTTGCCGTCCACCCACGTGCTGAGGGGCTTCAAGTCGGCGATCTGACGCGGCGACACGGTGAGCAGGTCGCCGCTGAGCACGACGAAGTCGGCACGCATGCCCGGCTTCAAGGCGCCGACCTGATCCTCCATGAAGGACGCATAGGCCGCGCCGCGCGTGAAACCCGCCAGCGCCTGGATGCGGCTCACCCGCTGATCCGGCAACCAGCCACCCGGCGGCTGTCCATTGAGATCCTGCCGCGTCACGGCGGCATACAGGCCAAGCATCGGATTGACCTGCTCCACCGGGAAATCCGAACCGAACGCCAGCGGCACTTTTTCCTGGATGAAACGCTGCCAGGCATAGGCGCCCTTCAGTCGCTCCGCACCGAGACGCTGTTCGGCCCATGGCATGTCGGAGGTGGCGTGGGTGGGCTGCATCGAAGCGATCAGATGCAAGGTGGCGAAGCGCGGAATGTCGTCGAGCGCGACGATCTGCGCATGCTCCACGCGCCAGCGATGATCGCTGTCGGCGTGCTCGCCCAGCACGGCCTGATAGGTATCGAGCACGTTGCGGTTGCCGCGATCGCCGATGGCATGTGTGGCGACCTGTACATGGCAGCGATACGCCTTTTCCACCGCAGTGCGATAGGCCTCGGGCGAGGTGACGAAGATGCCCTTGTTGCCATGGTCGTCGTTGTAGTCGGCCAGCAATGCCGCGCCGCGACTGCCCAGCGCGCCATCCATGTAGAGCTTGACGGTACGCATCTGCAGGCGACCGTTGGCATCCGCCCAACGCCCGCCCTGGCTGCACAGCCAGTCGAGCGCCTGGTGGTTGCCGTCGGCCATCTCATAGAGACGCAGCGGTATCTCACCGGCTGCCGCCATTTCCTGCAGGACTTTGAAATCCTCCAGGCTCACGCCCGGATCGTGTACGCCGGTCAAGCCGGCCGCGACTGCATCGGCGAAAGCGGCCTTATAGGCATCGCGCGTCTGCTCGTGCGTCAGCGGCGGGACGGCCTGGCCGACCAAGGCCTGGGCGCCGTCCACCAGCACGCCCGTCGCCTTCTTGCCGACGCGTTCGATGCGTCCGCCGTCGGGTTGCCAGTCGCCATCCAGCGACTTGGTCGCGTGCTTCATCGCCGCCGTGTTTGCCCACGACGCATGACCATCCACGCGCTCGAGGTACACGGGGCGATCGGGAAACGCTGCATCGAGATCAGCGGCGTTGGGGAAATGTTTGTCGGCCCAGCGGTTCTGATCCCAGCCGCGGCCGATCAGCCATGTGCCCGGCGGCAATTTGGCGGCGGCCGCCTTGAGCCGCGACACCACCTCCGCGCGCGAGGTGCTGCCGACAAGGTCCACTTCGATATGGGTCATGCCCAGGCCCAGCATGTGGCCATGAGCGTCGATCAAACCGGGAATGACGGTGGCGCCTTTGGCGTCCTCGATCTTGCCGTCGGGGTACTGCTTCTTGAGGTCAGCTGTATCACCCACCGCAAGTAGGCGGCCATCGTCGCTCCAGGCCAGCGCCGTAGCCTCCGGACGTGAGGGATCCATCGTATGGATGTGGGCATTGACCAGCAAGGTGGTCGCCTGCAGCGGCAGCGCGGCGAGCGCCAGAACAGCGATCGAGCCATAACGAAGCGACAAGCACATGGAGTCGTCCCGGGTGGAAGAATGCCGAGACTTTGCCCAGCCCGGCCCCGACACACAAGCGGCCATGCAACATGTGTGCACCCAGGGCGCCCCCTACGCCCCGGATACGAAGGACTTACGCGGCCTGTTCCAGCACCGCCGCCACGCTGGCGTACTGCGCCAGGCGGATCGAGGCTTCGGTGCCTGGCATTTCCACGCAGACCGAACGACCCGAACGCAGATGTTCATCGCGGGCGACTTCCCGGGCGAGTTTGATGGCACTGCCAAGCCGCAGATCACTGAACAGCGAAAAACCAAGACGGCACACACACCACATACCGTCCGGGGACTGCTTGAGCGAATAGGTGACCATGATGCAACCCTGTGGGGGAAAGGAGATGCCTGCCACAACTAATCGTGTACGCATTAGGCGCGACGATTTGTCCGTTCCGGACTAAAAGAGCATGCCTTTGTTACACCGGTCGTCCTATCAGCACGACACCTGATGTTTCGTAGGAATGCGACTACGACGATTGGGATAGGGACACAGGCATGGACTGTTTCACCACGGATACACATGCGCTTGCCATCTGTGAACGCCACGCCCTGCACAACGCTGCCGATGGCGGAAATCACATCGATCTATCACCCATCGTTAACTGCCTGATCGTCAGTTTCTAAAGCCCCGATCACGGAGTCTTGCTGATGACGGATGGCACACCCATGATCCAACTGCCCCTGCATCAGGCTTTTAACGAACTGCTGCAGCTCTACCGCATGCTCGAGCTGGAAAACGAACTTTTGCGCGGGCAGCTGCGGAGACATCCGGTGGGCGAGCTGCAGATCCGCGAGACCGAACGCAAGATGATGGAATTGCGCGGCGGTGTGCCGCCTGTCACTCCCGACCAGCTGACGGCCATGATGGCCGTTCGGCCGGAATGAAGCGCGGCGCGCGAAGGTCGCCCATGACGACGAACGAATTGAATGGTGTGGTAGTCACCCATCCCAAGCGCGTGGTGTTTCCCGACGACGGCATCACCAAGCAGGACATCGCCGATTATTACGACGCGATCATGCCCTGGTTTCTACCGGGCGTGACCGGTCGACCGACTTCGGTGTTCCGCTTTCCCGAAGGCCTTGCCGAGCCGGGCTTTTTCCAGAAACACCCGATGCGGGGACTTCGTCGGGTCGAAAGCGTGCGGCTGCGTGAGGAAAGCGGCGCGCTTGATGACTATCTCTGCCCCAGCGACGCCAGCTCCGTGATCGAATTGGTGCAATACGGCGCCATCGAATTCCATCCTTGGGCGGCACGGGCCGATGCGCTGGAAGAACCCGATTATCTTGTGTTTGACCTCGATCCCGGGAGCGGCGTGAGCTGGCGTGATGTGATCGAAGCCGCGCGATGGCTCAGGGATCGACTGGCCAAAGTGTCGCTGAAGAGCTTCGTACGAACCACCGGAGGCAAAGGCTTGCACGTGCTCGTGCCATTGCACGCATCGTGTCGCTGGGAAGACGCCAGCCGGTTCAGCAGTGCCTTTGCCCGTCAACTTGCCGACGAGCGCCCTGACGCGTTCACGGCGACATCCGCCAAGAGCGAACGCAAGGGGCGCATCTTCATCGACTATCTGCGCAATACGCGCGGCGCCACCAGCGTGGCATCGTTGTCGTTGCGTGCGCGTCCCGGTGCGCCGGTTGCCATGCCGTTACGCTGGCAAGACCTTGGTCGCTGCAGCAGCGGCAGCGCGTTCGACATCCGCTCCGCCAGGCAGCGACTGGTGCGCTTGCGCGGCGATCCCTGGGAGGGGGTTTCCACGCTGCGGCAGGATCTGGGCGAGGCGATGCGCGTCTATGCCGGCGCGGAAAGCTAGTGGTTTTTTCCAAACGTCGCGGGCAGCTCCATCAACGCCTCAAAGCGACCCAATGCCGGTGACAGGAAATGGCCACCCTTGAGCACTTGATTGAGCGCCTCGATCAGCTCCTCTCCCGCCGAAGCCTTCAGCACATAGCCCTTGCCCAGTGACAATGCGGCGCGCGCCAGCGTGGCGTCGTCGTGCACGGTGATGAAAATGATCGGCAGGTCGGGGCGATCGACGAGCAATTGGCGGGCCGCCTGCATGCCGTCCATGCCAGGCATGCTGATGTCGGTCACCACGACGTCGGGCTGCAGGCGCCTCACGGCTTTCACCAGCGCCTCGCCATGCGCAACCACGGCAAGCACGTCGAACTCCTCGCTCAACAGTTCGCGCAGCTGCTCGGCGATGGGCAAGTGGTCCTCGGCCAGCACCAGGCTGGATCGCCTTTTGTCGCTGCTTTCAGTCGAGGCGCGCATCTCGTCGTGAGCATCTTCCAATGCACCACCCTGCGCCACCGAAATCGAACCGAAGCAATGCTAAGTAAATCTACCGAAGCAAACGCCGTAACGTACGGCCCGCTCAGAACAACAGCCCCAGATCCTGTGCGCGACGTACCAGCTCCAGCGTGGAATGCACGCCGAGCACCTGCATCATGGTGTATTTATGCGCTTCCACGGTGCGCACCGACAGTCCCAGCTGCAGCGCGATCTGCTTGGAACGCAAGCCTTCGCCAACCAGTCGAAGCACCTGCAACTGCTTGGAGGTGAGATTGCGCATATCGGTCATCTGGCCGCTGATGTAGCGCGCGCCCAACGCCGGGGTCACATAGGTGCCTCCGGCCATCACCTGCTGGGCCGCATTGCGCAGATCTTCGCCCGCCGAGTTCTTCAGGATGTAGCCCCGCGCACCTGCGCGCAACGCGGCGACCGCCAGCGCCGGCTCCATGTGCATGGTGAGGAAGACGAAGCGCGTGTCGAAGCCGGCCTGCCGGAGACGCTTCAGCGCGTCCATGCCGTTGCAGCGAGGCATGTTGATATCGGCCACCACCAGATCCGGCTTTATGCGCTGCACGGCGTCGATCAGTGCCTCGCCATCAGCCACGATGTCCTGCAGATCGAAATCCTCGTCGAGGATGTGCTGCACGCCCTCGGCCACCATGCGGTGGTCGTCGGCAATGATCAGGGTTGGCCTCACGCCGGCCCTTGGGTTCCTAGCGGAATTCGTATGCATAACTCAGTCCCTTTGCCCAGAGTTGATTGCAGTCGGCAGCTGCCGCCCAGCAGCTTCGTGCGTTCGTCGATGCTCAGCAGTCCAAGCCCTCGACGCCCCTCCCCTTCGGTGACAAATCCCTTGCCGTTGTCGATGATGGTGAGATCTACCTGGTCATGCTCGATCTGCAGCGCCACTTCAACTCGCTGCGCGTCTGCGTATCGCAATGCGTTGCCGAGTCCTTCCTGGGTGACGCGATAAAGACAGAGCGCGACATCTTCAGGAAGATCTTTTGCATACGGCGATACCCGCAACTCGATCGCCGGCCCGTTGCGGTGACGCACGTTCTGGCATAAGCCCGCCAGCGCGGCAGTGAGCCCGGTCTGCGAGAGCATGCTTGGATGCAGGTCGTGGGACAGATGGCGCACGTCCTCGGATAGTGCAATAAGGTCGCTCTGCAGTCGGCTCACGTCCTGCTTGTTGCTCTCGTCCACCTTGCGGCGCAGCGCGCTCAGCCGGATCGATGCCACCGCCAGACGCTGGTTGATGTCGTCATGCAGATCGCGCGCAATGCGCGCACGTTCCTGCTCCTGCGCAACGATCAAGCGACCTGCCAGTTCGCGCACTTCGGTGTTGGTGACGCTCAGGTCGCGCTGGGTCGCCCGTCGCTGCTCGACCAGGGCCGCGAGATAGAGCGATGCCACCGATACGCCAAGCATCCACAACTGCACGCTGATGGTGGTGAGCTCCGCTTGCGGCTGCACGAACGGCCCTTCATGTTCCAGACTCAACTGGATGGCGAGCAGTCCCACCAGGAGATTGACCACGCAGGTGCCCACCACCTGCGCCCGCAAGGCCACGAAAATGGCCAACGGCACGGGCGCGAGCAGCAGCAGCGGTCTCGTTGTGGGGTAATCGCCAAGTTCGCGCCAGGCCAGCCAGAGCACGACCAGCGCTGCGGCGGTGATCAGCGGCATATTCCATCCCGGCAGCCTGTCGCGTCGCAACGACGAGCCCGGGTTGACCAGGCTGAGGATGGCCGGCGTCAGCAACACATAGCCCAGCGCATTGGCCAGCGCCACATGCCACCACTGCCTAGACAGCCAGAACGGCAAGTCCACCTGCGTGGATAACCACGACACTGCCGCACCGGTGGCAGCGGGCAGCACCATGACGGCCACCAGAACAAACACCAGCAGCTGCTGGAAATTGCCGATGGGTTGCTCTTCACGCAGTTGCCCAAGACCCCAGGCGGCGATGGTGACCAGCAAGATCACGCCCGTGTTGGCGACCGCGAGGCCCTGCAGCGGCAGGTTCGCCGTCAACGACATCAAGGTCATGCCGACGAACCAGCCTGCGTTGTTGGCGAGCCAGTAGCGATAGGGCGCGCACAGCAACAGCGCAAGCAACAACGGCCCTGGCAGCCAGATGATCTGGAAATCGCGCGTGTGATCCCACAGCACCAGCGACATCCATTGCGCCAGCACCGCGGCCAGGCCTGCGCCCAGACCACGTAGCAGTTGCTGGGACAATGCACCGATCGGTGCTTTCCCGGTCATGATCCCCTCTGCCCCGTGCATCCCTTCGTCCTGCTGCCAGCGGCAGCTTTCGCCCCTGCGAGTATTGAGCGCCGGTCCACCGAAATCCCTCCCGCATTTCCCCACGACGCCCGTCGTCGCCCCGTGATGATTTGCGTAGTTCTACGAATGTTCTCCCGTGAAATCCCTCCAGGGCATAGCCTTAGGTCCATAAAATCAGCGAACTCGCAACGGACCCATGTGCGTGTCCCGTGTCCGTCCCGTCGCAAGAAATCGGCGATTTCACGCGATTTTCAGTAAATTTACCGACCCCCTTTGAGTGAAAGTTCGCTTACCAAGCGGGCATCGACGGGCCAAGCTGAGCTGGAGCGAGCTGAGGCCCAACGGGGATCCGATCGATCATGAAATCAGCGTGCCCTCCTCCTTGTTCGGGCACCCTTGCCGCGCCCTGGGGCGTCGCCAGGCTCGTCGTGACGCCCGCATGGCGGGTTGGCGACGTCTGGCCGGCGACGCCATGAAGGCGACCGTGCGAATCGCCGCCAGGAGCACGCGCAAGCTGCGGGTACTGCTTGCCGACGAACATCGCTGCGTCGCCGAGGGCCTGGCCGGCCTGCTCGCCAAGCGCACCAGTTCGGTCCTGCTGGTGCATGACGGCGAAGCCCTGATGGAAGCGGTACTGACCGGACAGATCGACCTGGTCATCACGGATATCGCCATGCCACCCTTCAGCGCCCTGCAGGCATTGCAGCGCTTGCGGCGCATGGGCAGCGATATACCGGTGGTGGTTTTGTCCACGCACAGTGAGCCTCTGATCGTGCGCGAAGCCATGCAGGCGGGTGCGAACGGCTATGTGCTGAAGCAGTCACCAAGCAGCGAGCTGTTCAATGCGATGGCCGAAGTCTGCGCAGGCAACCAGTTCGTCAGCCCGCAGTTGATGGCAACACTGCTCGAAGCACCCGAATCGCTGCGACGGCTGACCCGTCGGCAGCGCGAAGTCATCGAGTCGATGGCCAAGGGCAAGCGAACCAGCGAGATCGCCGCCGACCTGGGCATTTCGGTGCGCACGGTGGAGAGCCACCGCCAGTCGCTGCTCGATCTGCTGGGCGTACACAGCGGCGTGGCGCTCATCCGTGAGGCGGAGCGTCTCGGGCTCATTCCGGTGGCGCCAGGGGATATGGACATGGCCGCGGGCCAATCCTTTTTTTAGCGCACACCCTTCATTCCCACGCTCAGGCCGAGCCGATGGCGCTCAGCCCCTTCAAGACGCTGCAAGGAGTAGGACCATGACAAACCACAGCCTTCGAATCATCGGCCTCTCGCTCACCTTCGTCGCCGGCGTCGCATCCGCTCAGCAGCTGCCGCCGACTTACCCGGCCAACGGACAGAACGCCAACCAGCAGGAGGCGGACAAGAGCGCCTGCATGTCCTGGGCCCAGACCAACGCACCCCAGCAGGCGGTTCCCCCGCCGCAGACCGGGCCGGCCGTCGGCGGTGGCCAGCGTGTTCAAGGCGCGGCGCGTGGCGCCGCTGCCGGCGCAGTGATTGGCGGTGTTGCCAACGGCGACGCCGGACATGGTGCCGGCGTGGGTGCCACCGCCGGTGTCGTGGCCGGCGGCGTACGCGCACGCCAGCAGAGGCGTGATCAAAACGCAGCCTCGGCGGCCACGCAGAACCAGAACTCCGCCAACCTTGGCCAGGCGTACAGCGCATGCATGAAAGGCAAGGGTTACACCACCGGTTGAACGGGCTCGCACCATCGCGTCGTCCGCTCGCCACAGGCGGACGACGTTATCGCCAGGCGCTTCCCACCTGGATGTAATACGCGTGGTCGCCTTCGCTCCACGCCCAGTCCAGGCCGACGTAGAGCCCCAAGGCACGTGCGATCAGATAGCGCAAGCCAACGCCTTCTGCGGTGTGCGTGCTTGCATCACCGAAGTCCAGCGTGCGTCCCCACGCCTTGCCCGCTCCGCCAAACCCAAGCAACGCCCATCGAGGCGTGAGGTTCCAGCGCAGCTCCGCCTCGAGCATGCCAACGTTCTGATCCTGATAGCGGCCATAGGCAATGCCGCGCAGATCGATCGACGGCTGTTGATAGAACGGCACATCGCCACGCACGGAGCGGAAGTCCGCGCGCGTGCCCAGCACCCAATCCTCGCCCAGTTTGAAATACCCATAGGCGCGGCCGCGATAGCTTTGGAAGGTGGTGTCGCTACCAAAAGCGGGCGCGTATTGGGTGGCCTCCAGTCGCGCGAACCATCCGCTTGAGGGTGTCAGCGTGTTGTCGCGTGAGTCGTAACCCAGGCCCAACCCGAGTCCCGACGACTTGCTGGCGAATTCTTTGGGCTTGAAGTACTGATCGTCGCTGGGAATATTGAGCCGATTATCCAGGTCGATGTAGAGCCAGCGCGCCGAGAGAAACAGATCGCTCGTGCCGAGCCGGCGCGAGACCTGCTGGTAGGAAAAGATGCCGTCGAGGTTGTAGCCGATCTTATGCGGACCCAGCAGCAAGCCCTGCGTGTAGTAGTCCAGGTTGACATTGATCTTGGCCACCAGGCCGGCGTAACGCCAGGTGTCGTCTTTGAAATGAAAGGTGCCGCCCAGGCCGTAACCCCAGGTGCCGTTTTCGGTTTTGAAGGCGGCCGCACCGTAGATGTCGGGCGGAATGCGCAAGCCGCTTTCCCTGGACGCCTCCGATTGTTTGGGCGTGTGGAAAAACACCGCGGCCAGTCCGCCACCGTTACCCACCGCAGGCTCGGTGATGATGATGGGAACCAGCAGCGCGCCCTTGTGTTGCAACAGCCAGCGCGACATGTCGACGGAGCTGTCCTGCGGGTCGCGGAAACGGCTCCACCATGAACCCTGGGTGTCCTTGGCCTGCGCCACGGGAGCCGTCGGCGACAGCGGTTGGTTCTTATCGGCAGCCCCTGCAACTGCGGGTGCGTCCTGCGCATGGAGCGCGGCGCCCAGCAGCAGGCACGCGCCGAGCAGGCAAGCTACTGGCGCAGGGCGCGGCCTCATGACTTCTCCATCGGTGCATCATCCGCCATGGGCGATGGAAGGACTCTGCCGGAGCCGGCGTTTTGCGGACAGCGAAAATACTCGGCATTGCGCCCGGTAAAAGCACGTAATGAGCTCGCCGGCCATCCACGCCGACGAGCACTCACCGTGCGGGCGGCGTCAATTGGCAGTGGGAACGTCGACTTCCTTCCAGCTGCTGTCAGGGTCGAAACTCTTCATGGACTGCGCGATGGTGCCGCCGTTCTTGCCCAGATCCTTTTCGAATACCTGGCCGTCGTGGCTCACCATGAAACTCATCACGCCGGTCTCGCCGTACTGCGCGGGCCAGGCAACCAGCGCGAAACCGTTGGTCATGCGACCGCCGACCAAATAGTTATAGGCGCCTCCGGGGGCAGAACCGCCCTGCGCCGTCAGTATCCGGTAGTGGTAGCCGTAATAGCCCTGCCCTGGCACCACGTTGGCGAATTTCGGACCCAACGGACTCGGCGGCTCGTTGTCGTTGACGGGCCAGTACAGTCCGTCGTGCTTGCCCGGCGAGCTGAGCAGGTGCTGCGCGTACTGCAGCACTTTGTCCCCGTCCCTGTCCTGGGTCGCGTAATCGCGCTGCGCGTCGTAGTAGGCAAGCATGGCTTGCTCGACGGCGAGTTCGTTCTGCCCGATGTGGCGCGTGCGTATCTCTTGCTGCGCAGCGGCCAGGTCAAAATGCCAACCGTCCTTCCCTTTGACCAACGGCATGGGCAGCACCCACTTCTCCGCGCCCACGTCCAGATGACTCTTGCCGTCGGCCGTTTCGATGCGATGGCTTTCGTCGTAGCGTTTGAGGAACAGGTCCACATCATCCTGATCGATGCCTTCGGTCGGGATGTAATCCTTCCAGTTATTGCCCAGCACCTTGGCGAGTGCCGCCTGGTCGTGATTGCGCACGGCCAGCACGAAGGCTCCGGCGGCGTCATCCGCCGTTGGGTAACTCGCCTGTTGTGCCAGCGCGGCGCCGCAAAGGACACAGCCAGCCCAGAACATGGTGCTCAAGGCCAGGCGACGGATCATGGGAGTGCGATTCATGGTCATGCTCCTCAACGACGACGGCCACCGCCACCCGCCCGGGCCGGCGCAGGTCGGGACATCTGCCTGCCAGCACCAGCGCCGGCACCACGGGACTGCGACATCGAGCGCTGACTGGATTGCCCGCGATTCATTTGCGTATGCGCCGAACCCGGCGATTGCCCGCCGCTGAACGCGTTGTTGCGCGGTCCCTGCGATGCACGATCGCCACCGGAGTTGCCCTGCTGCCCAGCGGCATTGCCGCGCTCGCGCGTCTGTCCGCCCAGATCGCCGCGCCCCTGACCGCCGGGGTTGCCTCGATCCGCGCCGCCGAGGTTGCCTCGATCCGCGCCGCCGGCTGCGCCCTGGCCACCACCAGGCCGGTTGCCGGTGGACGGCCGATTGAGTGCCGCGCCGGTTTCACCTGCACCACGCCGCGCGGCCATCGAAGAGCCGTTGCCGGTGGAGCGGTCAAAGCTCTGCAGTGCGCGCTGGCGATTCGCGTCGTTGCCGCGGAAAGCCTCGCGCTGATTGGCGCCACCCACGCCCTGCCCATAGCGCTCACGGCTGCCCTGATCGCGATAAGGCGTACCGCGCCGATTGGACGGGTTGTGGTTCCACGTCTGCCTGTTGTTGCCGTTGCCGCTGATGCGGTTGTTGACGTTATTGACGTTGTTGTAGCGGTTGACGTTGATGTCGACGTCGCCATGCCCCCAGTTGAAACCGCCCCACAGCGAGTTCACGGCGGCAACGCCCACGCCAAAGGCAATGCCCGCCGCCAGTCCGGTGGCCACCGGATAGTAATAACCCGGCGGTGGCGGCCAATACGGCGGCGGGTAGCTGGGATAGGCCCAGGTACCGTAGACCACGGTCGGGTTATACGACGGTACGTACACCACTTCCGGATTGGCCGGCTCGATCTGGATCACCGTGGTGCTCGGCGCCGCGGCCGTGGGTGGCGCCTGCTGCACCACCACCTTCTGCTGCTCGGTCGTCTTCAGATTGCCGGCCTTCTGCGCCTGCGCGCGCAGGCGCTGCACGGAGGCCATGACATCATCGGGCTGGGCAAGAAAGGCGTCGCCCATGTTCTGCACCCATTCGGGTTGCTGCTTCATTTGCGCCAGCACCTGGGGGAATGCCACCAACGATTGCACGCTGGGATCCCAGGGCGTGTTGGCTACCTGTTTCACCGCGTCGTCGCCCTGGATCTTGGGATGTGCCGCCGACCATGCCGCGGCATCGGCCACATTGCTGGGATAGGTACAGGCCATCAGTATCTGCGAGAGCAACGCATCCGGATACAAGGCCACCGGAGCGAGCATCTGATCGAGTTGCTGAGTGGAGAAACTCTTCTGCGTACTGCCCTGGGCGCTAGTCGCGCCTTGCGTACTTTGTGCGGCCACGGGACCCGCAATCATCAGCGGCAGGCATACGAGACATAGCAAGTAGATCCGCCAGAATCCGTGCTTCCCAGTCGTGTTCATGGTGCCGCTCCGGTGCCGCTCACGCGCTTGCACCAGCTTGATACGTCGCACGACGCATTGACCACTGCATTTATGCGCAAACGTCTCCAGTAAAACTACTTAAAAGGACCACCGGCCCTGCTCAAGGGGCGCGGTATCCGTAGATTTACCGCCTGCGGGTAAGTAGTAGTTCGCTGGGAGTCTGCCAAACAGAGCACGACCATAGCGTCGATCGCCGACCTTAAGGATGACCACCATGCGCCGCCCCCGCAATTCGCGCCTCACCTGTTCCCGCGCCCTGCTGGCGTCGGCTTGCATCATGGGCTTTGCGGTGACATCGGCAAAGGCGGACACCCCCGATTACTGGGATGGCGACTGGCATGGCAGCATCCAGCCCTATGGCTGGTTGCCCGGCATCAGTGCCAAAACGCGCTATCAGTTGCCCAACAATGGCGGCACGGTCGAGCAGAAAACCAACAACAACATCTTCGATTACCTCAGCGGCGCCTTCATGGTCGATGGCACGGTACGCAAGGGGGATTGGGGCTTCTATGGCGACTTCGACTGGGTGAAATTCAGCGACGAAAAGGGACGCTTCACCCGCATCGGCGGCGATCGCATAGGCGCCGACGCGAATCTCGATACGCGTTGGGGCATCAAGGGCGGCATGGTGACCCTGGCCGGCCTGTATACGATGGCCCATGGACAGCAGGGCTACATCGATCTGGTGTTCGGCATGCGCTACTTGTGGATCAAGGGCAATCTGGACTGGAACTTCAACCTGACCGGCAACGGTGGCCGGCCGGATATCCAGAACAGCGGTCATCTCAACAACCAGACGCACGTCACCGACGGCATCATCGGCATTCGCGGCCTCTGGTCGCCGTTCGCCGGCAGCAACTGGTTCTTCCCCTATTACGTCGATGTTGGCGCGGGCAGTTCGGACAACACCTATCAGGCGATGATCGGCGTGGCCTACGCTTTTCACTGGGGCGATATCGCGCTCAATTACCGCGACGTCGAATACAAGCAAGGCAGCAGCGACAAATTCCTCAAGCAAGTGGAATTGAGCGGCCCTGCGCTAAGCGTGGCCTGGCACTTCTAGCATCAGCGTGTTGCGGGAGCTGCCGGCGTGAGCGATCCCCGTTCGAGCATTTTCGAAGAACCCAAACATGTCGCCGTCTTGCGGCGACTGCGGCTGATCAAGCCGGCGCATCGCACCCAGGCATTGCGTCGCGTGCTTATCGCGGTGGGGTTGGCATGGATTCCGCTGGCCCTGCTCTGCACTGGACAGGCCTTGGTGACGGGTCACGACGAGTTGCTGCACGCCTTTTTTACCGATATCGCCGTGCATGCGCGCTTTGTTTTGGCCGTTCCGATCCTGATCCTTTGCGAATACATCATCCTGCCGCGACTGGACCTGACGGCACAGCACTTCGTCACCTCCCATATCATCGACGCCTCCGATCAGACGCGCTTCGATGAAGCCGTTGCTTCGACCCGGCGCCTGAGTCTGGGCGTGTGGCCCTCGGCAGCCATGACGATCATCGTCTATACGTTTGTCATCACCATTGCGATCACCGTACGCCAGAACGTGCTGCCGATCTGGCATTACGCACCCGATTCGCCGCATCTGTCGCCCGCCGGCTGGTGGCATATGTTGATCAGCCTGCCGCTGCTGCTGGGTTTGCTGCTGAGCTGGATATGGCGCGTGTTCGTATGGATGCGCTTTCTTCGTCAGGTGTCCCACATGGGGCTGCACCTGGTGGCCTCCCACCCCGACAAGGCGGGCGGACTGCTGTTTGTCGCCTTCTCGCCGCGCATGTTCGCTCCGCTTGCGCTGGCCATCGGCATCATCATCGCGGGCACCTTTGCCAATGAGGTGTTTCATCTGGGGCTCAATCCACTGGACCACCCGGCAACGCCGCTCGCCTCGGCGGCGGTGGTCGTGGTCATCTTTCTCACGCCGCCGCTGGTTTTCGGACGCATGCTGCTGATGGCATGGCGACGCGGCATCTTCGAGTACGGCGCACTGGCCAGCCGCCTGGGTACGCAATTTGAAGACAAATGGCTGAGGTCGGGCAACGTGGTCGATACGGAATCGCTGGAGAAACCGGATTTTTCCGCCGCCACCGATCTCTACAGCGTGACGGCCAACGTCTACGCCATGCGTCCCGTGCTGTTTGATGCGCGCGCGGCGTTGGCGCTCGCCCTCGCCACGCTCATCCCGTTCGCTCCCATCTTTCTGACGGTGATTCCCGCCAAGGTCATTCTCACGCAGTTGTTGAAACTCGTCGTCTGAGCCGCGCCGCAGCGCCCACGCGGCGACCGCCGTGCCTTCTGAAAAGGAACGTGCACGCAGGGCTTGCCTTTGTACTGGCACCGCCGCTGTCCGGTCATGCAACGCTGACCGTGCTTGCCCTGGCCATCGTGGCAGGCGTGGGCATCTACAACATGATCGGATCGCCACGGGCCTATAGCTGGATCCTCGGTACGGTGACGGCGTTGATGGTGCTCAGTGCAGCCGACCAGGTTTCTTCGTTATCGCAGCTTGCGCTCGATCGGGTGATCGATGTCGCCGTCGGCTCGACCCCGCTGGTGGCGCTGGCCGCGCGACGACGTGAAGATATGGATGCCGCGAAGACGATCAGGTGCCGATGGGGCTGTATGTGGTCGGCGGCGACGGCGTGCTGCAGGCCGTTTCGGTCCATATTGCCGATTGCAGCGACTATGGCGAGGGTATCGAGATAGCCGTCTACGGCATTTCGGAGCCGCCGTTCGACGAGCTGTTTCCCTGCAGCTGAAGCGCCCCATTTCGCAAAAGCACGATGGCGGGCGTCCATATGGTGGCGCGCATGCGCGCATGCCCCGATACTTCTTGCGTTTGCGCCGACCTCTGAGCAAGAGCCATTGCGGCCGTCCCCAGGAGCGCCCTCGTGCAGTTTCGCCATTTGCGCTATTTCGCCAAGATCGTGGAAGCGGGCAGTTTTTCCCGCGCGGCGGCGCTCATCCATATTGCCCAGCCGGCCCTGAGCAAACAGATTGCCGAGCTGGAAGACGAGTTCGGCGTCACCCTGCTCCACCGCAGCGCACGCGGCGTCACGCCCACGGCTGCCGGCGAAGTGCTTTACCAGGAAGCGCTGAAACTGATCCGGCAGGTGGACGACCTGCCCGCCGTGGTGCGCTCCGCGCAAGGCGAAATCCAGGGCGTGGTGTGTTTCGGCATGGCCTCGACCATGGCGCCGGCGCTGACCGGCAAGATGATGGAGATCTGCCGCGCCACCTTGCCCAAGATCACCCTGCGCTTCATCACCGGCGACAGCGAAACGCTGCGCGACAAAGTAGCCGCCAAGACCATCGACCTGGCCATCGTGTTCGAGAACGGGCCGGAGACCGGCTTCACGCGCGAGGTGCTGTTCCGCCAGCGGCTTTACCTTGCCAGCCGAAAACAGCAGGGCAAGGCTGAGAAGTCCACCACGCTGGCGAAGATCGCGCAGCTGCCGCTGATGCTGCCCACACCGACCAATGTGCTGCGCAAGGCGCTCGACCGCGAACTGGCCGCCGCCGGGCTGCACGCCGAACCGGTGGCCGAGTCGGATCTGTTCGAGGTGGTGTTGTCCGCCGTGGAGACGGGACTGGGGCACGCCATCCTGCCCAAGGGCGACTTCACCGATATGCCCGGGCACCCGGACATCGCCACCACGCCGATCGAGCCGCCGATCTATCTCACGGCCTGCCTGATCACCTCGCGGGACAAGCCGCTGACGCGCGCGGCCTCGGCGATCGAGGCGCAGCTGCTGGGCTTCATTCGCAGCCAGGTCGGCGCGTCCGCCTTCAAGGGCGCGCAATGGGTGGACGCCGAGCCATAACCGGCCGTTATGCCCGCATAGCGAAACAGTATTTTCTTTCGAGGCGGCACAAGCACAGACTCTGCTGCAACGCACAAGCAAGGCTTTCCGCCGCACCGCTCCCGCACCCTTCTATCGGAACCCGCCGCACCGGCGCCTTCCCATCCTCGATCCCCTCATTCGAACCGGCATGTCATTCGCCGGAACGGAGAAGTCATGTCTACCGTCGCCAAATCCCGCACTTTGAATAAAGCATTCGCCGCCAAGGCGCACTCTGCCACCCGCGCCCTGCTCGATCGCTGTGCCGCTGCGAACACCCATTGGCAGCAGCTGTCCCTGCAGGCCGACCCGCGCATGACGCAGGCAAAGGCCTCCATCTGGAGCCACCAGGGTTCGGGCGCCACCCATTGGGAGGCCAGGACGCCACAGGACGCCTATGCGGTGCTGCTGTTACTCGACGACGCCCACCTGTCACTGCATAGCGACGCCCACGACCTGCAGGAGCGCGCCTGCGATGCGGGCTCCTACTACGTGAGCCGCCCCGGCGAATCGGTCAGCATGCAATGCCCGGGCAACTGCCGTGCGCTGTATGTGGAACTGCCCGTGCAGCTGTTCTGGTCCGCCGATGAAGCCAGCCGCGCCTGTTTTTCGATGGGGCCGGCGCAAGATGCCTTGCTACTGCAGCTGGCCCGCACCCTGCTGGAAATGCACGGCGAAAGCCGCGAGCACGCGCTGGCCACGCAGGTGCTGGAGCTCATCGTCGATCGCCTGTGCCATCTGCGTGCGGCCGCTGCACCGCTGGCCTGCGCCGTGAAGAAAACCGTATTGCCGCAATGGCGCCTGCAGCGCGTCGACGACTATGTGAAGGCGCATCTGTCCGAATCCATCACGCTCAACGACATGGCCGCTGCGGCGGGCTTGTCACCGATGCACTTCGCCGCTCAGTTCCGCGCAGCCACCGGTTTCCGTCCGCATCACTACCTGTTGTTGTGCCGCATGGAGCACGCCAAGCAGCTGATCGCCGAGATGCCGCGCTCGATGCTGGATGTGGCGCTGGAGGTGGGCTTCCACACGCAGGCGCACTTCACCACCGTGTTCAAGCGCCTCACCGGCAAGACGCCCAGCCAGTGGCGCGGTGACGCCCTGCGGGCACAGCACGTATAGACGTCCACGGTCATGCGAATCGGAAAAAGCAGCGCCCCAGCCGAAAAGCCCGCCGGGCCTGCGTGCCTACCATGCACGTATCGGCCGTCCCCACCGCAGATAACCTGGCCGCGCTCGAGCACCCGTGGTGCCGGTTTCTGGGCCGCAATATCAAGGCCATGCGCACCGCCGTGCTGGCGATACGCATACGCTATGCATGGAAGGCAGCACCGAGCTCGCCGGTCCATGCACTTTCGTCCAGGCCGAACCACGCACTCTTGCGTTACCTCGATCCGCGTTGAGGCATCGCACGCTTGCTCAGACGGGCTCGAGGTAGCGCAACAGCAAGCGTGCGCTTTCGCGACCCTGCCAGTCATTGATGACCAACTCGTAGGCAGCTCGCAACACCGCCGGCGGTGGCGTGCCCTCGTAGGCATTGAACATCACCGCATCGTGCACCGAGCCATCGCGTGGATCGCGCAGGCTCAGCCGCAAATGCCGCTCGCCCATCACGCGCCAGCTCGCGCATTCGAATACGTTGTCGAATACCGGCTCGGGAAATGCCTGGCCCCAGGGGCCCGCAGCGCGCAGCTGACGCGCCAGTTCCAGGGTCGCCGCGCCAACGGGCAATTCGCCGTCGGTGTGCTGCACGGCCTGCAGCTGATCGTCGTCCAGCCACTCACGTGCAATCGTGTCGAAAGCCTCGGCGAAGCGTGGATAGTCCTCGGTGCGCAGGCTCAGTCCGGCGGCCATCGCATGACCGCCGAAGCGCGCGATGAGACCTGGGTGGCGCGCATCGATCATCGCCAGCGCATCGCGAATATGGAAACCGGCGATGGAACGCGCCGAACCGCGCAACTCGTCCTGCATCTCTTCGCTGGCCGGTGCAAACGCAATCACCGGACGATGCAGCCGCTCCTTGAGTTTGGACGCCACTAGTCCTACCACCCCGGCGTGCCAGCTCGGTTCGAACAAAGCCACACCTACGGCGTCGATGTCTGCCGTGCGCGACACCATCACTTCGGCCTCGGCCACCATGGTGGCCTGCAACTCGCGGCGTTCCTGATTGATGGAACTCAGCAGCTCGGCGTAACGGCGCGCCTGCACCGGATCATCGGTGAGCAGGCACTCCACGCCGATGCGCATATCCTCGAGCCGGCCCGCCGCGTTGAGCCGCGGGCCGATCGCATAGCCCAGATCGCTGGCACAAAGCGTCGCCGCGCTGCGCTGGCTCGCCTCCACCAGCGCCGCCACGCCCGCATGGGCACGGCCGCTGCGCACACGCCGCATACCCGCCTCCACCAGCACGCGGTTGTTGAAATCCAATGGCACCAGATCGGCCACGGTTCCCACCGCCACCAGATCGAGCAGCACGGACAGATCCGGCTCGCTGCCCGCAGGAAACACGCCGTGCTCTCGCAGCGATGCGCGCAGCGCGAGCAGCAGATAGAACATCACGCCCACGCCCGCCAGCGCCTTGCTCGGGAACGCATCGCCATTGAGGTTGGGATTGACCATCGCATCGGCGCTGGGCAGCTGTTCACCCGGCAAGTGATGATCGGTGACGATCACGCGGATCCCGCGCGCCTGCGCCTCGGCTACACCCGCCACGCTGGCCACGCCGTTGTCGACGGTGACGATGAGTTGCGGCGTGGGCTGAAGCGATTCGACCAGCGCCGGACTCAGGCCGTAGCCATGCACGAAGCGATTGGGCACCGCATAGTCCACGCGGCGCGCCCCCAACATGCGCAGGCCTCGCACAGCGACGGCCGTGCCGGTCGCGCCATCGCAGTCATAGTCGCCAGCGATCAGAATCGTCCAATCGTCGCGTATCGCCTCCGACAGCAAGGCCACCGCCTGATCCAGGCCACCGAGCTGCTGTGGCGAAAGCAGACGCGCAAGACGATATTCGGCATCCAGCGGCGAGAGCACGCCGCGTGCGGCGAACACCTGCTGCAAGACCGGATGGACACCCACGCCCCAACCCGCCGGGCTGCCTTGAGGCTCGCGTCGACGAAGGCTGTTGCGCTTCACCGGCTGCTCCTTCGCCAGACGCGCAGACGATGCCAGGGCCGATGCAGCCAGCACTCGCCGCTGGCAAAACTCAGTTGCAGGGGTTGGCGCTTGGCCAGGGCGAGCAGTCCCGGTGTCCAACGCGCAGCCAGTTCGTCTTCCGGCAGGTCCTGCAGATCCATCAAGGTGCCCGGCAACGCCGCGGCTATCGATGCCTCCGTGCGTGCCGCCACGGCAATGCCTGCTTGCGTCGCCAGCGAGCGCAACAGCAGATCATCGCCAATCACGTTGCCAAGCGAGGTATGCACGGCTTGCGGCAGCGCGCCGCCGCCCCATAGCCATACATGATTGATCGGCGGCATGCCGCGCTGGCGTCGCTCGGCGTTGAGCGGATGCTGATGCAGGATCACCTGCACCTCGGTGAGCAGGATGCGCCAGCGACGCCCTTCCACGCCTTGCGGCAGGTGGTAGTAGAGGTCCTCGCCCAACGCCTGCTCGGGAGCTGCAAAGTCCGGCAGCGCAGTATCGGCGGACAAGCGCACATGCCAGCGATCGGGCGACGAGACAATGAGCGCCATGTCGGCTTCGTCGAACAAGGGCATCAGCGGCTCGGCGAGAGCAAGCGCTTCGTCCATCGACAACTGCATCTGCCCGCAGGCCAGCAGTCGCGCACCATTGAGATCAGGTTGCACCCAGGCAGGATCGGCACACAGCCAGCGATCGCTGCCGGCGTCACCGGCAATCAGCTGGCGCGTGAGCGCCGCGGCCGGCAGCGGGTCGGGCAGCTCGAAGCGCGCGTTCAATCCAGCCATGTAGCCGCGCGCGCCGTCAGCCAGACGATCGGCCTTGCGCACGAGACCGCGCAACGGATGATCGGGCGCCAATCGCGCGAGATTCGGCAGCCAGACATCGATCGCGTGATGGGCCGAATCGCGCATGGCCAGGCTCATGCCTCCAACTGTTCGTAGAGTGCCAGCCACTCGACTTCGAGCGTTTCCTTCTCGCTGCGAAGTTCACTCTGTCGCTGCCCCAGCCGCATCATCTCGGTGGTGGGGCCGTTATAGGTTTGCGGATCGGCCAACTTCGCTTCGAGTGCCGTCAGCTCGCCTTCCAGCGTGGCGATGCGCGTCTCGATCTTTTTCACGCGCTGGCGCGTGGCCTTGTCGCTGTCGCGCTCGGCGGCGGTGCGGGCGCGGCGCTCGTCCGGCGTTTCCACGCGTTCGACGGGCTTGGCGTTTTCCTTGTTCTTGGCCTTCTTGGCGGCCGAACCACGGCTGCGCAGCCACTTCGCATAATCGTCGAGGTCGCCGTCGAACGGTTCCACCGTGCCATCGGCCACGCGCCAGAAACTGTCACTGACCATGCCAAGCAGATGGCGATCATGCGAGACCAGCACCAGCGCACCGTCGAATTCCGCCAGCGCGTCGGCCAGTGCTTCGCGCATGTCCAGATCAAGATGGTTGGTCGGTTCGTCGAGCAGCAGCAGGTTCGGCTTGTCCCAGGCGATCAGGGCCAGCGCGAGACGCGCGCGCTCGCCGCCGGAGAATCCGTCGACCGATTCAAACGCACGATCGCCGGCAAAATTCCACGAGCCAAGGAAGTCACGCAAGACCTGCGCGGCGACGCCAGGCGCCTTCTCCTGCAGATGATCGAACGGCGAAGAACCCTCGTGCAGGCTTTCCACCGTGTGCTGGGCGAAGTAGCCGATCTTCAGATCCTTGTGCCCCTTGCGCTCGCCGGCTAGCGGCGTGAGTTCGCCGACCAGGGTCTTGACCAGGGTGGATTTGCCGGCGCCGTTGGGGCCGAGCAGGCCGATGCGCTCGCCCGCTTCCAGGCGGAAACGCACGTTGCGCAAAATCGTGGTGGTGGCTGCGCCGTTCTCACCCGGATAGCCGGCATCGACGTCCTCGATCTGCACCATCGAATCAGGCAGACGCGCAGGCACGGCAAACTGGAAATGGAACGGACGCTCGGCGCGCACGGCCTCGGTGCCGGCCAGTTTCTCCAGTCGCTTCACGCGCGACTGCGCCTGCTTGGCCTTGCTCGCCTTGGCCTTGAAGCGATCCACGAACGACTGCAGGTGAGCACGCTCGGCCTGCTCGCGCTCATGTGCGATCTGTTGCTGGCGCAGCTGCTCGGCACGCAGGCGTTCGAACGCGCTGTAGTTGCCGGTATAGAGCTTGCCGCTGCCATCGTTGAGGTGCAGCGTGTGGGTGATCACGCCGTCGAGGAATTCGCGGTCGTGCGAAATGATCAGCAAGGTGCCCTGGTAGCGGCGCAGCCATTCTTCCAGCCACAGTACCGCGTCGAGATCGAGATGGTTGGTGGGCTCATCGAGCAGCAGCAGGTCCGACGGCGCCATCAGCGCACGCGCAAGGTTAAGGCGCACGCGCCAACCGCCGGAGAATTCCTTCACCGGCGTCTCGTGGGTTTCAGCGGCAAAGCCCAGGCCATGCAGCAGGCGGCCAGCACGCGCCCGGGCGTCGTAGCCGTTCAGTTCTTCGATGCGGTGATGAGCGAGCGCCATCGCTTCGGTGTCGCCGCGCGCTTCGGCGTCGATCTCGTCGCGCAAGGCCTTGGCCAGCTCCACGTCGCCGCCCATCACGTACTCGATGGCGGGGTCTGGCAGCGACGGGGTTTCCTGGGCCACCGAGGCCATGCGGATCTTCGCAGGCAGGTCCAGGTCGCCGGCATCGGCTTCTATCTGGCCCTGCAAGGCGGCAAACAGGCTGGATTTTCCGCAGCCGTTGCGCCCGACCACGCCCAGCCGCCAGCCAGTCTGGATGACCAGGTCGATATCGGAAAGCAGCAGTCGGCTGCCACGGCGGAGGGCGAAGTGACGGAACGAAATCATGAGGAGAGCTTAGAGCCTGTTCAATGCCGTGGTAGAGGCCGCACAGGCGGCCCCCCGGAGCCGGCCGGGTGCCGGCCGTAGCCACCCATGATAGCGGGCCCTGCGCCCGGTTCCTCACAACGAATGCCCACGCCGTCGCAATCGCCGCAGATTCGCATGGCTAAGGCCCGATACTTCTGCTACAACGACGCGGCAACGCCTTGTGCGGAGAGGGGAACCGTGAACAAGTACGGAATCAGCAAGTTCAGCATCAGCCTGTCCATCGCCCTGCTGGCCACCGCCGGCATGAGTGCCCCGGTTGCCGCCAAAGCGGACAGCCTGCTCGTCAACCGCGTGCAGCAGGAAAAGGGCATGGACTTGCCCGGCCGCGGCATGAGCATGGCCGAGGTGGAGAAGAAGTACGGTGCTCCGCAGCGCAAGCTCTCGCCCCGTGGCGGCGACAGCGACAAGCATCCGGTGATCAACCGCTGGGATTACGCGAATTTCATCGTGTATTTCGAGAAGAGTCACGTGATCCACGCCGTGCTCAACACACCGGCGGGCAACAACACCAATCCTGCCTCGGTCAACTGATCGACGCCGGCATGGGCTAGACGCGGGCCGTGGCAACACGGGCCGCGTTCTCTTTTCTGCCCTGTCACACCTCATCGTTTACACTCTGCGGCCCTCGTAGTCTGCCCCGGGCAGCTGCTGCCGTCCCCGCTGCAAGAGAACTGTTGACGATGACCGACCAAAGCCTTCGCCTTCCGGCGGAATGGGAGCCGCAATCGGCCGTGTTGATCGCGTGGCCGCACGCCGGCACCGACTGGGCCGACCGCCTCGCGGATGTGGAAACCACCTATGTCGCGCTGGCCGCTGCGGTCACGCGTTTCCAGCCGTTGATCATCGTGGTGGGCGACAACCCGCTGCGCCTGCGCGTGCAGGCCTTGCTGACCGGTGAAGGCGTCGATCTTTCCAAGATCCGTTTCGTCGAGCTGCCCTACGACGACACCTGGTTGCGCGACTCCGGCCCGATCACCCTGAAGGCCGACGGCGGTCAATACCAGCTCACCGATTTCCGCTTCACCGGCTGGGGCGGCAAGTTCGGCGCCGAGCAGGACGACGCGCTGATTGCCGGCCTCGTGCAGGAAGGCGTGTTTGGCAAGGCCATGCACAAACGCATCGACTGGGCGCTGGAAGGCGGCGGCATCGAAAGCGATGGCGAAGGCACCGTGCTCACCACCTGGCGCTGCCTGACCCAGCGCCACCCGGAACAGTCGCGCGAGCAGATGACCGAGATCCTCAGCGACAGCCTGCACGCCAGGCGCGTCCTGTGGCTGGACTACGGCTACCTCGAAGGCGACGACACCGACGCGCATATCGATACGCTGGCGCGCTTCGCGCCGGGCGAACGCATCGTGTACCAGGCCTGCGACGACAGCGGCGATCCGCACTATGACGAGCTCAAGCGCATGGGCGAAGAACTCGCCGCGCTGCGCACACCCGCAGGCAAGCCGTACACGCTCTATCCCCTGCCCTGGGCCAAGCCGATCGTGGATGATGGCCGTCGCCTGGCCGCCTCTTATGCGAACTACCTGATCGTCAACGATGCCGTGCTGGTGCCCGCCTATGGCGACGCCGCCGACGACGGGGCCGCGCGCATCATCGGTGAAGCCCATCCGGGCCGCGAGATCGTGCAGGTGCCTTGCCGCCCGCTGATCTGGCAGAACGGCAGCCTGCACTGCATCACCATGCAGCTGCCGGCCGGCATCGTCTGAGAGCTGCTGGAAACCGGCTCGAAGCACACCATATAGATGAATTGACGTCCGCTTCGAAACGGGGCCGGGCGGCTGTATCCGCTAGACTCTGCGATCTGCTCCCCAGCAGCCTTTTCTGGAAGCCCACCGATGACCCGCAAGACCCTCAAAGTCGCCCTGCTGCAGGAAACCGACCGCGGCAGCCGCGATGCCAATCTCGACGCCATTGAGGCAGGCCTGCGCGATGCCGCGGCCAGGGGCGTGGAACTGGTGCTGCTGCAGGAACTGCACAACGGCCCGTATTTCTGCCAGCGCGAGTCGGTGGACGAATTCGACCTGGCCGAGACCATTCCGGGTCCCAGTACCGCTCGCATCGGCAAACTGGCCGAAGAGCTGAAACTGGTGGTGGTCGCCTCGCTGTTCGAAAAGCGCGCCACCGGTCTGTACCACAACACCGCCGTGGTGTTTGACCGCTCCGCAGCCATCGCGGGCAAATACCGCAAGATGCATATCCCCGACGACCCGGCGTTCTACGAGAAGTTCTACTTCACGCCAGGCGACATCGGCTTCGAGCCGATCGACACCTCGGTCGGCCGCCTGGGCGTGCTGGTGTGCTGGGACCAGTGGTATCCGGAAGCCGCCCGCCTGATGGCGCTGGCCGGCGCCGACCTGCTGCTCTATCCCACCGCCATCGGCTGGGACCCGCAGGACGACCAGGCCGAGAAGGATCGCCAGCGCGAAGCCTGGGTCACCGTGCAACGAGGACATGCTGTTGCCAACGGCCTGCCGCTGTTGTCGTGCAACCGCACCGGCTTCGAAGCCGACAAGGCGGGCGTGGGCAACGGCATCCAGTTCTGGGGCACCAGTTTCGTCGCCGGTCCCCAGGGTGAATTCCTGGCGCAGGCAGGTACGGATGGCCGCGAGCTGTTGATCGCCGACGTCGATATGGCGCGCAGCGAACACGTCCGCCGCATCTGGCCGTTCCTGCGCGATCGTCGCATCGATGCGTACGGCGATCTGCTCAAGCGTTTTCGCGACTAATACCCACGGTGGCGCAACCAGCCTCGCGCTCCCATTCCATGCAGTCTTTGCCTGAGCCCTACCGACACCACGCATGAGCCAGACCGACATCACCGATTCACTGCCGCCCGTGCTGCGCGACCAACCGATCGAGCGCGTCACGCGCGACGGCGTGGAATACGTGGTGCTAGGCACGGCTCACGTATCGCGCACCAGCGTCGATGCAGTGGAAGCGCTGCTCGCGCATGAAACCTTCGACGCCGTCGCCGTTGAGCTTTGCGAGAGCCGTGCGCAAGGCATGCGCGATCCCGAAGCGTTCAAGCAGATGGATCTGTTCCAGGTGATCCGCCAGGGCAAGGCCGGCATGGTCGCCGCCAGCCTGGTGCTGTCCTCGTTCCAGAAGCGCCTTGCCGAGCAGTACGGCATCCAGCCCGGCGCAGAAATGAAAGCAGGCATGGACGGCGCCGATCAACGCGGCGTGCCCGTGTGGCTGGTGGATCGCGAAGTCGGCACCACGCTGCGTCGTGCCTGGCATAGCGTCGGTTTCTGGCAGCGCTTCGGCCTGATGGGCGGCCTGATTGCCAGCGTGTTCGAACGCGAGAATATCCAGGAAGCCGAAATCGAAAAACTCAAGCAAGGCGACATGCTGGAAAGCGCCTTCAGTGAGTTCGCCACCAACTCCGCGCCGCTCTATCGCGCCTTGATCGCCGAACGCGACGCGTACATGGCAGCGCGCTTGCGCGAACAAGCCGCCCAGTCGGGTTACGGCGAAGGCCGTCGTGTGCTGGTGGTGATCGGTGCCGGACACCTCAAGGGTTTGTGCGAACAGTTGCGCACCCAGCAAAGCGATCCCGCGACGGAAGCCGCCGCGCTCTCCGCAGCACCGCCCAAGTCGGTGTGGCCGAAGTGGGTGGCCCTTGGCCTGGTGTTGGCGGTGTTCATTGCCATTGGATTCGCCTTCTACCGCAGCCCATCACTGGGTGCAGCCGCCTTGCGCGACTGGGTGCTCTACACCGGTGGCTTCTCCGCCATCGGCGCCATCATTGCTGGTGCCCATCCCCTGAGCGTGCTCGCCGCATTCATTGCCGGCCCGATCAAACCCTTCCGCCCCGGCATTCCCTCCGGCGGCATCAGCGCGATGGTGGAAGCCTGGGTGCGCCGCCCGCGCGTGGCCGATTTCGAAACACTACGCGACGACATCGGCCACTGGCGCGGCTGGTGGAGCAACCGCGTCGCCCGCACCCTGCTCAACTTCTTCCTGGTGTGCCTGGGCACGATCATCGGCGAATACACCGCCGGCATTCATATCGTGAAGAGCTTGCTCTAAGCGGGCAGACCGTGTGGGAGCGCACGCTGTGCGCGACAAGCCTACGGAGCGGTACACCCCGGCGCTGCGGTCGCGCACAAGTGCGCTCCTACAAGGTGTGACGCAGGCGCACGTTGCCGATCGGCTCTCTGTGGGAGCGCACCCTGTGCGCGACAAACCTACGGAGCGGTACACCCCAGCGTGCCTGTCGCGCACAGGGTGCGCTCCCACAGACAAGCCAAGCGCGCGGCGCGACACGAGTGCACGATGCGCGGCCAAAGCCAATGCGCAGCGAGGCCCGGCTTTAAGTCCTCACCGATTCGGGCGCGTTGCGCAGCGCTTGGCAGTACCCGCTGTGTACCCTCGGAGGTTGTCCCACAAGACGCGCCTCGAGCGCTCGGGCTTATCCCAACACGATGCTGCGGGCGTTATCAGGCCATTTTCTTTGGGTTACTTTCGACGCGAAGCTAGTCCCGTGGGATCTTTTGGGCCAGCAAAAGAAAAGTGACTCGGTCGGCGGCAGCCGATCGAAACGCCCGCCGCGTA
>NZ_JBFRFH010000022.1:0-47229 GCF_052114725.1 Dyella sp. 2YAF14 | reverse complement strand
GTCGCGCACAGGGTGCGCTCCCACAAAGAGTCGACCGGCAAGGTTGATCCGCAACCCACGAAGCTGCCTAACCCTTGTAGGAGCGCACTTGTGCGCGACCGCGGAGCTGCGGTGTACCGCTTCGTAGGCTTGTCGCGCACAAGTGCGCTCCTACAAAAATGCAGAGGCTCCCAATCTTTTATCAGCGCCCCACGACGCGCGCTCCCACAAAGAGCGATCGCAAGATTGAATGGGCGCCACAGCGTGCGAAACCCTTGTAGGAGCGCACTTGTGCGCGACCGCCGCGCTGCGGTGTATCGCTTCGTAGGCTGGTCGCGCACAAGTGCGCTCCTACAAAAATGCAGCGGCCTCTAATCTTTTATCAGCGCCCCACGACGCGCGCTCCCACAAAGAGCGATCGCAAGATTGAATGGGCGCCACAGCGCGCGAAACCCTTGTAGGAGCGCACTTGTGCGCGACCGCGGAGCTGCGGTGTATCGCTTGGTAGGCTGGTCGCGCACAAGTGCGCTCCTACAAAAAGGACGGACGGCAGTGCCGCATACTGTCGGGCTCTTGATGTAGCCCGCGCCTATCGGGGGCTCCGTATGATCTTCCCTACGGAACCCCACCCTCACGCACCAGGGCGATCACCTCATAACACGCGCCCATGGTGTGATAGTCGGTCTTACCGGCAGGGCTCTTCTCGTCATCAACCTTGTGATTGTCACGAGTAAGAATGCGAAACCACGCCCCATACCTGTGGTCGACGAAATACTTCCACGCATACGCCCACAGCTTCTCGTACCAAGCGTCGTATTCAGCCAGGCCCGTACGTGCATGCAGCAGCGCCGCCGCAGCGAGCGATTCGGCCTGCACCCAGAAATACTTGTCGTCGTCGCAGACTTCGCCGTCGGGCGCAAAGCCGTAGGCCATGCCGCCGTATTCGTTGTCCCACGAGCGTGCGAGTGCGGTGTCGAACAGGTGCTTGGCGGTGGGCACCAGCCAGTCTTTCTCGATGCCGCGTTCGAGCAGCAGCGGTTCCATGATCAGCAGCAGCTTCGCCCATTCGGTTTGATGGCCGGGCTGGAAGCCCCATGGACGGAACAGGTGCTTGGGATTGTCGAGGTGGTATTTCCAGTCGACGTTCCAGTTCACGTCATAGTGTTCCCACACCAGGCCATCGGCCTTGGCCGCCTGGCGACGCGTCATATGGTCGGCCAGCTCCAGCGCGCGTTCCAGATAGCGCGGCTCATCGCTGGCCTGGTACGCGGCGAGCATCGCCTCGCACATGTGCATATTGGCGTTCTGGCCGCGGTAATCGCTGAAGTGCCAGTGCTCGTCGGCTTCGTCGCGATAGAGGCCGGCGTCGGCATCCCAGTAGCGTTGTTCCAGCAGCTCCCAGGTTTCGTCCATCCACGCTTCGGCCTCGTGCACGCCGGCCTTCTTGGCGGTCGAGTACGCGAGCAGTACGAAGGCCACGCCATACGCGTGATACGTGGTGTCTTCCGGCTTGCCATCGCGGATGGTCCACGCGTAGCCGCCGGTGGCGGGATTGCGGTGCACCTCGCGCAGGTAACGCAGGCCGTGATGCACGGCGTCGAGATACTCGGGATTGCCGAACTCGTTGTACGCCATCGCGTAGTTGAAGACGAAGCGCGTGCTGCTCACCAGGTGACGATGGCTGCGGTCGTAGATCGTGCCGTCGTCCTTGTAGTAGTGGAAAAAACCACCGGCGGGATCGATCGCATGAGGGTGGTAGAACGCCATCGTGGTCGCGATGTGTTCGCGCAGAAACGCCTCGCTGCGGAAATCAGGCGTCGTGGTCATGCGTACGTCTCCATGAAGTTGAGCACTTCGGCTTCATCGGGAATGGCCGAGAACGAACCCTGGCGCGTCACGGTGAGTGCGCCACAGGCCGCTGCGAAGCGCAGGGCTGCATGCAGGCGGGGCAGTTCGGTGATCAGGTGATCGATGCGGTCGTCGCTGTGTTCGAGCTTGGCCAGCTGATAGAGCAGGCCGCCGACGAAGGCGTCGCCCGCGGCCGTGGTGTCCACGGCAGGCACGGCATATACCGGCAGCTCGCCTTCCACATCCGGATGGAACCAACGCAGGGCCTTCGGGCCATCGGTGATGATGACCAGACGTGTGCGTCCTTCCCACAGCTTTTCCAGCGTGGCTTCCTCGCCGTCGACGGCGAGCCAGGCGAATTCCTCGGCGCTCAGTTTCACCACGTCGGCCAGATGAAGAGCCGGCCACAACAGCGGGCGTGGCTCCACATCCCGCGGCCACAATGCAGGACGCAGGTTGAGATCGAAGCTCACCAGCGCGCCGGCGTCATGCGCGCGGCGCATGCCTTCGCGGGTGGTCTCGGCGAGCGCCGCATCGGTCATGCTGTTGGAGCAGACGTGGAAGACGGCGGCGCCGCGGAAACTGTCCGCATGGAAATGCATGGGACGGAACAACAAGTCGGCCGACGGCGGGCGATAGAAGCTGAAACTGCGCTCGCCGTGGGCATCCAGCGACACGAACGCAAGCGCGGTGTTCGCTTCATCGGTGCGCGCCACGCCATCGGTGTTCACACCGAAACGGTGCAGGCTGTCCAGCAGGAAATCGCCGAACATGTCCTTGCCGAGCATGCCGGCAAACGCCGCATCGCCGCCCAGACGGGCAACGGCGACGGCCACATTGGCGGGCGCGCCGCCGGCGTAGGGCACAAAACTGCGTGGGAAGCCGGCTTCATCGCCGCCTTCACTGTGGAAATCGATCAGCGCTTCGCCGAAACAGAGGATGGTGCGTGACATCGACAAAGACTCAATGTTGGGGAACAACGGGATCGCGAACCAGCGAACCGCGCAGACCGTAGAACACGATGTAGCCGTAGCAGAGCAGCGGCAGGATGAAAGCGTGCTGGATGCCCATGTGGTCGGCCAGTACGCCCTGCGCCAGCGGCAGCAGCGCGCCGCCGACGATGGCCATGATCAGCAGGCTCGAAGCCTTGCCGGTGAGCGGACCCATGCGTTCGATGCCGAGCGCAAAAATGGTCGGGAACATGATCGAGTTGAACAGGCCGATCGCGATCACGCTGACCATCGCCACGTCGCCATGGGTAAGCATGGTGGTGAGCACCAGCAGGCCCGCGACACCGGCGAACACGGCGAGCAGCTTGCGCGGGTTGATGATCACCAGCAGGGCCGAACCGGCCAGGCGCCCGACCATCGCGCCGCCCCAGTACAGCGACACGTAGTGCGCTGCCTGCAGTTCGCTCATGTGGCCGATCTCCGGCAGCGACAGGTAGTTCACCAGGAAGCTGCCGATGGACACTTCCGCGCCCACGTAGAAGAAGATCGCCAGCACGCCAAAGAACACATGGCTGTGGCGCAGCGCGTCCATCAGCGTGTGATGCGTGGTGTCGGCCGCTTCGGTCGACTCGGTCAGCGGCGGCAGTCGGAACAGCCACACCACCAGCGCCAGTACCAGCAAGGCGCAACCGAGGCCGAGATACGGCTTCTGCACCAGCTCGGCCTGCTTCTGGCGATAGCTGGCCAGTTGCTGTGCGGTCTCCGGCGTCAGATTCGCGCGCACCTTGGCGAACTGGGCATCGCCGCTGGCATCGAGATGCGAGGAAGCGAGCTTGTCCAGCGCCTGGGCAAGATTGGCCGACGGCAACGCGGCAAGCTGTTGCGGCGACAGCGCGGAAAGCGTGGCCAGCAACGGGGCGCCGGCAAGCCGGTCCAGTGCGCGCGGCAGTTGATCCTGCGGAAGTTGCGCGATGCTTGCAGCCACGTCAGTCGCGGGCAGGCGATCGAGCGCCGTCGCGGCAGCATCGTTCAGTGCGGCCACCAGACGTTCCGGCGGCGCCTGACGCATCGCCTCAACCGCCTGCGCGGGCGGCGCATCGTTGAGCGTCTGCACCAGCTGCACGGTTTCCGGCGCCTTGCGCACGGCGTCGGGCACGGTGAAGGCAACGGCGGAAAGAATCAGCAGGCCGCCAAACCAGGGGCCCAGCGTGGTGCCCAGCGAATTCATCGCCTGCGCCAGCGTGAGGCGGCTGGAGCTGGTGCGTTCGGGACCGAGCAGCGCCACATACGCATTCGCTGCGACCTGCAGCACCGTGATGCCGGTGGCCAAGACGAACAGCGCCGCGAGGAAGGCCGCATACGAATGCAGCAGCGCCGCCGGCCAAAAGCCGAACGCGCCCACGGCAGCAATGGTCAGGCCCGCCACGATGCCCTTCTTGTAACCAAGCGCGGCGACCAGGCGCCCCGCCGGCAGCGACATCAAAAAGTACGCGCCGAAAAACGTGAACTGCACCAGCATCGCCTGTGCGTAGTTCAGCTCGAACACGGTCTTGAGGTGCGGAATCAGGATGTCGTTGAGGACGGTCAGGAAACCCCACATGAAGAAAATCGTGGTGGTCACCGCCATCGCCATCGGATAGTCGGTGTAGCGCGTCGAACCGGTGGTCGACGACGTGGTCGCCGACTGAATAGGTGGTGCTGCGAAGGCCATGCGGAATCCGTGGGTCAGGAAAGAGGACAGCTGCTTTCGCGCACGACCAGTTCCACCGGCGCGATGATGGTGCCCGAAGGCGCCTGCGGATCGCGCAGGCGAGCGAGTAGCATGTCGGCCGCCTGCCGTCCGCGTGCACGCGGGGCAGTGGACAGCGTGGTGAGCGACGGCATGCTCATCGAGGCTTCGGCGATGTCGTCGAAGCCGGTCACCGCGAAATCGCGGCCCGCCTGTCGACCATGCTGGTGCAGGCCGAGCATCAGGCCCAGCGCCACGGCGTCGTTGTAGCAAACCGCGGCGGTGGGCGCGGAGCCCGGGCCTTCGAACAGAGAACCTGCGGCGCGCGCGGCATCCATGCGCGTGGGCGTGCTTTGCACGCGCCAGTGCGACTCGACCGGAAGACCGGCCGCGTTCATGGCCTGCGTATAGCCCGCATGGCGTTCGCGGGTGGAGCTGGCATGGTCATGGCCGCCAAAAAAGGCGATATGCCGATGACCCTGCGCGATCAGATGTTCGGTGGCCTGGCGGGCGCCGCGCTCGTTGTCGAGCATCAGGCGATCCCAGTGCGCGTATTCCGGCAGCTCGCCGCCCAGCTCGCGGTTGAACAGCACCACTGGGGTGTGGGTGCCCACGGCGGCCAATACCTTGCGCGCTTCGCTGTCTTCGGCGGGCGACAGGATGATGCCGCCTGGTCCGTGTTCGATCAGCGAACCGAGCACGGCATGTTCGCGCTCGGCCGAATCGCCGGAGCTGCCGAGCAGGGTGACGAAACCGGCTGTACCGAGCGCGTCGTCGACGCCCGCAGCAAACTCGGCGAAGAACGGGTTCGCCAGTTCGTTGATGACCAGGGCCACGCTCGACGACGTACGCCGGCGTAGGTTGGCCGCGGCCCGGTTATAGACGTATCCCTGGCGTCGCAGTTCTTCCTCGACCCGTGCCCGGGTAACCTTATTCACGAGGGGACTGCCACGCAGCACCAGGGAAACCGTGGCGCGGGACACACCGCAGCCGGCTGCGATGTCGTTGAGTGTGATCTTTCTACCGACCGGGGTCTGGCTTTCCATCGCAGGCCTGGGTTGATTGGAACGATCCAAAGGTACCTGCCTCCGCGCACGAACGGAACCGATTTCGATGGCGCGACGCAGCATGCAACGATGCCTGCAGAGATGTTAGCGTCAGGCGAAATTAGAACGATTCAAATCCACTCTTTCGGGGAATTCTATGCGTAATTCGCGTTTCCGTGCATGGCTGCCCACTTTGCTGGCTGCAGCGGTGTCGATTTCCCTGGCTGCGCCGGCCTGCGTGCGGGCTGCCGAGGGGCATTCGGTCGATGTGGATCCCCGCATCGGCACCGGCGGCGACGGGCATACTTTTCCTGGCGCCACGGTGCCGTTCGGCATGATCCAGCTGTCCCCGGATTCGGCCATGCCCGACTTGAAGCACGCCTACAAGTGGGCCGCCGGCTACCAGTACGGCGACAGCAGCCTGCTCGGTTTCTCCCACACCCATTTCTCCGGCTCGGGCCATTCGGACCTGGGCGACGTCCTGGTGATGCCGATCGCCGGCGACGTGCGCCTGGAGCAGGGCGACCCGGCCAAGCCGGGCAGCGGTTACCGCTCCCGCTTCAGCCATGACACCGAAGTGGTGCAGGCAGGTTATTACGCGGTGACGCTCAGCGATTACGACGTGCGCGCCGAGCTGACCGCCGGCCGCCGCATCGGTTGGCACCGCTATACCTTCCCGACTGGCAAGCCCGCGCATCTGTTGCTGGATCTGCGCCCGAGCATCTACGACTACGCCGGCAAGGTGCTGTGGTCCAGCCTGCGCGTGCATGACGACGGCACGGTCACCGGCTGCCGCACCACGCGCGGCTGGGCGCCGGGCCGCGAGCTTTGCTTCGCCATGCGTTTCTCGCAGCCGATGCAGGCGCGCACGCTGTACAACCGCGAGACCGACATTCCCTATAAGGGCTTCAAGGGCCCGGGCTATCAGCCGGAAGACCACGATGCGCAGAGTGGCCGCGCCCTGGTGGGCGTGTTCGACTTCGGCTCGCTCAAGCAGCCGCTGGGCGTGAAGGTGGCCATTTCGCCGGTGAGCGAAGCCAACGCCATCGCCAACCTCGATGCCGAAGGCCAGGGCTGGGATTTCGATGCGCGTCGCGCCGAAGCCCGCAGCCAGTGGGACAAGGCCCTCGCCTCGATCGACGTGGAAGGCAGCAAGGATCAGCGCGTCGGCTTCTACACCTCGCTGTACCACGCGCTGCTGTCGCCCACGCTCAGCATGGACGTGAATGGCCAGTTCCGCGGTGCGGACAACGCCGTGCACCAGGCCGTCGACAAGAACGGCAAGTTCGAATTCCACTCCACCTGGTCGCTGTGGGACGTCTACCGCGCCCAGCAGCCGCTGATGGCGTTGCTGATGCCCGAGCGCAGCACCGACTTCATCCGCTCGCTGATCGCCTCGCGCGAAACCAGTCCGTTCGGCATCCTGCCGGTGTGGGCGTACCAGGGCCTGGAGACGTGGTGCATGATCGGCTACCACGCCGTGCCGGTGATCGCCGACGCCTATGTGAAGGGCGTGCGCGGGTTCGATGCGGACGCCGCGCTGAAGGCGATGGTCGCCAGCGCCACCTATGCGCCTTATGGCGATCTGGGCGACTACATGAAGCTCGGCTACGTGCCCATCGACAAGGAGCCGGAAGCGGCCTCCAAGACGCTGGAATACGCCTATGACGATTGGTCGCTGGCGCAGATGGCCAAGGCGATGGGACGCAAGGAGATTGCCGCCACCTTCGACAAGCGCGCCGGCAACTGGCGCAATGCATATGATCCGAAGACCGGCTTCATGCGCGCACGCAAGACGGACGGCAGCTTCCGCGAGCCGTTCAACCCGGATGCGGCCGGCTACGGCAGCGACTACACCGAAGGCAACGCCTGGCAGTACTCCTGGTATGTGCCGCAGGACGTGGCCGCGCTGATCAAGGCGATGGGCGGCGACCAGACCTTCGTCACCAAGCTCGACAGCGTGTTCGAGGCCAAGGTCGACAAATCGCACTTTGCCAACGTCGAGGACATCACCGGCCTGATCGGCTGGTACGCGCACGGCAACGAGCCCAGCCATCACCTGGCCTATCTCTACGACTACGCCGGCGCGCCGTGGCAGACGCAGAAGCGCCTCAAGCAGATCATGGACAGCCAGTACGCCACCCGCCCGGACGGCCTGGCCGGCAATGACGACCTGGGCCAGATGTCTGCCTGGTACATCTTCACGGCAGTGGGCTTCTACCCGGTGACGCCGGCCAGCGACGAATACGCCATCGGCCGCCCGTTCGTGAGCAGCGCCACCCTGCACCTGTCCAATGGCAAGACCTTCAAGGTCACTGCAGAGCCGCTGGATGACGCCCACCCCTATGTCGGCAGCGTCACCCTCAACGGCAAGCCGCTGGACCGGGTGTTCCTGCGCCATGCCGAAATCGTGTCCGGCGGCGAGCTGCACTTCACCATGCAGGCCGAGCCGAACCGGGCCTGGGGGCAGGCTGTGAGCGCACGCCCTAGCTCAATGAGCGTGTCTACGACCAAAGTCCACGGTAATTCCGACAAAGCTGCCCCTAAAACGCCACTTTAAGAGGTGGCGTTCTCTGGGGTGATTCTGCAACCATGCCTGTCATGTTGCGCTCATCCTGGAAACTGGCGTCGACGCTGCGACCGGCCATGAAGGACCGCGTCGCCCTGCGCTGGCGCCTGGGCGGCCTGCTGGCGGCGGTGCTGGTGATCGTGGCCTTGCCCTACGTGGTCACCCGCAGCGGTGCCAGCGAGGCCATCCTCGCCAATGAGCGCGTCACCCACTCCAGCGAGGTGAAGTCGCTTACCTATCGCATCGCCTATGTCACGCGGGACAGCGAGGCGGCCATTTACCGCCTGATCCACGGCGACGCGGACGCGACGGTACGCATGCGTGCCGAGCGGGCTGCCCACGAAACGCCCGGCCTGCTGCAGCAGTTGCGCGACATGACGCGCGACAGTCCGGATCAGCAAGCCCTGATCGGCTCGCTCAGCTCCACTGTGAGCGGTCGCCTCGCCTTGAGCGGGCAGGCCATCATGCGGCACGACCATGGCGACGAAGCCGGCGCATCCGATGCGATGCGCGACTCCGGCACCTTGTTCAAGATGGACGATCTGATCGACGGCATCGTGCGCAACGAGAACACCACGTTGCTCAGCCGTCGCGATGCGGCCAGCCGCGAATCGTTCAACAGCGCCCTGGCCTTGACCATCACGGCGATCGCCCAGGTGCTGCTGCTGACCATCGTGGTGATCGTGTCCGAACGCCAGATCAGCCGACGCCTGCGTGCCGAGGTGCGCGAAGGCCAGGCGGTGCAGCGTTCGCAACTGATCGTGCAGGCCGTGCGCGAACCGATCGCCCTGCTCGACGCCGGCCTCGGCACCCTGCTGGTGAATGCGGCCTTTGGCGAGCTCTATGGCCTGCCGCCCGATTTCCGGCAATCGCTGCCGCTGACCGATATCGGCGATGGCGCGTGGACCGACGGCGCACTGCTTCAACGGCTCAACGACGTGCTGCTGCTGGACCGCGAGTTGTGGGATTACGAGCTTATCCAGCGCACCGTCGATGGCGTCGACCGCCACGTGGTGATCAACGCCCGTCGCCTCGAACAGGACAACGGCGGCGATCCGGTGCTGCTGCTCACCCTGAGCGATGTCACCGCACGCGCCCTGGTCGAGCAGCAGGTGAAGGAGCTCAATCGCCAGCTCGAAGGCAAGATCGAACAAGTGTCCGATGTGAACCGCGAGCTGGAAGCATTCAGCTATTCGGTATCGCACGACCTGCGTGCACCGCTGCGCCATATCAGCGGCTTCGCCGGCAAATTGCAGCAGCACCTGGGCGAGGCGGCGGACGAGCGCTCGCGCCATTACATCGAAGTGATCAACGACGCCGCCAAGCGCATGGCGCTGCTGATCGAAGACCTGCTGGTGTTCTCGCGCCTGGGTCGCGGCGCGCTGCGCCTGCAGCCGGTGGATATGCAGTCGCTGGCGGACGAGGCACGCGCGCTGGCCGAGACGGATGCGCACGGGCGTCACATCGTGTGGTCGATCGCGCCGCTGCCTATTGTCATCGGCGACGAGAACATGTTGCGCACGGTGTGGCAGAACCTGCTCGGCAACGCAGTGAAGTACACCGGCAAATGCGAGGTGGCGCGTATCGACGTGGACGTGCAGCGCCACCGCGACGGCAGCTACGAATTCGTGGTCAGCGACAACGGCGCCGGTTTCGACATGCAATACGCGGGTAAACTGTTCGGCGTGTTCCAGCGCCTGCACCGGGCCTCGGAGTTTCCGGGCAACGGTATCGGCCTGGCCAATGTGCGTCGCATCGTCACGCGACACGGCGGACGCGTCTGGGCCGATGCCCAGCCAGGGCAGGGCGCGCGTTTCCACTTCACACTGCCGTCTTCGGACCTCGCAGAAAGCTTCGCGCAGAGGCGCCAATGAACCACGACCTCCGTACCATCCTGCTTGTCGAGGACAGTCTCGCCGACGCTGAAATGGCCTTGGACGCGCTTGCCGGTGCCCATCTGGCCAATCCCGTGGTGCACGTCGAAGACGGCGTGGACTGCCTGGACTACCTTTATTGCCGCGGCGAATGGGCCGGGCGCGAACCGACCGATCCGGCCGTGGTGCTGCTGGACATCAAGATGCCGCGCATGAGCGGGCTGGAAGTGCTCACGCAGTTGCGTGCCGACGATCGATTCCGCCGCGTGCCGGTGGTGATTCTGTCATCGTCGCGGGAGGAAAGTGATCTGGCGCGCAGCTGGGACATTGGCGCGAACGCGTACGTGATCAAGCCGGTGGACGTGGACCAGTTTTTTGAAGCGGTGCGAACCGTGGGGCAGTTCTGGGCAGTGCTCAATCAGGCACCTGACCATATCTGAATGGGACGAATGTTAGGGGTGGTTCCACGACGGGGTGGTTGACAGTGGATAGGCAGCAGTGGGCGTTACCCCGAATCCGTGTACTGCAGATCGAGGATAGCCAGCTCGATGCGGAGCTCGTGTTGTCCGAGCTGGACGCCGATCACATCGAATACGACGTGACCCTGGTGGACGCCGAGCGCGAGTATCTCTCGGCGCTGGAGGATTTCCAGCCGGATATCGTGTTGTCCGACTTGAGCATGCCGGGTTTCTCCGGCCAGCGCGCGCTCGACATCCTGCGCGAACGCGACCAGGACCTGCCCTTCATCTTCGTCTCCGCCACGCTGGGCGAGGAAGCGGCGATTGAGGCGTTGCGCAACGGCGCGACCGATTACATCCTCAAGCAGAATCCTGCGCGGCTGGCCTCGGCAGTGCGCCGCGCCATGCGCGAAGCCGAAGCGCAACGCGCGCGTCGACGCGCGGAAACCGAACTGATCCGCGCGCAGCGTTTCGAGAGCCTGGCGATGCTGGCGGGCGGCCTGAGCCACGACTTGCGCAACCTGCTGCAACCCTTGTTGCTCGCCGGCGACAGCCTGCAGGACTACCAGGACGATCCACGGCTGGCGCGCCTGGGACGGCTGGTGCGCGACTGCGGCAAGCGTGGCCTGGACATGGTGCATTCCATGCTTTCCTTTGCGCGCGGCGCACGTCGCGCGGAACAAGTACGCGTGGGCGCGCTGCTCGAAGCACTCGGCTTGTTGCTGCAGGGCAGTGTGCCGCGCAATGTGACGCTGGAACTGGATGCTTATGATCCCGATCTCAGCTTCGACGGCAATCACACCGAGCTGCAGCAGTGCCTGCTCAACCTCAGCCTCAACGCGCTGCAAGCGATGCCCGAGGGCGGCAAGCTGCGCATCTGCACATCGGTGGCCAGCTTGCCGGAGCATTTCTTCCAGCCCGGCGAGGAAAGCCGCGAAGGCAACTATGTATGCCTCAGCGTGATCGATACCGGCACCGGCATGGACGAGAACGCATTGCTGCATCTGTTCGAACCGTTCTACACGACCAAGGAAAGCGGTACCGGCCTCGGCCTGGTCTCATGCAAGCGCATCATTACCGCGCATGGTGGCGTGATGCGGGTGGAGAGCGTGCTCGGCGAGGGCACCAGCTTCCATATGCATATTCCGCTGATGCAGCAGCCCGCCGATGTGGTGGGCGAGCAGGAAACCGCCAACCTGCAGGGCGAAGCGGAGCGCGTGCTGGTGGTGGTGGAAGAAGCCGGTCAGCTCTCGCTGCTGGTGGATACGCTCGATTCGTGGGGCTATCAGGCGCATGCGAGCCAGAGTGGTACGGCTGCCTTGCAGTGGCTGGAGGCGCAAGGCGTTCCCGATCTTGTGGTGCTTGATGCCGACATGAATCTCTTTACCGGCGTGCGCACGTTGGCGGCCTTGTTCGACCATGGTTATCGCGGTGCGGTGCTTTTGCTTGCGCGTCCGGATGCGCCGCCGGATATGGATGAGTTGCCGGTGATGGAGCATTTGTATCTGGTGGACAAACCGGTTTCGACGTTGCGGTTGTTGAAGACGGTCAGGGATGCGTTGGAGGAGAGTACGGGTGGGGATGGGCCGCAAGGGCCAGTGTGAGTTTTTGCTCCCTCTCCCCTCCGAGGAAAGGGGTGGGGTGAGGGGCCAACCTAGCCTCGTTGTTTGGATGTGCCGCAGTCTTGTTCTTGTTCGTCATCCCGGTGCAGGCCGGAAGCGCTCGTCAACAGCCGAATGGCTGATAATCCAGAGCCTCGGTGTTTTGTTGTCGCGTATTCGCGACCTGGTTCGCCCGCCGCGTCATACGGGGACCCCGGGGCTGAGCCACATCAAGAGCCGATAAGTGCTCTGCGCTGCCGAGCCGGCAGCTTTTTTGTAGGAGCGCACTTGTGCGCGATCAGCCTACGGAGCGGCACATCCCAGTCCTGCGGTCGCGCACAAGTGCGCTCCTACAAGGGTTATGCAGGTTCGTGGGTTGCGGATCAATCTTGCCGGTCGGCTCTTCAGATGGTGCGCACGCCACCACAAAAACAAAAAGGCCGCACTGTGTGCGGCCTTTTCTGTGCATCGACCTATCAATCTCAATCGATACCCAACTTCTTCAACTTATACCGCAGCGCCCTAAACGTAATGCCCAGCTTCTTCGCAGCTGCCGTCTTGTTGTAGCGCGACTCCTCCAGCGCCTTGATGATGGCCGTGCGCTCAAGGTTGCTGATGTAGTCATCCAGGCCGCCGCTGGCCGACGGTGCGGCAGCCACGGCAACGGGTGCCGGTTCAACGGCGGGCATGCCGGTGGGAGACGGTGGTGCCGTTTCGTTCTGCGGGCGCGGCGTGCGCTGCGGCAGCATCAGGTCGCTGACGTCGACCTGGTCGCCGTCGCACATGGCCATGGCGCGTTCGAGGATGTTCTCCAGCTCGCGCACATTGCCCGGGAAGTCATAGGCTTCCAGCGCCTGTTGGGCGGCAGGCAGCAAGTGGCCGGGCGTGCCGCCGCTCTTGTTGGCGAGCTGGCGCAGCACGAAGTTGGCGAGCAGCGGCACGTCGCCGCGACGCTCACGCAGCGGCGGCACGCGCAGTTCGATCACGTTGATGCGATAGAACAAGTCCTGGCGGAACTGGCCCTGGTCCACCAGCGCGGCAAGATTCTTGTGGGTGGCCGAGAGGATGCGCACGTCGACCGGCACTTCCTCGCGTGCACCGATCGGGCGCACGGCTTTTTCCTGGATCGCGCGCAACAGCTTCACCTGCATGTGCAGCGGCAGTTCGGCGACTTCGTCGAGGAACAGCGTGCCGCCGTGCGCGGCCTGGAACAGGCCTTCCTTGTCGCCTACCGCACCGGTGAAGCTGCCTTTGCGATGGCCGAAGAACTCGCTTTCCATCAGTTCGGACGGAATGGCGCCGCAGTTGACCGGCACGAACGGCCCGGTGGCGCGCGGGCCCTGCTCATGGATCAGGCGGGCGACCAGTTCCTTGCCCACGCCCGATTCACCGGCGATGTACACCGGCGCCTGGTTGCGCGCCAGCTTGCCGATGGTGGCGCGCACCTGGTGCATCGCCGGCGACTCGCCGATCAGGCGCTCGTTGCCGTCGGGTTTGGCGGCGGCCTGGCCGCTGCGTTTTTCCTCGGCCAGTCGCAGTGCCGTGCGCACGAGGCGACGCAGCATCTGGATGTCGACCGGCTTGGAGACGAAATCGAAGGCGCCCGCCTTGAGCGCGCTCACGGCCGCATCGACATTGCCGTAGGCGGTGATCATCGCCACCGGCGTGTCCGGATGTTCGGCGGAGATCAGCTCCACCACTTCATGGCCGTTGCCGTCGGGCAGGCGCATGTCGGTGAAGCAGAGGTCGTAATGCCGTTCGGCGAGGGCGCGTCGGGCTTCGGTCACGGTACCTACCGCATCGACCAGCAAATCCATGCGGCCGAGGGTGATGGTGAGAAGCTCGCGGATATCGCGTTCGTCGTCGATGACCAGAACGGTCTGTTGGCTCATGTCGTCACTGTTTGCTGTGGACACGGCTAGGATAACCGTCCCCCTCGCGGGGGGCAAAGACTGATATGCGTGAACGCCTACCCGCGCGTCAAATGTTTGTCGAAGAATTTCACGATGGTCTGGTAGGCGGCCCTCGATTCAGGCATCTCCGGGTCGGAGAAGAAGGAGTGCCACATGCCCTCCCACACCTGCAGGTCGGTGGCCACGCCGGCCTGGCTGAGCAGGGTCTGGCTGCGGATCACGGCGCTCATGGCCGCATCGCGGGTACCGGTAATCAGCAGGGTGGGCGGAAACTGGTGCAGCAACTCCGGCGAAAGTCCGGGAAAAACCAGCGGATCGGTCGCGCTGGCGCCCTTGAAGTAGGGCAGCTCGCCCAGCCGCAGCGGGTGATCCGGCACCGGGGCGCCGTTGAGCAGCGGGCCCACCATCACCGAATCGCCGGCCATATCCACCACCGACCCGCAGAACGTGCCGATGGCGCCGGGTACGGGAAGCTTGTCGGTGATCAGTCGCGCCACGGCCTCGCCGGTGAGCACGCCGCCGGCCGAACAGCCGTAGATCCCGATGCTGCCGGGCTTGTACTGCTTGAGCAGGGCGCGATAGACGGCCTCCACGTCCTCGCTGGCGGCGGGAAAGACGTGCTCGGGCCCCTGGCGGTAGTCCACGCTGATCACCTTGATGCGGCCCAGGCTGGCGATGGGGATGGATTCCACCAGTGCACCGCTGTGCGCGCCCCACAGGAACGCGCCCCCATGCAGGTTGATCAGCACGCGCCCCTGGTTCTCGGGCGCGATGCCCTGGGCCGGCTCGACGACATCCGTCAGCACCCCGGCAATGGTTTCGCGATGGGTCTTGACCGGGTAAAGCGCCATCAGGCGATGGGCGCGATCGGTGTTCATGCGGTCGTAGAACGCGCGGCTCTGTTCGATCGGCGCGGTGATCGGCGGCGCCTTGCTGCCGGCGGCGAGCATCTTGGGAAAGAAGGCGTGCGCCTCCGGCGAAGCTTCCGATGAGTAGGGAAGGGTGATGTTGCCTACATGCACGCTACCGTCGGCGCGTACCGTGGGCTTGGCATCCTGCGCGTGAAGCACACCACCCAAAAGCGCCGTGGCGAGCGCAAACCGAACGGCCGCGCCGCGCGTCACGGCGTCTTCTCCGTCTTGGCAGCAGGTGCGGCCTTCTTCGCCTTGCCATCGAGCAACTCATGCAGCTTCAGATACACGCCGTTGGTCCAGCCGAAACCCACCACGTTTTCGCTATAGCCGGCCATCACTTTCACATCGGCGTTGCCGAGCACCATGTTGTATTTCTCGCGGATAGTGCCGTCGTCGGCCAGGCCCTGGTCCACCGTGGTGGCGAATTTGCCGGCGAGGCGGCGGGCATCGTCGTGGAAGCCGTAGTCGTCGAGTCCCTTGATCGCCAGCCAGTTAGTGGGCGCCCAGCCAAATGGCTCGCCCCACTGCACGCCTGCCGGATGATTGTCCATGCTCAGGCCGCCCTTGCGCTCGAACACACTGAGCTTGCCGCGCACGGCCGCAGCCTGTTGTGGTGAAGCCAGGCCGGCCCACAGTGGGTAATAGGTGGTGACGTAGGGCAGCGGCGAGGGCTTGCCGGCGATGAAGTCGTAGTCGAGATACATGCCGGCCTGCGCGTTCCACAGGTATTTGTCCATCGCTGCCCTGCGTGCGTCGGCGGCCTTGGCCCAGCGATCCGCCTCGCCGGCCTTGCCCAGCTGCAGGGCAAAGTCGTGCAGGTCGCGCTCGTAGCGATAAAGCAGGCTATTGAGGCTGGCATCGGCATAGTGATGGGTGGAGCCGCCAAACGGGCCGAAATGCGCGTTGGTGTCGAAACCCGATTCGCGCATCGCGCGGTCGCCGTGGAAATAGTCCGCAGTGAGCCGATAACCATCCACCCAGGCGCCTTCACACACTTTCGAAGCGTGCACGTCGCAGCTTGCATCCTTGAGCGTGGCCGCCTCTGCATCGCTCGGATGCTCAGCAGCCTTGATCAGATAGCCGGGATCGTCTTTGGGATGCGCACGCAGCCAGCGGATCACGCCCTTGTAGTACTCGCTGTCCTTCGCTTCGAGCACCGGGCCGCTGGCGAGGTCGTAATAGCGCGCCAAGCCCGTATCGCCGGCGCGATGTTCGGGACGCGTCCAGATCTCGTAATTGCGCACCGCAAGTGGATAAGCCTTGGCCAGCCACTCGCGTCGCGCGTCCGCGTTCGGGAAGGCGGCGGGGTCATCCAGCACCGCGGTCATCATCGCGGTGAGGAAAGGCGGCTGCGAACGGCTGAGGTAATACGTGCGGTTGGCATTGAGCACGCCGCCGTAGTTCTCCACTTCGAACAGCGCGTTGTCGACCATGTCCCTGGCCAGGTCGAGGCGGTGATCCGCCACCAGTCCGAGTTGGATGAAATAGCTGTCCCAGCCGTACATCTCGTTGAAGAAGCCGCCGGGCACTACATAAGGATGCGGCAGATAGAGCAGGCCCTGCTGCGGCAGCCGGGTCGCATCGATATCGCCCAGCTGCTCCACCTTCTTGGGCAACGGACGCACGTCGACGCCGCAACGTTTGCCGATGGCCGTCACCGCATCCGGAACGGCCTGGCCGGCGGGCACGTAGAGCACCGGATGCCCGACCACCTTGGTATCGACCAGCGACGCGCAGGCTTCCTGCGAGCGCGTCAACGTGGTCCAGGCCTTGTCGATATAGGCGCGCGTTTTCGCCGGATCGGGTGTGCCGGCGGCGAACGCCGTGCTGGCGACGGCGCATGAAAGCGCGAAGGCGATAAGGCGAGGACGAAGAAACGAAGGATGGGCTTGGCGATTCATATCGGCTCCCGGGTCGGTGCGTGATCGTGTGTCTTCATCGCGTTGGCGCTTACAGGGTCTTGCGCGTCAGTCGCGCCTTGCCGTCGGCGCCATGCTCGACGGTGATGTCGTATTGCTTGCCGCGGAAATGCACGCCCTTGAGCTGCATCGATTTCCACGCGGATGGCAAGGTCGGTGCGTAGGCCTGGGTGAGGCCATCGTCATCGATGCGCAAGCCGCTCAGTCCGTAGACGAAGCTCTGCACGAAACCGGCGGAGGTGGCGAGGATGTAGCCCGCGTTGTTCGCCACCGTTTCGGTGCGCACGTTGAACGGCGGCTTGAGGAAGCCCACCAGGTTTCGCTGGATCCAGTCGTTGGCGCCCTGCGCGTCGCCCAGTTCGGCCGAGCCTACGGCCAGCATCACCATCATCATTTCGTTCGGATCGTCGCCGTGTTCCTTCAGCTCGTGCAGCTGGAAGTCGAAATCGTTGCGGCGAATCTGCGGCGTCATCGGCAGGTCGAGGTTGGGATACATCAGCCATGCCAGCGACGAACCCATCCAGGTGATCTTGTCGTGCGGCACCGACGCATCGAAATCGAGATGGCGCTGGTTCTTCTCATCGAACGGAACATACATCTTGTCGGCGATCACGCTCCACTGCGGATCGGCGTTTGCGCCCACCTTCTTCGCCGCCTTCACCGCAATGCGCAGCGCCTTCTGCGCCACCGCATTGGTGAACGAGTCGTTGGGTACGTCGTCGTAGGCTTCGTCGGGCGAGGTGACGTGGTGGATCTCGTAGCGGTCGCTGGCCTTGTCATAGCTGACGCGGCTGGCCCAGAAGGTGGCCACCTGCTCGATCACCGGCCAGCCGACCTGCTTCAGCCACGCCTCGTCGCCGGTGGCGTTGTAGTACTGCCACTGCGCGATGGCGATGTCGGCATTGACGTGGACCTCGCGGAACACGCCGTAGGCAAAATGCGGTGTGTAATCCTTGCCGGTTTCCGGATCGGATTCCCACGGATACATCGTGCCCTTCACGCCGTACTGCCTGGCGCGATCCTGCGCGGGGCCGATGGTGCGGTGACGGAACATCACGATCGGCTTGGCGCGTTCCGGATGCAACAAAAGCAGCGCGGGGAACACCCATGAATCGCTGTCCCAGAACGCATGGCCAGCGTAGCCCGGCGTGAGCGCACACGCGCCCATCGGCCAGCTCGTGCCCACGGTGGTGTTGGACAGCAGATAGTAGAGATCCGAATGCACCGCCTGCTGCACCTTGGCATCGCCCTCAATGCGGATATCCGACTGCCACAGCGTATGCCACGCGGCCTGATGCTTGGCGAGCAAGGCGTCGAAGCCGGTCTTGCGCGCCTGCGTGGCGAGTGCGAGATCGGCCTGCGCATTGCCGCCCCAGCCTTCGCGCGACGCGGCGATATATTTGGTGAAGGTGTAACTCTGGCCCTTGTGCAGCCTGGCCTTGAGGTTCAGTGAGAGCTTGTACGGCCCCTTTTCGAGCTGCACGTCTTCGACGCCCAGCCCCTTGGGCAGCTCAACCGCCACCGCCTGCGCCACGGCGACGCCTTGCTCGGCGCGTCCATCCAGCCACAGCGTAAGCGTCTTGGTGTCGCCACCGTTGGACTGGATGCGCACCACGCCCGGGTACCACACGGCCGCGCGATCCGGCGTCGGCACGGGTTTGTTGTCCAGGTTCTGCCCGCTGGCGATCACCGCGGCGATCATCTCGTCGCCAGTCATCTTGCCGATGGGGAAGCGCGGCTGGTGTTCCGACCACAGGCGAATGGGAAAGGTCAGCTGCACGCTGCCGTCGAACTGCGGCGTGAGCGTAAGGCGCGTGGCGGCAAGATGCCCCGCGTCCTGGCTGACGAAGGTGGTGACCTGCACGTCGGTGGACTTGTTGGCGTAGACGAAGCGGTACTTCGTGCTCAGCGTGGCGCCGTACATGTCCAGCGTCTGCGAGTAGTCGGTGAAGATCTCCTTCGCCACGCGGGTGGAATTGAGCCAGCCGCCACCGGGGTTGTAGTCGATCTCGTTCCAGCCGGGCATGGCCGCGGGACGGGCGATATCGTCCTTCGCATAGTCCATGGTCGCGACCATGTAGCCCATGGTCGGTTCGGTGCCACGCACCGAGGTGAGCGTGGAGTAGTAGCCGTTGGCCAGGTAACTGGGGAAATAACTGCCAAATTGTTCCGACGTGCCGGTGAGCACAAAGCTGGGATCGGTGGCCGCGCTGACGCGGGCGGCAACAAACAGCAGGCCTATGGCAGCCGCGCGTGGCAGTTGTCGTAGCGGGGACTTCATGGGGCGCGTCTTCCTTGTTCCATCGGGTGATCACTCGCGCGCTTAGCGGGCGGGTCCAAAAGGATTGGTGATGCCGGCCATCCACGGATCGTGCGTGGCGGTGCGCCAGCGCGCGAGCTGCGTGCGTACGTCGGCCAGCACGTGGGCATGGCTCGCCTCGCCGGCCAGGTTCACTACTTCGTCCGGGTCGGCGTGCAAATCGTAGAGTTCTTCGTCGGGGCGATGCTCAAATGCTTCGAGCGTGCGCTTGCCCAGACGGGCGCCCGGCGTGCTCGTGATGGCCTTCCACGATGGCGATAGCGCCACGTCGCTGGCAATCGGCACGCGCAGGCTGGGCTGAAGATTCAGGAAATAGCTGTAGCCCCGCGTGCGCAATGAACGGGTGGGGTAGTACTGATCGATCTCGTGGAACGAGTGCGTGGCGAACACCTCGTCCCAGCCGCCGGGCGTTGCCTGCTCCAGGATCGGCAACAGCGAACGGCCGGGCAGCGGCAGATAGCGATAGCCCTGCGGCGGCGACACGCCGGCCCAGTCGAGGATGGTGGGCGTGATGTCGATCCAGCTCACCATCGCGTTGTTGCGGATGCCGCGACGCGTCGCCTTCGGCGCTCGAACGATCAGCGGCAGATGGATGCCTTCGTAGTAGAGATTGTCCTTGGCGCCGGGAAACGGGCGGCCGTTGTCGGACAGATAGATCACCAGCGTGTCGTCGGCGTGCCCCGAGGCCTGCAGTTCGCGCAGCAGGATGTCCACGCCGCTGTCCATCCGGCTCACCGCTTCGTAGTACTGGGCGAGGTCCTCGCGCACGCCCGGCAGGTCCGGCAGATGCGAGGGAATGGTCACCTCCTGCGGCCGATAGCTCATGCGCTGAACTTCCGGCCAGTCGCGCGTGTTGCCGAACTGCGAGGCATCGCCGGCGCGATGCGGGTCGCTGTAACCGATGGTAAGAAAGAACGGCTTCGCACCCTGAGCGCGCATCCACTGCCCGGCGGCATGCCCCATGGCGGCCACGTCGCGGTTACCCGCTTGCTCCGGCAATAGCCACGCATCGTAGGCAAGTGCGGCCTCCGGCTTCACATGCAGCTTGCCCACCAGCGCAGTGGCGTAGCCGTGCTGCTTGAGCATCCACGGCAGCGTCTTGACGTCTTCCAGCAGCGAGAAGTTGTGTACGTCGTGCGCCAGGCCGTACATGCCGTTGGTATGCGAGTACAGGCCCGTATACAGCGTCGAGCGGCTGGAGCTGCACGACGACACCGAGGCATAGGCATCGGTGAACAAGGTACCTTCGCGTGCCAGCCGATCAAGTGCGGGTGTATGTACTGCCGTCCCCACGCCGGACATGTCGTAACCGTGGTCATCAGCGACGATCAGAAGGACGTTGCGTGCCCCCGTCGTCCGGTTGCCAGCGGCTGCCGTCCACTTCGATGTCAGCGCGGCTCCCGCCGCCACCACGCCCGACGCCAGGAACTGGCGGCGCGTGAAACTCACGCCGCACCCTCCGGTGCCAGCAAGGCGGGCAGGGCCGATCGGTCGGTTTCGCGCTTGAAGAAGAACAGCGTCACCAGGATCAGCGTCATCGGCACCAGCGAAAAATAGAACGCGTGGATGCCGCCGAAGTTGGTGAAGACGATGGCGGTGATGCGCGAACCCAGCGTGCCGCCCAGCGCGGAGAAGATCACGATAAGGCCGGTCATGGCGGCGTGCGAGGGCTTGGGCAGCGAGCTCAAGGCCACCGAATTGATGACCGGGTAGATCGGCGCCATCAGCAAACCGATCAGCGGGATCAGGTAGGCAGCGACAGGCGCGTTGAACCAACCCACCTCCGTGCCAGTCGCGGGATGGCTCGCCAATGGAAGTACCAGCAGGATCAACGCGCCCATGCCCACCACGCACAGATTGAGCAGCACGTGCCACGACATCCGGCGAAGCAGCTGCCCGGCAAGAATGCGACCCAACGCCGTCGCACCGGCCAGGATGCTCGCCATCTGGATGCTCATCGCATTGGGCAGCTTGAGGATCTCGTTGTTGAATGTCGGCAGCCACGTGCTGAAGCTCTGTTCAATCAGCACGTAGAGAAACGCCGACAGCAGGAAGACGTACACCAGCGTGCGCATCAGCAGTCGATACATGTCGCGCATGGCCTGCACCAGCGACAGCGGCGAGCCGCCATGGGCTGCCGTTTCATCCAGCTGCGCGCCCGACAGCAGCGCAATGGTGCCGAAGCACATCAGGGCCAGCACCCAGTACACGTTGAACCAGGATGGGTTGGCCGGGTTGCCGTGGTCGATGAACGCGCTGAACAGCCAGCCGCTGGCCAACACGCCCAGCATGAACAGCCCTTCGATGGTATTGGTGAGGCGACCATGCTCGGCCTTGCTGTCAGTCAGCAGGCCGATGGAGGAATACACGGCCACCTTCGCCAGCGCGAACGACACGCCGACGCAGGTGAACAATAATTCGGTGGTGTGAAAACTCGGCAGCAGCGGCATCAGCACGCAGGCGCTGCCCACGATGCCCAACGCCAGCATCATCGCGCGGCGGTAACCCAGCCGTGGCAGAAACGAGGCCACCAGGAACGAGGTGAGGGCGATCGGCAAGTCCTTGAACAGTTCCAGCAGGCTGGCCTGCGGCTTGTCGATACCGAAGGTGTGGATGGACTGCAGGATCACCGTGCCGACACTGTTGAGCAGTATCGCGAACACCATGTAAATCGTCGCCAACGCCACGACCATGCGGAACCGGTTCATGCACACCTCGTAATGAGGTTTAAAAAGGTCCCGGTCCGCCGCACTAGTGGCGGACCGGGACAGTCGAGGGAAGTGCTCTTTAGAACTTGTACTTGACCTGCAGGTTGACCTCGCGACCTTCGATCGAGCGCGCCAGAATCACGCCGTTGGTGCTGGCGAAGCCGAACAGGCGCGAGTTGCCCTCCGTCACGCCGATCTCGTTGGTCAAGTTAGTGCCTTGCAGGTTCACCTGCCAGCTCTGGCCGATGTTGGCCGTGGCGCCGAAGCTCCAGCTGTAGTAATCGCCCAGCGGCTGCTGTTCGATCAGGTCGCCGTAGCGATTGCCCACGTACTCATAGGTGATCCAGAACTTCATGCTGCCGAACGAGGTGGGGAAGTCGTACGACGGCGTCAGGCGGCCCTGGAACTTGGGCTGGCGCTGCAGCTGCATGCCATCGAGGCTGGCGCAGGCCTCGGTGCCATCCTGCGTCATATAAGGCGTGCAGGCGGCGCTGTGGGTGTAGTGGCCGTCCATGTAATCGCCGCTGAGGGCGAGCTGGAAGCCCGGAACGTTCGGGATCGGCTTGAGCACCGTGGTGAAGTTGATGCCCTTGGTGGCCGAGCCGTAGTCGAACGAGAACTGCTGGCCATTGCCCTGGGTGATCGTGTAGGGCACGTTGTAGAACAGCTTGCGGTACGCGTTCACATCCAGGTACACCCAGTCCGCCTGGTATTTGTAACCCACTTCCATATTGTGGATCTTGTTGATCGGCTGGCTGGGCAGGCCGCGCAAGTCATCGAAACCCGGGAAGTGCACGCCGTCGTTGATACGGGCGTACACGCTCATATTGCTCTGGATTTCGTAGTTGGCGCCGATGGTCCACGAAGGCGCGGTCTTGGCGTAGTTGATGTAGTTGTTGCCGCCCACCACGTACTGCGAGTTGTTGTTGTAGAGCGTGGTCGGGTTGTTGTCCAGATCGCCCGTGGCAGTGTTCTGGATGCGGCCATTGGCTTCCTGGCGCTCCACGCGCACGCCGGCGTCGAACAACCACTTGTCGAGCTTCCACGAGTCGGTGAGGAAGAAGGCGGTGTTGAAGCCGTTCCACGCCTCACGAATGGCCGTGGACGGGCCGCTCACGAAACCACCCGGGCTGGACAGCACATCGCCATTGCTCAGCGACACAGCGATCGGGCTGGGGTTGTTCTTCGCCTGCAGCAACATGTTGTTGCCCAGGAACCAGGTGTCGTGATCGTTGTAGACCGCGGTGTAGTTGCCCACGGTCAGCGTGTTGCCGTCGAAGATTTCCTTGCTGATGTGGAACTCGTTGGTGGCGCCCTGGATGCGCTTGTGCACATACCACAGGCCTTGCGTGGTCACGTTCTGGTTCATGTCCGCCGCCTGGCCGTTGTTGGTGTACACGGCGGTGGCGGTGGTGCCGGCAGGAAGGCCGTTGGCGGTGATCTGGTCGTCGATATAGCTGCTCAGCGTCTGCGGGTTGGCGCCCGTGCTGAAGAAGGCGGTCGTGTTCATCTGGCCGCCGGTGAAATTGAACTTGTCCGAGACGTTCCAGTTGTCGCCAAAGGTCAGGTCCAGATTGCCGCCCACGGAGAAGATGTCCGCACCGCGGCCGTCGGCCAGGTTCACGTGCTGGCCGCCGGGCTGGCAGCCGGCCGTGTTGCAAGGCGTGGTCTGCAGGAAGTTGTACTGATCGGCCTTGCTGCCGAAGGTGCCGGTGAGCGCATCGAAGCCGGGGTAGTTTTCAAACTGGCCGCGGCCCGGATTGAGGATCGGCGTATCGGTGACGAACTGGTTGTGGTCCTTCAGGTCGCGCGCATAGAACATGATCGAGCCGCTGTCGCCGAAGTTGTGCGTCAAGGTGGCAGTGAGCTGGCCACCCTTGTCGGCATCGAACTGCGGATCGCGCACGCCGTCGGACTTGCGCCAGAAACCGCCGACGCTGCCGTACCAGCCATCGGCGATCTTGAAGCCGTAGAAGCCGTCCAGGCGCACCAGCCCTTCCGAGCCGTAGGTGACGCCGACATCGCCGCTGGGCGTATCAGTGCCTTCGCGCAGGATGAAGTTCGCGGTAAGGCCGGGCTGGCCATTGCCGTACAGCACGGCCGGGCCGCCGAGCACGAATTCGGCGTGGTCGATGGTGTCGTCCAGACGGAACATCGAGGAGTTTTCCATGAACGACAGCGTCGGCATGGGATACAGCGGCGAACCATTGAGCTGGAAGGTCACGAACGGGGCATCGCCACCGCCCGGGAAGCCGGCCACTTCGATGTTCGCACCGGTCTGGCCGCCCGAGGATTCCGGAAACACACCCGGCGCCATCTTCAGCAGGTCAGCGGAGCTCTTGGGATTGAATTCGCGAATCTGGTCGAGCGTGGCAGCGGTGACCGAGTACGAGGTGTCGATCTTCTTCAGGCCGCCCGCCGTGGCGGTGCCGGTGACCACCACCTGGTCGAGATTGGTGGCGTTCTTCTGGTTGGCCGCCGGAGCGGCTGGCGCTGCCGATGGACCTTGGGTCTGTGCCGGCGGAGCCTGCGCTGCGGGTGCCGCATCCTGCGCGTGCAGAGAACTGGCGACGAGCAAAGCAGCAATGCTGGTGGCAAGCAGCCTACGAGTCATGCGTTGCGTGTTCATGGTGTTTCCTCCCCATCAAAGAAAAGCAGTTGTAGTGTTTCTTAGGAGTGGTACTGCACGCTGTCAGAAGGGTCCTGATCAGTGGTTCGACACGGCCTCCGCCGCCGTTCCCGGAACGGTCGGTGGTCGGTTGAGATAGCGCTGGATATCGAACGCATCGATACCCGCCAAAATGTCCTCGGCACGCGCAAGCACGGTGGCATCGCCGACACCCACGGCACGCATGCCGGCGGCCAGGATGCTGTCGACGCCGGCAGCGGCATCCTCCACGCCGAGGCAGGCTTGCGCTGCGACGCCAAGACCCGATGCCGCCGTCAGAAAGATTTCCGGATGCGGCTTGGAGTGCGTGATGCGCGACGCATCGACCACATAGTCGAACAGTTCGGCGATGCCCAGCCGCTCCAGCAGCAGCGGGGCATTGCGGCTGGCCGATGCCAGTGCGGTGCGCAGGCCTGCCGCGCGTACGCTTTCCACGGCATGACGTGCGCCGCTCAGCAATTGTCCCGGGCCGAAGCAGTCGATCTGTGCGACGTAGTAGTCGTTCTTGCGGTCTTCCAGTACGCGTTTCTCGCGCTCGGAATAGGCGTGCGGCGCGCGCTCCAGCAAAATCTCGAGCGAACCGCGGCGGTCCACGCCTTTCATGCGTTCGGCGATGTGTTCGTCGAACGGCGCGCCGATGTCGTGCGCCAATTGTTCCCATGCAGCGCGATGCACCACGGCGGTATCGGCGATCACGCCGTCAAGGTCGAAGATCACGGCCTGCAGCGGCGCTTGCTCGAGTGCGCGATGCGGCATCGAGATCGATTCGCCATGGCGCAGGCGCACTGGCTCACCGGCATGGCTGAAGCGCACGCTGTCGCCGCGCGTGACGGTGTAACGCACGCCGGTGCGATCCACTTCCACGCGAAGATGACCCTGCTGCCAGGCGACGCCAAAGCGATAGCGGTGCCAGGCGTCGGGCAGTTGCGGGCGCAGGCGCAGTTCGCCGTTCACCACGCGCATGCCGCCGTATCCCCAGGCCAGCGACAACCAGCTGCCGGCCATCGCGGCCATGTGCAGTCCGTGCGCGGCATTGCCGTGCAGATCGTCCAGATCCACGCGCAAGCTGTCCTGGAAGTAGCGCCAGGCCTTTTCGGTTTCGCCCACTTCCGCGCCCATCACGCCGAAGGTGGAGGCGGACAAGGTCGAGTCGTGCACGGTGACGCCTTCGTAATAGTCGAAGTTGCGTCGCTTGGCGGCGAGGCTGACCTCATCGCCGGCGAGCATCAGCGCGAGCAGCGCATCGGCCTGCTTGGCGACCTGGTGGCGATAGATGGTGAGCGGATGCAGTTCCAGCAATAGCGGACGCTTGCCTTCGCCGTCCGCGTGCGCCGGCATGCGCGGCTTGTCGAGGAAGGTGTCGTCCTGCGGAAAGATGCCGAGCTGCGCATCTTCGGCCAGATACATCAGCTCCGCGGCACGCTGCCACTGCATGATCTCGAACGATTCCAGGCCGATGCGGCGGGCCAGTTCCGCGTAGGTATCCGGCGCCGAGCCGGCCAGCCAATGCGCCACCGCAGCCGCGTCGCGCAGATGTCGTTGCGCCATGCGGTTGGTGTAATGGTTGTTGTCGACCAGCGCGGTGTATTCGTCGGGACCGGTCACGCCATGGATGCAGAACGCCCCGCCGCGACGCGGATTGAAGTGGCCGATATCCAGCCATATGCGCGCCGTTTCGAACAGCATCTCGGCGCCAACGTCGCGCAGAAAGGCGTCGTCGCCGGTGGCATCCACATAGTGGCGGATCGCCCAGGCCACGGCGGCGTTGATGTGGTACTGCGCCGAGCCGCTGGGAAAATACGCGGAGCACTCGTCGCCGCTGATGGTGCGCCACGCATACAGCGCGCCGCGGGCGTGGTTGAGTTCGCGTGCATGGGCGCGGGCGCGCTCCAGCGTGCCGTGGCGGTACATCAGCATGCTGCGCGCCACATCGGGTGCAAGCGCGACCATCGCCGGCAGCATGAAGGCCTCGGCATCCCAGAAGTAGTGGCCTTCGTAGCCTTCGCCGGTGAGGCCCTTGGCCGCGGTGGTGCCCTGGCCATCGCGACTGCTGGACTGGAACACGTGGAACAGGTTGAAGCGCAGCGCCTGTTCGGTGGCCGGATCGCCATCGATGGCCAGATCGGCGTTATGCCACAGCTGTGCGAGTGCCTGGGTCTGGCGCGCAAGCAGGGCGTCGTAACCTTGCGTGCTCGCTTGCGAGAGTGCGCTGGTGGTGAGCGCTAGCAGTTGGGCGTCGGTGTCGTCGCCCTCGGGCTGCGTCCAGGCGTAAGCGACATATTTTTCGAACGACACCGATTGACCCGGCGCCAGCTCGCCTTCGAACACCTGCATCACGCCATGCTGCGCGAGATTGGCGAGGCGAAAGCCCAGGCTGTCATCGATGATCGCGTGCTGCTGCATGCACGCCACGCGGATGTTGCTGTGGGCGGTGCGCTGAAGCACGTGGGCGAGCAGGTCGCCCGCTGCCGCGTCGATACTGGCCAGGCCGCCGTCCACGCGCGTGCCGATGCGCGGGTCGTCGCCTTGCTCGGTGGCGTGGCGTGCCGTGCTGATGCAGGACTCCAGCGTGATCGGCCCGGAGTAGTCGATCGACTGCACGCGATAACGGATCGCCAGCAGGGCGGCGCTATCGAAACTGACGATGCGTTCGGCATCGATCAGCAAGGTCGCGCCGTCGGGCGAGCGCCAGCGCAACTGCCGGCGATAACTGCCGCTGCGCAAGTCCAGGGCTCGCTCGAAGTGCAGCCACTCGCCGTCGCCAAGGCGTACCGGCGTGTCTCCAAGGCGCAGATGGATGCGCGTGCCGTCGGCGACCGGAATGCGGGTGTCGGTATGGGCGGCGAAACCGGGAAAACGCTCGTGATACTCGATCGGCGTGCGTTCCCAGGCGCCAGCCAGGAAACAGGCCTGACTCGGGCTGTCGCCTTCCTCCAGTCCGCCGCGCACGCCCAGGGCGCCGTTGGAAAGGGCGAACAGGCTTTCATCCTGCGCGAAACCGGCAGGATCGGCGTTCTCACGGGTGACCACCCAGGCGTCGCGCAAAGCACGGCCAAAGGGCGGCAAGACCTGCGCCGTTTCTGGTTGATCCAACGTCTCTCTCCGCTCTTATTTTCTGCTTTTTGGCGGGACCACTAGAGGCGTGGACCAGCCTGGCTTTTTGGTGTGCGGGCGGAGCTTCGCAGCAAATGTTATCGATATCAAGATATCGATAACATTTGCTGCGGCACAACATCGTTGCGCCTGAAATCGATCTCATGGATGGTGTGTTGCGAGCGCAAGGTCTTGCGCCACCGAAAGAGCGCGTGCCGGCTGGGCAAGAGGTAGGGGAGCGATGTTTCCATACGGTGTTGGACGTTGGCAGTGCAAACCACGACACTGTCGGGGTTTGCCAAGGTTGGCCGTCGTGCGGATGCCGTGCGATCGCTCACAAGACATTGGGGCCAGGTCTTGAGTCGTCAGCAAAAGAATCGCCAGGGCGCCACGCCTTCCGCCAGTCTGACCATGGCGGATCTGGCGAAGGTGGCCGGGGTATCCAAGATCACCATCTCGCGGGCGCTCAGCGACAGCCCGCTGGTGCAGCGCGAGACCCGCGAGCGCCTGCAGGCGCTCGCGCACGAGCTCGGCTACAAGCTCAATGTGAGCGCGCGCAACCTGCGCCTGCGCCGCAGCCATACGGTTGCGGTAATCGTGGAAATGAAACCTTCCCACGACCGCACCATGCTCGATCCGTATCCGCTGATCCTGCTCGGCGGCATCTCCCAGGAACTGACCGAGCACGGCTACAGCGTGCTGCTGACCACCCGCCAGGGTGCGACGGCTGCCGCGGTGCAGGCGGCCGATGGCCTCATCCTGCTCGGCCAGGGCTCACGCCAGGACGCGGTGCGCCGCTTCGACAAGCTGGGCCTGCCGATGGTGGTGTGGGGCGCCCCGGGCGACGAACACGTCGTGGTGGGCAGCGACAACCGCCAGGGCGGCCGCGTGGTGGCGGAACACTTCATTCGTCTGGGTCGCCGCAATCCGGTGTTCGTGGGCAACCCCAATCACCCCGAGATCTTCGAGCGACTCAACGGTTTCGTGGATGCGCTGGCCGCGCACGGCATCAAGCCGCTGCTGATACGCCGCGACGAATTCACCCTGGCCTCGGGCGGCGACGCCATGCATTCGCTGATGGATCGCGGGGTGCCCTTTGATGCGGTTTTTGCCTGCAGCGACCTGTTGGCCATGGGTGCGATCCGCGCGCTCAACACGCTTGGCCGCACCGTGCCCGGCGATGTTTCCGTGGTGGGTTACGACGATATGCCGCTGGCCGCGAGCTTCCTGCCGCCGCTGAGTTCGGTGCGACAGGACTGGCAGGAAGGCGGCACCCTGCTGGCGCGCAAGGTGCTGGCGCTGATCGGCGACGAGCCGGAGCAATCGGAAACGTTGCCGGTGGAGTTGATCGTCCGCGAGACGTGATCGCACGCCTCGGTTCTCCGTTCTCTTTTTTTTGTAGGAGCGCACTTGTGCGCGACCGCAGCGCTTCGTCGATGCCTCATCGCGGGATGGTCGCGCACAAGTGCGCTCCTACAGAGAGCTGGGCCGAGGTTCGGCCAAATGTTGCAGACTCAGCCGGCCGCTGCTGTGTCCCCAGTCGCCTTGCCCACACGCGCCGGCGTCAACACCAGCCGGAAGCAACTACCGCCGCCCGCCACACGCACATATTCCAGCGAGGCCTGATTCGCCTCACTCATCTGGCGCGCGAGATAAAGACCCAGGCCAGTCCCATATTCGTGCGTCGTATAAAACGGCTCGAAAATCTGCGCGGCGACCTTGGGCGCAATGCCCGGACCGCGATCGATCACTTCGAGTATCGGCACGCCATGTTCGCCATGACGTGCCACCACCATCACGCGCGCCGGTTCGCCTGGCATGCGTCCATAACGCAGCGCGTTCTGCACGAGATTCCACACCACCTGCTGCAACTGCTGCGGATCGGCCACGGCCGCCACCGGCGTGCTGGCCTGGATCACGCGCAGCGAATCCTCGCCAAGGTCGTTGCCCTGGCGGTATTCGTCCACGAACTGGTTGGCCCAGGTGCCCAGGTCCAGCGTTTCCGGGCGTGAGCGTTCGCGCCGCGACAACTGCAGGATGTTCTCGATGATCTCGTTCAGGCGCACGCAGTGGTTGTTGATGATCTCCACCATGCGCTGGTCGGTGGGCGGCAGGTCTTCGGACTCGGCCAGCAGCTGCGCGGAATAGCGGATCGCCGCCAGCGGGTTGCGGATTTCGTGGGCGATCGAAGCCGACAACCGACCCAGCGAACTGAGCGTGAGCTCCTCGGCGCGACGCGACACCAGCGAGGTGTCGTCCAGGAAGATCAGCACGTGCGAATCGTCGTTCGGCGCCAGTCGGCTGAAGCGCGGCACCACTTCGGGCACGCCGTCGGCCAGCTGGGTGGCGGACTCGTCCAGCTTGCCCGAGGTCATCCAGTGGTACAGGCGGCGCGAGAGTTCCGGCGCCACGCGGCCCAGGTCGCGCTGGTCGGCGGCGGGATTGCCCAGCAGCATCCAGGCGGACTCGTTCATCTGGTGGATGCGGTTGGCATCGTCCACCAGCAGCACGCCCGTCTTCATGCGACGGATGATCAGCTCGTTGACCTGGGCCAGGTTGGCCAGGTCCACGCCGCGCTGTTCGGCCAGTGCCTCACTGGCGCGGATCTGCCGGCTCAGCACGTAGCACAGCATGGTGATGGCGAAGTAGGCCAGGCCGAACAGGCTCGATTCGAGCAGTTCGCGGTCCATGCCGCCCTGGCCCTGGGCTTCGAGCACCGAATGGCCGATCACGCCCAGGGTGGCCAGCGCCGCAAAAAAACACGAAAGCCGCAATGGCAGGATCAGCGCGCCGGCGGCCAGGTTTACTGCCAGCATCATGGCGATGCCGATGCGGGCGTCGTGCATGGTGATGATGGCCAGCACCGCCGCGATGATGTCCACCACCAGGGCGCCGGACACCGTCCAGCGCAACCAGGGCGTGGAGCGGCGGGTCAGCGAGAGCATGCCCAGCGCGAACAGCAGGAACAGCACCGCCACGCCGCGGGCCAGGCCGACATCCGCCAGCTTGGGCCAGCCCAGCGTGCTCGGGCTCAGGGCCAGGCCCACGTAGACCAGGGCCTGGGCCAGGCGGAAGCAATTGAGGAACAACAACTCGTGGCGCGCCGCCTCGGGGGCGGTGCGCGCGGCGGGGTAGGCAGGCTGGATGGTGCTCGACACCGGGTCTCTCTCAGTCGGCCCAAAGGCGGTCCGGACCAGTATAGACGGGGCTTTGGAGACTTGCGGGCGGCCCCGCTCAAGCAGGGTCCGATAGCCCCCGGGCCGCCCGGCCCCTTTCCATTGGTGGCCGCTGCTGCGAAAATACCGGGCCGTATTGCGCGGTTTTCGTCATGTCGACAGGCCTGACGGCGGCGCACTGCATCCCGGCAGCGCTTGTACCGCCGTCGTTCCCCTGACCGTACGGATCACCCACAGTCCGTCCGGCCGCCATGTTTCCCCGTACTCTCGAGGTATCCATGAATTTCCACGAGTACCAGGCCAAAGAATTGTTCGCGAAGTACGGCATTGCCGTGCCCCCGGGCAAGGTCGCCAACTCTCCCGATGCCGCTGTCGACGCCGCCAAGCACCTTGGTGGTTCGCAGTGGATGGTCAAGGCACAGATCCACGCAGGCGGCCGCGGCAAGGCCGGCGGCGTCAAGTTCTGCAAGAGCCTCGACGACGTGCGCGCAGCTGCCAAGGGCATGCTGGGCACCAACATGGAAACCTACCAGTCGGCCGGCCGTGCGCTGCCGGTGAACCTGGTGCTGGTCACCGACGCGACCAACATCGCCAAGGAACTGTACCTGTCGATCCTGACCGACCGTGACAGCAAGTCGGTCTCGTTCATCGCCTCCAAGCACGGTGGCGTGGACATCGAGCAGGTCGCCAAGGACACGCCCGAAGACATCCACACCATCGTGGTGGACTTCGTCGAAGGCCTGCAGCCCTACCAGTGCCGCCAGCTCGGCTTCGCCATGGACCTCAACGCGAAGCAGGTCGGCCAGCTGACCAAGATCATGCTGGGCCTGTACAAGCTGTTCAACGAGAAGGACCTGGCCCTGGTCGAGCTGAACCCGCTCGCCATCCTCGAAGACGGCAACCTCGCCGCCCTCGACGGCAAGGTCAACTCCGACGACAACGCCGAGTTCCGTCATCCCGACCTGGCCGCCATGCGCGACCTGACCCAGGAAGACGCTGCCGAGGCTGCTGCCGTCGTGCACAACCTCAACTACGTCACCATGGACGGCACCATCGGCTGCATGGTCAACGGCGCCGGTCTGGCCATGGCCACGATGGACGTGATCCAGCTGGCAGGCGGTGAGCCGGCCAACTTCCTTGACGTCGGCGGCGGCGCCACCAAGGAACGCGTCACCGAGGCGTTCAAGCTGATTCTTTCCTCCGACAAGGTGAAGGCCATCCTGGTCAACATCTTCGGCGGCATCGTGCGTTGCGACCTGATCGCCGAAGGCATCATCGCGGCCGTGAAGGAAGTGGGTCTGAAGATCCCCGTGGTGGTGCGCCTGCAGGGCACCAACGTGGAGCTGGGCCGCGAACTGCTCGCCAACTCCGGCCTGGCGATCACGCCGGCCAACGATCTCAACGATGCGGCGCAGAAAGCCGTGGCTGCGGCCAAGGCCTGAGGAGCAAAGATCCATGAGCGTTCTCGTCAATAAGAACACCAAGGTCCTGGTACAGGGCTTTACCGGCCAGCAGGGCACCTTCCACGCGCAGCAGGCGCTGGACTACGGCACCAAGGTTGTCGGCGGCGTGACCCCGGGCAAGGGCGGCAGCGAGCACATCGGCCTGCCGGTCTTCAACTCGGTCTCCGAAGCGGTCGATGAAACCGGCGCCGATGCGTCCGTCATCTTCGTGCCGCCGCCGTTCGCGGCCGACTCGATCCTCGAAGCCATCGATGCCGGCATCAAGGTCATCGTGGCGATCACCGAGGGCATCCCGGTGCTGGACATGCTGCGCGTGAAGAACGTGCTGGCCCAGCATCCGGAAATCGTGCTGATCGGGCCGAACTGTCCCGGCATCATCACCCCGGGCGAGTGCAAGATCGGCATCATGCCGGGTCACATCCACATGCCGGGCAAGGTCGGCATCGTCTCGCGCTCCGGCACGCTGACGTACGAATCGGTGTTCCAGACCACCAACGAAGGCCTGGGCCAGTCCACCGTGATCGGCATCGGCGGCGACCCGATCAACGGCCTGAGCTTCATCGACTGCCTCAAGCTGTTCCAGGACGATCCGCAGACCGAAGGCATCATCATGGTCGGCGAAATCGGCGGCAGCGCTGAAGAAGACGCCGCCGAATTCATCGGCGAGTACGTCACCAAGCCGGTCGTCTCGTTCATCGCCGGCGCCTCGGCTCCTCCGGGCAAGCGCATGGGCCATGCCGGCGCCATCATCTCGGGCGGCAAGGGCACCGCAGCGGCGAAGTTCGCCGCGCTGGAGAAGGCTGGCGTCACCACGGTGAAGTCGCCGGCCGATCTGGGCAAGACCCTTGCGGGTTTGATGAAGAAGTAATCGAGTCTTTCCGATCGAGCGAAGAAGGGCCGCAGCGATGCGGCCCTTTTTCTTTGGATAGCGTCCTGCACCACCTCGTGTGACACCGCATCTGTGGGAGCGCACCCTGTGCGCGACAGCGCTGCCTACATCGCGCGGCTTCCGGCCTGCGCAGGCCGTGCTCTGATTGCGATGCACCGCAGTCGCGCACAGGGTGCGCTCCCACAAAAATCGGACCGCGGGATTACCTCCGCTGACGCAGTCCATCTTGCGCAGCGCGCAACAACGCCTCCGTCACCGTCGCCAGCGTCGCCGAACGAATCGACCAGCACTGCCAGTACAACGGTACGTCGAGCCATTGATTGGGCGCTATTGGCTTGAGCGTGCCGGCCGCAAAATGCTTGGCCAGCATCGACTCCGGCGCCATCGCCCAGCCAAGCCCCAGCTCGGCGCCTTCCACGAAAGCTGTGGACGAGGGCACGTAATGCATCGGCGGCACCATGCGCGCGCGGGTGACGCTGTGGATATAACGCCACTGCAAGGCATCCTTGCGGTTGAACACCAGCATCGGCGCATGGCCGAGAGATGCTGCGTTGACCCCGCTGGCGAAGTGACGCTTCACGAATGCCGGCGAAGCGACCGGCAGATAGCGCATCACGCCGAGCTTCTTCACGCTGCAGCCCTGCACGGCTTGCGGCTCGGCCGTGATGGCGCCCAGCACGGAGCCGTCGCGCAACAGATTGGTGGAATGGTCCTGATCCTCCACGCGCACGTCGAACAGCAGCTGGTGGCGATCGTGCAGCTGCGCCAGCGCGGCGAGAAACCAGGTCGCCAGCGAGTCCGCATTGACGCCGATGGCGACCGTGGTCGGGCCGGCGCTGTCCGGGCCGACCCGGAATTCGTTCAAGGTCTCCGCTTCCAGCATGCGCATCTGCTGCACGCTGCGCAGCAGGCGTTGGCCGGCCTCGGTCGCTTCGCTGGGCGTGTGCCGCAGGATAAGCACCTGGCCCAGCCGATCCTCCAGCGCCTTGATGCGTTGGGAAATGGCCGAGGGCGTGAGCGACAGGCGCTGCGCGGCGCCGTCGAAACTGCCTTCTTCGAGGACGGCGGCGAAGGCGGCGAGTTGGGGATTGAGCAGGCTCATGCGGGCACCACGCTGGATATCTGTTGTGGGAGCGCACCCTGTGCGCGACAGGCCCGCAATAAGCCTCGAGGCATGGCCGTCGCGCACAGGGCGCGCTCCCACAGTGGCATTAGGGCGATTAAAGTAAGTTAAGAATATTTAGTTTTACTGTCCAAGACGTCTACGCCAAAGTAGCCGTCTTTTCGGAGTATCCCCATGATTTCCACGGCCTACCTGGCCGGCCTCGCCACAGGCGCGGGGCTGATCATCGCCATTGGTGCGCAAAACGCCTTCGTCCTGCGGCAAGGCCTGCAGCGGCACTACGTGGGCGCCGTGGTGAGCGTATGCATCCTTGCCGACGTCGGCCTGATCCTGCTGGGCGTGGCGGGCATGGGCCTGATCGTGCAGCAACATCCCAGCTTGTTGCAGTGGCTGCGCTTTGCCGGCGCGGCGTTCCTGGCGGGTTATGGCGCCATGGCGTTGCGGCGCGCATGGCAGGGCGAAAGCGGACTGCAGCCAGCCGGTGATGGCGCGCAGAGCCGGGGCCGCGTGGTGCTGGCCTGCCTGGCGTTCACCTTGCTCAATCCGCACGTCTACCTGGATACGGTGGTGCTGCTCGGCAGTCTTTCCACCCATTACGACGATGGCGCGCGATGGCTCTTTGCTGGCGGCGCAGCGACGGCCAGCGTGATCTGGTTCCTCGCGCTGGGCTACGGCGCGCGCCTGCTGCTGCCGGTGTTCCGCAGCCCGCTGGCCTGGCGCGTCTTCGATGTGGCGATCGCCGTATTCATGCTGACGCTGGCCGTCGTTCTGCTGCGACAGCCCGTGGCTTGACTCGCAGGCGGTACCGCCCGGCGGTGGGTCAAGGCGGGCCTCGGGTACAATTTCAGGCCCCAAGAGTATGGATTCCCCGGCATGCCCTCCTTACGCTTCGCGCTGGCCCAGTTCGATTTTCCCGTAGGCGCGGTTGCGGCCAATGCGGCCAAAGTGGGAGACCTGCTGGCGCAGGCGCGCGATGGCGGCGCGGCGCTGGTGGCGTTCCCCGAGTTGACCCTGAGCGGTTATCCGCCGGAAGACCTGTTGCTGCGCCCTAGCTTTCTGGCGGCCTGCCAGTGCGAGCTCAATGCGCTTGCCGGCGGCACCAATGGCGTGGCTGCGCTGGTCGGTCATCCGCACAGCGAGGGCGAGGTGTACAACGCGGCCAGCCTGCTGCGCGGCGGCAGCATCGAGCTGACCACGCACAAGCAGGCCTTGCCGAACTACGGCGTGTTCGACGACAAGCGCTATTTCCGCCCTGGCCATGACAGCGCCGTGGCGATGATCGAGGGCGTGCGCGTCGGCATGCTGATCTGCGAAGACATCTGGCAACCCGAGCCGGCGGCCAAGGCTGCGGCGGCGGGTGCCGAGCTGATCGTGGTGATCAATGCCTCGCCCTGGGACGACGCCAAGCAGTCATCGCGCGAGGCCGTACTCACCCAGCGTGCGCTGGAAACCGGCTGCGCCATCGCCTATGTGAACCTGGTCGGTGGCCAGGACGAAGTGGTCTACGACGGCGGCTCCCTGCTGGTGAACGCGGACGGCAGCATCGCCGCGCGCGCCCCGAATTTCGTGGACGTGATGCTATGGGCCGAATTCGACGGCGAAACGCGCACCCTGCGCGCTGAGAACTGGCCCACCGCGGCCGATGCGTCGATCGAAGCCACGCTCTACGCGGCACTGGTGCGCGGCATTCGCGACTACATCGAGAAGAATGGTTTTCCGGGCGTGCTGCTAGGCCTTTCCGGCGGCATCGATTCCGCCCTGACTTTGGCGTTGGCCGTCGATGCGCTTGGCGCCAACCGCGTCACCGCGGTGATGATGCCCACGCGCTACACCTCGCAGCTGTCGCTCGATGGTGCACGGGCGCAGGCCGTGCAGGCGGGCGTCGATTACCACATCATCAATATCGAGCCGATGGTCGATGCGTTTCTGGGGGCGCTCACGCCGGCATTCGCGGGCAAGGCCGCGGATACCACCGAGGAAAACCTGCAGTCGCGCACGCGCGGCGTCACCCTCATGGCGCTCTCCAACAAGCACGGCCGCCTCTTGCTGGCGACCGGCAACAAGAGCGAGATGGCGGTGGGCTACGCCACGCTGTACGGCGATATGTGCGGTGCTTATGCGCCGCTGAAGGACGTCTACAAGACCGTCGTCTACCGCCTCTCGCGCTGGCGCAATGAGCATGCAGCGCGCATGGGCGAGCCCGAAGCGATTCCCTCGGCGGTAATCGATCGCCCGCCCTCGGCCGAACTGCGCGACAACCAGACCGACCAGGATTCGCTGCCCCCGTACGACGAACTCGACGCGATTCTTGCGCGCTTCATCGAAGCGGAGCAGTCGCAGGCGGAAATCGCCTCGCAGGGCTTCCATGCCGATACCGTGCGGCGTGTGGTGCGGCTGGTGTTGCTCAATGAGTTCAAGCGGCGGCAGTCGGCGCCGGGGCCGCGCGTGACGACGCGTGCGTTTGGGCGCGAGCGGCGGTATCCGATTACGTCGGGCTGGAAATAGCGAGAGCGTGTACGTCCTCTGTGGGAGCGCACCCTGTGCGCGACCGCGGAGATGAGATGTACCTCGGTGTCGCCGGATGGCGTCGCGACAACCAGAAACCGCGGCGGGATTCAGCGCCGCGGTCGCGCACAGGGTGCGCTCCCACAGTGGGTGGGGCGCTACCCGACGTAAGACACAAAAAAAGCCGGCGGCCATGGCCACCGGCTTTTTCCATTCCCAGGTCGCAAAGCGACCGGCTTAACTCTTCACAGGTCGCAAAGCGACCGGCAATCCCGCTCTCGAATCAATGATGCCCCGAGAACGGCACCGCCTTGCGCAGCAGCGACGGCGAGTGCGGCCACTTCGGATCCTTCAGGTACGGGTGATCCGGGTAGTTCAGGGCCAGCACCTGGCGGGTCTGGTCGGCCAGGTTTTTCTGTTCCATGCCCAGGTAGCTGCGGGTGAGGATGGCCAGCGCATCGCCTGTCTGCGGGGCCTGCTGGTAATGCTCGATCACATACTGGGCGCGGTCGGCGGAGGCCACGTAGGCCTTGTTGCGCAGGTAGTACTCGGCCACGTTGATCTCGAACTGCGCCAGCACGTCGCGCAGGTAGATCATGCGCTGGCGCGCATCGGCGGTGTAGGCGCTGTCCGGGAAGCGGCGCGAGAGCTCCGAGAAGTCGTCGAACGACTTCAGGTTGAAGCCCTGGTCGCGACGCGTCTGCGCCTCGTTCTTCTGCAGCAGGCGCTCCATGGCGCCGCCGGTGCGATCGAAATTGATCAGACCGCGCAAGTAATAGGCATAATCTACGTGCTTGTGGGTCGGATACGTCTTGATGAAGCGGTTGATCGTGGAGTAGGCGTCGTCCGGCTGGTTGTCTTTGTACTGCGCATAGGCCAGGTCGAGCTGAGCCTGCTCGTTGTAATTACCGGACGGGAAGCGCGCAATCAGGCGCTGGTAGGCTTTGCTGGCGGCCGAATAATCGGCGTGTTCCAGCGAGTCGTGAGCTTTGTCGTAAAGCTTGTCTACCGGCAGCGTATCGTTGGTGTCCCTCTTGTGATGGAACATCGAGCATGCGCTCATCGACAAAACGATGGCGAGCACGACAAAAATTTTGAAAGCCGGCAGCTTGGTTACGCGCATGAGAAGGGTTCAGATGTTTGAGCGAAAAGGGATGATAGCCGAAACGGCCGGGCGGCCGGGCGGCCGACCATGACGATGATTCGTCATGACGCCACGGTACCCCTGTCGGCCGCGGGTCGGAGGTTCGACCAGACGGTGGCCGAGATGTTCCCGGACTACTCGCGGTCGCGTCTCACGGCGTGGATCAAGGCCGGTGCCGTGACCCTGGACGGCGCCGTCGCGCCGCCTCGCCAATTGCTGCGTGGCGGGGAAAAAGTCCAGGTAGAAGCGGAACTTGAGACCGAAGTGGAGCTCGAGCCGGAGGCCATCGCCCTGGACATCGTCCACGAGGACGACTACCTGCTGGTGCTGAACAAACCGGCTGGCCTGGTGGTGCATCCGGGCGCAGGAAATAGTGCCGGCACGGTGCTGAACGCCTTGCTGCACCACGATCCGAAGCTGGCCGAGCTGCCCCGCGGGGGCATCGTCCACCGCCTGGACAAGGACACCTCGGGCCTGATGGTGGTCGCCAAGACCCTGGCGGCCCATACGGGGCTGGTGGACATGCTGTCGCGCCACGACGTGGAACGGCAGTACGAAGCCGTGGTGCTGGGCACCCTGGTGGCCGGCGGCACGGTGGACGCGCCGATTGGCCGCCACATGGGCGACCGCCTGCGCCAGGCCGTGCGTGACGAGGAGGACGGCAAGCACGCCGTCACCCATTACCGCCTGCGCGAGCGCTTCCGCGGGCACAGCCTGATCCAGTGCAGCCTGGAAACCGGCCGCACCCATCAGATTCGCGTGCACCTAGCGCATATCAACCACCCCCTGGTCGGCGACCCGCTGTACGGCGGTGGCCTGCGCCTGCCCAAGGGCGCCACGCCCGAGCTGGTGGCGGCACTGCGCGGCTTCCGCCGGCAGGCGCTGCACGCCGAGCGGCTGGCCTTCGAGCACCCGGTGACGCATGAACCGATGTCGTTCAGCGCCGATCGCCCGGCCGACCAGCAGGCGCTGATCGACGCCTTGCGCGCCGATACGGCCCAGGCCGATCCGAGCGACTGGCGGTGACCCTGGATAGCGCCTGGCTCGTGCCGGACTGGCCGGCGCCCGCCCGTGTGCGGGCGGCGGTCAGCACACGGCAGGGGCCGGGCGTCTCGCAGGGCGCCTGGGGGCGCTTCAACCTGGGCGCCCGTTGCGGCGATACGCCCGAGGCGGTGGCGGCCAATCGAGCCGCCGTGGGTACCGCCCTGAGTCTTGAGCGCGATCCGCATTGGTTGCAGCAAGTGCATGGCGTGGATGTCGCCGATGTCGACCGCTCAGACGATGGGCAGGAGCCGCGCGCTGACGCCTCCGTCACCCAGCGTGCGGGCGAGCCGCTGGTCATCCTCACTGCCGACTGCCTGCCGGTGCTGTTCTGCACCGCCGACGGCCGCGCCGTGGCCGCTGCCCACGCGGGCTGGCGCGGTTTGCAGGCCGGCGTGCTGGAAGCTGCATTGAATTCCCTGCAGGCGCCGCCCGCCCAGGTGATGGCCTGGTTGGGGCCGTGCATTGGCAAGGCCAGCTATGAAGTGGGCGTGGAAGTGCGCGATGCCTTCGTGGCGCTCGATGGCGGTGCGGCTGAGGGTTTCGAGCCGACGCGTCCTGGGCACTGGTTGTGCGATCTGGCTTGGCTGGCGCGTCGCCGTTTGCAGGCGGCGGGCGTCGATCGGGTCTACGGCGGTGGCTTTGATACCCGTACCGACGATCGTTTCTATTCGTACCGCCGCGATGGCGCGCAGAGCGGGCGCTTCGCCAGCTTGATCTGGCTCGAAGGCTGAAGGAACCTATCGATCCCCTTGGACGCGACGGTCCCCTTGTAGGAGCGCACTTGTGCGCGACCGCGGAATGGCAGTGCACCTCTGGGCATCATTATGAAGCCCCTGTTGTCGCCTGGGCTGATGTTATCGAGCCCATCCGCGTGGCGGTCGCGCACAAGTGCGCTCCTACAAGGGAGAGATCACGTCAATCCGCCAACCGCCGCAAAAACGCATTCCGCCACGCCGTCACATCCTGCTTCTCCAGCACATCCATCATCCGACGCCAGCGAACCCGCCGCTCATGCAGGGGCATCTCCAGCGCAATGCCCAGCGCTTCGGCCAGTTCCTCGGTATCGGCCGGATTGACCAGCAGCGCATCACGCAACTCCTGCGCAGCGCCCGCAAAGCGCGACAGCACGAGCACGCCGGGGTCTTCCGGATCCTGGCTCGCCACGTATTCCTTGGCCACCAGATTCATGCCATCGCGCAGCGGCGTCACCAGGCCCACGCGCGCGGTGCGGTAGTAGCCGCTGAGCAGGCTGTGCGGAAACGAGTTGTTGACGTAGCGGATCGGCACCCAGTCCGGCGCCGCATACATGCCGTTGATATGGCCGGCCATGCGTTCGAGCTCGCGGCGGATCTGGCGGTATTCCAGCACGCCGCCGCGCGAGGGCGGGGCGATCTGCAGGAAGGTCACCTTGCGATGCAATTGCGGGGAGCGCTCCAGCAGGCGCGCATAGGCATGGAAGCGCTCGGGCAGGCCCTTGGAGTAATCCAGGCGGTCGACGCCAATGATCAGCGCACGCCCTTCCAGGCTCTGTTTCAGATCGTGGATTTCCTCATGCTCGTCCGCATGGCTGGCCGACTCGGCGACCTGCGCGGTGTCGATGCCGATGGGAAACACTTCAGCGCGGAAGGTGTGTCCTGCCGGGGTTCGGATGCGCCCGTCCCGGCGCATGCTCGCGCCCACCTCGAACAGGAAGTACTCCTGCAGGGCTCGCTGGTCGCGTGCTGTATGCAGGCCGACCAGGTCATAGCAGGCCAGGGTCTCAAGCAATTCCAGATGGCGCGGCAGCGCGATCAGCAGGCTGGCGGCCGGCAGCGGCGTATGCAGGAAGAAACCGATGCGATTGTGCACGCCGCGTTCGCGCAGCATGGCGGCCAATGGAATCAGGTGGTAGTCGTTGATCCAGACCAGGTCGTTGGGCCCGATCAGCGAGATCAGCTTCTCGGCGAAAAGGTTGTTGACGCGCAGATAGCCGGCCAGGTGCTTGCGGTCGTAGTCGACCAGGTCGGGTCGGTAATGCAGCAGCGGCCATAGCGTGCGGTTGGCGAAGCCGTCGTAGAAATCGTCGTGATCGGTGCGGGACAGATCGATGGTGGCGTATTCCACCGGACCATCGGATTGCTTGTGCACCTCACTGGCGGTTTGACGAGCGATCTTGCCGCTCCAGCCAAACCACACGCCTCCGCGCTCCTGCAGCGCGGCCCGCATGGCTGAAGCCAAACCGCCGGTTGCGGTCTGGTCGGGTAGTGCCACTCGGTTTGAAACCACGATCAGTCGTCCCTGACCGCTGTTTCTTCCAGCCATCGTCACAATGCATCCTCCCAGCGCCTGGACAGGCGCATTGCGGCCTGGATCAGGCCCACCATCGAATAAGTCTGCGGAAAATTGCCCCAGTGCTCACCGTTCGCCGGTGCGATGTCTTCGGACAACAGGCCCAGGGGATTTCGCTGCGCCAGCATGTGCTCGAACATCTCGCGCGCACGCTCCCGGCGCCCGGTGGCGGCCAGTGCTTCGATGTACCAGAACGTGCAGATGTTGAAGCTGGTTTCCGGTGCGCCGAAATCGTCCGGGGCGATGTAGCGGAACAGATAGTCGCCGCGTCCCAGCGCGTGGCCGATGGCATCCACGGTGGCGATGAAGCGCGGGTCCATCGCATTGACGAAACCGATATCGGCCAGCAACAGCAGGCTGGCGTCCAGGTGTTCGCCGTCGTAAGCATCGACAAAGGTGCCGAGCTTTTCGTTCCAGGCATGCGCTTCGATGCGTTCATGCAAGGCGACTGCCTCGTCATGCCAGTAGCGCGCACGGTCATCGAGGCCAAGCTCGGTGGCGATATGCGCCAGGCGATCGCAGGCGGCCCAGCACATGGCGGCGGAATAGGTATGCACGGCGGCGCGGCCACGATATTCCCATAGCCCGGCATCCGGTGTTTCAGCCACGCGCAGGGCCAGTTCGCCCATGCGTTCGAGCCGGCGGAAGGTGAGTTCGTCGCCGGGATGTTCGAGGCGGCGATCGAAAAAGATCTGCGCCGAGGCAAGCACCACCGAACCGTAGACATCGTTCTGCCGCTGCCGCCACGCGTCGTTGCCCACGCGCACCGGACCCATGCCGCGATAGCCGGCCAGGCTTTCCACCTGCGTTTCCATCAGGTCATGTTCGAAGGTGATGCCAAACACGGGTCCGATCTCGCCGTCGCCATCGGCGACCAGGTTGAAGACGTAGCGGATGTACTCCTCCATGCTGCGGGTGGCGCCGAGACGATTGAGTGCGCGCACGGTGAAGGCTGCGTCGCGGAGCCAGCAGTAGCGGTAGTCCCAGTTGCGGCCGGAATTGGCGGACTCGGGGATGGAGGTGGTGAGCGCGGCGACAATCGCGCCGGTCGCTTCGTACTGGCACAACTTCAAGGTGATGGCGGAGCGGATGATCGGCTCCTGCCATTCGTAGGGCACCGACAGATTGCGCACCCATTCGCGCCAATAGGTAAGCGTGTTTTCCAGCGTGTGATGGATGAAGTCCGCCGGACTTTCCGTCAGCGTTTCGTCCGGTCCGAACACAAAATGCGCGGGCTTTTCCAGGAAGAACGGCAGGCTGCGTTCAATCATGGTGGACGACACATCGCTGGTCAGTCGCTGCACCACGCCATCGAGCATGAAGCGGATATGGTTGCTGCCGGAGGTCGTCTGCGGCACGTCGCTGCCGTACCCGCAGAGCGGGCGCAGCCGCACGCGAATCCGCGGCGAGCCGCCGATGGGCCGCACGCGCCGCGCGATCAGCACGGGATGATAGAAACGGCCGCGCGCACGAAAGCGCGGCATATAGTCGACGATCTCCACGCCCGAACCATGATGGTCGTAAAGGCGGGTCACCAGTACGGCGGTATTGGGCATGTAGTGCTGTTCGGCGCGGTCGATGTCTTCCAGCTCGATCGACCAGTCGCCACCGTCGCGTTTAGGCGACAACAGTGCGCAAAAACTGGCGTCGCCATCGAAGCGCGGCAGACAGCACCAGACGATGCGGCCACGCCCGTCGATCAGTGCGGCGACGCTGCCGTTGCCGATGACACCCAGCTCCAGGGTCGATTTCGCTCCCGGATCAGGCTGGGTGTCAGGCGTTTCCTCCTGAGGAATGGGCATGCGCGAGGGCTCCATGCTTGAGTGCGTGCAGCACGCGGAACAGCCAGGCCCGCGCGGCGGCAGGCTCCGGCAGCGAATAGCGGGCCACGCTCGGTTCACGCGAACCCACGCGTACGCTCAACCCGTTCTGGAGATTGGCCGTGGCGAAGCCATGTTCGTCGGTGAGATCGTCGCCCACGTAGACCGGCAGGCGATCGCGGAACGGCCAGGCCGACATCAGCGTGGCCACGGCCGAACCCTTGTCCATGCCTTCGGGCTTCAGTTCGATGACCAGGTTGCCCGGCTGCATCTCGTAGCCGGCCAGCGACGGCAGCACTTTCTGCACGCGCTCGCGCAAACGTTCGAACATCTGCGGCGCGGTGCGGCAATGCAGGGCCACCGCCATGCCCTTGTCTTCCAGCATGACGCCGGGCAATTCCGCAACGATGGTGCCGGCGATATCGCGAACCAGCGAGCGGCGGGTGGCACCGATATGCACACCACGATAGCGACCGTCGGCGCCGCGCAACTCCAGGCCATGCAAACCCGCCATCGCCCACGGCGGATGGCCAAACAAGTCGTCGAGGTCGTCGAGCCCGCGACCGCTTACCAGGGCGAGCGCGCCATCGAGCGCGCCGTAGAGATCTTCGACCAATTCGCGCAGGCGCGAGTCCACGCAGACCTGATCGGGATGATCGGCAAAATCCAGCAGCGTGCCGTCCACGTCAAGAAACAACGCCCAGCGGTCATCCACGCCAGGCATAGGCGGAGCCGGAAGAGGCGTCTGGGCGGACATGGCGGAGTGGGGCACGGGGGATAGCACGAGCGCAGACTATCAAGGCAAATGTGAAGGCAAGCTCTGGGTGCGGCGTGCGTTGGCTGAAGAAAAGTCGTACACCTGACGTTGACGTGGCTTGAATCACGCGCGGGTGATCCGCATCTGTTTTGGCAGTGGCAGTCAGGGATGCCCTGATCTGCCAAATCCTATTGATCGAGGGGACAACCCATGCGGATGGACAAACTCACCTCGCGTTTTCAGCAGGCCTTGGCAGACGCCCAGTCGCTTGCCGTCGGACGCGACAACAACATGCTTGAACCGGTCCACGTGATGGCCGCGCTGCTGGACCAGCAGGGCGGTTCCACCGGGCCGTTGCTGACCCAGGCGCAGGTCAACGTGCCTACGCTGCGCCAGCGCATCAACGAGATGGTCGACCGCCTGCCGCGCGTCACAGGGCAGGAGGGCAATATCCATGTCGGCAACGAGCTGACGCGCCTGCTCAACCTCACCGACAAGCTGGCGCAGCAGCGTGGCGATCAGTTCATCGCCAGCGAATTGTTCGTGCTTGCGGCGTTGGAGGACAAGGGCGAACTGGGCGCCGCGCTAAAGGCCGCCGGCGCTACCAAGGCGAACGTCGAGGCTGCCATCGAGAAGCTGCGCGGCGGCGAAAAGGTGCAGAGCGAGAACGCTGAAGACCAGCGCCAGGCGCTGGAGAAATATTGCATCGATCTTACGTCGCGCGCCGAGTCGGGCAAGCTCGATCCGGTGATCGGTCGCGACGAGGAAATCCGCCGCACCATCCAGGTGCTGCAGCGTCGCACCAAGAACAATCCGGTACTGATCGGTGAGCCCGGCGTGGGCAAGACCGCCATCGTCGAAGGCCTGGCCCAGCGCATCGTCAAGGGCGAAGTGCCCGAAGGCCTGCGTGATCGCCGCGTGCTCGCGCTGGACATGGGCGCGCTGATCGCCGGCGCAAAATTTCGCGGCGAATTCGAGGAGCGCCTCAAGGCGGTGCTCAATGATCTGTCCAAGCAGGAAGGCCGCGTCATTCTGTTCATCGACGAGCTGCACACCATGGTTGGCGCCGGCAAGGCCGATGGCGCCATGGACGCCGGCAATATGCTCAAGCCCGCGCTGGCGCGCGGCGAGCTGCATTGCATCGGCGCCACCACGCTGGACGAATACCGCAAGTACATCGAGAAAGACGCCGCGCTGGAGCGCCGTTTCCAGAAGGTCTACGTGGGCGAGCCCAGCGTGGAAGACACCATCGCCATCCTGCGCGGCCTGAAAGAGCGCTACGCGGTGCATCACGGCGTGGAGATCACCGACCCGGCCATCGTCGCGGCGGCCACGCTGTCCAACCGCTATATCCCCGATCGCCAGCTGCCGGACAAGGCCATCGACCTGATGGACGAGGCGGCCTCGCGCATCCGCATGGAAATCGATTCCAAGCCCGAAGAGCTCGATCGCCTGGAGCGTCGCCTGATCCAGTTGAAGATCCAGCGCGAGATGCTCAAGAAGGAAACCGACGACGCGTCCAGGAAGCGCCTCGCCGATCTGGAAAGCGACATCGAAAAGCTCGAGCGCGAGTTCTCCGATCTCAACGAGATCTGGAAGTCCGAAAAGGCCGCGCTGCAGGGCGCGACCAAGGTGAAGGAACAGATCGAAGCCGCGCGCGTGGAACTGGACGCCGCCCAGCGTCAGCAGGACTACGCCAAGATGAGCGAGATCCAGTACGGCAAGCTGCCGGAATTGGAGAAGCAGCTCGCCGCCGCGCAAGCCGCCGAAAAGCAGGACTTCAAGCTCGTGCAGGATCGCGTCACCGAAGAAGAAATCGCTGAAGTGGTCTCGCGCTGGACGGGTATCCCCGTCAACAAGATGCTCGAAGGCGAGCGCGACAAGCTGCTGCATATGGAAGACGCGCTGCACAAGCGCGTGGTCGGCCAGGATGAAGCCGTGCGTGCGGTGTCCGATGCGATTCGCCGTTCCCGTGCTGGCCTTTCCGATCCCAATCGCCCCAATGGCTCGTTCCTGTTCCTCGGTCCCACCGGCGTGGGCAAGACCGAGCTGTGCAAGGCGCTGGCCGAGTTCATGTTCGACACGCAGGATGCGATGGTGCGCATCGACATGAGCGAGTTCATGGAGAAGCACTCCGTGAGCCGCCTGATCGGCGCGCCTCCGGGCTATGTGGGCTACGAAGAAGGCGGCTATCTCACCGAGGCAGTGCGTCGCCGTCCGTACAGCGTGATCCTGCTGGACGAGGTGGAGAAGGCGCATCCGGATGTGTTCAACATCCTGCTGCAGGTGCTGGACGATGGTCGCCTCACCGATGGCCAGGGTCGCACGGTGGATTTCCGCAATACCGTCATCGTGATGACCTCCAACCTCGGCTCGCAGATGATCCAGGAGCAGGCGGGCGACAGCGAAGCGGACTATCTGCAGATGAAGGCTGCAGTGCTGGGCGTGGTGCAGGCGCACTTCCGTCCGGAATTCATCAACCGACTCGATGAGCTGGTGGTGTTCCGTCCGCTGGAGAAGAAGCAGATCCGCAAGATCGCGCTGATCCAGCTGACTTATCTGGAGAAGCGTCTGGCCGAGCGTCAGCTGCGCATGGAGATCAGTGACAAGGCGCTGGATCTGCTGGGCAACGTGGGCTTCGATCCGGTGTATGGCGCGCGGCCGCTGAAGCGGGCGATCCAGCAGCAGTTGGAGAATCCATTGGCGCGGCAGATTCTGGAAGGGAAGTTTGCCGCTGGCGCCACCATCGTGGTGGAGGCGGAGCAGGGGCATTTGGTGTTCCACACGCAGTAACGCGCGGTTTGGATGTTGATGGTTGTGGCGCCCGTCCTGTGCAAACAGGGCGGGCGTTTTGTTTTGCGTGGCCTTTCAAAGGCGCGCCGCTTTGCTCCCTCTCCCCTGCGGGGAGAGGGCTGGGGTGAGGGGCGGGTGCTCGCGGGAACCTTTCTATTCGTCATCCCGGCGCAGGCCGGAAGCGCTCTTCAACAGCTGAAGGCTGGTCATCCAGAACCTCGGTCTTTGGTTCTAACGATACGGCGACCTGGCTCGCCTGCCGCGGGCTTCCGTGCCGCTGCCGCGGCCCGGGTTACTTTTCTTTGCTTGCCCACGCACGCGCAGGAGCGCGTGCGAACGGCGAAGCCGGCCCGCAGGGCGGAGGGCAGGATGCCCGGAGTAAAGAAAAGTAACCAAAAGAAAGGGCCCCCGGATGACGCGCCTTCCGGGCCTTCGGCCCTCCAGGTGCGCGGGCGGGCTCCGGGGTTTTTCGACAGGACATCCCTGTCCTGTCGAAAAACTGGCCGCATCCATGCGGCCACCCTTCGGGCTTTCCTCCACCCGCCCGCCGCGTCATACGGGGACCCCGAGATCAAGAGCCGCATCAAGAGCCACGCGA
>NZ_JBFRFH010000021.1:0-56450 GCF_052114725.1 Dyella sp. 2YAF14 | reverse complement strand
GTTCGGGCTTATCCCAGCACGATGCTGCGGGCGTTATCAGGCCATTTTCTTTGGGTTACTTTCGACGCGAAGCTAGTCCCGTGGGATCTTTTGGGCCAGCAAAAGAAAAGTGACTCGAGCGGCGGCAGCCGATCGAAACGCCCGCCGCGCAGGCGGCACCCTGGCGTCAACGCAACAACTAAGCACCGGGGCTCTGGATGACCAGCCATGCGGCGCTTGAAAAGCCCTTCCGGCCTGCGCCGGAATGACAAGCCAAGGTCCGGCCTCCGCCGGGATGTCGCGCAAAAAAACAACCTCGCCCACCGAGACACCAAGCAAAAACCAAATCTGCGCCCAGCATCAAGATCAACACCAGCCGCATAACGATACCAAGCAAGAAAGGGCCGCCACGCGGCCCCCTCAAGCCCCACCTTACTTCGCCGCCTTCCCCTTCGGCGTCACCGTCAACGCCAACGCCTCGACATAAGTGACGACCATCATATCGCCTACTTTCAGCTTGTTCAGTTGCGCCTGGCGCTCCGGATCCTTCACCTCGATCGTGCGGCTCTTGCCGTCCGGACCGGCCACGGTGATGGTGTGGTGCTTGAGGTCTACCGCAGTCAGCCTGCTCGTCACCGTGACGCTCTGACTTGCCTTGGCGCCCGGCTCGCTGCCCTTGGGTGCGGAAGACTGGCCTGCAGAATAATCCACGCCTGGCTGGGCGCTGTCTGCGGACATCACCTGCAAAGCCACCGCGGCCTGATAGTGCGCTGTCACCTGATCGCCGGCCTTGAGCTTGTCGAGGTTCTGCACATCGGGGCCAGCCTGCACCGTGACTTCCTTGCCCTTGGGACCCTTCAAGGTGACCAGGCGCTTTTCCTGATCGACGGATACGACGGTTGCCGTGATCGTCTTGTCCTCGCGACCCAGCTCGTGCACCGTTGAATTGACCGCAGACTCGGAGGCAGCCTGTTGTGCCGTCGCAAACATGGGCGCGGACATCGCCATCGCCGCGGCCAGCACACATGCCGTGGAATGCTGGAATGTCTTCATGAGCTTGTCTCCTTTGGGTGTCGATCGCCGTTTGGCGGTTGGTGCGTTGGAAGGCGGACGCCAGGCGCCGGCCAGTTTCCTGGAGGGCCCGCGTGACGGTGTTTCACGTCGGCGTGATGGGCGTCCCCTCGCCCGATCATGTTCGGTCAGGACGTCGCGGCCCACGAGCGTAAAACCACCCAAGAGTGCTAGGTACTTTTACGGCTCGTGCGAACCCCGCGGGGCGTGACAGCGCCGTCGACGGGGAGCAAGCTTGCCGGCATGCATCGCGGCGAGTCACGCGATCTGGCCATCCATACTTGCGGAGTCATCGCTCATGTCCGTTGCCGAACCGCTCGACACCGTCCTTATCACCGGCGCCTCCACCGGCATTGGCGCCACGTATGCCGACCGTTTCGCCCAGCGCGGCCACCCGCTGGTGCTGGTGGCGCGCCGAGTGGAGCGTCTGGAAGCACTCGCAACGCGACTTTCCCGTGAATATCACGTGAAAGTGGACGTTTTTGCGGCCGACCTGACCTCGCAATCCGAACTCGCCAAAGTCGAACAGCGCCTGCGCGATGATGCGGCCATCGGCATCCTGGTGAACAACGCAGGCCGCAGCGGCGGATCGGTACTCGCGCAGACCTCGCCCGACGACGTGCAGGCCATGATCGAGCTCAACGTCACCGCGCCCTCGCGGCTGGTTGCCGCCCTGCTCCCGCGGCTGGTGACGCGCGGCCACGGCAGCATCATCAATATCGCATCGGCGCTGGCCATTGCGCCCGAGCTGTTTGGTGGCGCCTATGCGGCGAGCAAGAGCTATGTGCTGACTTACACCCTCGCGCTGCACAAGGAGGTGGCCGAGCGCGGCATCCGCGTGCAGTGCGTATTGCCCGGCGTGACGCGCACTGAGATCTGGACCCAGGCGGGCCTCGATGCCATCCCCGCGCACATGATCATGGAAGTCGACGAAATGGTGGACGCCGCGCTTTCTGGTTATGACCAGGGCGAAGTGGTGACGATTCCTTCGCTGCCCGACATCGAAGCATGGAACCGCTACGACGAGGCGCGCCGCCGAATGGCTCCGGAGCTGTCGCGCGACGTGGCGGCCGATCGCTATAAGAGCGATATCCCCGAAGACGCCTGAACTGAGAACGCCGGCTACGCCATTGCACGCGTGCAGGCTTATAGTGTGCTCGACCGCACCGCGCATTGGTGCGATCCACGCGGGCCTCTTACCCGCATGCCTTGCGTAGAGTCATGGGAGAACGACCATGCGATATACGTTACTGGCAGACAGCAGGGACGGCATGCTTCTGCTTGCCCGCCTTCTGCTGATGGTTCTGTTTGTTATCTTCGGATGGAACAAGATCGAGGGCTTTTCCGCGACCGTCGCTTATATGGGTTCCGTTGGCGTCCCGATGCCAGCGGCCACGGCCGGCATCGCGGTGATCATGGAGTTCGTCGTGGGACTGGCCATCGTGGTGGGCTTCTACACGCGGCCGCTGGCCTTGCTGTTGGGCCTTTATACCTTGGCTGCCGCGGTGATCGGCCATCAGTTCTGGCATATGGTCGATCCCGAGCGCGTCGGCACGATGATCAATTTCTACAAGAACGTGAGCATCGCCGGCGGACTGTTGTTGCTGGTGATTGCCGGCCCCGGGAGGTACTCGCTGGACAAGCGATAAGGCGGTTCCACCGACCCTGGCGCGATAGTGCGCGCCAGGTGGCAGCTGGCCCGATCAATGGAAGACGGGCGTGTTGTCACCGCCCAGGCTTTGCAGCAGTTCGTGCGCTTCGCGCGAACGCGGGGCCACGGCCACCAGGCGCTCGGCGTACTCGCGGGCCTTGTCCGCATGGCCCGCATCTCGCTCCGCACCGGCCAGCGCAAACAGCAGCGACGCATCGTAGGGTGACGCGCGTAGGCTTGCTTCCCATAGCGTGCGCGCCTGCTCGTTCTTGCCTGCGGAATTCAACGCCACGCCATAGACGTAAGCGAACCGCGCATTGTCCAGTTCGGCGCGGTGGGCACGCTCGAGCCATGGCATGGCTTCTTTCGTCTCGTTCTGCCGGATCAACGACAAGCCCTTGGCGTGCAGGAGGTTGGCGTTGCCAGGAACCGCATGCAAACCCTCGTCGATGACGCCCTCCGCCTGTGCCTCATGACCGCCGTTTCGATACATGTCGGCGAGATTCACATAGGCCGGCACAAAGTCCGGCTGCAGCTTGAGGGCCTGACGAAACGCCTGTTCCGCTGCCGCCGTGTCGCCGCGCTCAACATAGACCACGCCAAGGTTGTAATGGGACTCCGGACGATCGGCAATCGCCGCCTGCGCCTGCTGATACGCGGTGAAGGCACGATCGCGCGCGCTGCGCTGCGTGACGTCGAGCTGCGAATCGGGCACGCCGGCCAGCACGCGGCCCGCTTTCACGCGCACATCGAGTACTGCATCGTCGGCCAGCGGCGCCGCCAGTGGTCCGCGTACCTGTGTCGGGAAGGCGAGCAAAGCATCGAGTGCGGCGGCGCGCATGAGCGGATCTGCATCGGCCAGTGCGGACTGGATCGCGGGCAACGCATCGGGGCTGGCGTAACGACGGAGCTCGTTGACCGCCGTGGCGCGTGCAATGACTGGCGAGCTGGCATCGGCCGCCAGTGTGGTCAGCAGGGATGACGCACCCGGTTTGCCACGACGCGCGGCATCCAATGCCTCGACGAAATGCTGGTAGCCCTTGCGCTCGGGACCATGCGCCTTGGCGATCGCATCGGCAGCCCACGGCGCGCCCTTGTCGGCGTGGCAGTTGGCGCAAGCGTTGGGCACGCCGTACTGCACGGTGAGATCGGGGCGCGGCACGCGGATGGAATGATCCGGACGTGCATTGATCACCATGTAATTCTTCGAGGGCATATGGCAGGCCACGCACTGCGAACCTGCGCTGCCATCCTTGTGCATGTGGTGTGCCGCGGTGTCGTATACCGCGGGGGTATGACAGCTCTCGCACAAGGCATTGCCCTGCGCGCGCGTCCTGCCGGTATGCGGATCGTGGCAGTCGCTGCAGGTCACACCCTTGGCGTACATGCGGCTTTGCATGAAAGAGGCATACACATACACCTCATCCAATTGCTGACCGTCGGCGTGATAGCGGCCTTCGGCCAGCAGCACGGGGTCGTGCGTATCCATCAGCCGACCGGTGGGCGCGGTGTCCTTGGCAATGATGCTGCGGCGCGAATGGCAGACCGCGCAGGTTTCCACCTCGCGATGCGTCGCCAGCGGTGCGCTGCGTGCGGGGTTGCCGCTGGCCGGGTTGGGAATCCAGCGCACGCCTTTGCGCTCGTCGAGCGCGATGGCCAGGCCCATCGATGGATCGGCATGCTGCGCCGCCTGCCCCGCCTTCGACCATTCCATATGACGCGAACCTGGACCATGGCAGGCTTCGCAGGCGACGTTGATCTCGTTCCAGCTCGTCTTGAAGGTGTTGCTCGCCAGGTCGTAGTTGCGCTGCACATGGGTGGAATGGCAGTCGGCGCACATGTAGTTCCAGTTCTGGTTCAGGCGCGTCCAGTGCAGCGTGTCGTGCGCGTCGATATGCTCGCCGGGATACAGATTGAACCAGCGCTGCCCGCCTTCGGCTGCCGGGCGCGCGTCCCATGACGCGCGCAGCGCCTGCAGACGGCCATCGGGAAACGCGACGAGATACTGCTGCAATGGATAGACGCCGAAGGTGTACTTCACTTCGAACTCGCCGGGCTTGCCGTCGGGACCGTCCGTCTTGACGGTATACGAGCTGCCTCGCTTGGAAAAACTGGCGACGGCGCCGTCTTGCTTCAGCGCACCTTCGAAATGACCTTCGACGGTCTGCTCATTGGCCACCTGCATGGCCAGCGCGTGATGCGATGACTGCCAGGCCTGGGTCTCTTTCGCATGGCATGAAGCACACGCTTGCGTGCCCACATAGTGCGCCGGCGGCAACGCGGCGGCAGGTGGTGTTGGCGCCGAGGCGACGGAGGCCACGGGCGTGGTGGCCACACCAGGTGCCGGCACGCGCAGCCACCAGATGCCCAGCACCACCAGCACCAGCAAGGCCACGCCGAGCGGAAGCCACCAGAGCCCGCGACGCTCTTCGGTCGACGGGGGCGCGCTTGCGGGTGCGGCGGGACGCGCGGACGCGCTCTTGCCAGAGCGCTTGCCGTGGCTCTTCCTGGAACGCCCCATGCCCTCTCCCCAAGCCTGTACGAGTGTATGCGCCGCTTCCCGTGGCGCTGTGTTTCAACAGCCGCGCGGGCATGGTAACGGGTATCTGCGATGACGCCGTGAATGCGCGCCGCGCTTCACGCGGCGGGATTGAGCGGCGGCAACGCCGACTGTTGTCGCCAGCGCCAGCGACTGCGCTTCCACTGGCGCCTTGCGGCGGCAAGCCCATCGACCAGTGCGTTGGCGGACCATGGCGAGCCGTTGCCGCCATACAGCGAATCCTGCAGCGCGTTCCACTGATCGCGCAGCGCGGCATCGCCATGGCGCGACACCCAGGCGTCGATGCTGGCGGGTGCGCCATCGTCCGCGGCCCGTCGCACCCACGCGTCGATGGCTTGCGACAGCGCGACCGCTGAAGCTTCGCCGCGCCGACGGCGAACGGCGCGGAAGGCGACGGCTTCACGATGGCGCCAGCGGTATCGCCAATCTTTCCACCGCTGCCATTGCCTCGCGCACCATGCACGGAAATACCAGCCAAGCCCCGCCAGCACGGCAAGCGTCAACACGGCCAGTCCTGCATCGCTGGAGAACCAGCCGATCAGCCGTGGCATGAAACCACGCTGCGGTAACGCAAATCGCGGCTTGTTCGCCGCTCCCCACCATGCATGGAAATGCACAGCTGGCACGGTGCTCTCGCGCCATTCGTGCGTGCGGCTGTCCATCCAGCGCACGCTGATCGGCGGCAAGGTGTAGCGACCACGGTGATCGATCACGTAGCTGGCCGTGTCCACGCGGGTGCCACCGACGAAACCGCCGTGGTTATCCACCGCATCGCGCACCACCGGCGAGGCCGGATACAAGGTCAACCCGTCCACCGGCGCGAACGTGCTGGGCGGCAACATCATCGCCGGCGCGCCTTCGGCGGATATCTCGATGCGACGCGTCAGTGTGTCGCCGACATGCAGCCCGCCGTCCTCCGGCGTGATGGTCTGGGTGATCTTGAGCGAGCGGGCGATGAGTGCCTCGGTGACGCCGGCTGGCAGCACCAGCGCCCTCACCTCCAGCGACAGGGGCTGGGTCTGCACGGCAACTGGCGTGCGTTGAGCGCCGAGATGGGCGGTGATCTCGAACGACGGAATGTCGATCGGCCCCGACATCAGGGGCGTGATCAGATACGTGCGTGAAACGCCGGACCACGACTGACCGTCCACCGTCTCGACCAAATGCCCCGGGGTTTCGGCCGACAACGACAAATAGGCGCCGTCGATGTGCAGCTCCGGCAGCACGGGTGCGTCGATGAAGAAATCCGACGTCAGTACATCCACGACGATGCGAGCCGTCTCGCCCTGCATCAGGGTGCCCACCGGCTCCTGGTGCACGCGTACCCGCACGGGCGGCGGTGCGGGTGGTGCTTGTGGCTCGTCGGCATAAGCAAGCACGACGCTCAGATACAGCAGGCATGCGATCAGCCACTTCATGGCTGCGGGCCTGCCGCACTGCTGGCGGGCGCGGGTGCCGGTTGGCCCTCTTCGATGCTGAACTTGGTGCGCAGGAAATCCGCAGGCGACACGCTCAGGTTGCGCATCCACACATCGGCGGGCAGCTGCGAGGGACGCTTGCCCGTCACCTGCATCTTGCCTTTTCCCTTGGCGCCCTCCTTGTCCTGCTTGACCTGGTCGGGGCGACTTTCGTCGTCCTCGTCCTCGGCCGGCACGCTCTCCCGCTGCTTCATCAGCGTGACCATCAGGCGCAGATTGGCTTCGGCGTCCGGGAAGGGATGACGCAGGCGCAGCGCTTCGTCGTAGGCTTCCTCGGCTTCCTCGTATTCGAACTGGTGGGCATAGCTGTTGCCAGTCATGAACTTCGCATCCGCACCCGGCAAGGTCTCGAAAATCTTGCGCGCATCGTCCCAGCGGCCATGCTGGTACAACGCCCAGCCCTTCCAGGTGGGATCCTGGAAATGCTGGGCCGCCTTCTCAAAATCGCGATGCTCGTAGTACCAGCGGCCTTGCTGATCGGGGGTGAAGAACCAGTCGGCCACATGCCAGTCCGCCGCCATCGCGGATGATGGATGCATGGCCAGCCCGGCAACGCCGAGCACGAACACCCAGCGCACCATCCAGCCGCGCCGGAACCAGAACAGCGCGATCAGCACCAGCGGGTAGCACAGGAAGTAGCCATACTCCTTCCAGTGCACCGACGATTTGTCCTTGACGATCTGCAGGTGATGCACGGCCTCGCGCTGCACCCATTGCATGTCTTCGCCACCTGAGGTGATGCTGGCCAGTGGAACATGCGCTTGCGCGGAGAGCCGCTGCAGCGCGCCGTCATCAAGCTTGGCGTTGAGTGGTGTGCCATCCGATCCCGTCTGGATCTGGCCATTGGCCCCGCGCAATGGACCGCCCTCGGTGGTGCCCACCGCCAGCATCAACACCTGCTGTCGCGAGTGCTGCCGATGCGCCACGAACGCCGGGATCTGTGCATCGTCGAACCCGCTGGTGAAGAACACGATGGTGCCCGGATCGCTTTCCGCGTTGAGCAGCTTGTCGGCCAGCGCGAGTGCGGCGCCTGCGTTGAGTCCCTTGCCGGCTGGCAGCAGGTCGGTGCTCAGCGCCGAAAGGAACATTTCCATCAATGCCGCATCGTCGGTGGGCGGCAACACCATATGTGCCGAACTGGTGTAGACGATCAGGCCGGTGCGGCCGCCCACGCGCAGGGCCATCAGGTCGCGCACCTTCTGCTTGGCGCGCTCCAGCCGCGTGGGCGAGACATCCATCGCGTTCATCGCCGCGGAGAGATCCATCGCCACGACGAGCGGCGCGCGGTCCTCCGCAAACGGCGGCGATTCCAGTTCCCACGTGGGGCCGGCGCAGGCAATGCTGCCCAGCACGAGCACAGCGCAGACCAGGTGAATGGGACGGGGACGCCAGCGCTCGCTGTCGCCGACCACCAGATGCGCCAGCAGGTGCGGCGCGATCATGCCTTTCCAGCGTTGCAGCGGATCGTTGCGACGGCCCCACCACCACAGCAGCAACGGCCCTGCCGGCAGCAACAGCAGCCACAGCGGTCGGATGAAATGAAAGCCCTGTTCCATCTCAGCTCTCCGACGTACCGGGCGACAGCCGGGACATGTCGCGGCGGCGTGCCAGCGGCGCCAACACGCCAAGCATCACCAGGTGATAGGCGATCATCAACAGCAGTGCAGCTCCCAGGGGAACGTAGTAGAGCCTGACCTTCGGCCGGTAGACCGAATGCTTCACCTTGCTGGGTGTCACGCGATCGAGCAGTGCATAGATGCCGGCCAGCTGTTCGCGGTTTTCGCCGCGGAAGGTGCGCCCGCCCGTGGCGCTGGCAATGCGCTTGAGTGCGTCCAGGTCGACGCGGTTTTCACCCTTGGCCATCGGATCGCCGATGCCTATGGTATGGATCACGATATGGCCGGCCTTGGCGATCTCGGCAGCCTTGTCCGCGGGAATGCGGCCCGCCGTATCGTTGCCATCCGTCAGCAGGATCAGCACGCGCTCGCGTTGCTGGGAATGTTCGGTCATCTTCACGGCCACGCCGATGGCGTCGCCAATGGCCGTCTGTTCGCCCGCCATGCCTACGCGCAGCTCGTCGAGCAACTCGCGCACGGCCACATGGTCGAGCGACAACGGCGCCTGCGGAAACGCGTTGGTGCCGAACACGATCAGGCCGATGCGATCGGTCGTGCGATGGGCGATGAAATCATCGACCACGCCCTTCACGGCGCTCAAGCGATCGATGCGCTGCCCTTGTGGATCCAGGAAATCAGGCGTGGCCATGGAACCGGACAGATCGATCGCCAGCAGCAGATCGCGCGCCGATTCAGTGCGTTCGATCGGCGGCTCCAGATGCTGCGGTCCGGCCAGGGCCAGCACGACCAACGCCCAGCACAATGGCGCCAGCACGCGGCGCAGCCAGTTGCCACGCAATACGACGGCACCACGCGCGGGCGTTTGACCTGTAGCCTTGGTCAATTCGTCGAAGAACGGCACGCGCACAGCGCGCGTGCGTTCGCCGTACGGCGGCAACAGCCACCACACCAGCAGCGGCAGAGGCAACACCAGCAGCAGCCAGGGGTGCTCAAGCTGCCACATGGTCGTCGATCCAGTGGCGCAGCAGTGCCATCAAGGCAGCGAGTTCGTCCTTGCCGAGCTCACGCGGCCCGTAAGCGAGTGCATCGAGCTGACGCCCCGGCCCTTGCACGAATCCACCGCGGGGATAGGTCCGATCGAGATAACGTAGCCACGCTTCGCCCGTCAGCGGCGCCACCTCTTGCCGTGGCGCCCACGACAGCACCGTGCGCTTGACCAGCACGGGCAGCGCGGCCAGTGCCTCATGGCGCGTGGCCGCATCGTTCGCCGCGCGCTCGATGGCGTCCAGCTCGACCTGCGCTTCGCGCCGATAGCGATTGCGCCGCCACCTGCGCCAACGAAAGAACGCGTACAGCAGCAAGCCGAGCACGATCAGGCCGCCGACTACCCACCATCCGGCGGTCTGCGGTGCGTAGGACACCGGCGGCGGCGCCGGAATATCCTTGAGATCCGCAATCGATGCCATCGGCTTGTCGGGAAGCAATAGCACCGCCTACCTCCCGCGCAGGGCGAAGCGCCCAAGCATGCGCGCCACCTGCAGGAGCGTGGGCTGTTCGGTATCGATGGCCAGCATGGGCACGCCGCAACGCTGCACCAGTTCGACGGTTTCCTGCAGGCGCCGGTCGAACATGACGCTCAGCGGCTCGCGAACCGTCTTGCGGTCGAAATCCAGCTCCACCTGCAGCTCGCCCTCGGTGACGACGATCTTGCCCCGGTCCGGTATCGCGCGGGCGGATGGATCAAACACCAGGGCGGCGACAACGTCGTTGTGCGTGGCCAGCTCACGGATCAGCTGCAGAGTCTCTTCGTCCGCCCCCAGGAAATCGCTGACGATGAAGACCAGGTAATCGTGCGTCGCCAGATGCAGTGCGGCACGCAGCGCGGCATCCAGTTGCCCGGGATTGATGCGCACCGGATCATCCGCGCGCAAGGCCTGGTTGCTGCGCGCCAACGCGCCAAGCATCGCAAGCAGGCGCGATCGGCTGCGATGGGCGCGGATGCTTTGGATATGGTTGTCATCGAACACTACCGCGCCGGCACGGTCGCCAGCCTGGAACGACATCCACGCGCCCAGTGCCGCCAACTCCGCCGCCACCACCGATTTCATCGCGCGGCGCGTGCCGTAGAACATCGAGATGCGCTGGTCCACCACGAACAGCGCGGGTCGATCCCGTTCCTCCGTGTACGAGCGCACCAGGGCATGACCCACGCGCGAGGACGCCTTCCAGTCCAGATGACGAAGATCGTCGCCCGGCACGTAGGCACGGATCTCCTCGAAATTGAGGCCGCGTCCGCGCAGGCGCGATGCATGTCTTCCCGCAAGAATGCTGTGATGCGGGCGGTGCGGCGTGGCTCGCAGGCGGCGCGCATCGAATTCCATCCGCGCCAGGTACGAAGGCGTGACGTAGACCGTACCAATGTCGCTGTCCGATACCGCTGCCATCGCACCGATCTCCCGCTCAGGCCGGCACGGCCACCAGCTCCAGAATCTTGTCGATCACCTGATCGGCATGGATGCCTTCGGCGCTGGCGTCGTAGGAAAGCATCAGGCGATGGCGCAGCACGGGATGCACCATCGCACGCACATCATCGGGCGTGACATGGTCGCGCCCTTCCAGCCATGCATGGACGCGCGAGGTGCGTTCCAGCGCAATGCCGCCGCGTGGACTGGAGCCGATCTGGATCCAGGTGGCCAGGGTCTTGTCGTAGTTGGCAGGATGGCGCGTGGCATCGACCAGGGCCATGATGTATTGCTCGATCGCCGGCGCCACATGCATGGCATGGATCTCGCCACGCGCTTCGAACACGCTGGCCGGTGCGATACGCGAATCCTGCCCCCCACCCGCACCATGGGATGCCCCCACTTCCTCGCTGCGCACCAGTTCGAGCACGCTGATCTCACTGTCCTTGTCCGGATAGTCGACCAGCACCTTCATCAGGAAGCGATCGAGCTGCGCCTCGGGCAATGGATACGTGCCTTCCTGCTCGATCGGGTTTTGCGTGGCCATCACGATGAACAGATCCGGCATCTTGTGCGTAGTGCCGGCGACGGTGATCTGCCGCTCCTCCATCGCCTCGAGCAGTGCGGCCTGCACCTTGGCCGGCGCACGGTTGATCTCGTCGGCAAGAATGACGTTGCCGAAGATCGGGCCCGGCTGAAACTGGAATACGTTCTGGCCGTCCTTCTGGTGCAGCACTTCGGTACCGGTGATGTCCGAAGGCAGCAGATCAGGCGTGAACTGGATGCGGCGCATCTGGGTATCGAGGTTCTTGGCCATGCTCTTCACCGCACGCGTCTTGGCCAGGCCAGGCAGGCTTTCGAGCAGCAGATGACCATTGGCCAGCAGCCCCACGATCATCTGACGGATCAGCTCGCGCTGCCCGATGATGGAGGTCTCCATCTGCGCCTGCAGCGTCGCAACGGCCTCTTTCGCATTCATGTCCACTCGCTCTCCGTCGCCCACCGCATCACGGTCCGCCGCCAGCGATCCAGCGGTAATAGGGGTTCTGGCCGTCCGCCTGCATGACCAGACCGAGGGCTTCTGACCAATGGTCGCGATCGCCCTGATACGCAGCCAACCCTGACGCGTAGAAAGTGAACAGCACGTCGCGTTGCGTGTGCATGGCATCGATCAGTTGGTCGTCGGCCCCGTGCAGCGGCGGCGCGGTGCGCAGCGTCACCAGTTCCGGCAGTACGCGGACGATTTCGTTGCGCCGCAGCCATGCCCCGTATTCGATGCTCGGACGGTCGTCGGTCACCGCGGTAGTGTCGCCGGCGTAGCGCTCCAGCCCGGCCCGATCGGTGACCCACGTCGCCAGCAGCGCAGCGGGCGTAGCCACGCCGACGTCGCCGAGCGATTGGGCCACAGACGGTTGGTTGAAGCGCTGCGCGATGCGTGCCGCATCCAGTTCGATCGGCTCGTTGGACCCAACCAGCAGCATTTCGTGAAGCTCGGTGGTCCACAGCGTGGCGTGCGGGAAGGCATCGAGGAAGGCGCGTACCATGGCGCGCGAATCCTCGTCGTTCTGCGTGGCGATGGGCCACCATTGCGCCAGGATGCCGCCCGGCGCGAGACGCCGCGATGCCAGCTGATAGAAATCGCGCGAATACAGATTCACCACGCCGGCGGCCGAAGGCGGCGGCGGCTCCAGCGTGATCACGTCATAGGTCTGCGGGTTGGCCAGCAGTTCGCGGCGCCCATCGCGCAGACGGATATCGAGACCCGGGTCGCTGCCCGCCTGGTAATTGCCCTTGAACTGCGCTGCGGCATGGACCACCGCAGGCAGAAGTTCGGCGCAAACGCGCGTGGTGAGGCCGGGATACTGCGACAGTGCGCCCGCCGTGATACCGGTGCCGAAACCAATCACCAGCGCCGAATGCGGCTCACCGCGATGGATGATCAGCGGCAGTAAGGCCTGCAGACGCATATAGCGCTGAGAAGGCAGCGTATCGCCGGAATTGGACACGCCCTGGATATAGAGTCGATGGAAGCGGCTGTCGCCCTGCCCCTGTGCCAGTACTGCCACCGTGCCGCCACGGCTCTCCTGATAATAGGTGAGCTCGCCCCCGCGTACCTGCGCCAACAACGTGGCGAGCTTTTGTGGCGGCGTCAGTATCGCGATCACCAACGTGCAGGCGCCCACGGCGAGCACGATCCAGCGCGATCGATCGCGCGATGTGGAACCCGCAAACACTGCAGTCACGCCCACCACCGCCGCCGCGATGGCAAGCAAGGCCAGTGAACGCACCAGTCCAAACGTCGGCACCAGCACGAAGCCCGTCAGTGCGGTGCCGGCAATGCCGCCCAATGTGTTCACGGCCACCGCGAAACCCACACTTCGGCCACTGCGTCCCGGTTGCGCGTATAGCCGCAGCACCGCCGGAAACGCGGCGCCAAGGAGCAGCGTCGGCAGCAGCACGACCACGATGGCGGCCACGACAAATCGCGCGCACATCGCAGCGAGGCGACTGCCGGTGAGGCTCGTCATCACATTGGCCGCCTGGCTCTGCAGCGCCGGCAACCACTCGCCCAGCACGCTGACCTGCAGCAAAGCCACGAGACCCGCCAGCGCGATAAGCGCGCCGAAGACGAACCATCCGTTGCGTACGCGATCGGCGAAACGCGCGTGGATCGCACTGCCCAGCATCAATCCGAACAGATAGACGGCCAGCATCATGGCGAACGCGAAGGCGCGCGTGGTCATGAACTGCACGACGGTCTGCGACCAGATCACTTCGTAACCCAGCGCGATGCCGCCGGCGATGGCATAGAGCGTTAGCGCGAGGCGCGCGGAACGACGGGACGCCACCGGCGCTTCCTTGCTGTCCGGCGGTACGAAGGCATGACGACGATCCAGCATCCACGCCACGGCAGCAGCAATCGCGTTGACGGCGGCCGCAGCCAGCGCCGTTCCTTGCACGCCAAGCGCTGGAAGCAATACAAACGGCGCGGCCAGCACGCCGGTAATGGCCCCTGCGGTGTTCGCCGCGTAGAGCCGCCCGCCCGTGCCGGCCACGCTGTCGCTGGCGCTGGCGCGTACCAGCACAGGCAGCGTGCCTCCCATCGCCACCGCAGGTGCGCCCACGAGCACGAAGGGAAGCAGCCAGGCGAGCCAGCCGACCCGTTGCTCCCACTGCGCAAAGAGCTCGGCACTGTGCGGCAGCAGCAGGGTCGCCCCCACCCCAAGCACACCGACTGCCACTTCAAGCCACGCATAAAGACGCAAGGGATGAGAGAGCCCGTCGGCGGTACGTCCCCACCACGCACCACCGATGGCCAGTCCCGCGAAGAAGGCGCTCACGGCAATGGTGACGGCATAGACCTCCACGCCCACCACCAGCGAGAGCTGCTTGATCCACAGCAATTGATAGACCAGCGACGCGGCGCCCGAGCCGAACAACAAGGCGGCCGACCAGTGCGCTGTGGCGACGTTGACGGGCAGCGCCACAAAGGCATGTTTTCCAACGCGTGGCGGCTTCATGGCGGGCATGGATCTCGCGCGGGACGGTATGTCATTTGAGTATACGGACCAGGCGCGCTGCGTAGAGCTACTTAAGTAACCGCGGGCAAGCGCGCCTTGCGCACCGTCACATCGAAGACAAAGTCACCTAAAACGCAGACTGCCCGCACGGATGCGGGCAGCCTGCCTTTGACTTAGGACAAGTGGCGTTGATGCCATCTCTCGCCAGTCATTACTTGCCCTGCTTCTGCAGTTCCATCTTCAGCTGCTGGACCGCCTTGTCGATGGTGAACGAGTCAGGCGACTGGCTCGGCGGATAGTCCTTGAACGTTGCCAGGAAACGCGCGGCGCGCAGGTTGGCTTCCACCGTGACGTAGGCGTTCTCGGTCTCCCAACGGTAGTAACCGGTGGTCGGACCAATATCGGCACGCTCGTACGGATCCATGCGCAGGTTGTAGAGCTTGGGCAAACGCAGGCAGGTGAACGGCTCCATCCAGATCTGCAGGCCACCAGGTGCGCGCTGTTCGCAGAACACGGCCTTCCAAGCATCCGGCGTGACGGCGCCGGGCTCCAGTGGATCCCATCGCACCGCGACGAGCTCCGCATCGTCGTCGAAATAGAAGAACTCATCGCGCGGTCTGGTGTTGTTCTGCCCTGTCAGATACGGCAGGAAGTTGTAGCCGTCCAGATGCACTTTGAACGACTTTCCACCGATGCTCAGGCCCTTGGCCAACTTGTTCACGATGTCGCCTTCGCCGGCCGCCGCCACAAGAGTCGGGAACCAGTCCAGGCCAGACATCAGCGCATTGCTCACCGTATTGGGACGGATATGACCCGGCCAGCGAACCATGGCGGGTACGCGGAAGGCACCTTCCCAGTTCGAATCCTTCTCGCTGCGGAACGGCGTATTGGCGGCATCCGGCCAGGTGAAGAAGTTCGGACCGTTGTCGGTGGTGAAGACCACGATGGTGTTCTTGGTGATGCCGGCGTCATCGAGTGTCTTGAGCAGCTTGCCGACATTCTGGTCCATCTCCCACATGCCATCGGCGTACTCATGGCCCTTGCCCAGGCCGGCCTTGCCGATGTACTCCGGACGCACGTGGGTAAAGATGTGCATGCGCGTGAAGTTCATCCAGACGAAGAACGGTTGCTTGGCCTGAGCCTGCTTCTGGATGTAGCCGATCGCCGCGCCCGTCGTCTCGTCGTCGATGGTTTCCATGCGCTTGACGGTGAGCGGGCCGGTATCCTGGATCTTGCCATCCGAGAAGGTGTGCATCACACCGCGCGGGTTGTAGACCTTCAGGAAGTTCGGATCATTCGATGGCCAGTACGGACGCTCCGGCTCTTCTTCGGCATTGAGGTGGTAGAGGTTGCCGAGGTATTCGTCGAAGCCATGCTTGGTCGGCAGAAATTCATCGCGGTCGCCCAGATGGTTCTTGCCGAACTGCGCCGTGGCATAGCCTTGACCCTTCAGCGCCTGAGCAATGGTGACATCGCGGTCCTGCAGACCGGCCTTGGCGCCGGGCATGCCGACCTTCGATAGACCCGTCCGCAATACCGTCTGACCGGTGAGGAAGGTCGAGCGGCCAGCCGTACAACTGTTCTCGGCGTAATAGTCGGTGAAGATCATGCCTTCGCGGGCGATGCGGTCGATGTTGGGCGTGCGATAGCCCACCAGGCCCATCGAATACGCGCTGATGTTCGACTGCCCTACGTCATCGCCGAAAATCACCAGGATGTTGGGCTTGCCGTTGTCCGACTGATTCTGCTGTTGGTCCTGTGCCGGCGGCTGTGCCTTGGCCGTGGGCGGTTGAATGGTCACGGCAGCCACGACGAGCAATGCCGTCGCGACCACCGTGGTGATCGATGTCAACAATCTGCTGCGCTGCCACGGGCGAAACATGGGAACCTCCTCATGTGCTTCACGACTGCGCAAGGCAGCCAACGGTGACACATCGTTCATGCCGCAACGGCGCCCAATGCCCTGCGCCGTCTCTTGCGCTACTGCTTTTCAGCGGGGTAGATGACTTTCCAATCGTTCTTCATGTCCACCACGGTCCAGTGCCTGGCCGTGGCTTCATCCAATGCCTTGTCGAGCTTGCCGATCTTCGACTGGCGGTCGTACGACCACTCGCGCGCCGCATCGGTGTGATGGACCAGGCCCGCAAAGCGCGCACCATCGCCCGAGGCCGTCCACTCGAGCATCTGCTGGTCGCCGTCGGAGTTGCCGAAGGCGAAGATGGGTTTGACGCCGAGCGAGCGCTGGATGCCGACAGGTTTGCCGGGGCCGTCGTCGATCAGCGCCACCTTGGGCAGCTTGATCAGCACAGGCTTGCCGTTCTGCATCTCGTACTTCAGTTCGCCCTGGCTGCCGATGATCTGTTCCGGCGGAATGCCGTACACCGCAGGGACCCATGCGCGCATGAAGTCCTGCCCGCCGCCGGACACGATGTACGTCTTGAAGCCGTTGTCGCGCAGGTAGTGCAGCAACTCGAGCATCGGCTGGTACACCATCTCGGTGAACACCCTATGCGTCTTCGGATGCCGGGCCGTGGACACCCATTGGTTCACGTTGCGCGCGAACTCATCGGTGGTCATGCCCGAATGCGTCGCCGCCACCAGTTCGAGTATGCCCTTCTCACCCGATGCCGCGAGACCCTTCATGTCGCCCGCGAGCGCGGACTTGAACGGCTCGGTGGTCTTCCATTCCGGGTGTTGGGGCGACAACGCCTTGACCTGGTCCAGCGCAAAGAAGAATTCAAAGTAGGCCGGTTGCTCCGCCCACAAGGTGCCGTCGTTGTCGAACACCGCGATGCGTTTGGCCGGCTCCACGAAATCGGGCGTACCGTCGGTGGTGACTTTCTTGACGAAGCTCTCGATCTGCTGCCTGGTCGCGCCATCGTTCCACGAAGGCAAGGGATCCTGCGCGGCCATGCAGGCGTTGGTCCAAGCCATGGCGACGAGCAGACAGAGTGCCGCCCAGCGACAGGCAAGCGTCCTGCGTGCCGGCGTCCCGCCGGCGCGGACTAGATCGTGCATTCGAAGTACTCCCGACATATCCGATCCTTCGCTGTATCAAGCGGCCGCCGTGCAAGCTGGCAGCTGAGATCCGTGATGGGCGCAGCCTAGGCTGGGCGCCCCGGCGCAGAGGCAGCGCGCCAGCCATCACGGTCGCGAATTTGGAGGGGTCTGACAATCCGAGAGACTACGTACGTGGTGTACGTAAAATTACTCGGCACGTCCCTTGTGCTGTATCGCGCGGCGTTCGCTGTCGAGGAGACTCGGGACGCAAGAAGATGCTCGCGAGGTCGCGCCGACCCGCGACGAATAAGTCCTGGGCTGACCCGTGCTGTCCAGGTCGCCGCTCTTGTCTGCGTCGGTGTCGCAGGCCCTTACGCCTGAGGCTCGACGTCCGGCAACTTCCAGAGCTTGTCGAAGAACGCCTTCTCCGGCCCGTAGAAGCGAAACAGCAATTCGAAGGGACGCGCGGGATCGGTAGGAACCCAGTTGGCCTCCTTCCCGCCCGGCGCCCTGGGGCCGAAATAGATATCGACCGATCCATCGGCATTGGTTTGCAGGCCCGGCGTATTCGAACCGCGGCTGCCCCAGCGCATATTGCGGATAAGTGCGTGTGTTTCGCCGTCGTACGCCGTCACCGACCAATAGAGTTTGACAGGCACCTTGGCCGGCACATGCAGGCGGTAGTGTTTCCCGCCTTCCATGCGTTTGCCCTGGGCATCCTTGATCGCCAGCAGATAGAACTGCCCGGCGCCCAGATGTTTGGTGCTGAAATACGCCATGGAGTAAATCACGGCGCGGCCATCGATCGGATAGCTATCGGGGTTGCTGAAGGTGGTCATCATCCCTGCCAGCGTGTCCTGCGCGGCGGGCAACGCCCAATGGGTGTTGTCGAAGAACGGCGGGACGAACGCCTGCTCGTATCCCAGATCGATCGCCGCCTTCGCCTCCAGCGCAGCTGCATCGAAGGCCTGCCTGGTCTCGGTGGAAGGGTTGAACGACTTGCCCTTCTCGATGCCCAGCGACTTGAGCATGTCGATCATCGCCTTGTCGCGTGTGATCCAGGGCTCGGCCTGCACGAAGCGATTCAATGCCTCGAAGAATCGACTGTCATAAGGGATGGTGGCATCGAACGGCTTGTCGTACACATCCACGAACCTGGTCTCGGCGCCGCCAGCCTTGTTGGCCGTCGACAGCGGATAGAACTTGACGCGCCTGCCGTACGTCACGGCCTTGTCGATATCGGCGTCGCTGCCGCTCTTGAGGTTGGAGCGCAGGATGGCAAAACCGCGATAGGTGTCGGACGGCATCGGGATATAGCCCGCCGGTACCTTGTCCTTGTACCCCGGCGGAAGGATCAGATACTTGCCGCCTTTGCCTTTGTCGACACCGGCCGGGCCCACATCTTCCAGCGCGTTTTGCCAACTGTCGTCCACGCTACCCGTAATGGTCGCGCCCTCCTCGGCCGGAGGGATCTCCATCACGACAGGGCCGTTCCTGGTGTCGTAGAACGGCATGAAATAAATAGTGTCGGGATTGGGCGTGAGCGTCTGGTCTTTCCAGTTGACCGGCCGCGACCAATAGGCGACCTGGTTCGCACCGCCCTGCAGCTTCTCGAACGCATCCTGCATCAACTGATAGTTGACTGCCGGCATGCCCCAGATCACCGCCTCAGCCGCCCGCCGGGCAATCGTGCGTTGCTGGATATCCTTGGGGCTTGACGCTTGTGCTGCGAGAGCTGTGCTCCACGTCGCTGCCGACGCAAGAGCCAGACTGGTCACCATCGCGGTCGACAGCAGGAGCGCTTTCATGGCCTCAATCCTCGTCATCAAACGAGTGGTGCTTGCACCAGTTTGAGACAAGCCGCCCGGATCATGCCTCCGTAGTTCTACCTAATCAGGGCCGGGAGGAAGCGATTGACGGCGGCCATGCGCGCCATCAATTGAGGTAGATCGGATTGCCGACGATCAACAGGCTGCCATCGGCGCCACGCACATTGACCCGCAACCAGTGTCGCCTTCCATCGCTGCTCCAATCGAACGACAAGCTCTGCTTGGCTTCACGAATGGCCAGATCTTCCTTTGGCTGGAAGGGCTTTCCATCCACGATGATCTCCGCATGCGCCTGATCCAACGCGTCGGCACGCATCGTGATGCGAACCGTGCTTCCGGCCGGCGCGCTCAACGCATCGCCCATTTCCGCGGAATGCTCACCCACGGTCGCCACGACATCGATCGTCCGGTCGCGGGTGCCTTGCACATCAATGAAAACATGCCCGGCGCGAATGCCATCAAGGATGGCCTTCATCGACAACTCGCTTGCGTGAACCACCGTGGTCGGCAGACCGATCGCCATGCTGCCGCCGGGAAACGGCAAGGCCACCTTCGCATTGTGGTTGTCGCTGCCGCCGATCCCGGTCAGGTGGTAGCCGTGGTTAAGCTGCTCCTCCCAAAACGGAATGCCGGTGTGCTGCGGGCTCCTGGCGTCGATGCCGTTGACCGCCTCGATGGCCTGCACCAGATGCATGTCGACCGGCTTTTCCGGCGTCCAGCCGCAACCCATGCAGGTTTCGTCGTTGGGACGGATGGGATGGTTGATGGAAAACACGCCGTGCAAAGCTTCAGCCTGCGTCAGCAAGGCATTCCAGTCAGGCACGGACTTGCTGCCCAGGCGGAAATCCAGCGGCTCGGTGGTGCCGAACAGGTTCGCGTGCCCCTGGAAGGTGGTCACCTCGCGCGCAGGTATCAGCAACAGATGGTCGAAGTACGGCTGCAGTTCGCGGATGTCGTTGGCCTGCGACACCGTGTTGTGATCGCTCAGCGCGATAAAGTCGAGTCCGCGCCTGGCGGCATCTTCCACGGTGAAGACCAGCGGGCACGGTGCACGCCCGTCGCCGCTCTGCGTGGGACAACTGCCATCGCTATGCGCGCCATGCATGTGCAAGTCGCCCCGATACCAGCCCGCCTCCTTGCGCAGCGGTGGATTGAGCACGGCAGGCAACCACGCCGGATCGCCCGGATGGCCAAACCAGATCTTGGCCGTGTACTGAGCCTTCGACGCGGGACGGATATTGGGGATACCGAGCAGTAGCGCCCAGCGTCCCGGCTGGATTGGACCCGGCGCGAATGACGGCGTCGCATCGACCGCGCCCACGGTGAACAGCTGCTTGCTACCGCCCGTCCAGCCGCGCAGTCCTTGCTGGCTGTGAAAGCCATCGGGATCTTCAAGGCCCAGATCGATCGTGCTGTGCTCGGCGCGCCCTGTAGACTCGAACTGCACGGTGATGCGATTGACGCCCGCCGGCACCTGGAACGGCACCTCGCGGTAGCTATGGTTGTCGCTGCCGATCAACTCGCCGTGCAACACCACGTCCGGCGCGCTCTCCGTGGCACACGCCACGCCCAGCAAGGCCAGCCACAGCGCCACCAACGCCAGATACCCAAGACGGCCACGCGTACTCTCATTCATTGCTTGCTTCCCGAAACAGGACAACCGTCCCGCGCGCCGCCATGCGGTGCGACGCGCAGGACGTCAAACGAGGTCAGAACCGGTACATGACCGAGGCGCGGAACGATCGACCGAGCAGCGGTCGTGCGATGAACACGCTCTTGGTCGCATCGCTGCTCGCCAGTTCGCCGGCACGTGGATTGCCTTCGGTGAGGCCGAGCGAATTGTTGAGGTTGTCGGCGTACAGGAAGAACGACAACTCCGGTGTCATCTGGTAACGCGCGCTCAAACCGATGGTGTGGTACTGCGGCAGCACCACCGAGTTGGCCGTATCCACATAGCGCCGTCCTTCATACTCGTACGACATCTGCAGGCGCAGCTTGTCGTCGAACAGGTTCACGCCCGGCACCACGCGGAAGCTGTTCTTTGGCACGCGGATCAGCTGGTTGTCGTCGTAGTCCAGCAGCACCGGCGCACCCGCCGTCACCGTGGTATAGGTCAGCCCCTTGTACTTGGGATCCTGCACGGTCGCGGTGTACTGCACGTCGAAATACTTGGACGGATAGAACGTGCCTTCCAGTTCCACACCGTAGGTTTCGGTGTTGGCGTAACCCGTCTGCGGGGTCGACACGCCGCTGTTCGGATCGAACACGTAGTTGCTGAAGCTGACGTTGTTGTACTTGGTGTAGAACAGCGTGGCGTACGCATCCATGTAACGGTTGCTGTACTTGTAGCCCATCTCCGGCAAGATCATCGTCTGCGTGATCGGCGTGGCGGTCGGCGTGGTGATGTACGAGCTGAGGTTGGGCAGGCGGAAGGTTGAGGTGTAACGCGCGAACACACCCTGGTGCTCGCTGAACTGATAGTTCGCACCCAAGGTCCAGCCCAGCTTGCTGAAGCTGTGGTCGTAATCCACGAACTGGCCGGTGCCGGTGAGGATATTGTTGGTCGGCGGCGTGCCAAGATTCACATTCTGCGACAGCTCGGTCCAGCCCGTGGTGTTAACGCGCTCCCAGCGCGCACCACCGTCGATGCGCAGCTGGTCGTTGATCTGCCATTCGTCGGACGCGTAGAAGGCATTGGTGTTGGATGTGCCGCTGGCGTGCGCCCACTCGTAGCCGTAGCCGTAGATGCCATTGTTGGTCAGCTTGCCCAGTGCGTTGCCCTTGGCATCCACGGCCACCACGTCGAGCAGGCGCGCATTGTCGGTCGCCGTGAGGATGGCGGTAGACGAATAGCGGTCGAAACTCTGGTTGAAGTGCGCGTAGTAGTAACCAAACGTCACATCGTGCGTCTGGTCGCCGAATTCGAACTTGCGCAGCAGGCGCGTGTCGCTGGTGAACTCGTTCATCGGCATGGTGATGCCGCGCAGACCACCAGTCACGACCAGGCCGTTGTTGGGACTGGCGTTGTAGGCCTGGCCGTTGTCGACATATTGCAATCGCATGCCGGCGGCGTTCGGGTAGTACTTGGTGAGCTGCTTTTGTGCGGTGGTGAAGAAATCGCCCGTGGTCTGCACCGCGTTCGGATAGACGCCGTTGCGCACGGTATCCGTATCGCTGTAACGCAGGTCTTCGGCAATTTTCCAGCCGTCGCCCAGGTTGTAGTCGAACTTCACCGTGAACTGCGTGCGCTTGACCTGCGTGCCCAGGCTGTTGTCGAAGTTGTACAGGCTGCCGTTGCCCTGGATCATCTGGATGTGTTCGGTCTCCGGACCGGCCAGCGTGCCGTAGTTGCCGTTGAAGCCCGGCACGGCCTGCAGGTCGCCACTGGCATTGCGATACATCGGGATGCCAAGGTCCAGCGCGACCTTGTCGTCCAGGCGCTTGATATCGAAACTGAGGCTGCCGTTCTCGAACTGCTTGGACAGCGTGGCGCGCAGCTGGCCACCCTGGTCGTTGGTAAAGCCCGGGCTGCGGATGCCGTTGTCCTGGCGATAGAAACCACCGGTGCTCAGCTTCCAGCCATCGCCGATCGGCGTGCCATACCAGAAGTCCAGACGGTTGAGCCCGTAGTTGCCCAAGGTGTACTTCACCAGGCCCTCGGCGGATTCACCCACCTGGCGCGGTATGAAGTTGATCGCACCGGCCGGCGCATTCGAATAGAAGATCGACGACGGACCACCGCGCACCACTTCGATGCGATCGATGGTTTCATCCAGGCGGAACGCCTGATCCGCATTGAGATAACCAAGCGCCGGATCGTGCTGCACCGGAATACCGTCTTCGAGCAGGTTCACCGAGCCAAAACCGTCCACCGGAATACCGCGGGCGCGGATATTGCCGCTCGCTTCGCCGCCCGACGCTTCCACCCAGAAACCCGGCACCGACTTCAGCGCCTCGGTGACGCTGGTGGGGTTCTGCATGCGCAGGCGATCTTCGTCGATGGTGGTGATCGAGTAGCTGGTCTGGGCCTTGGTGCGCTCATCCACGCCGGAGCGCGCCGTCACCACGACTTGATCCAGATCCTTGGTCGTCTTGCCATTGCCGGACGCGACCGTCGCATCACTCGCCGCTGCAACGCCTGCACTACCGGCCGTCGTCACCGCAGCGGAGGCCGGATTGCCCGCATTGGCTGCCACGTTTCCCGGGACGATCGTCACCGTGTTCGGCGTGACCAGGCGGTAGCTCAGGCCCGTGCCTGCCAGCAATTGACGCAACTGCTGCTCCGGCGGCAGACCGGCGTCGGCACCGGGACTGCGGATGGTGTCGGAGATCTCCGAACCATAGACCACCTGCATGCCCGCTTCGTGCGAGAAATTCTCCAGCGCCTTGGACAGCGGCATCGCTGCGATGGCGGTGGTGTGCACCGTGGCGTTGGCTTGGGCGAACGTGGCCAGCGGAAGAGTGACGCCGAGCACGAGGGCGATATGTAATGCCAATCGATTGCGCATGAGGAGTAACAACCTTGAGTGAGGTAGATGACTGGCCGGTCTGTGACGCGCTTGCTGCGTTTTTTTCGGCCTATACCTTTCAAGAGCCTCGTTTTGCGCAACCGGGCACCTCCGATTGCATGAATCTTTTCTTACAGGCGCCCGGCTTTCGTGTCAGTTTGATTCGAGGCGACGATGCGCACGCGGTTGCCCTCTTCCACGACGCGCACATCCGGCAGCGTGGCAAGGTAGGCCGCGAACGCCTGCGGATTGTTGGCGTGGAAGATGCCGCTGATGCGTTCATCGGCGATGCTTGCGTTCTCGATCACCAGGGGTTTGCTGGTGTAGGCATTGAAGCGCCTCGCCACATTGCCGATGGTTTCGTGCTGGAAGCGAATCTCCGATGGCAGCCACGCAATGACCTTGGCCACCTGCGCAGGCTGCTTGATGATCTCGCCCGAGACGTTCAGTGAAATCTGCTGCCCCGTGGTGAGATCCGCCACCGGATCGGCGTTCAACAGCGCCGCGAGCCCGCCCTGCTTCGATTCGTCGGCGGCATTGAGCACGCGCACGCGACCGCTGATCACGGTGAGCGTGTCGCCGCTGGCATCGCGCTTCACATCGAAGACGGTGCCGATGTCCTGCAACACATGGCCGCCCACGTTGACCAGCATGGGTCGACGCGCATCCTTGCCCACGTCGAACAACGCGTTGCCCTTGATCACCTCGATGCGCCTGAAGCGTCCATCGAAATGCACGTCGATCACGCTGTTTCGATCCAGCTGCACCAGGGTGCCGTCGGGCAAGGTGACGGCACGTACCGCCGCCACGTCGCCCTTGAAGCTCCGCTCCACCAGGCCGTTGGCATCGCGCCAGTAGCCGACGCCAAGCCATGCCATCACTACCGCCGCCGCCAGTGCGGCCACGCGCATCGCCGCCCGGCGTGCCCGTCCGGGCCGCGCGACGTTTTCCTTGCGAATGGCGCTGCCCACCAGGGGAAACATCACCACCGGATTATCGCGGCCAGCCTGATCCACCAGCTGCTCGACCGTGAGCGTCTTCAGCGCGGCTGCGGCCTTGAAGTCGCCGTGCATCTGCACCACCGCGAAATACTCCGCCACGTGGCGCGGCGAAGCGCGCAGCCAGCCGAGGAAGGCCACGCGTTGGCGTTCCGTCAGCGGCTCCTGTTGCTCGATATACCAGGACACCGCCTGCTCGGTGATGCGACGCGCCTGCCGGGCGGCATCAAATTGCGAGGAATTATTCATAGTCGGCCATCCTTTGCCGGCACGCCGCCAGGCCCTTCACGACGTATTTCTTCACCATGCTGGTCGAGATGCTCATGCGATCGGCGATCTCGCGATACGACATCTCGTCGCGGTAATGCATGATCAGCACAGCCTTGCACTTGGGCGACAGGCGATCGATCAGCACGCCGAGGCGCTGCTTGCGAAGGTCGCTGTCCATGTCCGCTTCGAGATTGGTGGGTGCAGCCAGCTGCTCCACCACCTGCTCCAGCTCATCGCTGCCCAGCGGCGCCTGCTGCCGGAGCACGGCATGCTCCTTCACCAGGTTCGCGGCCACCGTGAACAGATAGGCCTCCGGGCTGCGGATATTGGCCGCATCCGCCGGCTCGATCCGCAACAGGCGCAGATAAACCTCCTGCACGAGGTCTTGCGCATCCCAGCGATGCGCCACGCGGCGCAGGAAGTACTTGCTCAGCGTCGCGCCCTTCTCCGCGAACAACGCCGACCACGCCCCATGCTTTTCCCGCACCGCTCCTCCTTCGACCGTGTTCGCCGAGGAAGGCTACGGCACTCAGACGGCACGGAGCCTAGGGGGGTGTTGTGACGGCTTCGTGACTTCGATGGCCTGTGCATGACAATGGTGGTGTTGGTCACAGTATCCTCGGGGTGCTCGGCGCGACGCCGGGCCACCACTCAGTCACGGGATGTCATGCATGCAAAACCCGATGCGCGCAATCGTCGTCATGGGCGTCTCCGGCTGCGGCAAGACCAGCGTTGCCACCGCCCTGAGCGAACGCATCGGCGCACGCATGATCGAAGGCGACGCCTACCATCCCGAATACAACGTGCAAAAGATGAAGGCCGGCATCGCGCTCACCGATGCCGACCGCCAGGGCTGGCTGGAGCAGTTGGCCGCGGAGCTCGCCAGTGTCACGGCCACCGGCCAGGTCGCCGTCCTCGCCTGCTCGGCACTCAAGCGCCGCTATCGCGATACGCTGCGCGCCGGCGTGGCGGAGCTCGGCTTTGTCTATCTTGAAGTATCACCCGAAGCCGCCGCCGAGCGCGTCAGCCTTCGCTCCGGTCATTTCATGCCCGCTACGTTGGTTGAGAGCCAGTTCCGTGATCTCGAATCTCCAACGGCGGAGCCGCGGGTATTGAGCGTGAGTGGCACCGATCCACTACACGTCATCATCGATCAAGCCCAGCGCTGGTGGAACGCAGGCAATGCGTTGACCCCACGCGATCGCTGACGCTATCTGCAGCGCGCCGATGCTCCCTTCAGCAAGTGGCACCTGAGTAAGCCGATCCGCCTTTTTGCGAACCGATGGAACGCCCATGCGTGGCTCGCGATGGCGACCTGTGCTGCCGATCGCCCCGTGACGTGGTAGATGATGAATCCAGCTATCACCAAGAAGACGTCGACACCGGATCTAGCCAGTACGCTCGCCAGTGGCTTCGCCCCATGCGTGCGCATCGGCTGGATGTCGCTGTAGAACGCCTTGAGTGAGGCGATGTCACGCAAATCCCAGACTGTTTCGGTAGCGCATGCCTCGACCCTCCCTTCAATTTCGTGCGATCTAATGCGGCAGCAGGCGAACGTCACTTGCAGCCAATCACAACATCCGCTTGGCAACGCCATCGCGATTGATCACCAGATGCTTCAGCACGGCGCCCAGATGAAGGATGAGAAGGCCGCCGAGCGCCAGAGCGAGATCGACGTGGATGGTCCCGAACAGAACGCGCAGCGACTCGCTGGGGGCGAAAAGATCAGGCCAATTCCACAGACCGAAAAAACTGACCGGGTGATCACCGGCGACGCGATGCGCGTAGCCGGCAAGCGGCAGCACCAGCATGGCCAGATAAAGCAAGCCATGGACGCTGTGCGCTATCCCCACCTGCCAGGACGGGATACTGCCCGGCAGCGGCGGCGGTCGGTGGCCCAGACGCCAGATGATCCGCGCTACCGCCAGCCATAGCACGACTGCTCCGATCGAGCCGTGCCAGAACAAGATGCTGTTCCACTCCGGCGACTTGTGAGAGTAGCCAGGGAATCGCTCCATCCGCAGCCCGATGATCAGGTTGGTCAGTATGAACAGAGCCACCAGCCAATGCAGAACTTTGGCGGTGCGTGTGTAGCTTGGGGCGGCAGATACGGGAACCAGCATGGGGATAGGGACCTTGTCGAATGGACTGAGCGCCAAGCCCTTCGATGCCAGGCGCTATCCACATAACCGGGCCGCGGTCCGATTTATTCCAGCAAGCGCAAGCGCGGCTGAGCGCGCGTCCCTGAGAGGATCGGGTGCCCGAGGCCACCCGTCCTTGAGCCGCCCTACTTCCCGACAAATCCTTCGGCGACATCCTGCGCGATGGCAATGAAGGCACGCGTCGCTGCAGAGCAATAGGCACTACGGCGGCGCAGCAGAGCAGCGCGACGCGCCCCCAGTGCGGGCTGCAGTTTTATCGACACGAGCCCCGGCCGTACGACATTGGCTGGCAGGAGCGTTGCCAGGTCATTGTGGCGCACGATCTCCATCAGAGCCTCGATCGAGTTTGCTTCGACGATGATGGTCGGCCGAAGATTCTTCCCATGGAAATACTGGTCAGCCAGCCTGCGCGTGGAGAACGATGTATCGAGTATGGCCAAGGGCATCTGTGCCAACTCCTTGGCCGTTACCATCGCTTTATGCGCGTCCCTGTGCCCCTTGCCGACGATCAACATCGGACGCTCTTCGTGCAACGGCGTCGCCTCGATGTCTTCCGCGGGAAAGTCTCCAAAGCCTATGCCCAGATCCAGCGCATCGTCACGTAGTGCCGGTTCGATGACTTCCTGCGATGAAACGCGGACCGTCAGCGTTATGCCGGGGTAGCGCTTGCGGAAGCGCTGAAGCACCGGCCCGATGAAATAGCTGGCGACGCTGGGTGTCACGCCCAGTCGCAATGCTCCCGTGGAAAGATCCTCGACATCGCGGACCGCACGCGTCGCCTGATCCAACTCCTCCAAAGCGCGCGCCGCATGTTGAAGGTAGATTGCTCCCAGATCCGTAGCGCGGACCTTGCGGCCGGAACGGTCGAGCAGTTGCGCGCCCACGCGCTCTTCCAGCTCCTTGATCTGTTGCGACAGCGCTGGCTGCGAAACATGCAGCGCCTGGGCCGCGCGGGTAAAGCTCCCATGCTCGACAACCGCCTTGAGATAGCGGACATGGCGCAGGACGGTCACCTATAACCCCCAGATTATGGCTACGCTAATAAATCGGTCTTGGACAGTTATAGCTCGACGCCGTAACTTTTTCACCAGGCGAGCACTGGGTGCATCGTCTGCCTATCCAGAGCCATGCTTAGCCTCGCTCACGTCCGCCATGCGGAACGTAGCCATCGATCAGCGGAGATTTGACCATGCAACAGTTTGCGCGAGTCCTCACCAGCAACGGCGTCGTCCCGGTCATCCTGAAGGATGGCAAGCACCTGGATCTTCGTCCCATCCTGCCTGACATCACCGCGGATGCCATTGGCAGCGGCATTTTGAATGCGGTCGATACGACCGGCCTCTCTCCTGTCGAGGGCGACTTCAGCTTCCTCTCGCCCATCGCGGATATTCGCCAGGTTGCCGCTACCGGCTTCAATTACCGCAAGCACATCGAAGAGTTCAAGATGACGCCGCCGACCGAGCCGGAAGTCTTCATGAAGGCCACCAGTTCGTTGTCAGGCCCGAATGACCCGATCTCGCGCGGCCCCAATCCCAATGTGAAACTTGACTGGGAGGTGGAACTGGCGATCGTGATCGGGCGCGAAGCGACCGATATCACGGCCGGGGATGCACCTGGCCATATCTTCGGTTTCGTGTGCATCAACGACGTTTCCGATCGCGATACTCAGGTCGACCAGCAAGGCCAGCAGCATTTGGTACGCGCCAAGTCGCGCCCCGGTTATTCGCCGGTGGGCCCGTACCTGACCACCGGCATTGATGGCATGGCGCTCGATCTGTGGACCAAGCTCAACGGCAAGTACGAGCAGCAGGGAAATACCGGCGACATGCTTTTCCCGATCAACGACCTGCTGGCCTATTTCTCGACCCACATGACGCTGTTGCCCGGCGACCTGATTGCAACAGGCACGCCCCCTGGCGTCGGCTTCGGCAAGAATCGCTTCATGCAGGTGGGCGATGTTCTTGAATGCGGCATCACGCATCTGGGTGCGCAGCGGCACGAGATCCGCCGCTGAGCGTTCGCGATCATGGATCTTGACGGCGCTCCGTCGCCAGGCGAGACGAACGCATCGCCACCGGCGCAGAAAACGCCAGTCGCAAAAAAGCAAAACCCCCGAAAAATCGGGGGTTCATGCTTCAAGACCGTCTGGCCGTTCCAGGGTATGCCTTAGAACGGGATATCGTCGTCATCAAAGCTGTTGTTCTGTGCCGGCGGAGCCGACTGGCGCTGCTGGTTGCCCTGGTTGTCGCCACCACGCGAGCCGCCGCCGAAATTGTCGCCGCCGCGGGCCTGGCCGCCACCGTAGTTGCCGCCGCCCTGGCGCGGCTGGCCACCGCCACCGCCGCCACCCTGGGCGCGCTGGAAGTTGCCGCCGCCGCTGCCGGCCGCGCCGCCTTCGGTACCGCCGCCGAGCATCTGCATTTCTGCGGCGATGATGTCGGTGCTGAAGCGCTCGACGCCGTCCTTGTCGGTGTACTTGTCGGTGCGCAGCGAGCCTTCGATATACACCTGGCGACCCTTCTTGAGGTATTCGCCGGCGATTTCAGCGAGGCGGCCGAACAGCTTCACGCGGTGCCACTCAGTGCGTTCCTGCTTTTCGCCGCTCTGCTTGTCGGTCCAGTTCTCGGAGGTCGCGATGCGGATGCTGGTAATGGCCGTGCCATTGCCGGTGTAGCGGGTTTCCGGGTCGGCGCCGAGATTGCCGACGATGATGACTTTGTTGATGCCACGTGCCATGGATGGGTTTCCTCTGTGAGCCGGCGCTGCGTTCTTGGGCAGTCAGCACCGGGATGTTGGTCCGGCGGCCATCATAACCGTGCCCCGGGCGTGGAAGACAGGATTGACCTGCGCCGGGGAACCGTGAATCGAGCCAGCCTTCGCCCTGCCCCAACGTGCGGGGTGGACGAAAAAACGTCCGGGAATCAGATCACTAAGCGCTCTCAGGGGCTGCGACACCCGAGCAGGCGACTCAGACCCCGCTGATAAACCGGTAGCCCACCCCCGGCTCGGTCTTGAGCCAGCGGGGGGTGGTCGGGTCGTCGCCCAGCTTCTGGCGCAACTTGCCCACCACGATGCGCAGATAGTGGCTGTCGTGGGTATGGGTGGCGCCCCAGATCTCGCGCAGCAGCAGCTGCTGGGTCACCACGCGACCGGCGTGGCGCAGCAGCAGCGCGAGCACGGCGTATTCCTTGCGCGTCAACGAGAGCTGCGCGCCCTCGAGCCACACTTCGCGGCGACCGAGGTCGATGACGAGCCTGCCGTCGTCGTAGCGCTGCATCGCTTCGGGCTCACCCTGACGGGTACGCAGCAGTGCGCGCAGGCGTGCCATCAACTCCTGGATGCCGAAAGGCTTGGTCACATAGTCGTTGGCGCCGGCGTCAAGCGCCTTTACCTTTTCGCTTTCCGAATCGCGAACGGAAAGCATGATGACGGGCACGTGCGTCCACTGGCGCAACTCGGCGAGCACTTCATGCCCTTCGCGGTCCGGCAGGCCGATGTCGAGTATCACCAGATCGGGCGAACGCGTCGCGGCCAGGGCAAGGCCTTCCGCTGCATTGGCCGCGAGCAATACCTCGTAGCCCTCGGCGCGCAGGCCGATGTCGAGGAACTTGCGGATCTGTGCCTCGTCGTCGATGACCAGGACACGTGCGGCGGAGGTCATGCGTGGTTGGTCGGCGGCGCCGGCAGCGGCAAGGTGATGCGAATGGTGGTGCCAATGCCGTCGCCCGGCAAGGCCTCCACACTGCCGCCATGCGCGCCGATCATGCCGCGGCAGATCGCCAGGCCAAGGCCGGTGCCCTGCGGCGCGCGATCGCCGCGCGAAACGGAGTAGAACATGTCGAAGATACGCGCGCGTTCGTCTTCCGGGATGCCCGGCCCACGATCGACCACATCGATCTGTATCTGCTCGCCCTTGGGACGCACGACCACGCGCACGGCCTGGCCCGGCGGCGAGAAGCGCGCGGCATTCTCCAGGATGTTGAACAAGGCCTGCTCGATCAGGGCCGGATGCACGTAGAGCAGCAAGGTCTGCGGCGGCAGCTCAATGTCGACCTTGAGGTCGGGAAACAGCTTGCGCAAACGAGTGGTGGCCGCGGCGACGATTTCGGCGGCATCGGTCCAGTCGCGATTGAGCTTGAGCGTGCCGTGCCCCAGCTTGGTCATGTCGAGCAGGTTCTGGATGTAACGGTCCAGCCGCTGCCCTTCGCCAAGAATGGCTTCCAGCAATTCCTGGCGTTCACTGGGCGGCAATTGGTCGCCATAGCTGGACAACGTGCCGGCAGAACCAATCATCGAGGCCAGCGGCGAACGCAGGTCGTGCGACACCGAGGAAAGCAGCGCATTGCGCAAACGCTCGGTCTCGCCCTGCACGCGCGCGCCCTCCAGTTCCTCGGCCAAGCGTGCACGCTGCAGCGCCTGGCCGATGTCCTGCACCATGGTCAGTGCCAGGCTGCGCTCGTCGGTGGACGGTTCGCCCTGTCCCGCGGGTAGGCGCAGTGCGGCGACGCCCAGATGATTGTCATCGCTCCCCAGTGGCAACACCCAGCAAGGCGCCGCGTTGAGCGTGTCAGTAAAGCGGCCCGCTTGCTCCGAGTGCTTTTCGCTCCACTCGGCCGCACCCAGATCCTGCGAGGTCAGATCGAAATCACGCGGCGACGACGCCACCACGCGCAACACCTGGCTCGCGTCGCGCGCCAACACCGCCACCTCACAGCGCATGACATGCGCCAGCGCCGAAGCGCCCACGCGTCGGATACCTTCGGCATCGGTGCTGGTGGAAAGCCGCTGCCCGAGCGCGAGCAGGGCGCGCGCCTGCGCATGGGCGGTGCGCAGGGACTCGACCTGACTGGCCAGCTTGGTAGCCAGGCGGCTCGCCACCAGGGCGGCGACGAGGAACAGGCTGACCGCCAGCACATCGTCGAAGTTGGCGATCATCAAGGTGTAGCGTGGCGGCGCAAAGAAGAAGTTGTAGCCGATGAAGCACAACAACGCCGTATACACCGCCACCGCCATGCGCGTCCTCACGGCCACCACCAGCACGGCGGTGAGAAAGATCAGTGAGAGGTTGGCGACGGACAGGTAACGGTCGGCGATGAACGACAACCCGAATGCCACCAGCGTGGCGAGCGTCGCATAGATGTATTCGCCGCGACGTCCGGACCCTCCCGGCATACGCAGGCGCAGCCGCGACTTTGCCCGCTCGGCCGGCGTAGCGATGATGGTGAGTTCCAGATGCGCGCCACGACGCAACAGCAGCTGGGTCAGCGAACGGCCGAGCATGCGTGCAAGCGGACGTTCGCGCGTACGGCCAAGGATGATCTGGCCGATGCCTTCGCGATCGGCATGGGCGATGAGTTCATCCGCGATGGCGTGACCGCGCAATATCACCGTATCGCCGCCGAGCCGACGCGCGAGACCCATGGCCGCATCCAGTCGCTCGCTGCGCGCCTTGTCCAAAGCTGCGCCCGTATCGACGAAGGCTACGCTCCACGGTGCGCCACGCCGTTCGGCAATGCGGCGAGCGATACGCACAAGATATTCGCTCTGCGAATGGCCATCGATGGCGGCCAGCACGCGCCGGCGCACCGGCATCGCGCCGCCGCGTGCGAGCATGTGCTCGCGCAAGTCGCTATCCACATGGCCGGCAACGGTATCGACAGCCAGCTCGCGCAGCGCAACGAGGTTAGTCGGCGAGAAGAACGCATCGAGCGCCGCGGCCGCCGTCTCGGGCACATAGACCTTGCCTTGCTTCAGGCGCTGGATCAGCTCGCGCGGCGGCAGGTCGACCAGCACGATGTCGCGTGCACGATCGAGAAAGGCATCGGGCACCGTTTCGCGCACGGTCACGTTGGTAATGCGCCTCACCTGATCGTTGAGACTTTCCAGATGCTGCACATTGAGCGCGGAATACACCTCGATGCCGGCCTCGAGCAGCTCGGCAATATCCTGCCATCGACGCTCATGGCGACCGCCCGGCAAGTTGGTATGCGCCAGTTCGTCGACCAGGATGATGTCGGGGCGTCGCGCGAGCGCCGCATCAAGATCGAACTCGGTGAAGTCGCGCCCCTTGTAATTCACCTTGCGGCGCGGCAGCTGCTCAAGCCCCTCGAGCAGCGAAGCCGTTTCCTGCCGCCCATGCGTCTCCACCAGACCAATCACCACATCGATGCCCTGGCGCTTTAGCTCCCGCGCCGCAGACAACATGGCGTAGGTCTTGCCCACACCCGGCGCCGCACCAAGGAAAATCTTCAAGCGACGCGTGCGCTCTTCCTGCACGGCATCCAGCAGGGCATCGGCACGTGCTTCGCGAGTAGGTTCGGACATGGGTGTCGTTGGGGATGTGATGGGATAAGGGTAGGACTTGGGGTTCGGTGCGGATAGTGCTTCAAGCAGATAGCAACGTTACCGCGAGCACCCGCCCCTCACCCCAACCCTCGACCCACAGGGGAGAGGGAGAAGTGCAATGCACCGCGAAACCTGGCAAACAAAGGGCAATGCGAAGCGAGCCTCCGCTTTAAGTCCTCAGGGATTCGGTCGCGTTGCGCAGCGCTTTGGAGTATCCCCTGTGTACCCTTGGAGGTTGTCCGATCACGACGCACCTCAAGCGTTCGGGCTTATCCCAACACGATGCTGCGGGCGTTATCAGGCCATTTTCTTTGGGTTACTTTTCTTTTACTCCGGGCATCCTGCCCTCCGCCCTTCGGGCCGGCTTCGCCGTTCGCACGCGCTCCTGCGCGTGCGTGGGCCAGCAAAAGAAAAGTGATTCGGTCGGCGGCAGCCGATCGAAACGCCCGCCGCGTAGGCGGCACGCTGGCGGAGAGGCAACAACCGGAGACCGACGAAACTGGATTCCGGCCTGCGCCGGAATGACGACTAGGAAAGGACGCGCCGACCGGTCAATCAATCCCCCCGCGGCCGATCATCCGTCTTCACAATCCTCAACTTGGCAGCCTCCACCCCAGGCACCGCCCGAATCGCCCGCAACAACTCCGGAATAGCATCCACCCGCCATTCCTCGCCCAATTCCAGGTCCGCCTGCGCCGTAGCGTTGTGATACCCGTAAAGAATCACGCTAGCGCGCCCACCCCGGTACCCAGCCAACGTCCGCCGCAGGTCCTCGATAAAACCCGGATTGACCCCGTTCAGTTTTAAACGCAACAGGCGCGCATAGCGGCGGCAGCCGTCGCCGAGGGTGTAGGCGCTGCGGGCGCGCAAGGCGAAGCCGCCGCCAGAGAAATCGTCGATGCGCAGGCCGCCTTCCACCACCAGCATTTCGTCGCGCGTCAGCAACGGCGCCACCTGCTGGTAGAGCTCGCCAAAGAAGCTCACCTCGATGATCCCGGTGCCGTCTTCCAGCCGTACGAAGGCATCGCTATCGCCGCGCTTGCGGATGGCCGTGACCATGCCGGCCACGGTCCACGGAGTATCCGGGCCCCGACGGAAACGGTTGTTGTCGCCGTCGTCGTTCTTGCGCGGCTTGGGCGGCTGGTAGCGATCGCCGATCTCGCCCAGGGGGCAGGTGGACAGCTGCGCCAGCTCGTCCTTCCACGGATCGGTGGGATGACCGGAAAGATAATGGCCGAGCGTGTCGCGTTCGCCCTGCAGCAGTTGTTCCAGCGGCCATTCGGGCACGGTGGGCAGATCGACCTGCACGACCGGTGCGACGCTGCCCATCATGGCGCCGAACATATCGTTCTGGCCGCTCTGTCGATCGCGCAGATGCTGCTCGGCCACCTTCATCGCGTTCGGCAGCTGCGCCATCAGGCTGGCGCGATTCTCGGCGAGTGCATCGAGCGAGCCGGAAAGAATCAGCGCTTCGAGCACGCGACGATTGAGCTTGGTCGAATCCACGCGACGGCAGAAGTCGGGCAGGTCCTTGTACGGGCCGTTGCGCTTGCGTTCGTCCGCGATCGCTTCGCACGCGCCCTGGCCAACGCCCTTGATCGCGCCCAGGCCGTAGCGAATCGTTCGCGCGCCCTGGCGCCCCGTCGACGATGAGCCGTCTGCTTCCACCGCCACGAACATGAATTCGGACGCGTTGACGTCCGGCGGCAGCACCTTCAGGCCGATCGCCTTGGACTCGTCGATGAAGGTGACGGCCTTGTCGGTGTTGTCCATGTCCGACGAAATCGTCGCGGCCATGAACTCAGCCGGGTAGTGCGCCTTCAGCCACGCTGTCTGATACGAAACGAGCGCGTACGCCGCGGCATGCGACTTGTTGAAGCCGTAGCCGGCGAACTTTTCCATCAAGTCGAAGATGGCGTCGGCCTTGTCGCCGGTCAGCCCGTCCTTGGCCGCACCCTCGCGGAACTTGGCGCGCTCCTTCGCCATTTCCTCCAGTTTCTTCTTGCCCATCGCGCGGCGCAGCAGGTCGGCGCCGCCGAGCGAATAACCGCCCACGATCTGCGCCATCTGCATCACCTGCTCCTGATAGACCATGATGCCGTAGGTCTCTTTCAGGATCGGCTCGACGCGCGGGTCGGGATAGATCACATCCTCGCGGCCATGCTTGCGCGCCACGAAGCTGGGGATCAGATCCATCGGGCCGGGGCGATACAAGGCCACCAGCGCGATGATGTCTTCGAAGCGGTCGGGCTTGGCGTCCTTGAGCATGCGCTGCATGCCGGAGGATTCGAGCTGGAACACAGCCACCGTCTGCGCTTTTTTCAGCAGATCGTAGGTGGGCGCATCGGTGAGCGGCAGCGCGGCGATATCCAGCGGTGCTTCGCCGCAAGTCTCGCGACGCAGATTGATCGCCTTCACCGCCCAATCGATGATGGTCAGCGTGCGCAGGCCGAGGAAGTCGAACTTCACCAGGCCGACCGCTTCCACGTCGTCCTTGTCGTACTGCGTCACCACACCCGCGCCGCCCGGTTCGCAGTACAGCGGTGCGAATTCGGTGAGTGGCTTGGGACCGATCACCACGCCGCCGGCGTGCTTGCCGACGTTGCGGGTGAGGCTTTCCAGGCTCAGTGCCAGGTCGATCAGCGTGCGCGCTTCTTCGTCCTGCTCGTAGAGTTCGCAGAACTCCTTGACGATGCGATCAGGTTCTTTCTTGGCTTTTTCCGAACGTCCGAGCGCGCACTGCAAGGTGAGATCGAGCGGACGCGCGGGAATCAATTTGGCGATGCGGTCGACCGCGTTGTAACCCATGCCGAGCACGCGGCCGGAGTCGCGCAGCACGGCCTTCGCCGCCATCGAACCGTAAGTGATGATCTGGCTGACGTGGTCGCGGCCGTATTTGCGCGCGACGTAGTCGATCACCTCATCGCGGCGATCCATGCAGAAGTCGATGTCGAAGTCGGGCATCGACACGCGTTCGGGATTGAGGAATCGCTCGAACAGCAGGTCGAACTGGATCGGATCCAGGTCGGTGATCTTGAGCACCCACGCCACCAGCGAACCCGCGCCCGAACCGCGGCCCGGTCCCACGGGAATGCCGTTCTGCTTACCCCAGTTGATGAAGTCCGCCACGATGAGGAAGTAGCCGGGGAAGCCCATCTTGATGATGACGTCCAGCTCGCGTTCCAGTCGCGTTTCGTATTCCTCGCGCGTGCGGCCCGGCGCGACGCCGGCGAATTCGAGTCGCTCGCGCAGACCCTCGCGCGAGATTTCGCGGATATAGCTGGCCAGGTCGTGGCCTTCCGGCACCGGGAAATCAGGCAGGTAGTACGTGCCGAAATCCAGTTCCAGCGAGCAGCGCTTGGCCAGCTCGATAGTGTTTTCCAGTGCCTCGGGAAGGTCGGCGAACAGCGCCTCCATTTCTTCCGGCGACTTCAGATACTGCTGGTTGCTGTAGTCGCGCGGACGCTTGGGATCGGCCAGCACGCGACCCTGGTTGATGCAGACGCGCGCTTCGTGCGATTCGAAGTTGTCCGCCTTGAGGAAGCGCACGTCGTTGCTGGCGATCACCGGCAGGTCGAGCTCGCTGGCCAGGGCCAGGGCGGCGGCGTTCCAGTTTTCCTCGCCGTCGCGACCGGTACGGGTCAGCTCGAGATACAGGCGATCGGCCATTTGCTGGGCGAACGGTCGCAGGCGCGCGGCCGCGTTGGTCACGCCCTGATTCACAGCGATGCGTCCGGCTTCGCTTTCTCGGCCGAGCAGGGCGATCAAGCCACGCGTCGCATCCTCAGTCAGCCAGCTGGCGTCCACCAGCGCACGACCGCTGTGCTGGCCGTCGCGCCACGCGCGCGACACCAGACGGGACAGGTTGAGATAACCCTCGCGGTCCTGGCAGACGACCGTCAGACGCCAGGGGCGCGGATCGTCCGGCGCGCTCACCCACAGGTCGCAGCCACCGATCGGCTTGATGCCGGCGGCGCTGCAGGCCTTGTAGAACTTCACCAGCGCGAACATGTTGCTGTCGTCGGTCAGCGCGACGGCCGGGATACCCAGACGCACACAGGCTTCGACCAGTCCCTTGATGCGGACAGTCGAGTCGACCAGCGAGTATTCGCTGTGCAGGTGGAGGTGAGCGAAGCGAACGGACATGGCGCACGCGCGAGATGGATGTTCAGCCTAACGGTGCGGCAGGGGAGGGGCAAGATTGACATTGCCGCCCCTACGACTTTTCCCCATGGGATCAGGAAGAAGCCGGGCCTGCGACCGCTGCCTTCGTCGCGTCCGGCGCGGGTTGGGCGAGCAATTCGTCCACTTGCGCCATGATGGTGTCCAACAAGTCTTCGCCGTAGCCGGTGTAGATGTGGGCAATACGACCGTCGCGCCCGATCATGACCATGAAGGGCAGGCCGTTGATGGCGTACGGCTTGCCGATGCGGTTGTCGGGGGCATCGTAGGTCAGGACCACGTCGAGGTTCTGCCAGCGGCGGCGCAAGTCCTTGAACTTGTCGTACTCGTCGGCGTGATTGACGCCGATCACCTTGAGCTCGTCGGCGCCCTTGAGCTTTTGCAGCACGGCCAGCACGGGCAGCTCTTTGCGGCAGTAGGCGCACCAGGAGGCCCAGAAGGAAACGATCACGACTTTGCCGCGCATGCCCGACACAAGGACGTCGTGCCCGTCGCGATCGTGGCCGAGATAGTCGGGCGGGATATCGCCGGGTCCGGGTCGGGCCTGGACCAGGGTCGCAACGGCAAGCGCCAGCACGGCCAGCGTCGTTCGGATCGAGTGTCGCATCGCATCTCCCCCTGGATGGGCGAAGCATAGCCGAGGCCCGGGCCGGAGCCATGGCGCCGCGCAGCCGGACCTATGGCGGTTGCAGGGAGTGGCCGGGACTGGCATGGTCGAACGCTTTATCCATCTGCACGGCGGCCTGGTGCTCGCCGGGGAAACACTGATGTCACTGATCCGATCGCTGTTCACCGCCAAACCCATCGAGGCATCGCTGACCGCCAGCGACAACCTGCGGCGTACGCTGGGCCTCAAGGATCTGATCGTGTTGGGCGTGGGTGCGGTGATCGGCGCAGGCATCTTCGTGATCACCGGGCAGGCAGCGGCTGAGCATGCCGGTCCGGCCTTGACCCTTTCGTTTGTACTGGCGGGACTCGCCGCCGCACTGGCCGCGCTGAGCTACGCGGAGTTCGCCGCCATGCTGCCGGTCTCCGGCAGTGCCTATGTCTATGCGTACGCCACCTTCGGCGAATTGCTGGCCTGGTTCATCGGCTGGAACGTGGTGGCCGAATACCTGCTGGCGGTGTCGTCGGTGGCGGTGGGCTGGTCTGGTTACGGCGTGGGCCTGCTGCACAGCATGGGCATCGATGTCCCCAGCGTGCTGGCCAATGCGCCACTGGCTTTTCACGACGGTCACTTCGTGGTGACCGGTGCCTGGATCAACCTGCCGGCGCTGCTGGTGGTATCCGCCATCACGGCCTTGCTCTACACGGGAACGCGGCAATCGACCTTGTTCGCCAGTGTGGTGGTGGTGGTCAAGGTCCTGGTGGTGATCCTGTTCGTGGTGTTTGGCCTGCAATACATCGACACCTCGCTGTGGCACCCCTATGTGCCGGCCAACCAGGGCGGCGACCATTACGGCTGGAGCGGCGTGTTCCGCGCGGCGACCAGCGTGTTCTACGCGTACATCGGCTTCGACGCGGTGGCGACGGCGGCGCAAGAGACGCGCAATCCGCAGCAGAACGTGCCCGCCGGCATCCTGATCTCGCTGGCCGTGTGCACGGTGCTCTACATCATCGTGGCGGCGGTGCTGACGGGACTGGTACCGTTTGCCCAGCTCGCCACCGCCGAGCCGGTGGCGACGGCGCTGGCGGCACATCCACAGCTGGCCTGGCTCAAGCTGCTCACGCAGGTTGGCGCGGTGGCCGGCCTGACCTCGGTGATCCTGGTGATGCACCTGGGCCTGGCGCGCATTCTCTACAGCATGGCCGGCGATGGTTTGTTGCCGCGCATGTTCAGCGCCGTGCACGAGCGCTTCCAGACGCCGCATCGCACGACCGTGCTGGTCGGCCTGGTCGGCGGCGTGCTGGCGGCGGTGTTCCCGCTGAGCCTGCTCGGCGACCTGCTCTCGATGGGTACGCTGCTGGCCTTTGCCACGGTATGCGTCGGCGTGCTGGTCCTGCGTCGCACGCGTCCTGACTTGCCGCGCGGTTTCCGCGTGCCTGCCGCCGCGGTGGTATGCCCGCTGGGCGTGGCGGTCTGCCTGTTCCTGCTCGCGCAGATGAATGCCGGCAACTGGATGCTGCTGGCCGGCTGGACGGCGCTCGGCATGCTGATCTATGTCGGCTACGGCTATCGCCATAGCTTGCTGCGGGCGCGCGACTGATTTCCCATTCCAAGGCGACGATGGCGCTCCATCGTCGCCTACCTTGACGGCATCACCAGATGTGAAAGCGTTCGCTGGCGTCGTAACGGTCGAGGTAGTGCTCCAGTCCGTCCACCCTCAGCGGATGGCGGTCGTAGTCGACGTGACGGTATTCGGCCTCGGCGATCGCATTCATCTCTTCAAGCGTGAGTTGCGAGTGGGGCGTGAGGTTGGGGCTGATGTCAGGCTCGTTGGGGCGGCGGGTGGTGCTCATGACACAACTCCTGCGGTCGAATGCGCGCTTGGAGCTTGAGTGCCATGCGGCTGGGGAGACCGCATGGGCCTGCATCCCTGCATACAGGAGACACCGCACCGCGTGGAACGTTCAGCGGGTGAGGGAGCAGGCGGTGGCTTTGGCTTCCTTATCCATTCGGATGCAGCGGCGGCGAAAAAGGTTGCCTCGCCATGACTGTCGCGTGCGGGCCGCTGCTCCATGTTTCGAGCCTAGCGTAGCGCTATTGCGAGCCGATGACGTGGGTCAATGGACATGCATGTACAGCCGCTATTTGGCCTCATCGATGCATCGCCAGACGCGACTCACAAGGAGTGAGTTGGACGTCCATTCCCCTTTGGATCGTTCTAGAACAGCACGCCCTGATCCACCAGGATCTTTACCGGCGCGAAGCTGCGTCGATGATGCGGGCACGGTCCCAGCCGCTGCAGCGCGGCCAGATGGGCCGGCGTACCGTAACCCTTGTGCTCGGCGAAGCCATAGCCGGGATGCTGGCGATCGAGTTCCACCATCCAGCGGTCGCGGGTGACCTTGGCGAGGATGGATGCTGCACTGATGGCAGGCTCCAGCGCGTCGCCGCCGATGATGGCGCGTCCTGCGCAGGGCAGGTCGCGCGGTAGTGCATTGCCGTCGATCCAGGCTTCGTGAGCGCTCGGCGTAAGCCCCGCCAGCGCGCGGCTCATGCCCGTCATGGTGGCCTGGAAGATGTTGATGCGGTCGATCTCGTCGGACATCACCATCACGATGCTATAGCTCAGCGCGCGCTCGACGATTTTCTCGTACAGCGCTTCGCGTTTGGCATGCGTGAGTTTCTTGGAATCGTCCAGGCCGCGGATGCGGGGCCTGGAGGGATCCAGGATCACCGCCGCCACCGCCACCGGACCTGCCAGCGGTCCGCGGCCGGCTTCGTCGACACCGGCGATAAAGCGCACGACGGCATCGGCGTCTGGCGCTACACGACGTGTCCTGGCCTTTGCTTCAGGCACGATGCGCCTCGATCAGCTCGGCGACCGCGTCGGCCGCCAGGTCGCCGGCATGGCCTTGCAGATCGCCGCGCAGGGCAAGATGCAACTGCTCGAACGCGGCGACAATGGCGCCACGACGCTCGCTGTCCTGGAACAGCGCCAGCGTGGCGTCGGCCAGCTTGTCAGCGGTGAAATCGTCCTGCATCAATTCGGGCACCAGTATCACGTCCTCGCCCATGCCATTGGCGCGAGCCAGGATATTGGGCAGCGAATAGACGTCCGTCTTGAGCATGTTCAGTGCGCGCGCAATGCGGTAGCTCACCGGCGAGACCCGGTAACCCACCACCATCGGACGCTTGGCCAGCATCGCCTCCAGCGTGGCCGTGCCGGAGGCGAGCATCACCACGTCGGCGGCGAGCATCGCTTCGTGCGCATGGCCGTCGATCAGCTGCGGCGCGCTTTCGTCGTCGGCATGGCCGATGATTTGCTTCAGGCTGGCATGCACGCGTTCGTTCGCGGCCGGCACGATGATGCGCAGGCCCGGCATCTGCGCGGCGACCTTGCGCGCCGCTTCGATGAAGGCGCTGCCAAGTTGTTTGATTTCGGAACCGCGGCTGCCCGGTAGCACGGCCAGCACAGGAACGCTGAGCGGAATACCGAGAAAATCGCGGGCGCCTATGCGATCGGAGACCAGCGCGAAACGGTCCGCCAGGGGATGGCCGACGAAGCGCGCATCGACGCCGTGACGTGCATAGATCGCCGGTTCCATCGGGAACAGGCATAGCACGCGATTCGCGCTGCGTCCGATTTTTTCCGTGCGCTTTTCGCGCCATGCCCAGACCGAAGGGCTGACGTAGTGCACGGTGCGGATGGCGGCTTCGCGCAGGCGTTTTTCCACGCCGAGGTTGAAGTCGGGCGCATCGATGCCGACCACTACATCCGGTCGTGCAGCGATGATGCGCGCCACCAGTTCCTTGCGCAGCTTCAGCAGCCGGGGCAGATGCGAGATGACCTCGGCGAAGCCAAACAGCGAGAGCTCCTTGATGTCGTACCAGGAGTCGAAGCCGGTGGCCTGCATGCGCGCGCCACCGATGCCGACGAAGCGCGCCTCCGGGTAGCGGCGGCGCAGCGCGGCGACCAGGTCGGCGCCCAGCTGATCGCCGGAGTCTTCGCCGGCGATGATGGCGATGGTGGGAGCGCGTCGGGTCACCTGGTTTTCAAGCATGTCGCGACACCCTCAAAGCCAGAGCCCGTACCCGATGGGTTGATATGAGCGAAGCTCATATCAACGTGCCAGCGAGCGCTCGCTGCGATCAAGGAACTCGAGCATGGCGCGCACGTCATCGCTGTCGTTGGCCTGCGTGCTCAGCTGCTCGCGCGCGTCGGCCAGCGTCAGGCCGGCCATGTACAGCGTGCGGTAGGCGCGCTTGATGGCGGAGATGCGCGTGGTGTCGAAACCGCGACGCTTGAGGCCTTCGCTGTTGATGCCGCGCGGACGTCCACGTTGTTCGTTGGCCATCATCACGAATGGCGGCACGTCCGAGCCCAGCAGGCAGCCCATGCCGATGAACGCGTGCGCGCCGATCTTGCAGAACTGGTGGGCGCCGGAGAAGCCGGCCATCACCACCCAGTCGCCCACTTCCACGTGGCCGGCGAGGGCGGAGTAGTTGGAGAACACCGTGTTGTTGCCGATCTGGCAATCGTGGGCGATGTGGACGTAGGCAAGAATCCAGTTGTCATTGCCGATGCGCGTGGCGCCGCCGCCGTCGCTGGTGCCGCGGTTGATGGTGACGAACTCGCGGATCAGGTTGCGATCGCCGATGATCAGCTCGGTCGGCTCGCCCTTGAACTTCTTGTCCTGCGGCGCGCCACCCAGGGAGGCGAACTGGCTGATCTGATTCTCGCGTCCGATGCGCGTGGGACCTTCGATCACCACGTGCGGACCGATCACCGTGCCTTCGCCGACATGCACGTCAGCGCCGATCACGCTGTACGCGCCGATGCTCACGTCATTGCCAATGACGGCGGAAGGATCGATCTGCGCGGTGGCATGGATCATTTGTCGGACCTCGCGGCGCACATCAGTTCGCAGCTCGCCACTTCCTTGCCGTTGACGATGGTGCGTGCCTCGAACAGGCCCATGCTGCGCAGCAGGCGCTTGAGTTCGACCTCAAGGCGCAGCTGATCGCCCGGTACCACCGGCGCGTTGAAGCGCGCGTTGTCCACCTTGGCCAGGTAGAACAGCGGACTGCCCGTGGTGCCCTTGAGGCGGCTGGAGATCTGCGTGAGCAGGCCGGCAGCCTGGGCCATGGCTTCCACGATGAGCACGCCCGGCATCACCGGGTGGCCCGGGAAATGGCCCTGGAAGAACGGCTCGTTGATCGTCACGTTCTTGATCGCCACGGCGCTCTTGTCAGGCACCAGCTCGATCACGCGGTCGACCAGCAGGAACGGATAGCGGTGCGGCAGCAGCTGCTGGATTTGTTCCACGTTCACGGGAAGGTGGAAGGGCACGGTCAGGTCACTCATTGTTGCTGTCCTTCTCCAGCGCCGAAAGGCGGCGCACGTATTCATCGAGATGCTTGAATCGGGCTGCGTTGCGCCGCCATTGGCGGTTTTCCTGCAGTGGGACGCCCGAGGAGTATTCACCGGGCTCGCGTATGGAGTGCGTGACCAGGCTCTTGGCGGTAATGGTAACCCGGTCGGCGACTTCCAGATGGCCAAGCACGCCCGCATTGCCGCCGATCATGCAGTAACGGCCGATCTTGGCGCTGCCGGCCACGGCGGCGCAGCCTGCCAAAGCCGTGTGCGCGCCAATGTAAACGTTGTGGGCGATCTGGATCTGGTTGTCCAGGCGCACGTCTTCCTCGAGCACGGTGTCGTCCAGCGCACCGCGGTCGATGGTGGTGTTGGCGCCGATTTCGCAGTCGTCGCCGATGCGCACGCCGCCCAGTTGCGGCAGCTTGATCCAGTGGTCGCGGTCGAAGGCGAGGCCGAAGCCGTCCGAACCGATCACCGCGCCCGGATGGACCAGCACGCGCTTGCCCAGGGTGACGCGGATCACCAGGGTCACGCGGGCGACCAGGCGACATTGGGCGCCTACGGTGCACTCGGGGCCGACGATGCAATGCGGGCCGAGTATCGCCCCGTCTTCCACCACGGCGCCGTCCTCGATCACGCAGCCCGGACCGATGCTGGCGGTCGGCGCCACGCGAGCGGTGGGCGCGACCACGGCCGTGGGATGGATGCCCTGCGGCGAGGCGGGCAGGCGTTCGAACAGGGCGGCGATCTTGGCGTAGGCCACATAGGGATCACGCGCCACCAGGGCGATCACCGGGCTGTCGGCCACGTTCTCTTCGCGCATCACCACCACGCCGGCGCGGGTAGCCGTCAGTTGCGAGGCGTATTTGCTGTTGGAGAGGAAGCTCAGCTGGCTCGGGCCGGCGCCGGCAAGGGTGCCCACGCCGTCGATGACGCGGGAGCCGTCGCCGTGACACACCAGGCCAAAACGCTCGGCCAGCTCGGATACGGTGGTTTGAAAAACGCTCATGTCAGCTCCCTGCAATCGGGCCATTGTAGGGCTCCCCGCCGGGGGCATCAAAAGTGCCCGGCGCGACGCAGTCGTCGCATCAGCGATGGTGGCCACAAAAAAGAAGGCGCGGCATGGCCGCGCCTTCTGCTGTTTCAACCTTGAGCCGGTCAGCCGATCAGAACTGGCTGCCGAAGGTGAACTGGATGCGCTCCTCGTAGTGACCGTCATCCGCCTGGGTGCGCAGCGGCACGGCGAAGTTGATGATCAGCGGGCCGATCGGCGCCTGCCAGTGCAGCGAGAGACCCGTGGAGACGCGCAGCGTCTTGGCCGTGAAGCTCTGGTAATCCTGGTAGGCGTTGCCGACGTCCACGAACCACGACACGCGGGCCGTGTTGATGTCCTTGAGGAACGGCAGCGGCAGGTACAGCTCGGCCGTGCCCAGCACCTTGAACGCGCCACCCAGCGGCTGTGCGTAGCTGTACACACTGCCTTGGCAGGTGCCGTTCGGCAGCGGGGTGATCGGCACCTGCTTGCCCGTGGCCGGATCGGTCACGGTGCCCACGCAGACGCGCGGACCCAGCGTGTTGTCCTGGAAGCCACGAACGTCGCGCACACCGCCGGAGTAGAAGTTCTCCCAGAACGGGAAGGTGATCTTCTCGCCGGCCGTGTAGGTGGTGCCGCCATCGTTGTCGAAGGTCTGGCCGTAGGTCTTGCCGTAACCGACCTGGCCGTCCACGTAGAGCACGAAGCCCTTGCCGATCGGCCAGTAATGGTTCGCCTCACCCATGATCTTGTAGTACTGCACGGTGGAGCCGGGCAGTGCGATATCGGTCGACAGCGAGATCAAGCCGCCGCGGGTCGGCGCCCAGTAACCGTTGCGTGTGTCGTGGTTCCAGCCCAGCGTGGCATCCCAGGTGTGGATGGTCTGGTGGCCCAGCGCGTTCTGGTAGTCGATCAGCACCTGCGGCGAGTAGTTGGCCGTCTGCGTGACGGTGTTGCCGTTCTCGTCGACGGTCAGGTACTGGTAGCTGAGGTTGATCTTGTTGCTACTGAGGCCCAGACCCGCGCGGATGTTGTCCGTTTCGGAAATCGGGAAGCTCAGGAAGCTGGAGAACGACTTCATCGAACTTTCGTAGTTCACGAAGTCGCTGTTGGTATCGCCGTAGTTGCTCTTGGTGTAACCGGCGTTGTAACCGATACCCACGCCGCTATCGGTGAGGTACGGGTTGAAGTAGCTGGCGTTGATGCTGGTGGAGTAGTCGCTGCGCGATGCGCCCACGGTGAAGCTGTCACCGGTGCCCATGAAGTTGTTCTGCGACACCGACGCGGACAGGATGATGCCCGAGTACTGCGAATAGCCCACGCCGAACATCAGGCTGCCGGCGGACTGTTCTTCCACCTTCACGGTCAGGTCGACCTGGTCTTCGGTGCCCGGCACCAGCGCCTTGTCGATGTTGACCGTCTTGAAATAGCCCAGGCGCTGCAGGCGGATCTTGGAGCGGTCGATCGCCGGCTGCGAGAACCAGCTGCCTTCCAGCTGGCGCATTTCGCGGCGCATCACGTCGTCTTCCGTGCGGGTGTTGCCCTGGAAGATCACGCGGCGCACGTACACGCGCTTGCCCGGCTCGATGTAGAGCGTGAGGTCGACGGTACGCTTGTCCTTGTCCAGCTTCGGCACCGGCGTCACCTTGGCGAACGCATAACCGATGCTGGCCAGGATGGTCTTGATCGCGTTGGTGCTCGCTTCGATCGCCTTGCGATTGAAGGTGTCGCCCTTGTGCACATACACCAGCTGATGCAGCGAGTCCTCGGGGAGGACCAGCTCACCAAGCAGATGCACGTCGGAGATGGTGTAGATATCGCCTTCCTTGACGCTGGCGGCGATGTACATCGAGCGCTTGTCCGGCGCGATCGTCACCTGCGTGGAGTCGACGCCGAAGTCGGCGTAGCCGCGGTCCATGTAGTAGGACTGCAGCTTTTCCAGGTCGCCGGAAAGCTTTTCGCGCGAGTACTGGTCGTCCTTCGAATACCACGACAGCATGTTGGACGTGCTCGACTCGAATCCCTTGCGGATTTCCTTGTCGGTGAACGCCTTGTTGCCGACGATGTTGATTTCCTTGATCTTCGCGACCTTGCCTTCGCGAATTTCAATGTCGACGGCCACGCGGTTGCGATCGAGGTTAGTCACGTGCGGATCGACCGACACGTTGTACTTGCCGCGGTTGTAGTACTGGCGAACCAGTTCCTGCTGCACGCGATCGAGCGACAGGCGGTCGAAGGTCTCGCCTTCGGACAGGCCGATTTCCTTCAGGCCCTTGCGCAGATCCTCTTCTTTGATGTCCTTGTTGCCGCGCAGGGTGAGCTTGGCGATCGAGGGACGCTCGACCACCTTGATGACCATGATGTCGCCTTCGCGATCGATTTCGACATCGCTGAAGAACTTGGTCTGATAAAGCGCACGGATGGCGCGCTGGGCGCCATCGTTGGTCAGGCGGTCGCCACGGTTGACCGGCAGGTAGTTGAGTACCGTACCGGCTGAAATGCGGCTGAGGCCATCGATGCGGATATCGGAAACGACGAAGGGCTCGAAAGCGAGGACATTGGCGGACAGTGAGGCAAGCAGGATCAGGGCGGCGATACGCTTCATCGTCGATTCCGTTGGTTTATTCCGATAGGACGGCTTTTTAGGGCCGCCCCGATCAATACGTGAAGCCAGGACAAGCCCAGCCTTGAAAGGGTGCTTGCATCTTCCCCAGATGCACCGGGTAAACCACCGCCATGTTTCCGTAGCAAGCGCGTGATCGCGCACGCTGCAGATACGGCTGTCCGTCGGACGTCGCGCGACTTTCGGCAAAGCCGGTGCGCGTCACGAGGGCAGGAAGCGATGGATGTCGTTGTAGAAAGCCAATCCCATTAACGTGAACAACATGACCAGGCCGACATACTGACCTGCCATCATCGCACGTTCGCTGACGGGACTGCCTTTGACCAACTCAATAAGGTAATACAGCAGCCAACCACCGTCCAAGACCGGTATCGGCATCAGGTTGAGGATCGCAAGACTTAGCGACACCATGGCCAGGAAGCTGAAGAACCAGCCGATCCCCATGCTCGCCGAGGCGTTGGCCACCTGGGCGATGCCGATGACGCCGGAAAGGTTCTTGGTGGATGCCTGTCCGGTCAGCATCTTGCCGATCATGTTGAAGGTGGAGGCGGCGCTGTTCCAAGTGGTTTCCAGCGACGCACCGACGGCCTTCAGCGGGCCATAGCGAAGTACGGCCGGTTCGCGCTGGGCGAACTGCACGCCGATCACCCAGTTGGTCGGCTGACCTTCCAGCGACTCCATGCGGGCCGTGACGGACAGCGGAATGGTCTTGCCGTTGCGCTCCACCACGATGGCCAGGGTCGGCGACTTGGCCGCCTGCTCCGGCACCAGTCGCTGGAATTGCTCGTAGCTGTCCACGGCGGTGCCGTTGAGACTGATGACGCGGTCGCCGCCCTGCATGCCGCCCACCGAGGCAGGCTTGCCCGGAAGCACGATGCCAACGAGAGCTGGCGAAGGGGCCAGCTTGAGGCCGAGCTGGTCCAGGTATTGCCCGATGTCCTGACCGGCCGGCAGCTGGTTCAGCGGCAACGTGAGGTTGCGCGTGCTGCCGTCCGTGCCGCGAACTTCCATGGGCAGCGGATCGCGGCCGAGCATGGCGTTGGCGACGACATCCATGGAGTCGCTCCAGGTGGCCACCACGTGGCCACCCACACTCAGGATGCGGTCACCGGTGCGCACACCGGCGTCGGCGGCCATGCTCTTGGGCGCAGCGTCGACGACCGGCGCAACGTCCGGCTTGCCCACCAGGAACATCAGCCAGAACGCAAACAGGGTGAAGATCAGATTGAAGGCGGGGCCGGCGGCGACAATCGCAATGCGCTGCCATACCGGCTTGGCGGTGAATTCCTGGCCGGCGAGGGCGGGATCGACCTCGCCTTCGCGGGCGTCCAGCATCTTCACGTAGCCGCCCAGGGGGATCATGGCAACCTGGTACTCGGTGCCGTCCTTGCCGATGCGCTTCCAGATCGCCTTGCCGAAGCCCACGGAAAAACGCAGCACCTTGACGCCGCAACGCCGTGCTACCCAGTAGTGTCCAAATTCGTGAAAGGTCACCAGCACGCCTAGCGTGACGAGTAACCAAAACACTGAGCCAAATACACTATTCATCGGTGAGAGCTTATCAGGCTTGTCAGCAAGCGTTGCGAAGGATGCGGCGGGCGGCCTCGCGGGCCGTGCGGTCGCGTTCATTCAGGGTCTGGACATCGACCACAGCTTGCGGCGGCAGTTCCGTAAGCACGCTCTCAACGAGATCGGCGATACCCAGGAAGGGCAGCCCGCCGGCCAGGAAAGCCTCGACGGCAACCTCGTTGGCGGCGTTGAGAATGGCCGTGGCATCGCCGCCCGCCCGCAGCGCCTGGAAGGCCAGCGCAAGGCAGCGGAACGTGGCCAGATCAGGCTGCTGGAACGTCAGCGGAGCGCAGGCGGCCAGGTCCAGCGGCGCCACACCCGCTTCGATGCGCGCCGGCCACGCCAGCGCATGGGCGATCGCCGTACGCATGTCCGGATTGCCCAGTTGGGCCAGCACCGAACCGTCGACGTATTCGACCATCGAATGCACCAGGCTCTGCGGGTGCACCAGCACGTCGATCACGTCCGGGGCGGCGCCAAACAAATGGTGCGCCTCGATGACTTCCAGGCCCTTGTTCATCAGGGTGGCCGAATCCACCGAAATCTTGCGTCCCATCACCCAGTTGGGGTGCTTGCAGGCCTGCTCCGGGGTGACCCCTGCAAGTTCGGCGCGCGTACGGCCACGGAACGGGCCGCCGGAGGCAGTCAAGATGAGACGGCGCACGCCGCTGGCGGCCAGGTTGGGACGGCCGCCCGGCAGGCACTGGAAGATCGCGTTGTGTTCCGAATCGACCGGAATCAACTCGCCGCCGCCGACCGCCAACGCGTCCAGCAGCAGCGCGCCGGCCATCACGATGGATTCCTTGTTGGCCAGCAGCAGGCGCTTGCCGGTACGTGCGGCGGCGAGCGTGGAGTCCAGTCCGGCGGCGCCGACGATGGCCGCCACCACGGTGTCGCACAGGTCGCCCGAGACAGCCTGGGTAACAGCGTCATGGCCGCTGGCAACGTCACAGCGCACGCCAGCCGCGGTTAGGCGGCGAACCAGCTCGGCTTCGAGCGACGGATCGGCAATGACGGCAAGTTCAGGACGGAAACGGACGCACAGCTCGGCCAGCGCAGCGACATTGCTGTGCGCCGCAAGCACGGTGGCGCGAAAACGGTCGGGATGGCGGGCAATCACATCCAGCGTGCTGCCACCGATCGAGCCGGTCGCACCCAGTACCGCCACCTTGCGCAAGCTATGACTCATAGACCCAGCAGAAGCATGCCGGCAGCGAACACCGGCATCGCGGCGAACACGCTGTCCAGGCGATCAAGCAGGCCGCCATGACCGGGGAACAGGTTACCCGAATCCTTCACGGCGGCATGGCGCTTCATCAGGCTCTCGAAAAGGTCGCCCACGATCGAGACCACTACGACGAACACCGACAGCACCAACAGGCCAATGAGCTTGCCGCCACTGACGCCGAGCAGCGAACCACCCACGCCGGCGACGATGGCGCCAGCCACGAAGGCGCCGTAGACACCCGCCCAGGTCTTGCCGGGGCTGATGGTGGGAGCGAGCTTGCGACGGCCGAACTGGCGGCCGCTGAAATACGCGCCGATATCGGCAGCCCACACGATCAACAGCGCGAGCATGGTCCACCAGTTGCCGCGGTCTGCCGCGCCATGAATGGTCACGGCGGCGATCCACGCCGGCACGATGGTCAGCAGGCCGGCGCCCAGCTTGATCAGCATATTTTCGCGCGTGGGCGCGGCACCGAAGGCGAAGTGGCGCAGCCATTGGCCGACCACGATCCACCAGCTCACGCCGATGCCGATCAGCACCGGCCAGGTGATGCCGGCGCGCACGTACCAGCACAGCGCGAAGATCGCGGCGGTGAGCACCAGCAGGGCGGCGCGTGCGGCGTTTTCCTTCAGGCCCGACAGCCGGGTCCATTCCCACATCGCGGCAAGAAAGGCGAGAGCGACGATCGCCGCAAACAGGCCCGTCGGCGCCAGCAGGATCAGGGCGATCACCAGCGGGGCGAGCAGCAGTGCGGTCAAGGTGCGCTGGAGCAGCATGAATGTCCTTACGCCTGTTTGGCGACTTGGTCGCCGGTCTTGCCGAATCGGCGTTCGCGGCGTGCGTAATCGTCGATGGCGCTCTTCAAGCAAGCCTCGTCGAAATCGGGCCACAGGGTATCGGTAAAGTGCAGCTCCGCGTAGGCAAGCTGCCACAAAAGAAAGTTGCTGACGCGGCACTCGCCGCCGGTTCGGATAAACAGATCCAGCGGTGGCAGTTCGGCCAGGCACATGCCCTGGCCAAGCGTGGTTTCGTTGATGTCCTCGGCGCGCAGCTCGCCGCGTGCCACCGCTTCGGCGGCCTTGCGCGCTGCCTGCACGATGTCCCAGCGACCGCCGTAGCTCACGGCAATATTCAGATGCAGCGCCTCGTTGCCGGCGGTGCGCGCCATCGCGACCAGCATGCGCTGGCGCAGGCCAGCTTCGAAACTGTCCAGGTCACCGACGAAGCGAATGCGCACGCCGTTGCCGTGCAGTTCGTCCACTTCCTTGTCCAGCGCGCGCACGAACAATTCCATCAGCGCGCCGACTTCATCCTGCGGGCGCTGCCAGTTCTCGCTGGAAAACGCGAACAGCGTGAGCACCTTGACGCCCTGGCGCAGACAGCTTTCGACCACGTTGCGCACGGCCTTGCGGCCGGCGTTGTGGCCGAACGTGCGCGGTCGGTGGCGCAGCTTCGCCCAGCGACCGTTGCCATCCATCACGATGGCAACGTGGCGCGGTGTCCGCGCGGGATCGGCGCTGGTCATGGGCAGGCGCTCAGAGCGATGGCGCTTAGAGCGCCATCAGCTCCTCTTCCTTGTTCTTGACGACACCGTCGACGTCTTTGACGAAGCGGTCGGTCAGCTTCTGGATTTCGTCCTCGGCCTTGCGCTCGTCGTCTTCCGTGATCAGCTTTTCCTTGAGCAGATCCTTGACCTGCTGCATGGCGTCGCGACGCACGTTGCGGATGGCGATCTTGGCGTCCTCGCCTTCATGCGCCACGTGCTTGGCCAGCTCGCGGCGGCGCTCTTCGGTGAGCGGCGGCATGTTGAGGCGGATGGTGAGGCCCGAGGTGTTCGGCGTGATGCCGACGTCCGAGGCCATGATGGCTTTTTCGATCGGGCCGACCAGGGTCTTTTCGAACGGAGTGATGATGATGGAGCGCGAATCGCCCAGCGCCACCGTGGCCACCTGGTTCAGCGGCATGTCCGAGCCGTAGTACGGCACCTTGATGCCGTCGACCAGGGCGGTGCTCGCGCGACCCGTGCGCAGGCGCATCAGGTTGTGCTTGAGCGAGTCGATGCTCTTGCCCATGCGGGTCTGGGCATCGTTCTTGATGTCGTTAAGCATGGGAAACCCCTCAAACCGTGCAAGCCCGCGAGTATAGCAGGGGCCCATGAGGGCGGGGCGGGGGAGTGGGTCGTGGCGACGGCTCGGGGTGAGGGATGGTTGCCAGGGATGTGGGGTGAGCAGCGTCCGCGCGACTCACCCCCAGCTGCTCACTCAATTCCTCAGTCGTCTGACACCAGCGTGCCGATCGCCTCGCCCTGCATGATGCGCATGAGGTTGCCGGGCACCGTCATGTCGTAGATGCGCAGCGGCATGCCGTGGTCGCGGCACAGCGCGATGGCGGCGGTATCCATCACGGCCAGCTTGCCCTCGATCACCTGGTCGTAGGTGAGCGTGTCGTAGCGCGTGGCGTCCTTGTGTCGAGCCGGATCGGCGGTGTAGACGCCATCCACCTTGGTGGCCTTCAGCAGCAGGTCCGCGCCCACTTCCACGGCGCGCAGCGCGGCGGCCGAGTCGGTGGTGAAGAACGGATTGCCAGTGCCGGCCGCGAACAAGACGATGCGGCCCTTTTCGATATGGCGGATCGCGCGGCGGCGGATGAAGTCTTCGGATACGTCGTGGATCTGGATCGCACTCATCACGCGGGCAAAGCCGCCGCGACGCTCGATGGCGTCCTGCATGGCCAGTGCGTTCATCACGGTGGCCAGCATGCCCATGTGGTCGCCGGTGACGCGGTCCATGCCGGCGGCTGCCAGGCCCGCGCCGCGGAAGATGTTGCCACCACCGATGACTACGCCGATCTGGATGCCTGCCCTTTGGACTTCGATGATTTCGTCGGCGAGGCGGCCGATCACTTTCGGGTCGATGCCGTAGTCGGCCTCGCCCATGAGGGCTTCACCGGAGAGTTTGAGCAGGATGCGGCGGTAATTAAGCGGTGCGCTCATGGGGTCTCCGGATTGTGTGGGCAAAACGCGCGTATTGTAACGGCAGTGACGCGAACGGGTAAGGGTTGCGTGCCGTGACGGGGGAAGAAAAGCCGGCTGCACCGTGGGGGCGGGGGAGGGGCGCCGCACGCTTGGCGCGGCGGCAGGCTTTCATAAAAAAAGAAGCCGCGGTTGCCCGCGGCTTCTTCGAGGCTTCCTGCAATGGGAGGCCTTAGACCTGCATCGCCTTGGCCACTTCGGCCAGATAGTCTTCCTGCACCTTCTCGATGCCTTCGCCGACGGCCAGGCGGACCACGGCCACGACGTCAGCGCCTTCCTTCTTCAGGACATCGCCGACGGTGACATTGGTGTCCAGCACGTAGGGCTGGCCGACCAGGGTCACTTCCGACACGATCTTGTTGATCTTGCCGGAGATGATCTTCTCCAGGATGTCGGCCGGCTTGGCCTTGTCCTTGTCGGTCATCTGGCTCAGCGCGATGTCCTTTTCCTTCGCGATGAACTCGGCCGGGACGTGCTCCGGCTTGATGTGCGGCGGGTTCATGGCAGCCACGTGCATGGCGATGCCCTTGGCCAGCTCTTCCGAGCCGCCCTTGAGCGCCACGATCACGCCGATCTTGCCGCCGTGCGAATAGGTGGCCAGCGGGCCATCGTTCGCGACGTGGGCGATGCGGCGCACTTCGATCTTCTCGCCGATGGTGGCGGTCTGGGACTTGGCGGCAGCTTCGACGCTGTCGGCGCCCGGGAAGGCGGCAGCCTTGGCGGCGTCGATGTCGGCAGCGCCCGAGGCCAGCACGGCTTCGGCCACTTCGTTGGTGAACTGCACGAAATTCGGCGCCTTGGCGACGAAATCGGTTTCGCTGTTCACTTCGACCAGCACGGCGTTGCCGTTGCCCTGGGCGGTCGCGATGCGACCTTCGGCGGCGACGCGGTCAGCCTTCTTGTCGGCCTTGGCCAGGCCGGTCTTGCGCAGGTATTCCACAGCGGCGTCGATGTCGCCGTTGTTCTCGACCAGCGCCTTTTTGCAATCCATCATGCCGGCGCCGGAGCGCTCGCGCAGTTCGCTAACCAGTTTTGCGGAAATGGCGGTCATCTGGGTTCCTCAAAAGCTTTGATGCGCCCCGACCCTTGCGGGCCGGGGCAGGGAAGGCTTACTCGCCGTCCGACGACGGCTCGTCGGCGCGACCGCGGCCACCACGGCCACCGTCACGACGCGGCGCGCCAGCGCCCTTCTTGGCCGGACCACGGTTGTTGCGGTCGTCACGGCGCGGGGCAGCCTTGCGCTCGTCCTTGGCCACCGGGTTGCCTTCTTCGTCCAGCTCAACGAACTCGTTGGCGTCGCCCTGGGCGGCAGCCGGCGCAGCGGCCTTGCCTTCCAGGATCGAGTCGGCAGCGGCACGGGCGTACAGCTGGATGGCGCGGATGGCGTCGTCGTTACCCGGGATGGCGTAATCGACCAGTTCCGGGTTGTAGTTGGTGTCGACCACGGCGATCACCGGGATGCCAAGCTTCTTGGCTTCCTGCACGGCGATGTCTTCGTGACCGATGTCGATGATGAACAGCGCGTCGGGCAGACGGTTCATGTCCTTGATGCCGCCCAGCGAATTCTGCAGCTTGTCGCGCTCGCGGCGGCGAGCCAGCACTTCGTGCTTGACCAGCTTCTCGAAGCTGCCGTCGGTTTCAGCGGCTTCCAGTTCCTTCAGGCGGGCAACCGACTGCTTCACGGTGCGGAAGTTGGTCAGCATGCCGCCGAGCCAGCGGGCGGTCACGAACGGCATACCGGCGCGCGCGGCTTCTTCAGCCAACGGCTCACGGGCCGAACGCTTGGTGCCGACGAACAGGACGGTGCCACGCTTCTGGGCGATGGCCGACAGGAAATTCATCGCGTCGGTGAAGAGCGGGAGCGTCTTCTCGAGGTTGATGATGTGGATCTTGCCGCGGGCGCCAAAGATGTACGGAGCCATCTTCGGGTTCCAGTAACGGGTCTGGTGACCGAAATGCACGCCAGCTTCGAGCATTTGGCGCATGGTGACTTGAGCCATGGTGTAACTCCAATTTGTTGGGCCGGCCCTGCGAGAGGGGGAATGGCCCGGGGGTTGGGACCTCCACGCATCCCCGACTTCGACCCCGGCAGCCCGTTATGATTGGGTAGGCTGACCAAGGCACCCCGAAGACGGTGCCGATGCGTGTGTGGCGTTTAAGTGTCCGATCAAGGACTTGTGGGGGTTGCACCGCAAGGCGGTTACAATCTCCCTCGCTCTGCGACGACCGTCTGGACCCATGGAAAGGGACGCGTCGGGTCAGCAAAACTTCGAAATTGTAGCCGGTGCGCCGGCGATGCGGCAAGTCGCTGGATTTTCAGCAGGTTTGCCGCCATGTGAGTAGAACTATGGCAGTCACCCTTAAAACCCCCGAAGACATCCAGGCCATGCGCGAGGCCGGCAAGCTGGCCGCCGAAGTGCTTGCCATGCTCAAGGAGCATGTAAAGCCCGGCGTGACCACCGAAGACCTCGATCGGCTGGCCTACGAGCACATCGTCAATGTGCAGAAGGCGATCCCGGCCAACGTGGGCTACAACGGCTTTCCCAAGACGTTGTGCACCTCGGTCAACCATGTGATCTGCCACGGCATTCCGACGCCGGGCAAAGTCCTCAAGGACGGCGACATTATCAATCTCGATGTCACCGTCATCAAGGACGGCTGGCACGGCGATACCAGCCGCATGTATTTCGTCGGCACCCCGTCGGTGCTGGCCAAGCGCCTGGTGGACACCACTTATGAAGCGATGATGCACGGCATCCAGGCGGTGCGCCCGGGCGCGACGCTGGGCGACATCGGCGCGGCGATCCAGAAGCACGCGGAAGCGGCCGGTTTCTCGGTGGTGCGCGAGTACTGCGGGCACGGCATCGGCAAGGTCTATCACGATGAGCCGCAGATCCTGCATTACGGGCGTCCGAGCACGGGCCTGGAGCTGAAGAAGGGCATGACCTTCACGGTCGAACCGATGATCAACGCGGGCAAGCCGCAGACCAAGCAGTTGCCGGATGGCTGGACGGTGGTGACCAAGGATCACTCGTTGTCGGCGCAGTGGGAGCACACGATTGCGGTGACGGATGATGGGTTTGAGATTTTGACGCCTTGGCCGGATGCGGCTTGATTCCGCGTCGGTATTTTTAAGGTGTGAGGAAAGGTCGCTACGGCGGCCTTTCTTTTTCAGCTCGTCATCCTGGCGCAGGCCGGGATCCAGTACCGATGCGACACGGTTGTCGCCTTATCGCCAGCGTGCCGCCTACGCGGCGGGCGTTTCGATCGGCTGCCGCCGACCGAGTCACTTTTCTTTTGCTGGCCCAAAAGATCCCACGGGACTAGCTTCGCGTCGAAAGTAACCCAAAGAAAATGGCCTGATAACGCCCGCAGCATCGTGTTGGGAT
>NZ_JBFRFH010000020.1:0-57994 GCF_052114725.1 Dyella sp. 2YAF14 | reverse complement strand
AGCGCACCCTGTGCGCGACAAACCTACGGAGCGGTACACCGCAGCGTGGCTGTCGCGCACAGGGTGCGCTCCCACATGAGGTATCGAACAAAAAAAGCCCCGGTTTGCGCCGGGGCTTTTTTTATCGAAGCGGCGCGTCGATCAGCCGCCCAGCTTCTCCGCCAACAGCTTCTCCAGCTTGCGCTGATCCACAGCAAACTTGCGGATACCGTCGGCAAGCTTGTCGGTGGCCATGGGGTCTTCGTTGTGGCCCCAGCGGAATTGCGCTTCGGTGATTGGCTTGGGAGCCGCCTGAGTCGCACCGTTGTCATTGAGTGCGCGCTGCAGCGGTGCGCTGTCCTGGTCGAGTTTTTCGAGCAGGTCGGGGCTGATGGTGAGGCGGTCGCAGCCGGCGAGGGCCTGGATCTGGCCGATGTTGCGGAAGCTGGCGCCCATCACCACGGTCTTGAAGCCGTGCTGCTTGTACCAGCTGTAGATGCGGCGCACCGACAGCACGCCCGGGTCTTCTTCCGGCGCGTAGGTCTTGGTGGCGGTGTTGGCGACGTACCAGTCCATGATGCGGCCGACGAAGGGCGAGATCAGGAACACGCCGGCTTCGGCGCAGGCCACCGCCTGCTCGAAGGAGAACAGCAGGGTGAGGTTGCAGTTGATGCCGCGCTTTTCCAGCTGCTCCGCAGCGCGGATGCCTTCCCATGTGGAGGCTAGCTTGATGAGGATGCGGTCGCGCGACACGCCGTGCTCCGCATACAAGCCGACCAGGCGCTCAGCCTTGGCGATGGAGGCATCCACGTCGAACGACAGGCGCGCGTCCACTTCGGTGGAGACGCGGCCGGGCACGATGTCGACGATCTTGCGACCCACGGCGACGGCGAGGTGATCGCTGGCGTCCACCAATTGCTGTCCGCGCGAGTTGCTCTGGCCCTTGGCCCACGCCACCGACTCTTCGATCAGCGGCGCGAACTTCGGATTCTCGATGGCCTTGAGCAGCAGCGACGGGTTGGTGGTGGCATCCACCGGGCGCCAGCGGGCGATGGCTTCGATATCACCGGTGTCGGCGACCACGGTGGTGTACTGGCGCAGTTGTTCGAGTTGGGAAGACACGACGATATCCGGCTTGGAAAACGCTGATTGTCCACCCTAAGCGTCGCGCGGCAAAGTCGATTCTGAGGTGGTCCGCTCATCGATCCCGGTGACGATGCGGGCATGGCGCTGGTAGGTCCAGTACGCCCAGGCCCAGTCCAGCATCACCACCAGCCGGTTGCGGAAGCCGATCAGGAAGGCGATGTGGGCGATCAGCCAGACCCACCAGGCCAGCAGGCCCGAGAGCTTCACGCGTCCAAACTGGGCGACGGCGGCCATGCGCCCGATGGTGGCGAGCGAGCCGTCGTCGCGATAACGGAAGGGTTTTGTGGCGGTCTCGCCGCGCAAGCGCGTCTTGAGCGTGGCCGCGGCATGGTGCCCCATCTGCTTGGCGGCTGGCGCCACGCCGGGCACGGGTTTCCCGTCGGCCTGGGTCACGCTCGCCAGGTCGCCGATCACGAAGACTTCGAGATGGCCGGGCAGGCTGAGGTCCGGTTCGACCAGTACGCGTCCGGCGCGATCGACCGGCGCGCCAAGGCGGGCGCCCAGCGGCGAGGCCGCGACGCCGGCCGCCCACAGCACGGTGCGTGCCGGATACGGCGTTTCGCCCAGCATCACGCCGTGCTCGTCGATGGCGGTGACGGAGGTGTTCAAACGCACTTCTACACCCAGCTTTTCCAGCTGGCGCCTAGCCTTTTCGGTGAGGTCGGGGGCGAACGCCGGCAGCAGTTTCGGGCCGGCCTCGACCAGCAGCACGTTTGCCATGCGCGGATCGGCGCGACGAAATTCGCGTGGCAAGGTGTGGCGTGCGATCTCGGCGAGCGTGCCGGCAAGTTCTACACCAGTGGCGCCGCCGCCGACCACCACGAAATTGAGCCAGGCCTGCCGCTTCGCCGGATCCTCTTCACGCTCGGCGCGTTCGAACGCGATCAGCACGCGACGGCGGATGGTGAAGGCGTCTTCCAGCGTCTTCAGCCCCGGCGCATAGCGTTCCCACTCGTCATGTCCGAAGTAGGCATGCGTGGCGCCGGTGGCGACGATCAGGGCGTCATAGGGCAGTTCGCCTTGCGCGAGATGCACGATGCGACGATCGAGGTCGACGTCGAGCGCTTCGTCCATCAGCACTGTGACGTGTTTGTCCTTCTGCAGGATCTGCCGCAAGGGCGCCGCGATCGACGGCGCGGAAAGGCCCGCCGTGGCGACTTGGTAAAGCAGCGGCTGGAACAGATGATGGTTGCGACGGTCGATCAGCGTAACGCGGACATTGGCGTCGGCGAGTTCACGCGCAGCGGCCAGGCCGCCGAAACCGCCGCCGAGGATGACGACATGGGGACGTGGGTCGGACGATGCGTTGCCTTCCATCGGATGCTCCTACCTGAGGTGAGTATCGTGGAGGTCGCGCCGTCGTCGCCCGGTCAATAGAGATCGATCGGGTCCACGTCGAGCGACCAGCGCACGCGACGCGCCGAAGGCAGCGTCGACAATGCGGGATACCAGGGACGCAGAGCGCCATGCAGCGCGCCGCGCGTCTCCGCTTCAATCAGCAACTGCCCGCGATGGCGACCGGCGCGCAGCGGCATGGGTGCAGGCATCGGCCCGGCGAGCTGCAGCGGCAGGCCAGCCAGCGCCTGCGCCGCCTCGGCGAGGAAGGCATCGACGTGCTCGCGCTGGTGCGCATCGGCACGCAGCAGCACCTGATGTCCGTACGGCGGCAGCTGCACGGTGCGCCGTTCCTCGAGCAGGCTCTGCGCCGACGCGGCATAGCCTTGCGAGAGCAGCTGGCGCAGCAGCGGGTGATCCGGATGATGGGTCTGCAGCAGCACGCGGCCCGGTTTCTTGGCGCGGCCCGCGCGACCAGCCACCTGTACAACAAGTTGCGCGAGTCGCTCGCTGGCGCGGAAGTCCACGCTGAGCAAGCCCTCATCCACGCCGACGATGGCGACCAGGGTGAGGTTGGGCAGGTCGTGGCCCTTGGCCAGCATTTGCGTGCCGACCAGGATGGCGGGCTTGTCGTCGTGCAAGCCTTCCAGCAGTTGTTCGAACGAATCGCGGCGACGCGTGGTCTCGCGATCGATGCGCAACACCGGCACGTCGGGGAACTGCGCCGTCAATGCTTCTTCCAATCGTTCGGTGCCCTGGCCCTGCGGCTTGAGATCCGGCGCCGTGCATGAAGGGCATTGCGCCGGCGGGCGCGCGGTGTAATCGCAGTGATGGCAAATCAGCGCGCGACGCCCGGCATGGAAGGTCATCGGGTGCTCGCAACGCGGACACTCCGCGTGCCAGCCGCAGCTGTAGCACAGCAGCACCGGCGCATAGCCGCGACGATTGCGGAACACCAGCACCTGTTCGCCGCGCGCCACGGTGTCGCCCACCGCGGCGAGCAGGGCAGGCGAGAGACCGTGGTCGAGGCGTTGCGCACGCATGTCCACGATCTGCACCTGCGGTGCGCGCACGGCGCCCGGTCGCGCACGCAGATGCAGCGCGCGATAGCGGCTCGCCTGCACGTTGGCCAGCGATTCGAGCGAGGGCGTCGCGGAGCCGAGCACCACCGGGATATTCAGCGCACGGCCACGCAGTATGGCCAGGTCGCGTGCGTGATAGCGAAAGCCTTCCTGCTGCTTATAGGCGCTGTCGTGTTCTTCATCCACCACGATCAGGCCGGCATGCGGCAGCGGCGTGAAGATGGCCGAGCGTGTGCCAAGAATCACCTTGGCCTCGCCCGTCCGCGCGCGCAACCAGGCGCGTGCGCGATCGCCTTCGGCCAGGTTGGAATGCAGCACCTGCACGGCGACGCCCAGGCGATCGCGCAGCCGGCGCACGGTTTGCGGCGCGAGGCCGATTTCCGGCACCAGCAGCAGTGCCTGCTTGCCTTGCGCGATCACGTTTTCGATCAGGGCGAGATAGACCTCGGTCTTGCCGCTGCCGGTGACCCCGTCGAGCAGAAACGGCTGAAAGCGGCCGAGCGATTCGCCGATCGTCTGCACGGCCTGCTGCTGCTCGTCGCTCAGCGAGGGTGCTTCGGTGAGGCGGGGTGGTTCGGCGGCATTGGACTGGGTGCGTTCGATCAGGCCGGCCTGCTCAAGGCGTCGCGCCGCATCGCGCCAGCCGGGCAGCATCTCGTGCAGCAGCTCGGCGGTTTGCGGTCCGCGGGAAAGAGCATCGAGCAGGGCGCGACTGCCACCGCGTCGGCTGCCGGCATCCAGCGCGCTGCGTCCGCTCTCGGTGAGCGCCCAGGCTTCGTCATGCAGGTCCGGGAGCGGGCGATCCTCGCGCAAGGCCAGGGGCAGGGCATTGGCATAAGCCTCGCCGGGGGCGCCCAGCCAGTAATCGGCGGCACGGGCGAGGGTGGCCATCAATTCGGCGTCGAGCAAGGGGGCATCGTCGAGCACCCGCAGCACGCGCTTGAGCCGGCCATGACTCACGGCCGACTCCACGTTGGCTTCAACCACCACGCCCACCGACTTGCCCTTGCCGAACGGCACCAGCACACGGCTGCCCGCTACCGCCTCACCGCTGGCCGGCGGCAGATAGTCAAACAAGGTGGGCAGGGGTACCGGCAGGGCGACGCGAAGGACGGCGGGCATGAATACCTCTCGGCACAACAGTGTAACCGGGCCGTTCCACCCCGTCAGATATCAGCCGGATGAAACCCTCTCAAAATCTGTTTGAGGGCTTGGCCGCGGCTTGCAGGGTCTTGCTGCCTCGTCATCTAGGAAAGAGAGCTAAGTGACTATTGGCAGGGGTCTTTTGAGCTTATCCACAAGGTCTGTGGATAACTCTGTGGATGGTGCGTTGAGGGAGGCCTCTAGGGCGCATGAAAACGCCCTTCCGTACGCGCTGTTCAAGTTTTAGCCAGCAACTAAAGCCAAGTAAAAACAGCAACTTAAAATTTTCGCTATGGCGGGGTTCATCTAACTGCCACAGGCATGGGACTTGCCTTGACAGCCGTGTGACGCTGTGCAAAACCCCGCTTGAAAGCGCTTTTGAGGTGCCGCGAAACCGCGCCGCTGCGCGATTTGTGTGTGATTTGTGTCACAAAAGTTCGCGCGGCCGCGGACTAGTTGGCGATGCCCAGAACCGCGGCAAAGGTGAGCGCAAAAGTGGCCATGAAGGTGTAGCACCATCCGACGAACAGGTATTTCAGGATGGTCACGAACCAGCCCTGCCGGTAAACCCGCTTTTGCATGAGCAGCAGATAGGCCAGCGCCCACGCTCCGAGCCCCCAGGCGGCCAGGACAAGGGGCGTGCCCAGCCAGTGGGCGTGGGGCACCAGCCAGCCGTAGAGCAGATACACGCCCATGCCCAGCATCAGGGTCAGGAATAGAAAGGCGTGGCTGTGCAGGGCCACGATCAGGTGTTCCATGTAGAGCCGTCGCTTGAAGATATAGGTGAACTTCAACAACAGGGCGAACAGCGGCATCAGCACGAACATGGTCTGTGGCAGGACGTGGAACACCGCGGCGGTGATGCGCTCCTGCGCCTCCGCCGCGCGCTCGCCGCCGGCCTGGATGTCGGTGACATTGGCCCCGGCCCGCGCCACCGAACGGTTGAGACTGTGGTTGAGCGCTTCGGGCAGCCAGGAGATATGGATGGGCGTCGACTGCAGCGGAATCGATTCGAATTTGGTTTCGGCGACGCCCGTGTCGGTCAACGGCGATGCACCCAGCTGGGTCAGGCGATGGTTGGCGTGGTCGCGCTCGATGCTGAGCGGGCGATTGAAGTTCTTGCTGCCTTTCTCGTCGGACTGGCCGGCGGCCGCCTCGAGGTCCTTGCGCACTTGCGCGTAGTGCGTGCGAACCGCGCTGGGCGTGAGGTCGTGCGCAAATTGCCCGGTACCTTCGCTTGCCTCGCTGTGGACTTTCAGGATGTCCAGATTGCCCACCACCAGATGGCACATGAAGAACGCCAGCAGCGACAGCACGAACATCAAGCGGAACGGCGCCACATAGCGCTGCCGGCGGCCTGAGAAATACTCCAGCGTGAGGAACCCCGGACGCAGGAACAACGGGGGCAGGGTGTGGATCACGCGACCGTCCACATGAAGGACCAGGTCCAGCGTGTCTTCCACCATGTGATGCATGGGGCGCAGCACGGTGTGGATGGACTGCCCGCATTCGTGGCAGAACTCCCCCTGCATCGGCGCGCTGCAATTGGCGCAATGCACGCCTTCGAACGACACGATTTCCTTCTTCATGCGCCTCCCCCGGCAGAATCAGCGGGCGATCTTGGCACAAGCAGCCAGCGCAGACAGCTGCCGTGGGCTCGTTTCCCCAGCCGTTGTCGGAAGGCACGCAGCGGGCCTGCGCTAGAATGTGCGGCCAAGGAGTCTCTTTATGCTGTCTTTCCGCCCCGATCGCGCCAGGGTGGCGCGCGAGGTCGGCGCCACGGTGCGTCTTGCCCTTCCCCTGATCGCCGCGCAGCTCGGAGCGGTGGGTCCCAACGTCGTCGACGCCATGCTCGCGGGGCATCTGAGCGCGCACGTGCAGGCCGCCGTTACCACCTCGATGAGCATCTGGGCGCTGGCCCTGGTCAGTGGCCTGGGCATGATGATGGCGGTACCGCCATCGGTGGCGCAGCTGGACGGCGCCGGTCGTCGCCATGAGGCGGGGGCAGTGTTCGTGCAGGCGATGTGGCTGGCCTTGGGCATGGGCATCGTGCTGTGGTTTCTGGTGCGTCATGCGACGCCATTGATCGACTGGATCGGCGTGGTCCCTTCGCTGCGCGCGGACGTGACCCGTTTCCTGCACGCCATCAGCTGGGCTGCGCCCGCGTTGACGAGTTATTTCGCGATACGCGGCCTGTCCGAAGGCCTGTCGATGACGCGTCCCTCGATGTATTTCAGCTTTGGCGGCCTGGCGGTGCTGGCACCGCTGGGCTACGTGCTGATGTACGGCAAGCTGGGCCTGCCAGCGTTGGGTTCGCTGGGCAGCGGCATCGCCACCGCCACGGTGCTCTGGCTGGAAATGCTGGCATTCCTGTGGTTCGTGCTCAAACATCCGGCCTACAACGACGTCAATCTGCGTGGCGGGCTGGCTTGGCCCAAGCCAAAAATGATCCTCGAGCTGTTGAAGATCGGCGGCCCGATGTCGATCACCCTGCTCGCCGAGGGCGGCCTGTTCGTGGCAGTGGCGCTGGTCCTTGCGACGCTGGGCGAGACGGTGGAGGCCAGCCATCAGGTGGCGCTGAATGTGGCGACGGTGGCTTTCATGGTGCCGCTTGGCCTTTCGATGGCGATCACTGTGCGGGTAGGCAATGCCGTCGGCCGCGGTGATGCGCAGGGCGTGCGTTACGCCGGCCTTTGTGGCGTCGGATTGGCGGTCTGCGTGCAGATCGTCTCCTCGACCGTGATGCTGACCGTCCCTCACTTGCTGGCGCGCCTGTACACGCATGACGCGGCAGTGATCACGCTGGCGGTGCAGCTGATGGTGCTCGCGGGGCTGTTCCAGTTCCCGGACGGCATCCAGGTGACCTCCAACGGCGCGCTGCGCGGATTGAAAGACACCCGCGTGCCCATGGTGATCACCCTGTTCGCCTACTGGGGCGTGGGGATGCCGATCGGGTGGTGGCTTGCGTTCCACCATGGCATGGGCGCCCGTGGCATGTGGATCGGCCTGATCGCCGGTCTCACCGTGGCCGCCGTGCTGCTGCTCACGCGCTTCTGTCGCCGCGCGTTTCACCACCAGTGGCCGCTCCCCACCTGACCCAGGACTGAGGCTTTCGGCGCAGCCGGCGACCGCCAATGGCGGCAACCGCCATGTGCCGTTTGCCCCACATGACCTGCGCCCCGCGAACAGCTACGCTGTGATGGTCATCCTGAGGAACCAAGCAATGACGGAGCGCCGCCCCAACGGTTTTTGGGCCTTTCTCTGCGTCCTCGGGCGCGGCATCAACATCGTCAGGCTGACCATACTCAACCTGGTGTTCTTTGCGCTGCTGCTGATCGTGCTGCTGATCATCCTGGTCGGCTTTGCCGGCGCACGCACCGAGCACTTCATCCAGAGCGACAGCGTGCTGGTCATCCAGCCCAAGGGCGAACTGGTCGAGCAGTACAGCATCGAGCCGATGCAGCGTGCGCTGGCCAGCCTGTCGGGCAATCCGCCCAAGCAGATCCAGCTGCGCGACCTGATCGGCTCGATCGACGCGGCCGCCAAGGACTCGCGCATCACCCGCATCCTGCTCGAGCCCAGCGAGCTGCAGGGCGGCGGCTTTGCCGCGCTGCGCGAGGTAGGCGCCGCGCTCGATCGCTTCCGTGCCGCGGGCAAGCCCGTGATCGTGTGGTCGCCCAGCCTGGACCAGGGCCAGTACTACCTCGCCGCCCATGCCGACCGCGTGCTGGTCGATCCGCAAGGCGGCGTGATGATCACCGGCCTAGCCAACTACCGGCTGTTCTACAAGGACCTGCTCGACAAGCTGGGCGTAGACGTGCACCTGTTCCGCGTCGGCCAGTTCAAGAGCGCGGCAGAGCCTTACATCCTCGACCATGCCTCGCCCGAATCGAAGGAAGCGGACAGCTTCTGGATGGGCGGCCTGTGGGATACCTACATCAACGAAGTGGCCAAGCTGCGCAAGCTCGATCCGGCCACGCTGCGTCTGGACATCGACTCGCTGCCCGAGAAGATCGCCAGCGCCAAGGGTGACCTGGGCCAGCTCTCGCTCGACCAGCATCTGGTCGACGGCGTGGCCACGCCGGCCGAAGTCATTGCGATGATGCGCAAGGAAGGCGTACCCGCCGGCAAGAAGGGCGAGGGTTTCCGTCAGGTCTCGCTGCAGCGTTATGCCGATACCATTTCCGAAGACAGCTCGACGACGCCGGGCGTGTCGGTGGTGGTGGCCGAAGGCGAGATTTCCGGCGGCAAGCAGCCGCAGGGCACCGTGGGTGGCGATTCCACCGCGGCCTTGATCCGCGCTGCACGCGAAGACAAGCGCACCAAGGCGCTGGTCTTGCGCGTGAACTCGCCGGGTGGCGAAGTCTATGCGGCCGAGCAGATTCGCCGCGAAGTGGCGTTGACGCGCGAGGCCGGCATTCCGGTGGTGGTATCGATGGGCAACGTGGCCGCCAGCGGTGGCTACTGGATCTCGATGAATGCCGATCGCATCTACGCCGAGCCCAATACCATCACCGGTTCCATCGGCATCTTCGGCATGGTGCTCACCGTGCCCGGTACCCTGGACAAGCTGGGCGTGAAGAGCGATGGCGTGGGTACCAGCCCGCTGGCCGGCGCATTCGACATCACCCGTCCGCTGGATCCGAAGGTGGGTACGGTGATCCAGGCCACCATCGAAAAGGGTTACCGCGATTTCGTCGGCCAGGTGGCCAAGGCACGCGGCAAGCCGTACGACGCCATCGACACGATTGCGCAGGGCCGCGTGTGGACGGGCCAGCAGGCGCTGGATCGCGGGCTGATCGATCAGCTCGGTGGTCTCGGCGATGCCGTTGCCGACGCGCAGCAGCGCGCCAAGCTCGGCAAGAGCGCGCCGGTGCGTTATGTCGAGGAGCCGCTGGGCGGCTTCGAGCAGTTCGTGATCAGCCTCAATGAGAACGCGATGGTGCAGATGGTGCAGTCCTACGGCGTGCAGCTGCCGTCGTGGGTCGCGCATGTCGACGCGTTCGCACCGGAGCTCAAGCTGCTGCGCACGGCGCAGTCCGGTCGGCCGAACGTGTACGCCTATTGCTTCTGCACGCCGCGCTGAGTCGAACGATCCGCTAGTGGAGCCGTCGCCGGATTCCGGCGGCGGCTTTTTTTGCGATGGGCGTGCAGTGCGACTTGACGATGCCCGCCTCGCAGATGGACGGCTAAACGCCTACTCGATGGCGGCGCTGAAATAATCGCCGTGGCGTTCGACGCACACGGGCATGCCGAACGTATCCGAGAGCAGCGCGTTGGTGAGCACCTCGGCCTTGGCGCCTTGCTTGAGCAGCTGTCCATCGCGCAGCAGCACCACGTGCTGGATCTCGGGCAGGATTTCCTCCACGTGATGCGTCACCAGCAACAGCGTGGTGCCCTGGCGTGCGAGGCCGCGCAGGTTTTCCAGGAAGCGCCGGCGGCTTGCCATGTCCAGGCCCGCGCAGGGTTCGTCGAGCAGCAGCGCCTTGGGCCGGTGCACCAGGGCGCGCGCGATCAGCACGCGCCTCGCTTCGCCGGTCGAAAGGCTGGCCATCGAGCGGCCGAGCAGATGAGTGGCGCCCGCTTGTTCCAGCGCTTCTGCGGCGCGCTCGCGCATGGGCGGCGTGACGCGGTGGTCCAGGCCCAGCCGCTGCGCCGCGAAGAAGCTCGACAGCACCGCTTCGGAAACCTCCAGCGTGGCATCGCTGGTGCAGTCGTGCTGCAAGGACGGGGAAACGATGCCAAGCAGTCCGCGCAGATCGGAAACATGCCAGCGCTCACGTCCAAACACGTGCATGGCAGCCTGGCCGTCGCCGCGTGCGAGCGGATAGAGCTCGCGTGTGATCAGGCGCACCAAGGTGGACTTGCCTGCGCCGTTCGCACCGAGGATGGCGGTGTGTTCGCCCGCACCAATGCGCAGGCTGAAACGGTCGAGGATCAGCCGCTCGCCGCGCATGACGCTGGCATCGTCGATATCAAGCAGTGGAGCGGAGGCAAACTCGTCGTGATGGGCGTTCATGCCGACACCATGCACGTCCAGACGTCCACTGCCAAGTATCGAGTCCGGGATGGGTGGCTTACTGCTGGGCGGCGTCCAGTTGTTGCTGTTGTTTCTTCGCCTGCTCGTCCACCGTTTTCTGCACGTCGGCGGCGCGCTGCTTGGCCTTCTCCATGTCGTCCCAGGGCGTGGCAACGCGCGCGGTGCTGGCAGCGGCTGGCGCCGATACCGGTGCCGGCGGCTTGCCGGAGCAGGCGACCAGGGAGAGCAGGCACAGCAGGGCAGCGAGTCGTTTCATGCAGGAGCCTTGAGTCGGGTTGGAGTCGGTGTCGCGCCCATGGTAGCGGGCAGTGCTTGGCGGGAAACGTGGTCGCGTTCTAAGCTCGGCCCATGAACGCACGCATCGACGCCTGGCAGCTGCAGGGACACACCGCCTTGATCACCGGTGCCAGCAAGGGCATCGGCTACGCCACCGCCCGCGAATTGGCCGCGCTGGGCGCCAATCTGCTGCTGGTGGCGCGCGACGCCGACTACCTGGAGCAGGTGCGCGTGGAGCTGGTGGACGATTTCCCCGGCATCGACGTGCTGGCCTTTGGCGCCGATCTTGGCGAACAGGAAGAGCGCCTGGCGGTGTTCGACTGGATCGCCGATCTTGGCGCACCACTGTCCCTGCTGGTCAACAACGCCGGCGGCAACCAGCCCGCGCCGACCTTGGCCTATCGCGAGGACGACTACCGCGCGATCTTCGAACAGAACCTGTTCTCCGCCTTCGAGATGTGCCGTCTCGCCCACCCGCAACTGGTGCAGCACGCGAACGCGGCGATCGTGAACGTGGGCTCTGTTTCCGGCATCACTCATGTGCGCACCGGCTCGGCCTACGGCATGTCGAAGGCGGCGCTGCACCAGCTGACGCGCAATCTGGCGGCGGAATGGGCAGCTGATGGCATTCGCGTCAACGCGGTGGCGCCCTGGTATATCCGGACGCAGCGTTCCGAACCCGCGCTGGCGAATGACGAGTACCTGGATGAGGTGCTCGATCGCACGCCGTTGCGGCGGATCGGGGAGCCGGAGGAGGTGGCGGCGGCGATCGCGTTCCTTTGCCTTCCGGCTGCCAGTTATGTCACGGGGCAGGTGTTGGCGGTGGATGGGGGGTTTTTGAATTATGGGTTTTAGGGGGTGGTGTGTTGAGGATGAGGCGCTAGCGTTTGACGCTTTGACGCTTTGACGCTTTGACGCTTTGACGCTTTGACGCTTTGACGCTTTGACGCTTTGACGCTTTGACGCTTTGACGCTTTGACGCTTTGACGCTTTGACGCTTTGATGCTCTCAGCCCGTCGTCACTCGCCGGGCGGTTTCTTTCTCTTCATTGCTGCGAAAGCAGGAATCCAGTGACTTTGCGCCCGGTCGTCGCGTCATCGCGATCTGGCTCGCCTGCCGCGGGCTTTCGTGCCGCTGCCGCGGCCCGAGTTACTTTTCTTTGCTTGCCCAAAGAAAAGTAACCAAAAGAAAGGGCCCCCCGGATGACGCGCCTTCCGGGCCTATGGCCCTCCAGGTGCGCGGGCGGGTTRCGGGGTTTTTCGACAGGACATCCSTGTCCTGTCGAAAAACTGGCCGCATCCCTGCGGCCACCCTTCGGGCTTTCCTCCACCCGCCCGCCGCGTCATACGGGGACCCCGAAGGGCGAGAGCCTGATCAAGAGCCTGATCAAGAGCCTGATCAAGAGCCCAACGCTCGGCGTTGCGGGGCCGGYCGGTCTTTTGTAGGAGCGCACTTGTGCGCGACCAACCGGAGCGATGCACCTCGACGCTGCGGTCGCGCACAAGTGCGCTCCTACAAGGGTGACGCAGGTATGGGGATGGCGGATCAATCTTGCCGGCCGGCTCTTTGTGGGAGCGCACCCTGTGCGCGACAAACCTACGAAGCGGTACACCCCGGCGTGGCTGTCGCGCACAGGGTGCGCTCCCACAGACAAGCCAAGCGCCAGGCGCGCATCCAGTGCGCCATCTGTGACCCAAAGCCGATGCGCAGCGAGGCCCCGCGTTAAGTCCTCAGCGATTCGGGCGCGTTGCGCAGCGCAATGCAGTACCCGCTGTGTAGCCTCGGAGGTTGTCCCACAACGACGCACCTCAAGCGTTCGGGCTTATCCCAACACAATGCTGCGGGCGTTATCAGGCCATTCTCTTTGGGTTACTTTTCTCTTGGGCCAGCAAGAGAAAAGTGACTCGAGCGGCGGCAGCCGTTCGAAACGCCCGCCGCGCAGGCGGCACCCTGGCGGTAACGCGACAACTGAGCCATGCCGCTACTGCTTCCGGCCTGCACCGGAATGACGAGCAAAGGGGCGGCCTCCAGAGGAACGACGAGCAAATAAGCACGCCGCCCACTCGCGCGAACATCGCACCGCGAACCACACCCCCTCTGTCCACACCCCATGTGGATCACCACCCCACAACCCTGTGGATAGAACACCCAACCTCTCGCCACCACGCAAGTTTCAGCAACCTGCGCAAACATTCACCAACCACACGCAGTGTTTTCCACAGCCGTTGGGGAAAGCCTGGTAGCAACCCTGTGGACAACTCGCCACGCGCGTTGCGTGGCGCGCACTTGCATGACATTGCGCAAACTTTGCTCAGCAGTTCTGCAGTTGCGCGTGCAGTTCCTGTTCGCGTTGTTCAAGCGGTGGCTGGTCGCTCTTGAACGCGCGGCGGAGTTTGGTGGCGTTCTCGTCGAAGGCATCGCGCAGGGCGTGGCAAGTCTCTGCGCGCGTGAGTTCGCGGCATTGGTCCTGCACCCATACGTAGTGATTGGCGATCAGGCCGGGGGTGACGCGTCCGCGATTGAGTTCGGGGGCGGAGGCGCCGGCGGCGTTGGGTCCGCCGTAGACCTGCGATAGCGGCAGCGACCCCGCGCCGAGGATGCCGTAGGGCACCTGATAGGGCTGCGGATCGCCGTTATCGCTGAGGTAGGGCTTGCCATCGGTGGCGCGCACGCAGCCGTACATGAGGGGCAGCGCGGCCATGGGCTGCGGTGGCGCGGGCGGCGGCACGGGCTCGAAGGTTGGTGTGTCCGGCGTTGCGGGCGGCGGTGGCGAGATGGGCTGGGAATCGTCCAGCTGCAGTACCTGCTGGCGCTGGTTGGCGCTGCAGGGTTTGTCCTGGAAGGTGAGCTTGCCGCTCGCATCCGTGCATTGATACGCCGTGCCCGCCATGGCCGGCAGGCCAAGCAGCAGGAGTGAAGCGAGGATGCACAGGCGGATCATGCAAAACTCCTGAGGCGTGGTCGCTCAGAATTCGGCGACGTGTTCCTCGGCGGCAAAGCCGAGCGTCACGGCGCCTTCGCCGACGTTGACCATGCCGGTGATGCTCATCGGCGCTTCCATCAGTTCCACGCCGCATTCCTCGCAGGCGGTGCGCAGCGCCGCGTAGCCAGGCAGCTTGCCCAGTTCCGACAGATCGCCGCCGTAGCTCACGCACACCGCGGGTACCAACAGGCCGGCATGGATGCGCTTGGCGGTGTAGTTGAACAAGGTTTCCGCGCCATGCTCGAACCCGCGTACCTTGCCGACCGGGCTGGTCTCGCCGCGGTAGCCACGCAGCAACGGCTTGATGTCCAGCGCCGAACCGAGCATGGCGCTGACCAGGCCCACGCTGCGGTCGCCTTTCTTCTTGGCGCGCGCGCGCAGGTAGTACAGGTCGCGCGGCAGCATGTAGCCGTACGAATTATTGGCGATGTAGGTGAGGCGTTCGCGGATCGCCGCAGGTACTTCGCCGGCATCGATCAACCGCGTGGCTTCGACGATGGCCGGGCCCGATCCGGCGAACAATGTGCGGGTATCGATCACGCGCATCAGGAACGGGCCGGTGAGGCCGTTTTTCTCGCGCACCTCGCGGTAATGCTTCAGTACCGCAAAGCTGGCCTTGATCACGTGATCATTGATGGCGCTGCGCGTGGCCGTGATGGTGAGGCAGAACACGCAGTCCCGCTCCAGCACCAGCTTGTCGAGGAAGAGCTTTTGCACATCTTCGACGGAGCAGGGAATGGTCTCCGCCGAGTGGCTGCGACTGCCCAGCTTGCGATCCAGGAAGCGATGCAGCTCCACCTGGTTGCGGTTGTCCATGAAGATTTCATCGTCGATGCGGATGGTGATGGGCATCACCGCGATGTTGTGCTTCTGCAGAAATGCCTGCGGCAGATCGCAGGCGGCATCGATCGCTATACCCATCCGCATGATGTGACTCCCCTATGACAAGCGCGGCCAACATAGCACGCACCTGTGCACGTGCCGACCCTGACCGTTGGGACAGGGCCGGGCATTGCGGTATGCCTGATCGACTGCGACGCGCAAGGTCAACGCAGCTGGCGGTAGGTTGCGGGGTCGAAGGCATCGACCTGCACCACCGCGTCACGGGCCTCGTCGGCCTCGCTGAGCGCGTCGAACTCTGCCTGCGTGATGATGCCGGCGGCCAGCGCGTGTTGGCCGAGCTCGTCGCCGGCGGCGCGGTCCAGCGTGCCGGCGCGGATCGCATCGCGCAGTTTGGTCTCCACCGGCAGGGCCCGCACGGCCTTGTCCAGCGCCGCCTCCAGCTGGCCCAGTCCAGGTTCATCAGGGCCCGGCACATGAATGTCGCCGGTGAGGTGGATGCGCGCTTCGCGGTCTTCCAGGATGGCCCGCGCCGCGCGCTGGCCCAGGCGATCTGAGGGCGGCTGGAAGCGCGCGCCCAGTGGGAACACCAGCAGTCGGGCGACGCTGGCTGCGAGCTCCGAGGGCAGGTTGTCCAGCACGCCGCGCAGCGCCTCCTGCGTGCGATAGAGCGCCAGGGCCACGCCCCATCGCGCCAGGTCGTAGTGAGAGGCGAGCTTGGGTCCGTCGTGGTAGCGCTTGAGCGTGGCGGCGGCGAGGTATTGCCAGGCCAGCGCATCGGCGAGGCGTCCGGAAATCTTCTCGCGACGCTTGAGCGTGCCACCCAATGTGGCCATGCAGGTATCAGAGACCAACGCAAAGGCCGAGGCGAAACGCGTGAGGTGCTGGTACTGGCGAGCGAGTTCGCTGTCCGGCGCGCTGGCCAGGCGAGATCCACTCAAGCCCAGCAACAGGGCCCGCACGCCGCGGGTAAACACAAAGTTGATGTAGCCGAAGGCGCTGTGGTCGACTGCCTTGAGGTCCTTGGCGGCAATCGCATCGATCAGCTTCTGCACCCACGGATGGCAACGAATCGCGCCCTGGCCATAGATGATCATCGAGCGGGTGAGGATGTTGGCGCCTTCCACGGTGATGCCGATCGGCACGGACATCCACATGTGCGAGAGCGCATTGCGCGGACCGCGCTGGATCGCAGCGCCCGCACGGATGTCCATCGCGTCGCTCACCACCACGCGCATGGCGTCGGTGAGATAGGCCTTGGCGATGGAACCAAGCACCGCCGGTTTCTCGCCGGCATCGAGCGCGCCGCAGGTGAGCGTGCGTGTGGCCGTCATCAGATAGGTGAGGCCGGCGATGCGCGCCAACGGTTCTTCGATGCCTTCGAAGCGACCGATCGGCGTGTCGAACTGCTCGCGTACGGTGGCATAGGCGCCGCAGATGCGCGTCGCCATTTGTGCCGCACCTACGGCAAGCGCAGGCAGCGAAATGGAACGGCCCGCCGCCAGGCTCTCCATCAACATGCGCCAGCCATGGCCGGCCTGCTCGACCCCGCCGATGATGGCGTCGAGCGGAACGAACACGTCATGGCCGACGATCGGACCATTCGCGAACGGCACGCCCATGGGATCGTGATGCTGCCCGATCACCACGCCCGGCAAGTCGCGGGAGATCAATGCACAGGTGATGCCGCGATCCACCGCGCCGCCCAGCAGGCCGTCGGGATCCTTCAGGCGGAACGCCAGGCCGATCAGCGTGGCGACGGGCGCCAGCGTGATGTATCGCTTGTTCCAGTTCAGTCGCAGCCCGATGACCTCCTCGCCGTTCCACTGTCCCCGCTCGACCACGCCTTCGGACTGCGTGGCCGCGGCATCGGAACCGGCCTCCGGTCCGGTGAGCGCAAAGCAGGGTACCTCGCGGCCGTCGGCGAGGCGGGGCAGGTAGTGGCGCTTCTGGTCTTCGGTGCCGTAGTGCAGCAGCAGTTCGCCCGGGCCCAGCGAGTTGGGCACCATCACCGTCACGGCCGCCGCGACCGAGCGCGTGGCAATACGCGTGACCACGCGCGAATGGCCGATTTCGGACATGCCCAGGCCGCCGTAGGTCTCCGGCAGCACCATGCCGAAGAAGCGCTCGCGCTTGATGAAGTCCCACACCTCGGGCGGCAGGTCGCGTTGCTGCTCGATCTGCCAGTCATCGAGCATGGCGCACAGCTGGGTAACCGGCCCGTCCATGAAGGCCTGTTCGCGTTCGCTCAGCGGCTTGCATTCAAAACGCAGCAGAGAGTCCCAATCGGGCATGCCGGAGAAGATCTGCGCATCCCACCACACCGTGCCTGCTTCCAGCGCGATGCGTTCGGTCTCGCCCAGGCGCGGCATCACCTTGCCGAGCATCGGCAGCAGGCGGCGTGCAAACAAGGCGCGGCGCAGCGGCGCGAAACCAGTTACCAATGCAACCAAGGCCGCTGCAAATAGCAGTCCATATAAAAGGAGTGGCGATTGCACGCCGCGTACGATCCCGGTGAGGAACAACACGGCCAGCGCCAGCACCCAGGCCAGCCATCCACGCCCGACGAAGGCAAAGCCGAGGAAGACGGCGAGGGCGACGATCCAACCAATCAGCAGCATGGTGTTCTCCTTGGCATGCCGCCCATCGTGGGCGGGGCCAGTTCAAGGAAATGACAACAAACCGCCCAGGGATGGGCCGTCACCCGCTAAGATGCACGCACTGATCTGGCATCTTGCCGGCGTGGCGTCGCCGGTAACGCGCAACGGAACCCACGTTGCGCCGACCTCAAGGGGTCTCAATGAAAGACAAGCAGGAGATCGTCTCCAACTGGCTGCCGCGCTATACCGGCACGCCTCTGGAGGAGTTTGGCCAGCACATACTGCTGACCAATTTTGGCCACTACGTTGACCTCTTCGCCGAGTGGCATGGCGTAGAAGTACGCGGGCGCGACCGGCCCATGCCCAATGCCACCGCCGACGGCATCACCCTGATCAACTTCGGCATGGGCAGCCCCAACGCAGCCACCGTGATGGATCTGCTCAGCGCCGTCCATCCCAAGGCTGCGCTGTTTCTGGGCAAGTGCGGTGGCCTCAAGAAGAAGAACGCCATTGGCGACCTGGTCCTGCCGATCGCGGCGATCCGCGGCGAAGGCACGTCCAACGACTATCTGTTGCCGGAGGTGCCGGCCTTGCCGGCGTTCCAGTTGCAGCGCGGTGTCTCCACCATGATCCGCGACCTTGGCTACGACTACTGGACCGGCACGGTGTACACCACCAACCGCCGCGTCTGGGAGCACGACGACGCGTTCAAGGATTACCTGCGTCGCACCCGCTGCATGGCCATCGACATGGAGACCGCCACCATCTTCGCGGCAGGCTTCGCCAACAAGATCCCCTGCGGAGCACTCCTCCTGGTCTCCGACCAGCCCATGATCCCCGAGGGCGTTAAGACGGAATTAAGCGACCGCAGCGTGACCACGCAATTTGTTGAACGCCACATACGCATCGGTATAGAAGCCTTGAAACTGGTGCGTCGCAAGGGACGCAGCGTCAAACACCTGCGCTTCGAAGCCGATACCGGCACGGAGTGAACCCCTGCCAAATCAGAGGTCTGGCGAGGCCCATGGCGGCTTGCCAGCCTTTTTTCACCCTGGCTTCACCCCATTGCAACGATGTTCCTCGCAGCGCAGCAAGCATTTGCGGGGCGTTTAGCGGCGCGGATTTGATGTCGAAATCGTAGAAAATTGCGATAGTTGTCACGGCACTTTGTTTTCTTGCCGTATAGATTTTATTGACTATCTGTAAGTAAAGCGTGATAAATGCCGAGCGCTGTAGACCAAACTTTGTAGGTCTACGCCTGAATTGTTTGGGTGAATCGGGCGCGGGTTTGAGGCGGGGAAAGTCTGTCAAACCCAGTCAATATAAATAACGGGAGGGTGTTCTCATGAAGTTCGGGGAAAATAAACTGTGCACGTCGGTGCGTCTGGCTCTGTCGCTGGGCATGCTCGCAGCAAGCGCCTACGGCACTACCGCTTTCGCGCAGGACGCGCAGTCCACTACGCCGGCACCGGCCGCTGACCAGGCCAAGAGCAAGACTCTCGAAACGGTCACCGTGACCGGTTCGCTGATTCGCCGCGTAGACGTCGAGACGGCCAGTCCCGTCGTAACCATCGATCGCGCTCAGATCCAGGCCACCGGCAAGCAGACGCTTGGCGACCTGGTTCAGCAGCTGCCGGCCATGACCGGCGGCAACGTCAACCCGCAGACCAACAACGGTGGCGGTACCGGCGGTTCGTCCATCAACCTTCGCGGTCTGGGTTCGCGCCGTACGTTGATCCTGATCGACGGTCAGCGCCTGCTGAGCAAGGATCCGAACGCCATCCCGGCCGATGCCATCGAGCGCATCGAAGTGCTGCCGACCGGTGCGTCGGCCACCTACGGTTCGGATGCGATCGGCGGCGTGGTGAACTTCATCACGCGCAAGAACTACCAGGGTGCCACCTTCACCGCGAACGTCGGCCAGTCCGATCGTACCGACGGTGACCAGAGCGGCTACACCTTCACGTTCGGCCAGACGTCCGATAAGGGCAGCATCATGGCCGGCATCAGCTACAACAAGCAGGACGGCGTCCTGTCGGCCAACCGCGACTTCTCGAAGAACGCGCTCAGCCTGTCCGGCACCCAGGTCGCCGTCGGTGGTTCGTCCTCGACCCCGGTCGGCCGCATCCAGCTTGGCGATTCGCAGGCCGCAGCACTGGGCCTGGGCTGCAACCGCGTGTCGTTGAACGCCGGTGGCAACCCGACCGTCCTCAGCTCGGCCAACTATCACTGCTACGGCAACGCCGACAAGTACAACTACGCGGCCGTCAACCTGATCATGACCCCGCAGGAGCGCACTGGCGGCTTCATCAATGCGGAGTACCACCTGGCCGATCACGTGACGGCCTATGTTGACGCGGTCTACAACAAGACCTCGGCCAACTTCCAGCTGGCTCCGGCCGTGTACGGCTCGACCTCGACCGCCGCGACGGTTAATCCGGGCAACGGTTTCAACGTGTTCAACTCGCCCGTTCTGGTCAACGGCGTCCCGACGGGCGGCGGCTTCGGCACCGCTGCCGGCAACGCTTTCACCCAGCGTCTGACCTCGGCTGGTCTGCGTGAGGCCTTCACCGGCCGTACCGACGCTCAGATCAATACGGGCTTGAAGGGCGACTTCACCGTATTCGACAAGAACTGGAACTGGGACGTCGGCTTCAACTACGGCCACCAGAGCGTCGTCACGACGACGGCTGGCCTGGTCGATCAGACCAAGCTCTACACTGGTGATTCCACCGTCGCCAATGGCGTGGCGACCTGCCCGGCCGGTACCGATCCGGTGGCTTGCCAGTTCAATCCGTTCGAGCCCAATTCGTCGGCAGCCAGCATTGCTGCCGTGCGTGCGGCCAGCGTGACGGCCCCGTCGAACACCTACCTCATCGAGAAGACCTACCACGCTGGTCTGAGCGGTGAGCTGTTCAGCCTGCCGGCCGGTGCCGTGCAGCTGGCCGGTGGTTTCGAGTGGCGCAAGGACTACCAGCACACCGTGCCGGCTCCGCAGCTGGAAATCGACCCGACCACGGGTAGCTGTATCCTGGGCAGCCAGTGCTTGAGCGCCGTGCAGGGTGGTTACACCACCAAGGATCTGTACGCCGAAACGTTCATCCCGATCCTGGCCGGTCTCCCGGGCATCCAGTCGCTGAACCTGACCATCGGTGACCGCTACTCGAAGATCGGTTCCTTCGGCAGCACGAACAACTTCAAGTTCGCGGTCGAGTGGAAGCCGTTCGACGACCTGCTGCTCCGCGGCACCATGGAAGACGTGTTCCGCGCTCCCAACCTGACCGAGCTGTACTTCTCGGGTTCGGATGCTCCGCTGATCCACACCGATCCGTGTACCAATTACGCTGGCGCTCCGGCAGGTTCCCCGCTGGCTATCGCCTGCGCGAACGTGCCGGCCAACGGCACCTTCCAGAACCAGTACGTCGTCTCGCAGACGCAGGCTGGCGCTGTGGTGCAGGGTTCGCGCGTCGCGGGCTTCCCGGTCAAGCCGGAGCACGGCAAGTCGTATGACTTCGGCTTCGTGTACAGCCCGTCCTACGTGCCGGGTCTGTCGACCACGGTCGACTTGTGGCGCGTCAACCTCAACGACACCATCACCACGGTGGGTCTGCAGAGCCTGCTGAACCTCTGCGCCAATGGTTCGACCCAGTACTGCCAGTACATCCAGCGTCAGGTCGGCGGCCCGAATGCTGGCCAGCTGCTGCAGTCGACGGTTGAGCCGACCGGTAACCTGGGTTCGTTGAATACCTCCGGTATCGACTTCTCGGCCAACTACAAGCTGCCGCAGTTCTCCTTCGGCCAGTTCAACGTCGGCCTGAACGCGACCTACCTGAAGTACTACGACCAGGTCACCGCACCGGGCGTGGAAGGTTCGGTCACCTACAAGAACGCCGGTCACCTGCTCCCGTACGGTTCGGCTGCCTCGGCTGCCTGCCCGGATAACGCTGGCGTCTGCTTGTTCCCCCGTTGGCGCGGTCAGGCCTTCGTGGATTGGCAGGCCGGTGGCTGGAGTGCCCAGTGGCGCATGCGCTACATCGGTCGCTTCCAGAACGGTGCAGCGACGGGTTCGCCGCAGGATAGCTTCCCGAACGGTGAGTCGGGCACGATCCTGAAGTACGGTGCGACGACGTACAACGACGTGTCGGTCGGCTACAACCTGGCCATGATCAACACCCGTCTGGACTTCGGCATCAACAACCTGTTCGACAAGCAGCCGCCCATGCTGTACGCGAACAACACGTTGAACGCCAACACCGACCCGAGCGACTTCGACCTGATGGGCCGCTACTACTGGGCTCGCGTCACGGTCAAGTTCTAAGTCGTAGATATAAGCGTTAACCTTGAGGGCCGCGTGAGTCATCACGCGGCCCTTCTTTATTTGCGTGAAGCCATGGCTCCGAACGAACTCACACAGATCACCGCAGCCATCCAGAATGGCCAACTCCAGCGTGCCGAACAACTGAGCCGCGAGGCGCTGACACGCTTCCCGCGGCAAACAGACCTGACCTTGATGCTCGCTCTCAGCCTGCACATGCAAAAGCGGGTGGACGAGGCCTTGCCCTTCTACGCCGAGCTCGCACAAGAGCTGGACAGCACCAGCAGCTGGAACAACTACGCGACCGCCCTGAAGGACTCCGGCAACGTGCCTGAGGCTGCCAAGGCCTTTGCGCGTGCGGTCGAGCTGGATCCAGGCAACCTCACGGCCAAGGGCCAGCTCGGTCTGCTGTTGATTGACCTGCGCGACTACCTGACCGCGCGCAGCCTTCTGCTCGATGTCGTCGCCGCGGATCCCGACTCGCTGGCTGCCCGCATCGATGCGGCGCGCGCCTGCTGCCACTGCCAGGACACCGAAGGTGCCTCTGAACTGCTGCGTCGTTGGCGACAATGGCTGCCGTTCAACGACGACGACCTGCAGTTGTCGTTGGCGCAAGTGTTGACCTTGAACAACGACATCCCCGACGCGGTCGACCTGCTGGAGGATCTGCTGGCGCGTTGGCCTGCCCAGTTCGACGTGCGCCTGCTGCTGGCCAATCACTATGAGCGGTTGAACCGCCTGGCCGATTCCGAAGCCGTACTCGCGCCGCTGCTGCGCGCCGGATCGAACGCCTCCGAAGTGCAGTCCAAAGAAGCCAGTCACTTGCTCGCTACGCTGGCATTGCGCAAGGGCGACGCTGCCGCGGCCAAGGATCTGCTCGAGCGGGCGGGTCCGGAGGCGGAAAACAGTTACAGCCACTACTTCCAGCTGGCATCGGTGTACGACAAGCTGGGTGAAACGTCGTCCGCGATGGAAGCGCTGCACGTCGCTCACCGCATAGAAGCGAATGAGCGGCGCTTCGATTCACCGGAGTTCTTCGTGGCCGGCTCGCCCGCCATGCCGGTCGACGCGCCCCGTGTCACCGCCGAGCAATTTGCGCGCTGGCCCACGCTGACGGCCCCTGCGATGGGTGATTCGCCCATATTCGTCGTGGGTTTTCCGCGTTCGGGCACGACCTTGCTCGAGCAGGTGCTGGACGCGCATCCGGGCTTGCAGTCGATGGACGAGAACCCGTTCTTCAACCGGCTTGCCGGCGTACTGGGCAATCACGACCGACGCATCCTCGATGACCTGAGCGTGCTGCGCCAGTACGACGTCGACGAATTGCGCAAGCGTTACCACGTGATGGTGGGCGAACGCATCCAGCGCGATGGCGATGCCCGCCTGGTCGACAAGAATCCGCTGAACATGCATTGGCTGCCGATCATGTATCGGCTGTTTCCGGAAGCGAAGTTCGTACTCGCCGTGCGCCATCCGTGCGATGTCATCCTGAGCTGCTACATGCACAGCTTCCGTTCGAGTGCATTGGCGGCCGCCTGCAGCAACCTTGAGCGGCTTGCCCATGCCTACGTGGAAACCATGCAGCGCTGGCTGGAAGAGGTGAGCATCCTGCAGCCGTCGGTGATGTTGTCGCGCTACGAAGATCTGGTCGCTGATTTCCCGGGGCAGGTTTCGCAGATCGCCCAGTTCCTGGAACTGGATGATGCCTCGCCCATGCTCGGTTTCGACCGCCATGCGCGCAGCAAGGAATACATCGCGACCCCGAGCTATTCGCAGGTGATCGAGCCGATCAACCGCAAGGGTGTGGGTCGCTGGCACAAGTATCGCGAACAGTTCGAACCGCTCTTGCCGATACTCGAGCCCATGCTTCGCCACTGGGGCTACGACACCGCACCGGTGTGAAGCAGTCGCGCAGCGGGGCGGCAATCAGCGCGTGTTGATTGCCGCCAGCTCGGGCATCAAGGGCAGGTAGTGCTGCCAGCGCCCGACCGAATGCGTATACACCGCCTGGCGGGCTTGCCAGGCGCTCGCCGTCGCAATGGCCTTGGTCTGTTCGGTCGGCATGTCTTGGGGCGCAGCGGACTGGGGAATGCCCAGCCACTGCGCAATGGCGGCCAGCGTGTTCTCCGGCGCCTCGACGACTTGCTCGTAGGACACGCTGAGGAAGGCGGCGGGATAGCGTTCGCGCCAATGCGCTGCCAGGCGTCGACAGTCGCGGATCACGGTGGCGATGTCGCTCATGTCGTAGGCGTAATCATGGGCCGGGTCATGGAACGACTGCGACCACAATGACAGGGCGGTGTCGCGCGGATCGCGTTCGCAATGGATGATCCGCGCATTCGGCCATAACGCCATGGCCAGATCCACGCGCAGCAGGTTGAGCGGCTGCTTGTCGATATACCAATGCGCGGGCTCATCGTCCTGGCGGAGCTGGCGTGCGTATTGCGCGGCGGCCTCCTCCAGTTGCTGGCGCGAGGGCGAGACGGCAGCGAGTCGCTGTTCCCAGAAGGACAGCCAACCGAGTTCGCCGCGAACCTTCACCGACGGATAGCGGGCCAGGCGCTGCGCCAGCAAGGTCGTTCCCGAGCGCGGCACGCCCACGATGAACACCGGTGTCCAGTCGTCTGCCGGCTGCAGTGTCAAGCGGTTGGCCGGTGCCGCCAGGCGCGCTTCGATGCTGCGCTTCCAGAGTTTGCGCGACCATTGGCTGCTCGCGTGGGCGAGGGCGTTGGCCTGCCGAAAATAGGTGGCGGCCGAGGCGAAATCACCCAGGTCGTCGTGCGCCTTGCCCAGCGCAAACAGTACGGCGCGGCGCGTAGGCTCGCTCAGGCCGGGTCGCTGCAGCACGCTGTGGAAAAAGTCGAAATCGTGATGACCACGATCGCTGTAGCGCTGCAGCCCGGCCAGGCCAAGCGGGATGTTCCAGTCGATGGCGTCGGGCGTTTGTTCCAGCGCGCGGACGTAGTGCGCACGGGTGCGTTCAAACTGCCCCAGCTGAATGCCGAGCATGCCGGCGTAGGCGTGCAGGCGTGGATCATCGGCACCCGCACGAATGGCGTTCTCGCAGATGGTGAACGCTTCGTCTGGCCGTCCATAGTCGTCGAGCATTTCGACCGCACGGATGACCGTGTCCACTTCGTGACCGCCCTGCGCGAATGCCGAACGCAGCACTTCGCCAAGCGCAAGCAGCCGGCCCTGTTCGCGCAGCAGCGAAGCCAGCAGGAAGGCGGCGCCGGTATCGCCGGGATGGGATCGCAGCCACTCGTACAGCAACTGTTCCGCCCGTTCGCTGTGACCGTTCTGCCACAGCAGCCCGGCCAGCCCGAGGAGGATATCGGCCGACTCGGGAAAACGCGCGGCGGCGGCATCGAAAACCGCAAGCGCGGCGGCTGTGTCCGAGCGCAACGCAAGTGCGCGCCCCTGCGCCAGCCAATCATCCTGCGGCTGCGACGCGAGCGTGTCGAGCAGGGCCCTCACGCTCCCCAGGGGCGTGTTGGCGATGGTCATACGTCGTGGGCCGGCAATCCAAGCGCCGCCCGCAACGGGTTGAGCAGCGCGCCATAGCGTTGCGAACGCGCGGTGTCCGTGCGCATCGGCTGGCGTACCTGGGTTGCGCTGGGCGAACGGACCACGCGCTGGTTCTGGTGGAAGTTCACGCAGGCTTCTTCGAAGGGCAGCCCACAGAACGCGAGCAGTTGGCGGATCTGCGTTTCGGGGTCGGCGACCATCGCCTCGTAGCTGTGCTGGCGAACGTGGCCGCAATGGAGGGCGGCGCTACGCGATACGCTGCGATCGAAGTCGTGCCAGAAGGCGGCCAGATCATCGAAGCTGCGGCTGTAGCCATTGCTGCCATCCAGCGGCTGGCGATAGCACGAGAAGCAGGTCTCCAGCGGATCACGACGCACCACCACGATGTGCGCGCCCGGCAGCATGGCGCGAATGGCGCCGATATAGATCCAGTTGTTGGGCAGCTTGTCGGTGAAGACGGGGCGTTCGCTGCGCCAGCGCGCGGTGCGGTCAAGATAGCGTTGCCCCAGGCGTCGCCAGTCCTCTGGTGTCGCTTCGCGCGCCCATTGCGGAATGGGCTTGCCGCCCAGCCGCTGGGTTTCCTCGGCCAGCACCTGCGGGAGATCCGGCAATTCGCCCGCGCCTTCGACCAGGGAGTGCGAAGCGAGGATCTGCTCGACCAGGGTGGAACCGGAACGGGGAAGACTGACGATGAAGATCACGTTGCTTCCCAACGGCTCGTTGCTGCCGATGGGCGCAGGCTCGAAGGCGTCCGAAATCGTGCCGATGGCCTTGGAAAAATGCGGTGCATTCCAGGCCTGGTAGCGGCGCGCGGTGGCATTGGCGCGCGCCAGCGCCTCCAGCGACTGGGCATATTGCCCCTCGTCATCGAAGGCCTTGGCCAGGGCGAAACCGATGGCGATGCGGTCGTTTTCGGTCGCGTCGGCACGCTGCAGCGCAGCCTGCATCTGCGCGATATCGCTTGCATCGAAACGCTGCGTGCGCAGGTCGGCCAGGCCCCACCAGGCCAGTCCGAAGGTGGGTCGTACCGAGAGCAGGCGGCGATATTCCGTTGCCGCCGCCTCGACGTCGCCGCGCGTGCGCAGCAGGTCCGCCAGCAGCGCGCGGGCGGCCACGTGATCGGGTGCCAGGGTCACGGCCCGCTGCAGCGCTTCAGCGGCCTCTTCGTTGCGTACCGACTTGGTCAGCATCACGCCGAGGTTGTACCAGGCCATCGCCAGTTTCGGCTCCAGCTCGCAGGTGCGCCGCAGGGCGCGGATGGCGCCTTCATAGTCGCCCGCCGTGCCGAGCAGGGAGCCCAGCGTGTTGTGGTAGAGCGCATCCTGTGGACGATGCACCAGCGCGCGCTGCATCAGGCGCACGGCGTCGTTGTGATGGCCGCGCAAGCTCAGGATGCCCGCCTTCATGCGCAGCACTTCCGGATGATCGGGGTAGGCGGTGAGCACGCGTTCGAGCTGGCGGTCGGCCTCGTCGGCGCGCCCGGCGTCCAGCGCCTGGGCGGCGATCATCACTTGTTGGGTGGCTGATGGTCCCAGCCCTTGCAGTCGCGAATTCATCAGTGGCCCGATCGAAGGGAAGGACTACCGCGACACAGTTTCCTGCTCACGAAAAAAGCGCGTGCGGCCCGTCGAAACGCGTCTATTATGCCCATATGCACCGGGGTGGGGACCGCGGTGCGCAATGGCATAGTGAGTTCGCAGGCGGTGGGAGCAACGATGAATAGCGGAGTGGGAGTGGCAGTGCCGGCGCTGCGTGAGATGGCGCTCAACGGATTGCGGCAGGGTGATCCGGCATTGGCCGAGCAGTATTTCGGGCGCCTGCTGGAGCAGGCGCCCGACGACGCCGAAGCGCTGCAGTTCGTTGCCAGCCGCCATCTGGCGCGGGGAGACACCAGCCGCGCGCTGGCCATGCTGGCGGCCGCGGCGAAGGCGCATCCGGAACATCCGGATCTGCTGCACCAACTTGGCGTGGCACAGACCGTCGCCGGCGACCTGAGCGGCGCCGCGGCAAGCCTGCGCCGCTGCGTGGACATCGCGCCCAACATGTTCGTGGCGCGCCTGCGCCTGGGCATCGCCCTGGAACAGTTGGGCGAGATGCAGCGTGCGCTGCTCGCCTATTTCGGCGCGGTCAATGCGGCCCAGGCACAGGGGCGCTGGATGAGCGACGCCACCACGGCGCCAGGGCTGCGCCAGGCCGTGCAGCACGCCATGCGTTTCATCGACGCCGGCCGTCGCCGTACCTTTGATGCGGTGCTGGAACCGATGCGCGCGCGCTATGGCCGCGACGCCCTGTCCCGTGTGGAAGACTGCCTGGCCATCTATCTGGGCGAGCGTCGGGCGGAGCTTCCCGATCCCCGGCAAAAGCCGAAATTCCTGTATTTCCCCGGCGTGCCGAGCCAGGCCTACTACGGTGCCGAACGCTTCCCGTGGCAGGCCGACCTGCAGGATGCCACCGAGGTGATCCGCGAAGAACTGCAGTCTGTGCTCGCGGAAAATCGTCCATTCGAACCCTTTCTCGGCGAACAGACGGAAGAAGGGCTCAAGGGACATCTGCGCTCCTCGGGCGAACAGCCGGCCGCGTGGGATGCCTTCTTCTTCTATCGCCACGGCGACCGCTTCGACGAGCATCACCTGCGCTGCCCGCGCACCTCGGCAGTGCTGGAGCGCGCGCCGCTGGTGCGCATCCGCGACCACGCGCCGGAAACGCTGTTCTCCGTGCTGCGGCCGGGCACGCACATCCTGCCGCACCGTGGCGTCACCAATACGCGACTGGTCACGCACCTGCCCCTGATCGTGCCGCGCGATTGCGCGATCAACGTGGGCGGCGAGCTGCATGCGTGGAAGGAAGGCCGCTGCGTCACCTTTGACGACACTTTTGAGCACGAGGCGTGGAATCGCAGCGACAGCACGCGCGTGGTGGTGATCCTCGACAGCTGGAATCCCGACCTCACCGAGGTCGAACGCATGGCCGTCACCGACCTGGTCGAGACCATCGGGGATTTCAACCGCGCCAGCGAAGTCGCCGTACCGGGGGAATGACGGCAGCGGAAGGGCTAGACTCAGCCGACGCCGGCTGCCTGTGTGTCGTACGCCAGGCGCACGCGGGCGGCGGGGCGGGCGCGTACCGCCTGGCACTGCGCGCGCAGGTCCTCGTAGGAGGCCAGGCGGCCTTGTAGCCAGCGCTGCATCCGGGGGCCAAACAGGCCGTCCACCTTGGGATCGGCCTCGCGCAGCTGGCCTTCGATGGCCGAGATCTTCCACGGTTCGTCAGTGAGGTTGGCGATGGACTGCTGGCAGGCGTTGTCCAGTGGAGCGTCCGGCGCCAGGTCGAGGAAGGCGCACAGGCGCGCCCATTCGATATCGGGCTGGCGCACCAGATCCTCGAGGAAGACGAAGTGGTGGTTGGCCCGGCCGATGTGCTGGCTGTGGATGTCCATGGCCCGGTTCCAGCGGCGCGCCCAGTGCACGGTGCCGCCGCCGAAGGCGTCGTCGTTCTCGAAGCGCAGATAGACGTCGGCCAGCGAGGCCAGTACGTCCATGCCGCGGCGTACCACGTGGACAAAGCGCGCGTCCGGCGCCAGGGTTTCGATCTCGGGGATGTAGAGCAGGTGATTGGGTGTCTTCTCCAGCCACATCGATCGCCCGGCCATCACCGCCGAGCGGTCCAGGAGTGCTAGAAACTGCCCGGAAAGCGTGCGCCAGTGGTAGGCGGAGGGCATGGCTGGGCGAGCGCCCGCCAGCTGCACGTGCAAGGCGACAAAGGTCTCGCGGATGTGCCGGCGGGTCAGGCCCAGCGACTGGCGCCAGCGGCGGCGGCGCGGCTGCACGCGGGCATCGCCCCAGCGCCAGGCCAGATCGCCGTGCAGTTGTTCGAAGAACGCCGTTTCCGGCAGCGTATAGATCGCAGGGTGGCGCGCCAGCAAAGCCTGGACAATGGTGGTCCCGGAACGTGGGCAACCCACGACAAAGGTTCGCCGCATGGCGCTGTCTCCCTGAACAATGGCCGTGACCTGCCGGCCAATGACGGTGAATAACGCGTGATTTCTCGTTGCGTTGACTAAAAATACAGCTTCCCGTAAGGAAAAAGCGACTGTTTTTTCACTCTTGTCTGTTGGGAAGGCAGGCCAGCGGGCAAACTTGCCATCCTCGGCCCCCTACGCATCAGGACCACGCCCATGTACGCACTGACCTTCGACCGCTTCGGCCCCGCCGAGGTACTGCGCTGGACCGAGCGCCCGGACCCCACCCCGGGACCAGATCAGGTGCTGGTCCGCATGCATAGCGTTGGCCTCAATTTCGCCGACGTTTACCGCCGCAACGGCAATTACCACCTCAGCGGCTCAGCGCCATGGGTGCTGGGATACGAGGGTGCGGGCGTGGTCGAAACCCCCATGCCGGGCGATACCCAGTTCCCGGCAGGCACGCGGGTAGGCTTTGCCGATATGCCCCACGCCAACGCCGAGCTGGTGGCGGTGGACCGTGATCGCCTGATCCCCCTGCCGGCGGATATCGACGCCGATACGGCGGCTGCCGTACTGCTGCAGGGGTTGACCGCCCAATACCTGGTTACCGACAGCTTTGTGGTGCGGCCGGGCGACGTCGCCGTGGTGCATGCCGCCGCCGGCGGCGTCGGGCTGCTGCTGGTGCAGATGCTCAAGGCGCTCGGCGCGGTGGTGCTGGGCATCGCCTCCAGCGAGGCCAAGCGCGATGCGGTGATAGGCGCAGGCGCCGATGTGGCCGTGGGCTACGACGATTGGGTGGATGCCACCCGTTCGCTCACCGGCGGGCATGGCGCCAACGTGGTCTACGATTCGGTGGGTCGCACCCTTGCCGACAGCATGGCCGTCGCCCGCATCGGCGGCACCGTGGTGTTCTACGGCATGGCGGCGGGCGATCCCGACCCGGTCGATCCGCGGCTGTTGATGGACCGCTCGCTCACCCTGACGGGCGGCGACCTGTGGAACGTGTTGACCGGCCCGGCCGAGCGACGCCGGCGTGCTGCGGCGCTGTTCCAGCAGATCAGGCAGGGCAGCGTGAAACCGCAGATTGCGGCGCGCATCCCGCTACGCGATGGTGCCCGCGCACATGAATTTCTGGAAAGCCGCGCCGCCATCGGCAAGGTGCTGCTGACGCTTTGAGCGCCACTCAAAAACGATCGGTGTTCTCGTTGTCTTCCACCGGCAGCACCTGGTGGAACACCCCGTAGTCGATATGGCTGACGCCTTGATCGTCGTCGTGCACCAGGTCGATATAGCGATGATTCCAGCGCCACTCGCGATGGCTCCACTGGTGCCGGGCAAGCATCGATTGCGCGGTGGTTTCGTCGATGCCCTCGATGCACAGCATCAGGGTGGCTTCGGTCGTCGCCAGTTCCTCCTGGCTCATGCCGTACAAGGGGCTGTCTTCGTCGATCACATGCATCAGGCTCCAGCTCAGCGTGAACACCGGGTGCCGGTCGCGCAGGAGCTTGAGGTCATGAATCCGGCGCAGGCGAAAGCCCTCGGGTGAGGTTTCGCGCAGCAGCAAATGCAGTTTGGCGGAGGCTTCGGCGATCACGTTCTGGCGCGCGTTTGCCGCGCGTATCATCAGCGTGCTCTGCCCATGCACCTGGCGGATCACCGGGTGATTGGCAAACAGCATCTTGGCGCGCGGTCGCGAGAAGCGCGAAAACACGATGCCGGTGACCAAGGCGATGCTCAACATGCCGGCGAAGATCTCCACCGTCGCCACGATGTGCGCGTACATCGTTTGCGGATGCATGTCGCCGTAGCCCACCGTCGCCAGCGTTTCCACGCTGAAAAAGAACGCACCGGCGAAATTGCGCGGAAACTGGTTGGCGATGGCGTGGTCGCCCAGCTGGTAGAGCGCGGCGAACACGGTGTTGAGGGCCAGGAATCCCGCCGCTGCCAGCGCGAAAAACGTGGGCCAGCGGATATTGAGGGCGAAATGGTAGATATCGTCCCAGATGCGCTGGGTCAGACCTTCGCTGACGAACGGCCGTCCGCCGATCTGGATCGTGCGTGGACGATTGAGCCATTGGCGAAACCAAACGAACATGGAGCCATACCTGGCGGTGAGGGGCGTGGCGATTCTATCGCGGCGTGCGCGCTTCAAGCGCATCGCGCCAGGTCAGGAACAGGCGCAGGTCCAGTTCCTGCTGGTGATAGTCCGGCTGCATGTATTCGCACAGCTGGTAGAACGCCTTGTTGTGCTCGGTTTCCTTCAGGTGCGCCAGTTCGTGCACCACGATCATTTTGAGGAACTCCGGCGGCGTATCGCGGAACAGCGAGGCGATGCGGATTTCCTTGCGCGCCTTCATGCGGCCGCCGTGCACGTGCGATATCGCCGTGTGCATGCCCAGCGCCTTGCTGATGACATCGAGCTTGCTGTCGTACCACACGCGGTCGATGCCGGGCGCATTGCGCAGGTGCTCCTGGCGCAGGGCATTGGTATAGGCATACAGCGCCTTGTCGCTCTGCACCTCGTGGCGGCCCGGGTGGCGCTGTTGCAGATACGTGCCGAGCTCATCGCGGTCGATCAGCTGGCGCACCTTGTCCAGCAGCGCCGGCGGATAGCCGCCGAGGTACTTCAGCGCCGTCATGCCGCGGGCGGTTCGTCGTCAAAGCCGGTATAGCCTTCCGGGAACACCGGCGTGCCGTCCTCTTCCAGCGACTCGATGGCGGCGAGTGCCTTGTCGGCGGCGGCTTCCGCCAGCGCCTGTTCGCGGAAGCTGCGGTTCTCGCAGATGGCGAAATACACCGGAAAACCGCTGCGTTCGCGCGGCGTGACAACGATGCAGGCGGTGTAGCGCGAGCCCTCGGCAATCGCCGTGGTGTGGACCGCGTAGTGGTCGAAGAGGCGTTCGGACATGTCGGTATTCCACCAGGTAGGACGCTCATTTTAACCGGGTGGCTGTGCCACCATGCGCGCCATGTCCAAATCCGTGCCCCGTCTCGTCCTCGACACCAATGTCGCGCTCGATCTTTTCGTGTTCCGCGATCCTGCCTGCGAGCGCCTCAGCGCCGCGCTGGCACAGGGTCTCGTGGTCGTGGTGGTGGATGAGCCTTGCCGCGAGGAATGGCAGGCAGTGCTGGGTTATCCGCAGTTTGGCCTCGGCGAGGAGGCCCGCCGGCAGGCCATGGCGGCGTTCGACCTTGCGGTGTCGCTGCTGCCGGCGGCAGCCATGACGCCACGCCCCGAGGTGAAGCTGCCGCGCTGCGCTGATCCGGACGACCAGAAGTTCCTCGAGCTGGCGCTGGCATCAGGTGCCGAGTGCCTGCTGAGCAAGGACAAAGCGTTGCTGCAGCTGGCCCGGCGCACGGCACGCGAGGGCTGGTTCCTCATTCTGTGCCCTTCGGCATGGGAACCACCGGTGACCTGAGCGTACGATTCACAACCGATTGATCGCCCATTGGCGATGCTAACTATCCAAGATGGAGTCCGCTGATGAAGATCATGCAGAACGCAGCAAGTGCAGTGTGGGTGGCCTTGGGCCTGGTGGCCCTGACCGGCTGCGGCGTGACCAACGACCATGACAAGGTCATCAAGGACGTGGTGTCCAATCGGCAGTTCCTCTACCAGACGCCGGGCGACGGCAATGCCACGCTGCAGATCGTGCGCAGCAACGGTTACTTCGGCGGCGGTTGCTCCAGCCAGGTGCTGGTCGACGACAAATTTGCCGCGCAGCTGGAGACCGGCGAGCAGGCCACGTTCTATCTGCCCAGCGGCGCCCACACCGTATCGCTGCGCAACTCCGGCGCGTGCCACAAGGCGGGCGACAATGCGCACGTCGACACCAACCTGGCCCCCGGCGAAACCGCGCTGGTGGAAGTGAACAAGTGGGGTTCGTCGCTGTCGCTGGCCAAGCGCTGAGCGATAGTCAGGACAGGGGAGTCGAGGAGGGCGCCATGCTCGATCAAGTCTTCATCCACTGCCCCTACTGCGGCGAAGCCATCGAGATCCTCGTCGATGGCTCCGTCGACAGCCAGCATTACATCGAGGACTGCCAGGTCTGCTGCCGTCCGATCAATATCAGCGTAAGCGTTGATGAGGAAGGCGATCCGCAGGTCAGCGTCGCCTCCGAAAACGAAGGCTGACGCGCTCAGGCCAGCGCGGTCGAGTCGAGCACGTCCACGCCGAGGTTCTCGAAGCGCAGGCGTGTGGGGATATCGGTCTCGGGCGACACCGGCCGGGTGAGATCCCACAGCACGTGCGTGCGATAACCCAGTTCCACCGCATCTTGCGCGGTCCACAGCACGCAGACGTCGCGCGCCAGCCCGCAGACATAGACCTCATCCACCCCTTGTTCGCGCAGCCAGCTGTGCAACGCAGTGGATGGACGCTTGCCGTGCGGCCCGTGGTTTTCGCGAAAGCCGCTATACGAATCCACGCGGGGATCGTCACCCTTGCGGATCACCGTATCCACCGGGGACCAGTCGATCGACGGATGCAGCGCCGCGCCCGGCGTTTCCTGCACGCAGTGCGGCGGCCACAGCGTCTGCGCATGTCCATACAGCGGAATGCGGTCGAACGGCGCGCGTCCGGGGTGTGAGGTGGCGAACGAGACGTGGCCCTTGGGGTGCCAGTCCTGGGTGGCCACCACATGCTCGAAGAAATCCCGCTTCAGCAGCTGGTCGATGCCCGGAACAATGGCGTCCCCCTCGTGGCAGGCGAGCGCGCCGCCGGGCATGAAGTCCGGTTGCACGTCGACCAGGATCAGGGCGGCGCGGCGGCTGATAGCTGGGCTCATAGGGATGGGCTCATGGTCGCGTCGAGTCTCGCAAAAGGTTGCGCCGGAAAGTCTAGTGGGCTGGAGGGGGGCGTGGTGTGACGCGTTCGACGGGGGATTTGTCATCCATATGGAGCGTTCAGGCTGAAAATCACCCCACCCCAGACGATGGTATGGCCCGGCGGGGACGTCGTCGCAGGCATAATGAGCCCACGGCAACCGATAGGGACCAGAGGCATGTTTTTTGACCAGTCGTGGATGGGCTACGGAATCGTAGGCGCGCTGGAGGCCGGCGGGATTGCCCTGGTCATCGGCCTGCTCGCCTACGTGATCCTGCATATGTTCGGCCGTACCCAGGGCTGGAGTCTCGGGCTCGAGGTAGGCTGGGCGAGCGTGATCGGCGTGATCCTGGCCGGTGGCAGCGATATGTGGAACCTGATCTATTTCAACTACGGCCGCGTGCAGTCGCTGCAGCTGCTGAAAATACGCCTGGCCGAAGTGCACGACCCGGACAATCTCGGCGCACGCGTGTTCTTCGAATTTGTCGGTGTCGCCGTGGGTGTATTCATCGGCTGGCTGTTGTTCGTACGTCGTCGCTCGTCCGTGTAAAGCGTTGCATCGGCATTCCCCCTCGCGCCGATGCAGCCGCTGTCTCCTCCCCCAAAGCAGTACCCATGAATACTCACGTTGAAGCGGGCGCCAGCGGCTTGCCGTTGACCCGACGAATCGTCCAGATCGTTCTTTTCACCTTTCTGGCCTATCTGGTGATCGGCATGCAGCTGGCGGTGCTGCCGCCGTTCGTGCACACCGAGCTTGGCTTTGGCGCCGTGCTGGCCGGCCTGGTGATCAGTACGCAGTACGTGGCCACCTTGTTGAGTCGTGGTTTTGCGGGTCGCACCTCCGACACCGCTGGCCCCAAGCGTGCCGCGCTGATCGGCCTGGTGGCGTGCGCGATCAGCGGCCTGCTGATGATCGCCGCGGCCCTGCTGCGTGCATGGCCGGTCGCCTCAGTGGGCGTGATGCTGGTGGCGCGACTGGCCCTGGGCATGGGCGAAAGTTGCGTGGCCACCGGTTGCATCATGTGGGGCATCGGGCGGGTCGGTGCGGAACACACCGCCAAGGTCATTTCCTGGAACGGCATTGCCACCTATGGCGCGCTGGCGGTCGGTGCGCCGCTGGGCGTGGTGCTGAACGCTGCGGCGGGTTTTGCCAGCATCGGCATCGCGGCAGTGTTGTTGATGGTGCTGGGCCTGTTGCTGGCGTGGCGTCGCCCCGCCGTGCACGTCGAGGCCGGCGAGCGCCTGCCGATGCATCACGTGTTCGGCCGCGTGGCGCCCTACGGCATGGGCCTGGCGCTGGCTTCGGTGGGCTTCGGGGTAATCGCCACCTTCATCACGCTGTACTACGCGCGCGAGGGTTGGTCCGGTGCCGCTCCCACCTTGAGCGTGTTCGGCGTGTGTTTCGTGGGCGTGCGCCTGGTGCTTGGCTGGACCATCGCGCACTTCGGCGGCTATCGCACCGCGCTCGTTTCGTTGCTGGTGGAATGCGCGGGCCTGATCGTGCTGGCCATGGCCAATCACCCTGCCATGGCCATGCTGGGAGCCGCGCTGAGCGGCATCGGTTTTTCGCTGATCTTCCCCGCGCTCGGGGTGGTGGCGGTGGAGCGCGTGAGCGGAAGCAATCGCGGCGCGGCACTGGCGTCGTATTCGGTGTTTATCGATGTGGCGCTGGGCGTGACCGGTCCGCTGGGCGGGTGGATCGCGTCGGGTGGACGCTATGGTCCGATGTTCGTGGTGGCTGCGATGTTGTCGTTGGCGGGAGCGGTGCTTACCGGCAGTCTCTATTTGCTCCATGGCAACAAGGCGACTGGCTGATCGCGACAGCAAGGCCTCGGCACGGCTTAAAGCACCGGATCAAACAAGCGCGCCACGTGCATCGCCAGTCGCCGCAGATACGGCGCCTTTTCATATTCCGCAGCCGTGACCTCGTGCGCGTGGGCGAAGTCATCGCACAGCATGGCTTCCACCTCGCCAGCGAATTCGGGATCCACGTTCAGGGCGCCGATCTCGAAGTTGAGACGGAACGAACGGTTGTCCAGATTCATGCTGCCCACCGAGGCGGTGTCATCGTCCACCAGCAGCACTTTCTCGTGCACGAAGCCCGGCTGATAGCGAAACACGCGGATGCCGGCGAGCACCGCATCGTGGGCATACAGGCTGGTGGCAAGGAATACCGTGCGGTGATCAGGGCGGCACGGAATAAGCACGCGCACGTCCACGCCGCGGAACACCGCCAGCCGCAACGCCGACATCACTGCCTGGTCGGGCACGAAATAAGGCGTGGTGATCCATAGCCGGTGACGCGCGGCGTGGATCAGCGAGACGAAGAACAGCGAGCAGGTCTCCTGTCGATCGGCCGGCCCGGTGGCCACGATGAGCGTGTGCGCGTTGCCGACCTGTTGCTGCGGTTTGAGCAGCGGCGGCAGCTCACCGGTGACCCAGTGCCAGTCTTCGGCGAAGCTGCGTTGCAGATCGGCGACGGCCGGGCCTTCGATTTCCAGGTGCGTATCGCGCCATGGCGCCAGCGGGGGGCTGAGGCCGAGGTATTCGTCGCCTACGTTGAGGCCGCCGACGTAACCGCGCATGCCATCCACGACCACAATCTTGCGATGATTGCGGAAATTGAGCTGGAAGCGGTTGCTGCGCCGCTGGGTGGCGAATGAATGGATGATCACGCCCGCCTCCTGCAGCGTTTCCACATACTCGTTCGGCAGCGCGTGGCTGCCGATGCCGTCGTAGAGCACACACACATCCACACCGGCGCGCACGCGATCGATCAGCGCCTGCTGCATGCGCTTGCCGAGCATGTCGTCGTGGATGATGAAAAACTGCACGAGCACGCAGCGCCTGGCCTCATTGATGGCCGCGAAAATCGCCTCGAAGGTGGCGTCGCCGTTGATCAGCAGTCGCAGCCGTTGCCCGGCGTGGAAGCGCGCGCCGAGCATGTGCGCGATCTCGCCATAGCGATCGTTGACCTCCGGCGCGCTGGAGCCATTGGCCAGCTGGGCGTCCGCCAGTGCCTGCATCTGGTCGCGTCGTGCGCGATGCAGGTCCACGTAGCCGTGAAAATGGCTGCGTCCCAGATACAGATACGGAATGAGCGTGGCGTAGGGCAGCAAGACCAGGCCCAGCGCCCACGCAAACGCGCCTTGCGGCGTGCGCGTATTGATCACCGCGTGCATGGCGGCGAGCACGCCGGCGATGTGCAGAACCAGCAACAGGGTGCCGACGATGGTGGTCAACATGCCGCGCCACCGGCGAGATGAGTGAGGCGATCCTTATCGAGCATGGGTTCCCCGCATCAACGCATGGCGTCGCGCACAGTATCGAGCACATCGCGTTCGCGTGCCTGCAGTGCCTGCTGCAGGTGATCGACGAACAGGCGAATGCGCGCCGGCAGGTAGGCACGGCTGGGATAGATGGCGTAGATGTGGGCGTCGGCCAGGAACACCTCGTTCTTCAGCGGCACCAGGCGGCCGGCGCGCACGTCGTCGGCGATATCCCAGGCGGACTTGAACGCGATGCCGTGGCCGGCAATGGCCAGGCTGCGCATGAGGTCGCCGTTGTCGCAGGTCATCGCCGCTTCCACGCGCAACGGACGGGAGCCGTCCGGCGTCTGCACCATCCACGGCAGCACGCCATGGCCCGGACGGTGCAGCATCAGGCAGCGGTGCTGCTGCAGTTCGTCGGCATGGTGCGGATAGCCATGCCGTTCCAGATAGTCCGGCGAAGCGCACAGCACGCGGAAGTTGTTGGTGAGCAGGCGCGACACCAGGCGCGAGTCGACCATGGTGCCGCCCCGCACGGCGACGTCCACGCCGTACTCGAACAGATCGAGCATGGCGTCGGAATTGGTGATGCGCAGATGCAGCTGCGGGTGCTGCTCGGCGAAACCGGCCGCCATCGGGCCCACATACTGGCGCCCCATATCCACCGAGGCGGAGATGTGCAGCTGCCCGCGCACCTCCAGCTGGCGCAGCCCGACGGCCGAGTTGGCGTCGTCCACGTCGGCGATGATGGCCTGGCAGCGCTCAAAGTAGAGCGTGCCTTCCTCGGTGAGCACGAGGCGGCGCGAGCTGCGCTGGAGCAGCCGCACGCCCAGCGCGGTCTCCAGCCGGGTCAGCCGCTTGCTGGCGGCAGCGGGCGACAGACCCAGTTCGCGCCCGGCCGCCGACAGGCTGCCTTCGGTCACGGCGCGCACGAACAGGCGCATATCTTCGAAATCGACCATGTTCCAGAGACCTTGGCGAGCAGGCTGGTACGGCCTGGGAATGAGCCATCTTTAACTTTCAGGAAAAGATGCCTCTCTAGTTTGCTCAATTCCCGCAAAGATCTACAAGGCGCACAGTGGCGGCCGTTTCCTTCAGGGATCCCCTCCCATGAACTCCCCACGTTCTTCCGAAAGCGCTGCTGCGGCCGCAGCCGGTTCATCCCGGTTGGCCCTGCTGGCCTTGTCGGTCGCCGCGTTCGCCATCGGCACCACCGAATTCGTGATCATGGGCCTGTTGCCCGAAGTGGCCACGGACCTGCACGTGAGCATCCCGTCCGCCGGCCTGCTGGTGTCGGGCTACGCACTGGGTGTCGCGGCCGGCGCGCCCCTGCTGGCGGCGCTCACGGCCCGCATGGAGCGTCGCAACGCCCTGCTGCTATTGCTCGGCCTGTTCATTCTGGGCAACGCGCTATGCGCGGTGGCGCCCAACTACGGCGTGCTGATGGTGGCGCGCGTGGTGGCGGCGTTCTGCCATGGCTCGTTCTTTGGCATCGGCGCCGTGGTGGCTTCGCATGTGGTGCCGCGCGGCCAGGCTGCCCGCGCCATCGCCCTGATGTTTACCGGGCTGACCCTGGCCAATGTGTTGGGCGTGCCGTTCGGTACCTTTCTCGGCCAGTGGGCGGGCTGGCGCTCGACCTTCATGGCCGTGACCGGCCTGGGCCTGATCGCCGCGATCGCCGTGTGGCGGCTGGTGCCGGCCTTGCCGGATCTGGCGTCGCCGAACATGAAGCGCGAGCTGGGCGTGCTGCGTCAGCCGCAGGTGCTGCTGGCCTTGCTGATGACGGTGCTGGGCTTTGGCGGCGTGTTCACCGTGTTCACCTATATCGCGCCGATCCTGCAGCAGGTGGCGCATGTGAGCGTGGGCGCCACGGGTTGGGTGCTGATCCTGTTTGGCGTGGGCACCACCATCGGCAACATGCTCGGTGGCCGCCTTGCCGACTGGCGCCTGATGCCCTCGCTGGTGGGCGTGCTGATCGCGCTGTCGCTGATCATGCTGGCGTTTGCCTGGACCATGCACAACACCATCGCTGCCGTGGTCACCGTGTTCGTCTGGGGCATCGCTGCCTTTGCCACCGTGCCGCCGCTGCAGATGCGCGTGGTGCAACAGGCGAGCGATGGTCCGCATCTGGCCTCGACGCTGAATATTGCTGCGTTCAATCTCGGCAATGCGATCGGCGCCTTCATCGGCGGTTCGATGATCGGCATGGGTCTGGGTCTGCCGTCGGTAAGTGTGGCCGGCGCCGTGGTCGCCTTGCTGGGTCTGCTGGTGACTTTGGTCAGCGCGGCGCTCGAACGACGTCGCCGCCCAGTCGCGGCAGCTTGCGCCGTCGGCGCCTGATCGAACTCTCTGCGTGCAAAGGATGGGCATGAGCAAGCAAACCAAGGTCGCACTCGTGGTGGGTGCCCAGGGCGTGATCGGTCGCAATCTGATCGATCACTTGTCGACGCTTGAGGACTGGCAGGTGATCGGCTTGTCGCGTCGCGGTGGGACAGGTGCTGGCCGCGTGCAACACATCGCCGTCGATCTGCTCGATATTGACGACACGCTGGCAAAGCTGCGCAAACTCGATCACGTGACGCACGTGTTCTACGCGGCCTATCAGGATCGCCCCAGCTGGGCCGAACTGGTGCCGCCGAACGTGGCGATGCTGGTGAACGTGCTGGACGCGATCGAAGCGGTGGCGCCGCAGCTTGAACACATCAGCCTGATGCAGGGCTACAAGGTCTACGGCGGACACCTCGGTCCGTTCAAGACGCCGGCGCGCGAAACCGATGCGGCCTTCATGCCGCCGGAATTCATGCACGATCAGCAACGCCTGCTCGAACAGCGACAACAGGGCAGGGCGTGGAGCTGGTCGGCGATCCGCCCTGCGGTGGTCGGCGGTTTTGCGCTAGGCAATCCGATGAATCTCGCGCTCGCCATCGCCGTGTATGCGTCGATGAGCAAGGAGCTCGGCCTGCCGCTGCGTTTTCCCGGCAAGCCGGGTGCCTACGACAGGCTGCTGGAGATGACCGATGCCGGTCTGCTCGCCAGCGCCACGGTGTGGGCGGCCACCGAGCCGCATTGCGCCAATCAGGCTTTCAACATCACCAACGGCGACCTGTTCCGATGGAACGAGATGTGGCCCTTCATCGCCGATTATTTCGGCCTTGAAGTCGCGCCACCACTGCCGCTATCGCTCGATAGCGTGATGGCAGACAAGGAGCCGCTGTGGCAAGCCATGGGCGAACGCCACGGCCTCGCGCCGCATGCCTATGCCGAGGTATCGTCCTGGCGTTTTGCCGACTTCGTGTTTTCCTGGGACTACGACATGTTTGGCGACGGTTCCAAGGCGCGGCGCTACGGCTTCCACGAACATGTGGAAACCAAGGCGATGTTCACGCGACTGTTTGATGACTTTCGTCGGCGCAAAATCATTCCCTGACTTTTCAGATTCGCAAGGAGAGCTGCATGAAAGCCGTCGCGTACCGACAGATCCTGCCCATCACGGATCCGCATAGCCTGATCGACGTCGAGTTGGCGCAGCCCGCGCCGCAAGGGCGCGATCTGCTGGTGCAGGTCGAGGCGATCTCGATCAATCCGGTGGATACCAAGGTGCGCCAGCGCGCCAACCCCGAGGGTGCAGACAAAGTGCTGGGTTGGGATGCCGCCGGCACCGTGGTGGCGGTGGGCGCCGACGTTACGCTGTTCAAGCCGGGCGATGCGGTGTACTACGCCGGTGCGATCGATCGTTCCGGCAGCAACGCGCAATTCCAGCTGGTCGATGAGCGCATCGTGGGACGCAAGCCCGGCACACTCGATTTCGCGCAGGCCGCGGCGATGCCGCTCACCACGATCACTGCGTGGGAATTGCTGTTCGACCGGCTCAACCTGCCTCGCGGCGCCACAGCGCGTCCTCGCGTCATCCTGGTCGTCGGCGGTGCAGGCGGGGTGGGTTCGATGGCGATCCAGTTGGCACGCACGTTGACCAATGCCACCGTGATCGCCACGGCGTCGCGTGAAGACAGTCAGGCGTGGGTGAAGGCCTTGGGCGCGCATCACGTGGTCGATCATCATGGCGATCTGGTCGCCGCGGTGAAGGCGGTGGCGCCGCAAGGCGTGGACGATGTGCTCAGCCTCACGCACACCGAGCAGCACTTCGCGAAGCTGGTGGAACTGCTCAAACCACAGGGCAAGCTGGCCTTGATCGATGATCCGGCCAAGCCGCTGGAGATCAACCTGCTCAAGCAGAAGAGCATCTCGCTGCACTGGGAGTTCATGTACACGCGCTCGCTGTTCCACACCGAGGACATGCAGGCGCAGCATCGTCTGCTCAACGAAGTGGCCGACCTGGTCGACGCCGGTGTGTTGCGCACGACGCTGCGCGACAACCTGGGTGCGATCAATGCGGAGAATCTGCGTCGCGCACATCAGCAAGTGGAAAGCGCGAGCTCGATCGGCAAGCTGGTTTTAAGCGGCTGGTAATCGCTGGCACGCAAAAAAAAGGAGCGCCAAGCGCTCCTTTTTTTATCCGCCCTTCAACAACCGGTCGGCGAGATTGCGCGCCTGCTGGCGTATCTCCGGCATGGCCGTGGATTCCCACAGCGTGCCGCGCAGCAGGGTACCGATCGCGTAGAAGTGCGGCCACGGCTGGTTGCCATGCGCCACGCGTCCTTCCGTCGTTGCCGTGACGCCCAGACCGAGCGGATCGGCGGTGACATGGCCATTGGTCGACAGCTGGCGGATCAACGGATGCTGCGTGCGCCGCACATCCGTGTTGAGGCCCACCGTCTGGATGACCAGATCGGCATCCATGGTTTCCATGCCCTTGCCGTGCGGACGGCGGATTTCCAGATGCAGCTTGTCGCCGACGACATCGACCGTCTGCAGACGACCGCGACGACGGTGCAGCCGGTCGCCATCCTCAAGCGCCTTCATGGCCGCCATGACCTGCGGCGGCATGCGATGGCGCACGCGTTCCCAGGCCCAGCGTGCATGACGCAGGAAGCGCGAGCGTTCCGCTTCCGCCAGCAGCGCCCATAGCGAAGGCGTATGCGGGCGCAGGCTGTCGACCACGGTGCGCCAGTCGGCGCTTTGCGCCATGGCTTCGCGCAGCAGGCGGATCCAGGTACGGATGTAGGGTTCGTCGCGCATCGCCTCGATCAGTTCGCCGCTGTCGTCAGCTGGCGCGGAGGCGTGCTGCAGATGTGGCTCCGGCAACAGGCCGTGGCGCGAGATGGCTTCGAAGCTGGCGTTCGGCCACAGCGCCGAAAGCTCCAGCAACACGTCGACGGCGGTGAGACCCAGTCCGATCAGCACCACTTTGCGCGGACGTGTGTCCGGCTTGGCCTGCGCAAGAAAACCCCAGGGTTCAGTCACGTACTGGCCGCTTTCGAGCGCCGCATCGCTGACGCCATTCAACGGCAGCGGCGGCAACGAACCGATCGCCAGCACGGCGGCGTCGGCACGTGCGCTGTCCTCGCCATGGATCACATTGACGCCATCGTGCTCCGGCACGATGGCATCCACCTCGAACGGCAGCACGCGCACATCGTGGCCGGCTGCACGTGCACGCTCGAGCGCGCGCTCCACCTGAGCTTCGAGATAATCGCCATAGAGGCGTCGCGGCAGGAAATCGGTACCGGCGATGGTGCTGTCGCCACGCTGGGCGTATTCCAGAAACCCGTGCGGCCGGGCAGCAAACATGCTCATCGAGGCCGCACGGACGTTCAACAAATGTTTGTCGGACCGCGTGCCATACGCGACACCACGCGGCGAGTTACCGCCGCCGGTATACCAGTCCAGATGCAACTGCTGCGGCAACTGGCGTTCCAGTAGCTCGCTCAGCAGCGCTGCCGCTGCAGCACCGCCGCCGATGATGGCGACCCGTCGATACATGCCACTCCCTCAAAAAAAGCGTCTTCACGTGTGTGGCTTCAAGCATACAGGCGGCCGGCCAAGGCGCTGCGCTGCTGGCTTGCGGTCCACTGGCCAGCTTCGCCAGCTTGTTGGTATGTAAAGTACTGTGCCAGATCGCCACCGTACACGTGAAGCGTCAAGGCAGTGTCGTGCCGGGAGAGGTTGCGGCAACGGTGGACGTGGCGGTCGTCAGCGTCGAACCAGGTGACATCGCCGGGGCCTAGCCAGTCGCGGCCGGTCAATCGCAGGTTCTTCCCGTCCTGGTCACGGTCCCAGGATTCCACTTCGAGTGCCCCATGCAGGGCCATCTCCAGGCCCCACAGGCCATCGTGATCGTGGATCGGGGTGGCGTAGTTGGCGGGCCATGCCATCACGAGCACGCTGATATCGGGCTTGTTGCGCTGCGCCACCAGCCAGCGTTCAAAGCCGCGGTTGCGCTCGCGCAAATCGGCCAGGTCGCCGATCAGGGCCTGCTTATTCTGGTAAACCGTACGACTCAGTTCCCTTGCCATCGAGGCAAGGTCAGGGTGCTCGCCCACCCCATAGTCAAATGCGATTTCACGCAGCGCCTTGAGGTGTTGCATGTGTTTGGCCATGCGCAGTCACTCATGGAAACCGGCGCGCAGTGGAGCATGCGTATCGTTAAAGTCCCGTAACACCGGGGCGAGATCGGCATGGCGAGGGACATGACTTTCGCGACATGCGCGACATGCCGCAAAAGCGCACGATGCTTTCCAAGCAGGCCTTGAAACTTGCATCGGTTGCCACAACTGCTCGATGCGCAACGGTCGCCGGCAGTGACGCCGGGAGGAGACACATCATGTTTGCGATAAGCGTGCTCTTGATGTTGATAGTAGGCGTTTGGCTCGGGGTCGCCTTGATCGGCCTGGTCTTCAAACTCGCCTTCGCCTTGATCGGCGGGCTGTTCAGCCTGGTCGGCGCCGTGCTCGGTCTGGTGTTCGGCGGCCTTGCCTTGTTGATCGCCGCGCCCATCGTGGCGCTCGCCCTGTTGCCCTTGTGCCTGCCGGTGATTTTGCTGGTGGCCGTGGTGTGGGCCATCGTGCGCCTGGCGCGCGGACCTGCGCCGGCGGCGCCCGTCAACGCCCACTAGAACTTCGCTTGCCGTGGAAGGGCCCGGCCTGCCACTGGATGCAGGTCGGGCCTTCCGCTTCAGATCGTTCTAAAGCGCGACGAAGCCGCTCAAAGCTCGTTCAAATTGAACGTCACCGGGACACGTGCCCATGCACGCACGGCCCGGCCATTCACCATCGCCGGTTCGAACTTCCAACTCTTCAGCACCTGCTCGCGTGCACTGCGATCGAGCAGGCTGTAGCCGCTGCTTTGTTCGATAGCGACCTCCTGCGGAACACCGTTCTCGTCCACCAACACCTTCAGGATCACTTGCCCTTGCAGGCGCGAATGCAGCGCCTGTGCGGGATATTTCAGCGGCGTCGCCCGATAGGCGAGGGTGGCTTCGACGGGAGTGTTGGTAACGTCCGCTGCGGGAGGGGCGATGGTGGGCGGAGTCACGGGCGCTGGCACCGTGCCATCGTCCGTGGTGTTGACCACTGGCGGCGTCACCGGAAGGGGATGCGTTAGCGCTTGCGGATGTGGAACGGTCTTCGGCGGCGCCAGCTTTTTGATATCGATCGGTGGTGGCGGAGGCACTTCCTTCGCCGGGGTGATCCAGCTGATCGGCGTGGCGGCAATGCGTTGCACCTGCTCGGCCAGTTGCGGCGCCATCGGACGCATGAGGGCGAGCAGCGCAGCGAGGTTGAGGGTGATCGCCACGCTCATCGCGGCGATGCGGATGTGGTCGGGATGGGCATGACGGGGTGCAGCCAGGCTTGCGGACGACATAGGCGACCTCCTGACGTATCGATGTGAATTTTGACGCCTGCTGGAGCAGGCGGATGGCCCGTGCACGCCGCGCGGGGACGCGGAGGGATCGTGTCGGTGCGCTTGCAGCCTAAGCCCGAAAAAAAGACTTGCGCAAGTAGCCGTATGGAAGGCTATTCTGGCGGGCGGGAGCTGCCTGGCCCGGTTCGGGCTTTTTTCAGTGCGCCACCAGCATCGGCACGTCGCCATGCATGAACAGGTGGCGGGTGGTGCCGCCGAGCACCATTTGCGCGAGCCGCGAGCGGCTCCAGGCGCCCATCACGATCAGGTCGGCTCCCTGGCTATGCGCAGCCTCCAACACGGCGGGCCCCGCGGCGTGACTGGGGCCGCTATCGAGCGTATCGATGCGGGCGTTGATGCCGTGGCGCTGCAACCAGTCGGCCAGGCCGGGCGGCGGCAGCACCGGCAACATGTCCGCGTTCATTTCGCTGCCGTCGAGCACGCGCACCAGATCGGCCTTCTGCAGCAACGGCACGGCCGCGGCCAGCGCGAGCGCGGATTCGCGGCTGCCGTTCCATGCCACCAGCACATTGGCGCCGACGCTGGGCACGGGCGAGACATCCGGCACTACCAGTACCGGCCGCCCGCTGGCAAACACGCAACGCGACACCGAGCCGAAACCGACTGGCGCATCGCTGCGCTTCTGGCTGCGCTCCATCACGAGGATGTCGTAACCGGAGGCCGCCTGGCTCACCGCCTGGACGGTGTCGCCCTGGGTGACCCGCCAGCTGCCGTTGAGCGCACGGGCGGCCAACGCCTGCTGCCAGTGGTGGTCATGTGTTCGTGCTTCGGCGACGCGGCGCTGTGTTTCTTCGAGTTGTACGGGCACGGCTTCGGGAAGACTGAAGGCGGTGGCTGGCAGGTCGGCCACGTAGAGCGCGTCGAGCCTAGCCCCCAGCCGTTGCGCCAAGGCCAGGGCGGCACGCGGAGCGGCAACGCCCAGGTCGAGATGGTCCAGATGCAACAGCAGGTCGATCGCAGACATGGCGGCTCTCCTGATTCCCAATCCGATATCAGCATAGAGCCTGCCATCGGTGGCGGTGCAGCGCGCGAAATCGCAGGACAAAAAAAGCCCCGCACAGGACGGCGGGGCGGTAAGGCCGGGCATCGGGGGAGAGAGAGGGGATGCCCGGTTATCGCATTGTTTCCCCTTGCGGCTTGCTATGGCGTACATCCTGGGTGAATGGCCTGTTCACGCCGCAGCGGGCTGGCGATTGCCAGAACCGCGCGCTTGCTGCCTACTGGCAGCGCGCAACCAGGGAGAAGGGCAATGAGCATGTCGAAGTGGATGGCTGCCACCGTGCTGGCCGTGGCCGGCTGGGCGGCATCAGTGCCGGCACATGCCGGCGATATCGAGTGCAAGATGAGTTTCAACCTCGCGGGCTGGTCGGTGTTCTATCAGACGGCCACCGGCAGCGGTACTGTCCACTGCAACAACGGCCAGAGTCTGTCGGTGCACCTGCGCGTCAAGGGCGGCGGACTCACCTTCGGCAAGAGCCAGATCACCAATGGCGTGGGCAAGTTCTCGGGTGTCAGCAGCATCAGCGAGATCAAGGGCCATTACGCCGATGCCGGCGTGCATGCCGGTGCAGCCAACTCGGCCGGTGCGCGCGTGATGACCAAGGGCAATGTGTCGCTCGCGCTCAGCGGCACCGGCAAGGGCTGGGACCTGGGCGTGGCCTTCGGCGCCTTCATCATCGAGTGATCGGACGGCACGGCGCGCCGGCGTCGTGCGGTCTTGCGTCGCGGGCATGCCTGACGGATGCCCGCTTCCGCTCTTGTTGAATCGGATCGGGCGTCCTAAGGTGGCGGGGCCGTACGCTCCAGTACGTTCCGTTTGAGGAATCCCCATGTCCGCCACCTCCGGCACGGCTCTCCCCCGCTATGCCTTCGGCGACGAGCTCGCCAGCAGTGTGATTCACGGCATCGGCATCCTGCTGAGCATTGCCGGCCTGGTGACGCTGGTGACGTTTGCAGCGCTGTACGGCGACACCCGGGCCGTGGTGGCCAGCGCGGTGTTCGGCACCACGCTGATCCTGTGCTACACGGCCTCGACGCTGTATCACTCCATTCCCGGCGCGCTGCCCAAGCGCGTGTTGCGTACGCTCGACCACATCGCGATCTTCCTGCTGATTGCCGGCACCTATACGCCGTTCACCCTGATCGCCTTGCCGGGCGCCTGGGGCTGGAGTCTGTTTGCCACGGTGTGGACGCTGGCGCTGATGGGCAGCGCGCTCGAACTGGGCCTGCTGAAGAAGTACCGCAAGCTGGCGGTACTTATGTACATCGGCATGGGCTGGGTGGGCGTGATCGCGTTCAAGCCGTTGCTGGCGCATCTGCAGACGGGCGGCATGGTGTTGCTGCTCGCCGGTGGCGTGGCATACACGCTCGGCGTGCCGTTCTACCTGTGGCGCAAACTGCCTTATCACCACTCGGTATGGCACTTCTTCGTATTGGCCGGCAGCGTGCTGCACTATCTTGCCGTGCTGCTCTACGTGCTGCCCGACGCGCCGATGTGAACCCCGCGATCGAGCTTCTGCGCCAGGAACTGGAAGACGCCGCCACGCACCTGGGACGTCCACACGATCTGCGGTTCAAGCCGATGTTCGGCGGGCTGATGGCCTGGTTCGATGAAAGGCCGTGCGCGTGGTTATCGTCACAAGGCCTGGCATTGCGCCTGGCTGAGGCGGACCAGGCTGGCTTGCTCGCCCACGAAGGTGCGGCTCGCTTCCGTCACAGGGCAGACGAGCCGCCCAGCCGCGACTACATCCTGGTACCGCCAGCACTGCGCAGCGACACGGCGAACTTTGCGCAGTGGCTGGAACTCAGCAGTCACGCGCCCGCCCCGCAAAAGAAAAGGCCGCGCCCGAAAGCGCGGCCTCGTCAGAACTAAACAGCGGCTTTTACTTCGCCTGCTTCTTCTGCGACGGAATGAACTGCGTGCGCACCGCTTCGGCGAGCTGCTCGGGCGGCAACAAGCCCTGGCCGATCACGAAGTCGTTGAAGGCCTGGCGGTTGAAGTCCTTGCCCAGCGCCAGCTCGGTGTTCAAACGCGTCTGCTGCAGGCGCATGTACCCGTAGAAATACGCAGTGGCCTGGCCCGGGCTGTTGAAGGTGTAACGGTCCAGTTCCTGCTGCGTCATCGCCTCGGACAGGCCCACGTCGTAACGCAGCACATCGTGCGCACGTTCCTTGGTGATCAGGCCGAGGTTGAGCATCGGATCGAGATACGCACGCGCCGCGCGCTGCAAACGCGCCTGCAAGGCCACGAACTGGCCCGACGGCGGCTCGTACGGCAGCATTTCCGACTCGGCATACAGCGCCCAGCCTTCCACGTTGACGCTGTTGAAGGCGAACAGGCTGCGTGCCAGCGACACGCCGCGTTCCACCATCGCCGCGAACTGCAGCTCGTGACCCGGACGGCCTTCGTGCGCGGTCAGCGTCCAGGCGGCCGCCTTATAGGTGAAGTCGTCATACGAATCGGACTTGCCACCACTGGGGTTGCCCATGGTCAGCACGAAGGTGCCCTGTTCGCCGTGGTTGTTGATGAACGGCGGCGGGTCCATGTGCGGTGCCGGCACGGCGGCGGTTTCCGCTTCCGACGCCAGGCGCATCTGCATCTTGCGCTGGGGCAAGGTGATGATGTGCTCGCGGCGGATGGTGTCTTCGATCTTGCCGATGATCTCGTGGTACCAGGGCACCACGTCATCCTTGCCCAGCTGCTGCTTTTTCAGCGCCTTCAGCACGTCGCGATAGTCGGTGGCCTGGATGCCTTCTTCCTTCGCCACCACCGGCGCCATCATCTGCATCATCGAGCGCAGCTCGGTGAATTCGAACTGCGCTTCCTTGATCAGCTGTTCCGGCGGAATGTCGATGCCGACCTGCTTGAGGTTGTACGCATACAGCGGCTCGGGCAGGCGGAAGTCAGTACGCTCGCGCGGCACGATGGTGGTGCGCACCCAGCTGTCGTAGTCCTTGAGCTGGCTGTCCAGCGCATCGAGCGCGGCCTTGCCCTGCGCGTCGTCCAGCTTGTACTTGGCGAACAGCTGGCGGATGCCCTGGGTGTAGCGCGGCGTATTGCTGAGCTTCTGCTCCACTTCGTTCTTGTACGGGCCGATCAGGTCCTTCTCGCCCAGTCGTGCCGTGGTCTGCGCCTTGGCCAGCTCGACCAGCGGCGTGCAGCCCGCGGTCTTGCCCACGTAGCATTCCAGGCGCTTGAGCGCGGCGGGGCGACGATTGGCGGCCACGTCGTCCTTCAGCAAGACGAACTCGCCCTGGAAGATCAGCTGGCCCACGTCCTGGTACGGCAGCATGTACTTGTGATTGAGATCGATGCCTTCGATCTGCTGATCGACGGCCTTGATCATGATCTGCAGATCCTGGCGGACGTTCTCGTCCTTCTCGCTGGCCAGCATCTTTTCGAGCTTGCCCTTGGCGTCGACGAAGGCGGCACGCGAACGGGCGTCGACGTCGGGCTTCATGTCGACGACCTTGTCGTCGAAGCCGGGCACGCCGATCTGCGAGGCGAATTCCGGGTTGAACTTCGCCATCACATCGAGCAGCACCTTGGCGTCGGTGTTGCTGCGTTCGATCCAGGCGGGCGACTTGGTTTCCGCTTGGGCGGAACCGACGGCGACCAGCGAAACCGCCAGTGCCAGGGCGAGACGTTTGGACATGAGCACTTCCCTGAAGGTGGAGTGCCCCCGAGCCTATAGGGCGGCGCGTACGCTGCGCCATGTGCCGAAGGTCGCGCTAGCCGAATGGCCAGCCCCGGCCCCGGGCTCAGCCAAACAGCATGGCAAACGCGAACAAGCCGATCATCACAAAGGAAATCACCAGCTTCACCACGGTGCCAAACAGCAGCCCCAGCCAGGTGGCCACGCCCACATGGGCCGAACGCAGCACGCTGGTGCCCGAGCTCAGCTCGCCCAGCAGGGCGCCCAGGAACGGACCGACTATGAGCCCGGCGAGGCCGAAGAACATGCCCACCACGGTACCGATGCCGGCTCCCCAGATCGCTCTGGGGCTGGCGCCCACCCGTTTGGCGCCCAGCGACGCAGCCACAAAGTCCAGCGCCACGCCGATGGCGCCGAGGACGCCGATGACCACCAGCCACCACGTTCCCAGGTGCCGATACTGGTCCACCGCGGCCACCAGCCAGATGCCGCCGAAGATCATCGGGATGCCGGGCAAGGCAGGCAGAATGTTGCCGGCGAGGCCGCCGATCATCAGCAGGGCGGCCAGCACGTAGAGTGCAATCTCCAGCATGAGGTTCTCCATGTTCGAGAACCCAGCATATCGGCATGGCCATGCCGCCGGCATCACGCCGTTGGGTGACAATGGTGCACGGCCACCGCAGGGAGCATCTGTGGATACCTCAGGCGACGCGCTGCTCAAGTCCGATGAACTGGGTCGCATCGAGATGATCGAGCGGCATGGCGTGCGCGTGATCCGCCGCGATGTCCACGCGGCCTGCTGGTGGGCACGCGCTTTCGCCCGCCGCGCCGCCGCACGCGAAGCGCGTGCGCTGATCAAGCTCGATGGTGTGGAGGGGGTGCCTGCGCTGCTGGGCTGGAACGGGCGAGAACTTCTGCGCAGCTATATCGCCGGCGCACCGATGCAACAAGGGCAACCTTGCGACCGCGCGTATTACCGCGATGCACTGCGACTGCTGGCGCGCCTGCATCGGCGCGGCATCGTGCACAACGATGCGGCCAAGGAGCCCAACTGGCTGGTGGGCGTGGATGGCCGCCCTGCGCTGGTGGATTTCCAGCTCGCCTGGACGCGCGGCAAGCGTGGGGCATTGTTCCGTGCATTGGCGCGCGAAGACCTGCGTCATCTGCTCAAGCACAAGCGTACGTATTGCGCGCAGGCGCTGACCGCACGGCAGCTGCTGATCCTGCAAACACCTGCTCCGCATGCGCTGCTATGGCGTGCCACTGGCAAGCGCCTCTACAAACTGATCGCGCGACATGTGTTCGGATACTGGGACAACGAAGGTAAGGGCCGCGTGCGCCAGTGAAGGTGCCTCGCCCTTTGTAGGAGCGCACTTGTGCGCGACCGCAGCGCCTCAGGGTTTTCGTTGCGTGGGGCGGTCGCGCACAAGTGCGCTCCTACACAGAAGCTTCCGCCCCGAAGCGCTCCAGCAAAAACTCAATCATGCTGCGCAGCTTCGCCGTCGGCCGGCGATCCTGCGCGTACAACAGATGCATCGGCGTCGACGGCGGCGCCCATTCGGGCAGCACCGCCATCAGTCTTCCTTCGGCCAGATCGTCCGCCAGCAATACCTCGGGCTGCAGCACGATGCCGGCGCCGTGCAGGGCGGCGACACGCAAGGCATCGCCATGATCGACCGATAGCCGCCCCTGCACCGGTACATCGCACTCCGCACCCTCAGGTCCGAGCAAACGCCACTGGTCGCGACGACGCCAGTTGGTGAGGCCCAGGCAAGTGTGTTTGGAAAGCTCCTCGGGACGCGACGGGTTGCCGTGCTTGGCGAGGTACTGAGGGGACGCGGCCAACAGCATGCGATACGGCAGCAGGGGGCGTGCGACCAGCTGCGGGTCATCGACTGCGCCAATGCGGATGCCTAGCTCGTAGCCTTCGCTGACCAGGTCGAACACGCGATTGTCCAGCGACAGTTCCACGCTGACATCGGGATAGCGTTGCAGGTAATCGGTGAGCGCTGGGGTAAGCCTGCGGCTGCCGAAGCTCATCGGTGCGGTGATGCGGAGCCGTCCGCGCGGCGTGGCCTGCAATTCGTGGGCGCTGCGCTCGGCCAGTTCCACATCGGCCAGTACCAGCTTGCAGCGTTCGTAATAGAGCCGGCCTACCTCGGTGAGCTGTTGCCGGCGCGTGGTGCGATGGAGCAGGCGCGCGCCCAACCGTTGCTCGATCGCGCGGATGTGCTTGCCGGCCATGGTCGGCGACACCCCGCTGGCCTCCGCGGCTGCCGCGAAACTGCCGGTATCCACCACCCGCACGAACATCGCCATGCTTGCCAGCGTATCCATGATTGAAAACCCATGGTTCGGAATGGGTCGCATCATGGCACGTTTATTGTGACCGCGGCTCGGCGGACACTGGGGGCTTGGCGACCCACGCCGGGGCGCATCCACGAGGCTTCACCATGCGAATTCTTCTAGTCGGTGCCAGCGGCATCGTCGGCCAGGCGGTGGCAGGGGCCTTGGCGCCCCACCACGAACTCATCCGCGCCGGGCGCCACTCGGGCGATGTACGCGTCGATCTCACCGACATGGCGAGCGTCGAGCGGATGTACGCGGAGGTAGGTCAGCTCGATGCCGTGGTCACCGCGGCCGGCAGCGTGCATTTCGGCGAGCTTGTGAACACAACGCCCGCGCAATTCATGTCCGGACTGCAGGACAAGTTGATGGGGCAGGTGAATGCGGTGATCGCCGGCATCCCGCATCTGCGCGACGGTGGCTCCTTCACGCTGACCAGCGGCATCACCGCCGAAGAGCCGATCAAGCTGGGCACCAACGCCACCACGGTGAATGCGGCGATCGAAGGCTTCGTGCGTTCGGCTGCAACGGAATTGCCGCGTGGTCTGCGCATCAATGCGGTGAGTGCCACCTTGCTTACCGAAGCGCTCGAAGCGTATGGGCCGTATTTCCCGGGCTTCGAGGCCGTGCCCGGCGCACGCGTGGGTCAGGTGTATCGACGCAGCGTGGAAGGCGTGTTGACCGGCCGCGTCTACAAGATCTGGGAATAGACGCAGCGCTGAGAGAAAGAAAACTGTGGGAGCGCACCCTGTGCGCGACGGCGCTTCGTTGTACCTCGACGCAGCGCCCGTCGCGCACAGGGTGCGCTCCCACAAAAAAATCCGCGGTGTTCCGCGCGATTTATTTCTCGACGAACGCCCGCTCAATCACATAATCGCCCGGCTCTCGCGTACGCGGCGACACCTGAAAACCCCGCGTATCCAGCAACGCGCAGGTGTCGTCCAGCATCGAGGGACTACCGCACAGCATCACGCGATCCGTCGCCGGATCGAGCGGCGGCAGGCCAATCGCAGAGCTCATCGCCCCATCGACGATGTTGTCGGTGATGCGTCCCTGGTTGCGGAACGTTTCGCGCGTCACCGTGGGGTAGTAGATCAATTTCTCGCGCACCAGTTCGCCGAGGTATTCGTGCTGCGGCAGCTCGGTTTCGAGATAGTCCTTGTAGGCAAGATCGTTGACGTTGCGCACGCCGTGCGCGATCACGATCTTCTCGTAGCGATCATAGGTTTCCGGATCGCGCACCAGGCTCATGAACGGCGCCAGGCCCGTGCCCGTGCCCAGCAGATACAGATGCCTGCCCGGCTTGAGGTCGTTGAGCACCAGCGTGCCGGTCGGCTTGCGGCTGACGATCAGCGGGTCGCCCGGCTTGAGGTGCTGCAGGCGCGAGGTGAGCGGACCATTGGCCACCTTGATACTGAAGAACTCCAGGTGTTCCTCGTAGTTCGCGCTGGCGATCGAATAGGCGCGCATCAGCGGACGGCCATCCACTTCCAGGCCGATCATCACGAACTGGCCGCTGTCGAAACGGAAGCCCGGATCGCGCGTGGTGCGGAAGCTGAAGAGACTGTCGTTCCAGTGGTGCACGTCGATCACGTGCTCCGTCGCCAATGCCACCATTGCCGGTACCGTCCTAAAAAAAGCTTGGGGAAGCTGCGGGCAGGGTACCGGCCAGGCCGGTACTGGACTCGTGTGGGGAAGGCGGAATCCGCTGCGCCTGACGAGTGCTGCCCTGGGGGTGCAGCGAAGGCGCCATTATGCCATGGCGTCCTGGCAGCTCAGGCTGCCGGGCGTCGCGAGACCCGGTTTATTGCGTCAACCTGCCGCATCGAGCGGGCCGCACGGGCAGGGCCTTCGCGACCCGCCGGGCCGAGCAAGTACAATAGGCCCCATGTCAGCCCCGATTTCTCCCTTGCGGCAGCCGATCCAGAAGGACGACTGGCGCCTCACCGTCGCGCCCATGATGGACTGGACGGACCGCCACTGCCGGTATTTCCACCGGCTGCTGTCGCCGCATGCGCGCCTGTATACCGAGATGGTGACCAGCGCCGCCCTGGTGCGCGGCAAACAGCTGCGCCTGCTCGAACACAGCCAGCAGGAGCACCCCGTGGCCCTGCAACTGGGCGGCAGTGATCCGGCCGAGCTGGCCATTGCCGCGCGCTACGGCGCTGAGGCGGGCTATGACGAGATCAACCTCAACGTCGGTTGCCCGTCCGACCGCGTGCAGTCCGGCCGCTTCGGCGCCTGCCTGATGCGCGAGCCGGCCCTGGTGGGCGATTGCGTGAGGGCCATGCGCGATGCGGTCGATATCCCGGTCACCGTCAAATGCCGCATCGGCGTGGACGACCAGGACGACTACGCCGACCTGCAGCACTTCACCGAGACGATGATCGCCGCCGGCGTGGAAGTGCTGGTGGTGCATGCGCGCAAGGCCTGGCTGCAGGGCCTGAGCCCCAAGGAAAACCGCGAGATCCCGCCGCTGGACTATGAGCGCGTGTATCGCCTCAAGCGCGAATTTCCCGACCTCGTGGTGGTGATCAACGGCGGCATCACCTCGGTCGAGCAGGTGCAGGCCCACCTGCAACAGGTCGACGGCGTGATGCTGGGGCGGGCGGCCTATCACGACCCCTACCTGCTCGCCCAGGTCGAGGCCGCGCTCTACGACGAGCCGATGCCGACCCGTGAGGACGTGCTGCTGCGCCTGCGGCCCTACGTCGAGGCCGAGCTGGCCCGCGGCACGGCGCTCAAGCACATCAGCCGCCACCTGCTGGGTCTGTACCAGGGCGAGCCCGGGGCCCGCGGCTTCCGCCGCCGGCTCAGCGAGGGCGCCCATCTGCCGGGGGCCGATTGGTCGCTGATGGAGCAGGCCATCGCACAACCGCGCATCGCCGCGTGACCGTTCAGGTTCGTCCGGCCTATATTCAGCCGCGATTCCATAGTCTGAACGCCGATGGATACCGTCCCCTGCCGTTACCCGGGCTTTGTTTAACAAAATGAAAACAATCCTGCGTCCCCTGGCATGGCTGCTGGCACTGTCGACAGGCACCGCTGCCTGGGCGGCACAGTCCACGGAGCCATCCATGTCGCTGGAGCAGGCGGTGACCCAGGTGCAGCATGAAACAGGCGGCAAGGTACTGTCCGCCAGTACCGTGCGGCGGGGCCGCAGTTCCTTCGAACACCGCGTGAAAGTGCTGACGCCCACCGGGCACGTACGCGTGGTGACCGTGACCACGGAGGCCAGCAAGGCGCCGGCTTCCAGTGATTCGACCAAGAACCCGTCCAGTGACGGTGGAAGCAACAAGGAGAAACACTGATGCGCATTCTTTTGGTTGAGGACGAGGCTCCCCTGCGCGAGACCCTCGCCGCCCGCCTGAAGCGCGATGGTTTTGCCGTCGATGCGGCCCAGGACGGTGAAGAGGGCATGTACCTCGGACGCGAAGTGCCCTTCGATCTGGCCATCATCGACTTGGGCCTGCCCAAGATGTCGGGCATGGACCTGATCAAGTCGCTGCGTGAAGCCGGCCAGCGTTACCCCATCCTGATCCTCACCGCCCGTGGCGGCTGGCAGGACAAGGTCGAAGGCCTCAAGCACGGCGCCGACGACTACCTGGTCAAGCCGTTCCACGTCGAAGAGCTGCTGGCGCGCATCAACGCGCTGGTGCGCCGCGCCAGCGGCTGGTCCAAGCCCATCCTGGCCTGCGGCCCGATCAAGCTCGATACGACCGCCCAAACCGTGACGGTGGAAGGCAAACCGGTCGACCTGACCAGCTATGAATACAAGGTGCTCGAATACCTGATGCTGCACGCCGGTGAGCTGGTCTCCAAGGCCGACCTCACCGAGCACATCTACCAGCAGGATTTCGATCGCGATTCCAACGTGCTGGAGGTCTTCATCGGCCGCCTGCGCAGGAAGCTGGACCCGGAAGGCAACCTCAAGCCCATCGAGACGGTACGTGGACGCGGATACCGCTTTGCCATCCCTCGCAGCGAAAGCGAAGACGAATGATCCATCGCCGCCGCGCCGCCCGCTTTCACTGGCGGGCCGCGCAGCGCTGGCGACGGGATTTGTGCTGGCTGCGTTCCTGGGCGTGGTCGGTCTTACGCTCACGCGCACGGCAGCCGACAGTTCGCTGAAGGGGCTGCAGGATCGCCTGCAGAATTTTGTCGTGGCTTACCTCGCGGGCACCGAAGTCGGTCGCTCCGGCAAGGTGCTGCTGCCCGACACGCCGCCCGATCCGAGTTTCTCGCGACCGGGCTCGGGCCTTTACGCGGTCGCCATCGGCGACAACGGTTTCAAGTGGGAATCGCCGTCGGCCATTGGTCGCGACTTCGGCTTCCTGCATCCCCTCGCGCCCGGCGAAGAGCACTTCGTCGGCCCAGTCGATACGCGCATGGGGCGCCTCTACTACTACATCTACGGCGTGGCGCTCGATACCGCCGAGAAGAAATCGGTGCACCTCACTTTCATGGTGGCGCAGACGGAGGACCAGCTCGAAGGGCGCAACGCGGTGTTCCGACGAAGCCTGGTGTTCTGGCTGGCGTCACTGGGCGTGATGCTGATCCTGCTGCAGATGCTGTTGCTGCGCTGGAGCCTCACGCCGTTGCGCAAAGTCGCCAACGAGATGTCGCGCGTGGAGCGCGGCGAACGCGAGCACCTGGGCGATCAATACCCGCTGGAACTCACCGGCCTTACCGAACGCATCAATGCCTTCATCGACAGCGAGCGCGAACAGCGCGTGCGTACGCGCAACACGCTGGCTGATCTTGCGCACAGCCTGAAGACGCCGTTGGCGGTGATCCGCTCCAGTCTGGAAAGCGCGATCGCCCAATCGGCCTTGCGCGATCCGGTGCTCGAGCAAGTACGCCGCATGGATGAGCTGGTCGCTTACCAGCTTGCGCGCGCCGCCACCTCCGGCCGCCAGACCTTTGCTACCACCGCCATTCCCATTGCCGGTCACGCGGAAGATCTGGTGCAGAGTCTGGAGAAGGTCTACGCCGCCAAAAACGTGTTGTGCGAATTCGATATCGACGACAACGCGGCGTTCTACGGCGAGCAGGGCGATCTGCTCGAACTGATGGGCAATCTGTTGGAGAACGCGTTCAAGTGGGCGCGCCATCAGGTGTTGCTGGTGGTGAAGATGCGTCCCGTTGCGGGTCGCCAGCGTCCTGGTTTGTGGTTGAGCGTCGAGGACGATGGTCCGGGCATCAATGACGACAAGATCGAAGCGGTGCTGCAGCGTGGCGTGCGCGGTGATGAGCGCGTGCAGGGGCACGGGATTGGCTTGTCGATCGTGCAGGACATTATTCGCGCTTATGGCGGCGAGTTGGTGGTGGATCGGTCGCCGGAGTTCAATGGGGCGCGGTTTAGTGTGACGTTTCCGCCGGGGTGAGGTTGGCCCCCATCTTCCCCGTCTTTGCTCGTGATCCCGGCGTAGGCCGGGGTCCAGTAGCGGTGCCGCTCGGTTGTCGCGATCCCGCCAGCGTGCCGCCTACGACGCAAAGCTAGTCCCTGTGGGACGCGGCGGGCGTTTCGATCGGCTGCCGCCGCTCGAGTCACTTTTCTCTTGCTGGCCCAAGAGATCCCTCGGGACTAGCTTCGCGTCGAAAGTAACCCAAAGAGAATGGCCTGATAACGCCCGCAGCATCGTGTTGGGATAAGCCCGAACGCTTGAGGCGCGTCGTTGTGGGACAACCTCCGAGGGTACACAGCGGATACCTCAATGCGCTGCGCAACGCGCCCGAATCGCTGAGGACTTAAAGCGGGGCCTCGCTGCGCATCGGCTGTGGGTCACAGATGGCGCACTTGATGCCGCGCCTGGCGCTTGGCTTGTCTGTGGGAGCGCACCCTGTGCG
>NZ_JBFRFH010000019.1:0-113388 GCF_052114725.1 Dyella sp. 2YAF14 | reverse complement strand
ACCTGGCCCTGCGCAACATCAGCAAGAAATGGACGCTGCCGATCCGCGACTGGAAGGCTGCATTGAACCGCTTTACGATTCAGTTCGAGGAACGACTTCCTCAGCGGTAACCCAAACCCCGGTTACACAAAATTCTGCACACGCCCGCTCATACACCACCCGTAAGGAAGGCACAGGGTCTTCCGACCGAACCAGGACTTCCAACCGGCCATTCCAGAAGAAGGCACGACGGAACCCTAGGAATGGTCGGGTCTAGCTATGGCGTGGCTCCTTCCACTCATGCTGCTCGGGAAGGGCTCCGAAGATATTGAGGCTCTTCCCTCATTCTTGCTTCGCCTTGCGATATGCCACGGCGTGTCGACGAGCCTGCTGATTAAGGCTATCGCTGATCGCCAGAAGGGCGGATTTGGCAAACAAGTTCAAAACATCAGATCCGCACCCCTGTCAGCGCTAGTTAGGCCAAATTCCAGCACAGATGCTGTCGTACAGGCACTGGGTGAGGCTGGTTATGAAAGTGAGATGGCACTTCAGTCCGCCACGCTACTCTGCCTCCGGAACGCACTTAACCGTCCTACGCTTTGTTTTTCGGCAAAGGTGCGTTGGTGTCCTGCCTGTTTTTCGGAGCAAATTAAAAGTGGCCTACCGCCGTATCTGAAGGTCGTTTGGTTTCTAGAGGCGATGAATGTATGCAACCACCATCATCTGGCATTGCGCTCGCGGTGCCCGGTCTGTGGAAGCCACCAGAGCACATGGGCGATGCCCCGTTCGATCGGGCATTGCTTGCATTGTGGAAACTCGTTGGCAGGCCCTACATCTGACGATGTACTCATAAGAGATCCAATTGATGCCGCATACGATCTCGTTTCATTGGTCCAATTTCAGGCGGCGCATCCTGGCGTCTCATTCCCACGCGGCGGGCTATCCAATGTCATCAGGGCTTTCTTCAATCGCGCCAGCATGACTCAGAGAGAGGCCCGCTTATGGCAGCGAATACCTCGAGAGGAGTGCGTGCGGTTTGCCGATCCCAAGGAGTCGATCACCCTAGTAACGGCGAGACGAGTTGCGTATCGCCTTGATGTACCTTTGGTTGATCTTTTGCTTGGACAGGCCGAAGGGGTCAACCGCTCATTTCTTTTTAGTTCTGAGCAACCGCTTCCTGAGTCCCTCGCACCGCGAACGAGGAATAACTGCGTCGACAAGCGCGCACTGACTATCAATCTCAAGACTGCCCTTCAAACTCGCAATCGTGAACCGATGTCGCTCCGACAGGTTGCGCGATCACTTAATGTGTCAGTTGGGGCTCTCAGGTACCACTGCCCCAAGGAAGCGGCCCGTTTGGTTACTAAGTGGAATCAAGCCCAAAGGCTGGCTAGGCGGCAACGAAGTATCCGTGCCAAGCGAGCTGTGCGAGAAACGGTCGCGACGTGGGCCTGTCACCCCCAAACGCCCCTCTCACGAAAAGGGCTTCTCCGTGTCTTAATGGCCAAGACCGGTCTGCCAAAGAATCTTTTGCGGAGGGAGATTGGGCTTCGATTTTGAGGTTCGACTTGGTGCCAGTCTTGCCATATCTACCCTCACGCTTGAATGGCACCACATAAGGGACGGTTGCTCTCATCTGCCACTTCCGCGGGCTCCCCCTCAAGGGAATCCCCCTGCGCGGCTAGATCGGATACTGCCCGGCCCGACCGGTGGGGTTAACTCAGTGCCGACAAGGACCGCGGGTACATTCTCTGGGGGCAGTCAAACTATGCATTACGTAAAGCAAAGTCTGGCTGAAACGGCCAAACTATGCTTTCCCGAACACAAGTCCCAGAAGACTTGCAAATTTGGTGGGCCCACGAGGATTCGAACCTCGAACCAAGGGATTATGAGTCCCCTGCTCTAACCGTTGAGCTATAGGCCCATGCGTGCCGGCGTTGCGCTGGCTTGGGGCGGACATGGTAGCGGGGTCGGGAGGGGGCGTCGACGGGGGTGGGTGGGTTTTGGGGTGGGAATTCGGCTGTCTGGCGCGGTTAACGTAGACTTTGCGCTGTCGCGCCGGTGTTGGCGCCTGCTTTTTTGAAGGATGCGCCATGCGCGAGCTGATCGAACGTTACCTGGCTGCCTATAACCGCATGGATGTCGACGGCATGACGGCGACGATGCATCGCGAGGTGGTGTTCGAGAACTATACGGCCGGGGTGTTGAGCGTGCGGACGTTTGGGGTCGATGAGCTGCGGCATCTGGCGCAGAGTTCGAGCTTTCTGTTTTCGGCGCGGCGGCAGGTGATTCTTGCCTATGAGGAGCGCGACGGGACGGCGACGGTGCATATCCTGTTTGATGGGACGTTTGCGGTTGACCTGCCTAATGGGGTGCGGGCGGGGCAGTCGATTACGTTGAATGGGCGCAGTGAGTTTCGGGAGAGGGATGGGTTGTTGGTTTATATCGGGGATTACAGTGAGTGATGGCTGGGTTCTGAAGAGCCCGATGGATATCACGCGCGACAGCCGGCCATAGAGGCGCTGGATTCCGGCTTTCGCCGGAATGACGAGCTAAGAAACACCGCCGCCCTTCCCTTTTTCAGGGCGCTTGCCGGAATGGCGAGCTAGAAGCCCGCAGCTCGCGCATCCGCTTTAAGACCATCCGCATCCGCGCGGCGCAGCAATGCGTTGCGCCACAGCTGTTGCTGGGCGGTGGTCGATTCCACCAGCCATTGCGGTTTGTTGGCGACCCAGGCCGCTACGGCGGCGCCGTCTTCGTAGAGCACGCGGGTGCCGGTGACGGCGGGGAGTTTGTTGCCGGCCAGGACGGTGCCGACCAGGTTGAGTGGGTCGGAGCCGCTGATGAGGACGAGTTCGCCTTGCGGCTCTTGCTGGCGTACGGCGCGCAGGCGGGTGATGGCTTCGGGTAGGGCGAATTGTTCGCCGACGAGGCCTTCGACGAAGCGGCCGCCGCGGATTTCGCCTCGTGCCTCCAGGCGGTGGTAGACGCGTAGGAGTTCGCGCCAGGTGGGGAGCCAGGAGGCTTCTCGCTCCAGCAGTTTCCAGAAGATGACGCCGTAGCGGCGGAGGAGGCTGCGGGCGATGTGTTCCAGGTGGTCGGGGTCGAGTTTGGTGCTCGCATTTGGCGACCTTGCCGCGAGCACCCGCCCCTCATCTGCCCTGCCGGGCATCTTCTCCCCGGAGGGGAGAAGAGTTGCGCGGTTTGACCTTACTAATGACCATCTGCCGGCGTCTTCGATGCCGGTGAGCATGTGTCTGCGCAGGCGGCGGTGGCGGTTTGCGTCGCGTTTGGCGGCGGGGACTAGCAGGGCGCGCAGGCCGGCGAAGCTGTCGGCGGTGACGCGGCCGGCGGCGACGAGTTCGCCCAGGGCGTCTTCGAGTTCGGTGCGCAGCAGGTGGGTGTCGCTCAGCAGTTCGTCGAAGAACAGGGCGCCGTGGTCGCGCAATGCGTCGAGCACGGCTTGCGCGCGTGAGGAGACGACGATGTCCTGCGGGTTCGCATCGGTGGCCGCGGCGTTGGTCCAGATGGGCGAGCTGCGGCGTGGCAGCAGGACGATGGGCGTGGCGCGCACGGGGCCGCCGCCATTGCCGGTGCCGCTGCGCAGGCGGCTCCAGCTGACGCGGCCGGCGCGGATTTGCTCGTCCAGCCAGGTGATGGAGTAGTCGTTGATGCGCGTCGGCAGCAGTTCGCTTTCCCAGGCGCCGGCGGCGGCTTCGAAGCCTTCCAGTTGGGTCAGCACGGCCGGGAGTGCATCGGGGCCGCTGAGGCGTGCGCCGGGGGCTACGTGCTGCCATTCGAACAGGAAGCGCATCAGGTCGCGGCGGCTGACGGGTTCGATTTCGCGGCGCAGACGGCCGATGGTGTAGCGGTGGATGCGTGCGAGCAGGTGGCGTTCGCACCATTCGATGTCGTGCGTGCCGGGCGTGAAGTGACCTTGCATGACGTAGCCTTCGGATTGAAGGCGCAGCAGTGCGAGGTCGATGGCGCTGGGCTCGACTTGGAGTGATGTGGCGAGTTGCGCGACGGTGATGGGGCCGGAGCCGGTCAGGCGGCCGCGGACTAGTTCGAGTAGGGCGTCTTCGTGGGTCCAGGGTTGCGCGGCGTATTCGGCCGGGGTATCGATGGGTGGGTGCAGCGTCGCCGTTGGGTGGACGGCTTGCCACTTGGGTAGGGATTCGGCGGTGGTCCAGATGTGCGCGGAGCTGGACTGGGGCAAGAGTGACCCCTCACCCCAACCCTCTCCCCGGAGGGGAGAGGGAGCCAAGCGCGTGGCCCTGGAATTTTTGGCCAAGCTCTTTAGCCAGTCGTTCCAGCCTTCGTTCGCATCTGCTTCGCTCTGCGTGATGCCGCCGAGAATGGTGAGGGCCTCATGCATTTCATCGGCGCTGCGCACTTGCGGCCATGCTTCTTCGCGTACCGAGGCGATGGCGTCGGGATCGAGGCGGCCGAGGTCGTCGGCGCTTTCGGGGTCGGACCAGCGGCGGGATTGCACGGCTTGGGTGCGGCGTTCTTCCAGCGGTGCGTCGTCGAGGTAGGCGTACGGCGCGGCGGTGAGTACTTCGCTGGCGAGCGGACTGGGGGCGGCCAGGTCGCGCGCGACTACCTGGATGGAGCCGTCTTCCAGGCCGTGCAGGATGTGCAGCAGCCCGTCGACGTCCATCGCTTCGCGCAGGCAGTCGTGCATGGTCTGGTTGACCAGCGGGTGATCTGGGATCTCGCGCTCGCCGACGATGTTTTCCAGGCAGGCCACCTGATCGGGGAAGACGGCGGCGAGCAGGTCTTCGCTCTTCATGCGCTGCAGTTGCGGCGGCACTTTCTTGCCGCCCTGGAAGCGCGGCAGGGCCAGCGAGGTGGTGGCGTTCCAGCGCCAGCGCGCGGGGAATAGCGGCGCGTCCAGCAAGGCCTGGATCAACACGTGTTCGGCGGTGTTGGAGTGCAGGTAGTGCGCCACTTCTTCCAGCGGAAAACTGTGGCTGGTGGACAGCGACAGCACGATGGCGTCTTCGGTGGCCGCTGCCTGCAGTTCGAAATTGAACTGGCGGCAGAAGCGCTTGCGCAGCGCCAGGCCCCAGGCGCGATTGATGCGGCTGCCCCAGGGCGTGTGGATGATCAGCTGGGTGCCGCCCGATTCGTCGAAGAAGCGCTCGAACACCAGCGTTTCCTGCGTGGGCAGCACGCCCAGCGCGGCCTTGGCGGCGGCCATGTATTCGGCCAGCTGCTGCGCGGAAGACTCGTTCATGCCGAGCGTGTGCATCAGCCAATGCAGCACGGCTGGCACGCCGCCTTCGTCGAGACGCGTGGCGATTTCCTCGCGCAGGCGCGACACGCCATGCGACAACTCGGCGCTGCGGCCGGGCGCTTCGCCCAGCCAGAACGGGATATTCGGCGGCACGCCCTGGGCATCTTCCACGCGCAGGCGATCGCGCTCGACGCGAAGAATGCGGTAGCTGGTGTTGCCCAGCTGGAACACGTCGCCGGCGAGGCTTTCCACGGCGAAGTCTTCGTTGACGGTGCCGATGATGGTGGCCTGCGGCTCCAGCACCACCAGGTAATCGGCGGTGTCGGGAATGGCGCCGCCGGAGGTGATGGCGGTGAGTCGCGCATTGCGGCGGGCACGCAATTGCCGGTTCACGGCATCGCGATGGATATACGCACCGCGTGGGCCGTGCCGCGTGGTGAAGCCGTCGGCCAGCATGCGCACGGTGGCATCGAACTGCTCGCGGGTGAGATCGCGGTAGGGATAGGCGCGACGCAGCGTGTCGTAGAGCGCGTCTTCGCTCCATTCCTGGCAGGCGACTTCCGCCACGATCTGTTGCGCGAGCACGTCCAGTGGTTGCGGCGGCTGGATCAGGGTGTCGAGTTCGCCGCGGCGCACGCAATCGAGTAGTGCGGTGCATTCCACCAGGTCGTCGCGCGAGGTGGGGAACAGGCGAGCCTTGGGCGTGCCGTTGACGGCGTGGCCGGAGCGGCCGGCGCGCTGCAGGAAGGCGGCGATGGAACGCGGTGATGCGAGTTGGCACACCAGATCCACGTCGCCGATGTCGATGCCCAGTTCCAGCGATGCGGTGGCCACCAGCACGCGCAGGTCGCCGCGCTTGAGGCGCTGCTCGGCGTCAAGGCGTTGTTCCTTGGCGAGGCTGCCGTGATGCGCGGCGACGGCTTCCTTGCCCATGCGTTCGGACAAGTGGCGTGCCACGCGTTCGGCCATGCGGCGGGTGTTGACGAAGACCAGGGTGGTGCGATGCGACTCGACCAGTTGGGTGAGGCGGTTGTAGATCAGTTCCCAGCAGTCGTTGGACATGACGGCTTCGAGGGGGACTGGGGGGACTTCGATGGCCAGATCGCGGTCGCGGGCGTGGCCGACGTCGATGATGTTGACGCTGTTTTCCTTCTCCCCTGCGGGGAGAAGGTGGCCCGAAGGGTCGGATGAGGGGTCGGGGCTTGCCTCGGTCTTTTTCGAAGCGCGCTTCTTTGCGAGCGTATCGCTAGATTGGCCCCTCACCCCAGCCCTCTCCCCGGAGGGGAGAGGGAGCAGAGCATCTGCCCCCACCAAAAACTTCGCCACATCCTCAATCGGCTTCTGCGTCGCCGACAACCCAATCCGCAACAGTCGTCGCTGACACAACGACTCCAACCGCTCCAACGACAACGCCAGATGCGCGCCACGCTTGCTGTTAGCGAGCGCATGGATTTCATCCACGATCACCGTGCGCGTCGTCGACAACATGCTGCGACCCGACTCAGAGCCCAACAGGATGTATAGCGATTCGGGCGTGGTCACCAGGATATGCGGCGCCTGCTTGCGCATCAGGTTGCGCTCGGCCTGCGGTGTGTCGCCGGTGCGTACGGCCGTCCGGATGTCCACATCGGGCAGGCCTAGTTTGGCCAGTTCGGCGCGGATGCCTTCCAGCGGCGCTTCCAGATTGATGCGGATGTCGTTGGACAGTGCCTTGAGCGGCGACACGTAGACCACGGTGGTGGCTTCAGGCAGTGCGCCGTCGTGGGCCAGGCCTTCGCGCACCAGGCCATCGATGGCGGAGAGAAACGCCGTCAGCGTCTTGCCTGAGCCTGTCGGTGCGGCCACAAGCGTGTGCCGGCCTGACCGTATGGATGGCCAAGCCGCTTTTTGGGGCGCCGTGGGTTCAGGAAAGGCTCCCTGGAACCAGGCCGCAACTGCTGGATGAAAATCGTGCAGGGGCATGGACTTAAGTGTCGCTCAAGCCGCTCTCAGAGGGAGAGACATGGGGGCGTCAAGGGGTTTTGCCAACTTTTCGAAAGAAAATTCGCTTCAACCCTTGCCAGAATTACGTGACAATATCGTTAAGCCGCCTTCTTACGCTGACTTCTTGCGGCGTTTTCCGCCTCTATCCGCTCTTTGCTTCCATTCTCCGGGGACCATCCAATGACCGCCGCCAGCCAGACGCGTTTCGCGTTGCTCGCCCTTTCCATTGCCAGTGCCCTTGCCGCAGGAACGACTGCTTTCGCACAGGACGCGACCCCACCCGCCGCTAGCGCGGCCAAGGGACAAAGCGGCAAGGCCGTCCAGCTCGAAACCATCAACGTGACCGCTGAAAAGCGCGTCGAAAACCTGCAGAAGGTGCCGGTCTCCATGACGGTGGTGACGGCGGAGCAATTGAGCAATTACGGCCAGGCGGGTGACACCGTGCTGCAGCTCGCCGGCCGCGCGCCGAGCGTGTACGCCGAGACTTCCTACGGTCGTGAGTTCCCGCGTTTTTATATCCGCGGTCTGGGCAACAGCGACTTCGATCTGAATGCGTCGCAGCCTGTGTCGATGGTGTACGACGACATCGTGCAGGAAAACCCCATCCTCAAGGGCTTCCCGCTGTTCGACCTGCAGCAGGTCGAAGTGTTGCGCGGCCCGCAGGGCACCATGTTCGGCCGTAACTCGCCGGCGGGCGTGATCAAGTTCGACTCGGTGAAGCCGAGCCAGGATACCAGCGGTTACGCCAAGGCTTCTTACGGCACGAAGGGCACCGCCAATGCTGAAGCCGCACTCGGTGGCTCGCTGGGCGGCAACTGGTCGGGCCGTGTGTCGGCGCTGGCGCAGCATCGCGACGGCTGGATCGACAACGACTACACCGGTAAGAAGGACGACCTGGGCGGCTACAACGACCGCGCCGTGCGTCTGCAGGCCATGTACGACGTGCAGGATTTCAACGCGCTGATCAATGTGCACGGCCGCTGGCTGGATGGCAGCGCGATGGTCAACCGCGCCAACGCGATTCCGCTGGGCAGCGACAGCCTGGTCCAGGGTTTTGACCGCAACGTGGTGTATCAGGACGGCCTCAACCGCCAGCACCTGTTCTCGTGGGGCAGCAACCTGCACCTCACCTGGAACCTGGGTGATTACACGCTCACCTCCATCACCGGTTTCGAGAAGGCCACCACGTACAGCCTCGGCGACGTGGACGGCGGTATCGCCATTCCGCTGAATCCCAGCCAGGACAAGGCCGTCACGCCGTTCCCGTCGGAAACCGCCGATGCGCTGCCGCACGATCGCCAGATCACGCAGGAAGTTCGCTTGGCCAGCAACCAGCAGGATCGCCTGAACTGGCAGGTCGGCGCGTACTACTTCTACGAAAACATCGCGATCGTCAATTACGACTACAACACGCTGGCCAACCACGTGATGGACGGCTATGCGCAGCAGGCGCAGACCACCAAGGCATATGCGGTGTTCGGTTCGGCCGACTATCACATCACCGACGATTTCGACGTGCGTGCCGGTACGCGCTGGTCGCACGATTCGCGCGACTTCCACGTTGATCGCATCCTGTCGCCGATCGGCGGCGGCCCGCTGTCGCTTAGCGCCAACCCGCATGACGCGCGCTGGAGCGGCGACCTCACCGGCACCTGGGAACTCAATCCCAACGTCAACGTGTATGGCCGTATCGCCAACGGTTTCCGCGCACCGAGCGTGCAGGGCCGCGTGCTGTTTGCCGACTTCATCTCGCAGGCCAAGCCCGAGACGATCACCTCGTACGAGCTGGGCGTGAAGACCACCGGCATGGACAACCGTCTGCGTTTCAACGCCGACGTGTACGACTACACCATGCACAACCAGCAGCTCACCGCGGTGGGCGGCGACATCAACGTCACGCGCCTGATCAACGCGAAGAAGACCGAAGGCTACGGCGCCGAGTTCGATCTGGAAGCGTACGTGACGCCGAACTTCGTCCTCACCGCCGGCGGCAGCTACAACCACACCAAGCTGGACGACCCGAACCTGGCCGTGGCCGTGTGCGGCTCGGGCTGCACCGTGCTCGATCCGCTCAACGCCGACGGCAATGCGCTGGTCAACGGCAACCCGCTGCCGAACGCACCGCAGTGGATCGGCAACTTCACCGCGCGCTACGGCATCCCCTATGGCGAGAGTGGCGAGTTCTTCATCTACACCGACTGGGCCTACCGCAGCGAAGTGAATTTCTTCCTGTACGACTCGGAGGAATTCCGCGGCAAGCCGATGCTCGAGGGTGGCGTGCGCGTGGGCTACAACTGGGATTTCGGCAAGCGCGAAATCGCCTTGTACGGCCGCAACATCACCAACAAGCAGTACATCACCGGTGCGATCGACTTCAACAACCGCACCGCGTTCGTCAACGACCCGCGCATTATTGGCGTGGAGTTCCGCGCGGACTTCTGATGATCCGGCCGGCGCCCGCGCCGGTCGTGCAGTGCGTCAAGGGGAGCCGGCCAGTCCGCTCCCCTTTTGTTTGGCCGCATGGCAGAGCGCCAAAAATGCGTCGCTTGTTGCAGAATGCAGGCCTTTACCGTCGAGTGCGCAATGTGAACCACCCGGGCGACCAGGGCAGCGAACGCTCCCACACCCTCACCATGGCCGATGGCCAGACGCTGTTCGTGCGCGACTGGCCCAGCAGCCGGGCGCAGGACGCCGTGCTGATCGTGCATGGGCTGGGCGAGCACAGCGGTCGCTACCAGCGCCTGGCCGCGTGGTTCCGCACGCGCGGCTATGCGGTGCGCAGCTACGACCAGCGTGGCCACGGCCAGTCGCCCGGACGGCGCGGCGCGCTGTCCCATCCGGATGATCTGCTCGAAGACCTGGCGATCGTCTACAACGACTACGCTCAGGCCCGGCCACAGCGGCCGCTGTTGCTAGGCCACAGCATGGGCGGCCTGGTCGCGGCGCGCGCCGTGCTCGACCGCCGCGTGCAGCCCGGGGCGATGGTGCTGTCCTCCCCTTCCCTGCGCACCTGGGAGCCGGTGTGGCGACAGAAGCTGGCGGCCACACTGGCCAGGTCGCTGCCCAATCTACCGCTGCCGAATGGATTGCCGTTCGACAAGCTCTCGCATGATCCGCAGGTGGAACCGGCCTATCGCCGCGATCCGCTGCGGCATGGCTGGATCACGCCGCGCCTGGCGGATTTCATTTTCCGCGCAGGCGACGCGGCAGTCGCCGATGCATCGAAGCTCGCCATCCCCACCCTGCTGCTGGTGGCGGGGGCGGACAAGCTGGTCAATCCCTCCGGCAGCCGCGATTTTTCATCGGCCAGCTGGGCCGGCAACAAAGTCACCACGCGCTATTTCGATTCGCTGTATCACGAGCTGTTCAATGAAGCCGAGCCCGCGCGCAGCCAGGTGTTGAAGCAGCTGGGGGATTGGTTGCAGAAGCGGGGGTAGTTTCTCCGCCGCTGTCCCGCGACGGACGGCGCACCTTGTGGGAGCGCACCCTGTGCGCGACAAACCTACGAAGCGGTACACCCCAGCGTGGCCGTCGCGCACAGGGTGCGCTCCCACAGTTGGGGACATCGCAGCGGCTTACATCCACTCGCGGCCGTATCGCGAGCTGTTCAATGAGGCTGAGCCCGCGCGCAGTCAGGTGTTGAAGCAGCTGGGGGATTGGTTGCAGAAGCGGGGGTAGGTTTTCGCTGCCTGCGGTCACCTTGTAGGAGCGCACTTGTGCGCGACCGCAGAGTTGCAGTTCACCGCTTCGCCGGGTTGTCGCGCACAAGTGCGCTCCTACAAGGTGATCGCGGCTTACATCCATTCGCGCTTGCCGGTGAAAACAATCGTCAGCCACTCGGCCCGAATATCGCTGCCCAGCCGACTGGCGATGTCGCTGCGCACCGCATCCACATCCCGCATATCACCCAACGGTCGCGACGCATCCACCAGGATATGGATGTCGATAAACCGCATGCGCCCGATCTTGGCAACGTAGCTGGTGAAATCGAGATAGCCGCGCTCCCCTACCATCGCCGTCATCACATCACGCACGCGCTGGTCGAGCGAATCGGGCGCCAGTTGCAGCACTTCGCGCAGCGCCTGCCACAGGCTGCCAAGGGGCAGCGGCAAGAGCGCGAGCGTCAGCAGCAAGAGCACGGTGGAATCGATGTAGCGCGTCCAGTGGTCAAGCGGGCCGCCCTGCATCACGGCCGCCAGGGCAAAGCCCACCAACACCGCGACGCTGATGGCGCCGCCGATCAGCCAGCCCTTCGCATCCAGTTGCAGCAGTACCGATCCCAGGGCATTGGCCTGGCGGCGCATATATAGCGCCATGGCCACGCTGACCACGCCCATGATCGCCGCCCACACCGCGCCGAAACCAAAGGCGAGCTCGTGGCCGCCGGTCAGCAGGCCATGCAAGGCGGTGAAGCCGCCGTAGCTGCAGATCGCGGTGAGCACCGCCGCATTGAACACCAGCACCAGCGGTTCCAGGTGCCAGTAGCCGAACTGGAAGCGCCGGCTGCCCTCGCTGGTGACCAGATGGGAGACCGCCAGCGATCCGGCCGTGAGCACCACGTCGACCAGCGAGTAGAAACCGTCGAAGGCGAGGGCCTGCGAGCGCATCAGCAAGCCCACGGTGACGCAGGCCACGCCGACCAGGAAGGTCGCGCCGATTGAAAGGCGCAACAGGCTCTGTTCGCGGAAGGTGTCCATGCCCATCCCCTTTTGAGGTCGCAGACATTATGTCTGTAGGAGCGCACCCTGTGCGCGAACGCGACTGCCGAAGTCGCTGCCCCGTCGCAGCGGTCGCGCACAGGGTGCGCTCCCACAAGGGGAGGTTGCACGTCGGATTCGAAACCAGGGAAGCGTTCGTTCTGTTCCTTGGCGATGCGCAGCGTGTCGATCGCCCGACAACACCAAAGTCCGATAGTCGTCATGCGTGCGGTCGACATACTGTGAACGATGGGCGTCCAAACGCCTCCAGGAAAACGCACGCAAGCCGCTCGCCTGCTGCGTTTGTTCTGTAAACAAACCTTCACGTTTTGCATTCAGCTGTCGCGTCAGGATCGGCGAACGCAACGCACGCTTGGTAAGGGGTTGTCATGTCCAGCAAGCCCAGATCGCCTTCCCGTCGCGACTTTTTGCGACAGTCGCTGGTGGCGGTTCCTGCCGTCAGTCTGCTGGGAACCTCCGCCATCGCGCAGACGCAAAGCAGCACGGCCGCTACGCCTGCGGCAGCTGCCACGGCAACGAAGTACTCGCCACGTTATTTCACGGCGCCCGAGTGGGAATTCCTGCAGGCCGCGGTGGAACGATTGATCCCGCCCAATGAAGACGGACCCAGCGCCGTCGAAGCGGGTGTGCCGGAATTTCTCGATCGCCAGATGGAAGCGGCCTACGGCCATGGCGGCCTCTGGTATATGCAGGGGCCGTTCGTGCCCGATGCGCCAGCCACGCTTGGCTACCAGCTGCGCTATACGCCGCGCGAGTTCTATCGCAAGGGCATCGCCTCGGTCGACAGCTGGTGCCAGAAGCAGCACAACCAGAAGTTCTCCGCGCTGCCGGCCGAGCAACGCGACGCCATCCTCCATCAGATGGAGAAGGGTGAAATCCAGCTCGACGATATCCCGGCGATCGCCTTCTTCACCCAGTTGCTGGCCAACACCAAGGAAGGCTATTTCGCCGACCCGATGTACGGCGGCAACAAGCTGATGGGCGCCTGGAAGATGATCGGTTTTCCGGGCGCGCGCGCCGACTACGCCGACTGGATCGAACAGCCCGGCAAGGTTTATCCATTTGGGCCGGTGTCGATCGAAGGGGCGAAATCATGATGCGCATGAAACCGGTCGACGTGGTGCTGGTCGGCTTTGGCTGGACCGGCGCCATCATCGGCATGGAGCTGGTCGATACGGGCTTGAAGATCCTGGCGCTGGAACGCGGCGCTTATCGTGATACCTCGCCTGATTTCACCTATCCGCACAATGCCGATGAGCTCGCTTACGGCATCCGCGGCGAACTGTTTCAACCGCTGGCGCGCGAGACGGTGACGATCCGCCACAACCTCAACGAAACCGCCGTGCCGTATCGCCAGTACGGTTCGTTCCTGCTCGGCAACAACGTGGGCGGCGCCGGCATCCACTGGAACGGGCAGCACTACCGGCCATCGCCGGAAGACCTGGAATTCCATAGCCATATCAGCAAGCGCTACGGGCAGAAATTCATGCCCGAGGACATGCAGATCCAGGATTACGGCGTCACCTACGACGAACTGGAACCCTTCCTCGATCAGTTCGAGTATCTGTGCGGCACCTCGGGTCGCGCGGGCAATCTCAATGGCGAGATCAAGGATGGCGGCAATCCGTTCGAGGGCGTACGCAAGCGCGAGTATCCGAATCCGCCGGTGGCCGACAACTACGGCGCCAAACTTTTTGCCGATGCGGCTCGTTCGAAGGGCTACAAGCCGTTCCCGCAGCCCTCGTCGAATGCGTCGCGGCCGTATACCAATCCACATGGCGTGCGGCTGGGTCCGTGCAATCTGTGCGGCTATTGCGAGCGCTTTGGTTGCTTCATGTATTCCAAGGCGTCGCCACAGACCACCATTCTTCCCGTGCTGATGCGCAAGCCGAATTTCGAGCTGCGCACCAATAGCCACGTGATCAAGATCAACCTCGACTCCACCGGCAAGCGCGCCACCGGCGTCACCTACGTCGATGCGCAGGGCCAGCAGGTAGAGCAGCCTGCTGACCTGGTGATCGTGTCGGCGTTCCAGATGCACAACGTGCGCCTGATGTTGATGTCCGGCATCGGTGCGCCGTACGATCCCAACACCGGCAAGGGTGTGATCGGCAAAAACTACGCGTACCAGATGATGAGCAACGTCAACGTCTTCTTCGACAAGGACGTGGCGATCAATCCGTTCATCGGCGCGGGCTCCGGCGGCAACCAGATCATCGACGAGTTCAACTCCGATCACTTCGATCACGGGCCGCACGGATTCGTGGGCGGTGGTTACATCCTCGGTGGACAGACCGGCGGCCGGCCGATCCAGCAACTGCTGGTGCCACCGGGTACGCCGGCGTGGGGCGAGAAGTGGAAGCGCGCAGCGAAAGACAGCTATCTGCACACCACTGGCGTGCAGTCGCATGGCTCAGTGATGTCCTATCGCGATCGCTATCTTGATCTGGACCCGACCTATAAAGATTCGTTTGGCCTGCCGCTGCTGCGCATCACCTTCGACTGGCACGACAACGAATACAAGATGACGCAATTCCTGACAGATAAGGCGCAGGAGATTGCCGATGCGATGAAGCCCAGGCAAACCTCGCAGACGATACGCAAACCCGGCGGCCACTATGACGTGCGCCAATACCAGACCACGCATACCACCGGTGGCGTGATCCAGGGCAGCTCGCCTGAAACCAGTGCATTGAATCGCTTCCAGCAGAACTGGGACGTGCACAACGTGTTTGTCACGGGCGCGTCGGCGTTCCCGCAGAATCTTGGCTACAACCCGACCGGTCTAATCGGCGGCCTCACGTATATGTCCGTCAAGGCCATCCGCGAGACCTATCTCAAGAATCCCGGGCCTCTGGTGCAGGCATGAACACCTATGCGAAGCCTCGTCGTGGCAGCAGCTTGTGGCGCGTCATCGTCGTACTGGTCGTGCTGCTGGTAATCGTATGGCTGCTTGCCATGCTTTTCCCCGGTGGCGGCGGCGATCCAACGGCAAAGGCAGCGGAGGCCACGCCCGATCAGGTCAAGCAGGGCGAATACCTTGCCCGCCTCGGCGATTGTGCCGCCTGTCACACTGCACCCGGCGGCAAGCCGTATGCCGGCGGCCTGCCGATCGCCTCGCCGATCGGCACGATTTACAGCACCAATATCACGCCCGATCCGGATACCGGCATCGGCAAGTACAGCTATGGCCAATTCGAGCGCGCGGTACGTCGCGGCATCAATGCGGACGGCCATACGCTTTATCCCGCCATGCCGTATCCGTCGTATGCGAAGGTGAGCGATCAGGACATCCAGGCCTTGTACGCCTACTTCATGCACAGCGTGCAACCGGTGAAGCAGGACAACCACGCCGAAGACATCCACTGGCCGCTGTCCATGCGCTGGCCGCTCACCTATTGGCGCTGGCTGTTCGCGCCGAAGGTCTCGCCGATCGAGACCGCCGCCACCGGCGACGCGACCATGGCGCGCGGGCAATACCTGGTGGAAGGCCTGGGGCATTGCGGTGCCTGCCACACGCCGCGCGCATTCACGCTGCAAGAGAAGGCATTGAGTCCGAGGGATGGCCCGGCGTACCTCAGCGGCAGCGTCAACGACAACTGGGTCACGCCCAGCCTGCGCGGCGAACTGGCCAGCGGTCTTGGCAGTGTGCCGGAGGATGAGCTGATCGCCCTGCTCAAATCCGGCCGCACCGAACGCAGTGCCGTGTTTGGCGGCATGAGCGACGTGATCGAGCACAGCACGCAGTACATGAGCGATGCGGATCTCGCTGCCATGGTCCACTTCCTGAAGTCCTTGCCGGCGGCGCGGCAGGAACAGGCGGTGACCTATGACGCGGCCACGCACACGGCGCTCTACAGCGGCAACGTGAGCGCACCGGGTGCGCAGCTGTATATCGACAACTGCGCCACCTGCCATCGCACCGACGGCCACGGCTATGGACAGGTCTATCCAGCGCTTGCCGGCAATCCCGTGCTGAACGGCGAGAATCCCGGCTCCGCTGTGCGCCTGGTGCTGCATGGCGCCACCATGCCGGCCGGCCGCGACGCGCCCACGCAGTTCAGCATGCCGGCCTTCCGCGAGCGGTTGAACAATCAGCAGATCGCGGACATCCTCACCTTCGTCCGCTCCAGCTGGGGTAATCGCGGCGGCGCGGTGACGGCAAATCAGGTGGCGGGTCTGCGCGACAAGCCGCCGGTCGGACAGCCATTGATGACGAGTTACGATCCACGTGTGCGTGATCCCAATGAGCTCAAGGCGGATGCGGAAGACCAGGTCCCGCCAACGCCCGCACCTTCGAAATAACTCCCGTGCACGGCAGCGCTCAACGCGCTGCCACGTCCTTCGCCTCGCTGCCGGACCAGCCGCCACCCAGTGCACGGAACGTAGCCACTGCGGCGCGCGCGTCGTCGGCATGCACGCGGGCAAGCTGGTCGCGCGAAGTTAGCAACTGGCGATCTTCATCCAGCACTTCGATCAGGCTTACCGCACCGCCCTTGTAGGCATCCTGCGCGGCATCGCGGGCCTGCACGTGGGCCTGCACTTCCAGGATCAGATCGCGGTGCTGGGTTTCCAGCTCCGCGAGCGAGACGATGGCGTTCTCCACGTCTTCGGTGGCACGCAACATGGACTGGCGATATTGCGCCAGCGCTTCGGCATTCGCACCCTTGGCCTGCGCCACTTCGGCATCCACGCGACCGAAGTCGAACAAGCGCCAATGCAGGCCCAGCACGGCTTGCGGCTGGAACGCCTGGGAGGAGAACAGCGAGCCGCTCTGCAGGCTTTCAAAACCGAGCAGGCCACCCAGCGACACCTTCGGGTAGTACTCGGCCACGGCAACGCCGATGCGTGCGTTCGATGCGGCGAGCTTGCGCTCGGCGGCGATCACGTCCGGGCGGCGGCGCAGCAGCATGTCCGGGCCGCCATCGGTGCCGATCACCGGCACGGTGAAGGTCGGTGCGTGATCCTTCAGTTCCGCCGCGTAGGTGCCGGGCGCGGCGCCCATCAGCACGTCGAGGCGATTGAGCTGCTGCGCCAGCGTGATGCGCAGCGGCGGCAAGGTGGTCTTGGCCTGCAACACCAGCGCCTGTGCCTGTGCCACTTCGCGCGAAGTCGCCAGGCCACCGGCCAGCCTGTCCTTCACTAGTTCGAGCAGCTGGCTTTCCGTATCGATCTGTTGCTGCGCAAGGCGTATGCGTTCCTGCGCACCGCGCACCTGGAAGTAGCTGTCCGCGGCCTCGGCGGCTACGGAGACGCGCACGCCATCCTGGCTGGCTTCGGCTGCCTGCGCTTCGGCATCCGCCGCTTCGGCGCCACGATGCAGGCCGCCGGCAAGATCAAGCTCCCAGCTTGCGCCAACGCCCAGGGTTTCCAGCGTCTGAGAGCGCTTGTAGCCGGGCGTCTGGCTGGCGATCTCGCCCAGCGGGCCCTTGGTCGATTGATGCTGCTGCACCACCTGGCCATCAAGACTGCCTTGCGGTGCGAGCTGTGCACCTGCCTCGCGTGCGGCCGCGCGTGCCTGGTCCACGCGTGCCATTGCCGCAGCAAGGTCGAGGTTCTGGGCCATCACGCGGCTGATGATGCGGGTGAGTTCTGGATCATCGAAACCCTGCCACCAAACATCGAGCTCCGGTGCGGCACGTGTGGCGTCGCGCTGCTGCAGCATCGACTGGCTGGCGTAGTCGGCATTGGTTTTCACCTCTGGCCGCACATAGTTCGGGCCGACCGTGCAACCGGCCAGGCCGATCAGGGCCGCCGCAAGTGCGCCTAGAGTTAACGAGTGGCGACGCGATGATGAGCGTGACGCGCCGGCAGATGACGAAAGCGAAGTGTTCATCGTGATATCTCGAAGAAAGTAGAAGATCGGATCAGTGCGCATCGGCGGACGGCGCAGCGGGCGGCGCCACCTTGCGCATCAACGGCACCATCGCCGTGGCCACCACAAAGCACAGGCCAATGGCGAGGAAGGCGTCCGCGTAAGAAAGCGTCTGCGCTTCGCGATACGCCAGTTGCCACAGCTGATGCAGCGAGCCATTGGTCGCGTCGTCGACGTTCTGTCCGAGCTCGGCGATATGGCCGGTGGTCTGCGCCAGCCAGCCGTTCATCGCTTCGTTGCTCGCGTTGAGATGTTCGGACAGGCGATAGAAATGCAGATTGGTGCGGTCGTTGAGGATGGTCGCGCACACCGCGATGCCGATGGCACCACCAAGATTGCGCATCAGGTTGAACAGGCCCGAGGCGAGCTTGAGCCGGTTCGGTGCGAGGCCGCCCAGGGTGAGGGTCACCGCCGGCGGCACCGCCAGCTGTTGGGCCATGCCGCGCAGGGCCTGCGGCAGCAGCAGTTCGTGTGCACCCCAGTCATGCGTGATCGGCGTGAAGTCCCACATGGAGATGGCGAACACGGCCAGCCCCGCCATCATGATCCAGCGCAGGTCGTAGCGCTTGGCCAGAAAGGTGTAGAGCGGAATGCTGAGGATCTGGAACACGCCGGTGGAGAACACCGCCTCGCCGATCTGCAGCGCGCTGTAGCCACGCACGCGGCCGAGGAACAGCGGCGTGAGATAGATGGTGGCGAACAGGCCGATGCCGGTGACGAAGGAGAAGAAACAGCCCAGCGCAAAATTGCGGTCGCGCAGTGCGCGCAGATCAACGACGGGATGATCGTAAGTCAGGCTGCGCGCAATAAAGCCCACGCCCGCCAGCCCTGACAGCCACGCCGTGGTGAGGATCACCTGGTCGCTGAACCAGTTCCAGCGCGGACCTTCTTCCAGCGTGTATTCCAGGCAGCCGAGGAAGATCGCCAGCAGCACCATGCCGAGGTAGTCGGCGTGACGCAGCAGGGAATAATCCGAGCGGTCGATATTGACCAGCATCGGCACCGCCACCGCGACGAAGATGCCGGGCACCAGGTTGATGAAGAACAGCCAATGCCATGACGAGTGATCGGTAATCCAGCCGCCCAGCGTGGGCCCAAGCGTGGGCGCCAGCGAGGCGATCGCGCCAATGGTCGCCGCCGCGATCACGCGCTGCTTGTTCTGGAAAAACACGAAGGCGGTAGTGAACACCATCGGGATCATCGAGCCGCCCAGGAAACCCTGCAGCGCGCGGAACACGATCATGCTCTTGATGTCCCAGGCCATGCCGCACAGCATGCTGGTGATGGTGAAACCGATCGCCGACGCAGCGAACAACCAGCGCGTGGACATCACGCGCGACAGCCAGCCCGACAGCGGAATCACCACGATTTCCGCGATCAGATAGCTGGTTTGCACCCAGGCCGTTTCATCCGCGCCCGCCGACAGGCCACCGCCGATATCGCGCAGCGACGCGGACACGATCTGGATGTCGAGCAAGGCGATGAACATGCCCACGCACATGCTGGCGAAGGCGAATACTTTCTGCGCGACGCTGAGCGCGGCCGGATCGATGGGCCCGCTCAGCGGTGCGCTGGCGGCATGAGCGCTCATGGCGTGGCGACCCTGCCGCGCGTGTCCACGTCAGCCACCACGGAAAGACCGGGACGCAGCACGCCCAGTTCGTCGTCCTTGCTGTCCAAGACCACGCGCACCGGCACGCGCTGCACGACCTTGGTGAAGTTGCCGGTGGCGTTCTCCGGCGGCAGCACGCTGAACTGCGCGCCGGTGGCCGGGGCGAGACTGGCGAGATGGCCGTGGAATACGCGGCCAGGCACGACGTCGGCGCGAATTTCCACGGACTGCCCGGCCGTCATGCGGGCGAGCTGGTCTTCCTTGAAGTTGGCGTCCACCCACAGGCCACGCGCCGGCACTACCGACAGCAACTGCGTCCCCGCCGCGGCATAGGCGCCGGTGCGTGCACGGCGGTTGCCGACGACGCCATCCACCGGTGCGCGCAGCTCGGTATAGCCTTGATTGAGGCGCGCAATGTCTTGTTCGGCCTTCGCCTGCTGCAAGGCCGCGCGTGCCTGCTGCTTCTGCGATTCGATCACGTCGATCTGGCGCTGCGCGGCGACCAGCGAGGCATCCGCCTTGTCCGAACCGGCGCGCGCCGTCTTGTACGTGGCATCGGCGCGCTGCGCGCTTTCGATCGACACCGCCGAGCGGCTGGAGAGATCGCGGTAACGCGCTTCGTCGTCACGCGAGCGCTGCGTTTCGGCAGCGGCCGCCGCCACGCTGGCCTGCGCCTGGCGGATCACTGCCAGCTGCAGTTTTTCGGTGGCGTCGAGATTGGCGAGCAGGGCTTCCTGCGCAGCGACTGCACCATCAGCCTTGGCGAGCGCGGCGCGATAGTCGCGATCATCGATCTTCACCAGCAGGTCGCCGGCGTGCACCACCTGGTTGTCAGTCACCGCGACCTGCGTGATATAGCCGGGCACCTTCGGGCCGATCACGGTGACATCGCCACCGACATACGCATCGTCGGTGTCTTCAATAAAACGGCCCACGCTCCACCAGTGGCCGCCATAGATCACGCCGGCGATCACCGCCGCGCCGATGGCGAGCCTGAGCAGCTGCTTTTTCCGGCTGCGGGGGGCGGATTCCGTAACGGCGGGTGCGTCCGCTCGCTCGGCAACGGTGACGGCATTCATGGGAGTGACTCCGGAGACTTGGGATGGGAAAGGGTTTGCAGGGCTTGCGCCCGTGAATTTCGAAATTCGATGCGCGCTCGCATGCGCTCGCTGGCGGCGGGGCCGGCGCGCAATTCGTGGCGTTCGCGGGTGATGGGTTCGCCGGTCTGGCGATCGACCAGCACCGGTTCGACGATGTGCCCCAGCTGGCGATCGATCAGCTCGATGGCCTGGCCTTCCTCGGCGAAGTGCCGGTTGCCCCAGGCCATCATCGCCAGCAGCACCGGGCGGAAATCGCGGCCGCGTTCGGTGAGCACGTATTCGTGGCGCACCGGACGGGTGCTGTAGCGGCGGCGCTCGAGCATGCCGGTTTCCACCAGCATCGCCAGGCGGCGGCTGAGGATGTTCGGCGCGATCCCCAGGCTGGTCTGGAAATCGTCGAAGCGCGTAAAGCCATAAAAAGCGTCGCGCAGGATCAGCATGCTCCACCACTCGCCCACCCGGTCCAGTCCGCGGGCGATCGGGCATTGCATGTTTTCGGCGGTGGTGTGGCGCACGGCGACGGGCCCTACTGCATTAGATGACGATCATCATATAAATGGTAACTTGCGAAATGCAAGTGACTTTTTGTGAGGGCGGCGTGAAGGGCGCCGATGCAAAAAAAATTCGGCCGCGCCCTTGAAACTGGCGAGTACTCGAATTATATGATTTTGGTCATATAAATAATCACCGTTCTCTCCCACCCCGCTACCGGACACACCATCATGAAAATCCAGGGTTCCACTGTCTTCATCACCGGCGCCAACCGCGGCCTCGGTCTCGCCTTCGCCAAGGCCGTGCTGGCCGCCGGCGCGCGCAAGGTCTATGCCGCTGCGCGCGATCCGTCCACCGTCACCCTGCCCGGCGTCGTGCCGGTCAAGCTGGACGTGACCAACCCGCAGGATGTCGCCGCCGCTGCAAAGCTGGCTGCGGACGTGGACATCGTGATCAACAACGCCGGTATCACCGGCGGCACGCCGCTGCTGGACGCGGCCGATGGCGAGGGCAACCTGCGTCGCATCATGGAAACCAATCTGTACGGTGTGTACGCGGTAAGCGCCGCCTTTGCGCCAGTACTGAAAAAGAACGGCGGCGGCGCCCTGGTGAACATGCTCTCCGCCCTGAGCTGGCTGAGCCTGGACAGCACCAGCGCCTACTCGGTGACCAAGGCCGCCGCATGGGCGCTCACCAACAGCTTGCGCATCGAGTTGCGCGCGCAGGGCACCCAGGTGCTCGGCATCCATGCCGGCTACATCGACACCGACATGGTCAGCCATGTCGATGCGCCCAAGACCAGCCCGGCCGATATCGCCGCCCGCACCCTGGAAGCGCTGGAGCGCGACGACGCCGAAGTGCTGGCGGACGACACCGCCAAGCACGTGAAGGCAGGCTTCGGCGCCACGCCGGCGGCTTACCTGGGCGGCTGATCGGCGCCCACGCCGTAGAAACATGCCAAAGACCAGTGGACGGCCATAAGGCCGTCCATTCGGTCGCGAATGGCAGCTTTTCGTTGCACCGCAGTACTGGACGAAAAAGCCCGAGGGAGTCACGCTTACCGTCTCCCCAAGTGCAGGACCGTCCATGAGAACACCCGCCCGTGCCGCCCCGACCTTGCTTGCTGACCTTGGCGGCACCAACGTGCGATTTGCACTGGCTGATACGGGCCGCGCGAACCCGTTGATGGAGGACAGCGTGCGCCGCTACCGGGTCAAGGATCACGACTCGCTGGCCGAAGCCATGCGCGAATACTTCAAGGACACGGGGTTCACCGCACAGCGCGCCATCATCGCCGCCGCCGGTCGCGTCAGCGAAGGCGAAACGGTGAAGGTCACCAACAATCCCTGGCAGGTCGCGGCGCATGCGCTGCAAGCGGAGCTGGGCATGGAAGCGGTGCACCTGGTCAACGATTTCGCCGCGCAGGCCATGGCCGTGCCGCTGCACACCCGCGATCAGCTGTCCTCGGTCGGCCCGCAGCCGATCACCGAACTGGGCACGCGCGAAACACAAACGTTTGTCGTCGTGGGTCCGGGCACCGGTCTTGGCGTGGCTGGCCTGATGCGTCGCGAAGGTCGCTGGATGGTGCTGGAAACCGAAGGCGGCCATGCCGGCTTCGCCGCGCACACCACCGAAGACGTGGAGATCCTGCATCGCCTCAACTCGCGCTTCGGCCGCGTCTCCAACGAACGCATGATCTGCGGCAACGGCCTGGTGAATCTTTACCTCGCCCTGGCCGACATCGCCGGCCAGCCGCCGGAGGAATACACGCCCGAAGACATCACCGCGCGCGCCGAGTCGGGCAGCGATCCGCTGTGCGTGCGCACGGTGGAAACACTCGCGGGCATTTTCGGCAGCGTGGCGGGCGACCTGGTGTTGAGCCTGGGCGGCTGGGACGGTGTCTATCTCACCGGCGGCATGCTGCCGATCCTGCTGCCGTGGCTGAAGCATGGCGGTTTCCGCGAGCGCTTCGAAGCCAAGGGCCGCTTCCGCGAGACCATGGAGCAGGTGCCTACCGTCGCCATGATGCATCCGGATCCGGGTTTGCTCGGCGCCGCCGCACTGGCCGTGCTCGACGCCGGCAAAGCGCTGGTGCCCAACGGCTGAATGTCGTCAGCCGTTGGCGGTGCTCAACGGTATTGGCGCGTCACCACGAGCTTGCGGCCACCGTCGGGTCGATCGGCAAAATAATCGAGCATGGCGACGCCCGTAGTGTTTCGGGCGATCGCCGTGTTCTCGACAAAGGCGGCGCGCGAGCTACCACTGCCGCAGCTCGCTTCGGCACCGTTCGTGCCCAGCGGTGCGAGACCGCTGCTGCAGGCCTCCTGCACCACACGGCCGCTGAAGATCAGATGCGCATAGCCTTCTTGCGCAGTCGCCGTAGTCGCAGCCACGCATGCTGCCAAGCCTGCCGTAGCCATCAGCCTGTTCGTGTTCATTGAGATTCCCCTGTTCGCGTTGATGGTGTCGCCGCACGCGCGATCGGCCGGGGATGTGCATATTTGCGAGGATCGCCAACGGCGCTGCGCCATGGAGCAAGCGCGCCTCGCCTTGCGACGACGTGCGCTCCCCGCCCCCGGCCAGAGTCGCTCGTTCGACGACGCCCACGTTAGGCAGGCCGCGGAACGTTTTCTGTCAGCCGACATCCAGCCCTACATGGCTTCGTGCGTTGCATCACGCTTCCAGGAAGCGCCCGGCGCGAGTGCTACGCTTTAGCACCCTCCCCCAGCTCGAGCGCCTCCCATGCCACGCAGCGATACCGCCTTCCTGTTCGATCTCGACGGCACCCTGGTCGACAGCGTCTACCAGCACGTATTGGCCTGGAAAGAAGCGCTCGATCGCGAAGGCGTGGAGCTCTCGGTATGGCGCATCCACCGCAAGATCGGCATGAGCGGCGGCCTGTTCGCCAACATCCTGCTGCGCGAAACCGGCATCGAAATCACCGAGGAACGCCTCACCCGCCTGCGCACGTGGCACGCCGAGGCGTACAACCGCCAGGCCACGCAAGGCTCGGTGCGTCCGCTGCCGGGTGCACGCGAGTTGCTGGCCTTCCTCACCGACGCGGAAATTCCCTGGGCCATCGCCACCAGCGGTCGCATGACTACCGCCGCGCACAATCTTGAAGCGCTGGGTGTGGATCCTTCGAAAGTCCCGGTGGTGACGCGTGACCAGGTGCGCCACGCCAAACCCGATCCGGATCTTTTCATCGCCGCCGCGCAACAGCTGGGCATCGACATCCATTACAGCCTGGTCATCGGCGACAGCATCTGGGACATGCTGGCCGCGCAGCGCGCTCGGGCGCTTGGCGTGGGGTTGCTGTCGGGTGGTTATGGTGAGGAAGAGCTGGAAGATGCCGGTGCGTTTCGTGTCTATGAAGACCCGGCGGATCTGCTCAAGCACATCGACGAAGTGGTGGCGCGCAGCTGAGAAGCGAGGAGTGAGAGAAGAGGAGCGAGAGTCAGCGGGCCTGCTCCCGCCTCACTCCTCTCCACTCACTCCTGTCTCTTAACTTGCTCCTCATGTTTTCCGGCGATTCATCGCCCCGCAGACACTTGCGCTAGTCTCGGCAGAGGATCCGTAACACCTGGAGGGCTCATGCGCCGTTTCCTCGCCCTGCTTCCCCTCGCGCTGCTCGTCGCGTGCTCGCCCTCGTCGCCACCGCCCGAACAGAAACCACCCGCGCCCAAAGCCACGGCAATCAGCACGCCCGACAACGCCGAACTCGGCTCCCCGCAGTGGTACGAATGGGTCGACGACCGCCTGCACATCACCGACGACGGCCACGGCCCCGACCGCGGCTCCTCGGAATGGAACACCGCCGTTCAGCACAAGCTGGGCCAGGAAGCCCCGCAATCACCGCTGGGATCGCCGCAATGGCAGCAAGCAGTGGATTCGCTGTTGCGCACCAGGCCGGCGATGTAAGGCACCTGGCGAAAACCTTGTAGGAGCGCACTTGTGCGCGACCATCCTACGGAGCGGTACACCGCAGCGTGCTGTCGCGCACAGGGTGCGCTCCCACAAGAGAGAGCTCCAGCCAGCGAGTATTCGTTAGAACCGACAAGCCGCTAGTTGTAGGAGCGCACTTGTGCGCGACAAACCTACGGAGCGGTACACCGCAACTCTGCGGTCGCGCACAAGGTGCGCTCCTACAAGGGAGCTGCATGCCGGCGAGTGACTGTTAGAGCCGACAGGTCGCTATTTGTGGGAGCGCACCCTGTGCGCGACAAACCTACGGAGCGGTACACCACGGCGTGGCTGTCGCGCACAGGGTGCGCTCCCACAAGGAAACGCAGGGCGCTCCCCAAGAGGAGATATCGAGGGTTACAGACTGCCGATCAACCAGGCGCCAACAACGCATCCAAATCGGACTGATCAAAACTCAACTTCTCGCGCGTACCGCCGCCCTCGAGCACCGCCTCCGCCAGCTCCGCCTTGCGCGCCTTCAACTCCTCGATGCGCTCCTCCACCGTGCCGCCGGTGATCAGGCGGAACACGAACACCGGCTTGTCTTGCCCAATGCGATGGGCGCGATCAGAAGCCTGCGCTTCCGCCGCCGGATTCCACCACGGGTCGTAATGGATCACGGTGTCGGCTGCGGTGAGGTTGAGGCCCACGCCGCCGGCCTTCAGCGACAGCAGGAACAACGGCACCTCGCCTTCCTGGAACTGGCGCACCGGCTCAGCGCGGTCGCGCGTTTCGCCAGTGAGCGTGACGTAGCGAATGCGATGGCGATCCAGCTCGTGCGCAATCAGCTTGAGCATTTCGGTGAACTGCGAGAACAGCAACACCTTGCGGCCTTCCGCCAGTAGCGCGGGCAGCATGTCCATCAGCAATTCGAACTTCGCCGAATCGCGCACGCCGCGTGCCGCTTCCAGTTTCACCAGGCGCGGATCGCAGCAGACCTGACGCAACTTCAACAACGCATCGAGCACGACGATGCCGCTGTGCGAAATGCCGCGCTGAGCGATGACCTCGCGCAGTTCTTCCGCCAGCGACAGGCGCAGGCTTTCGTAGAGTTCGCGCTGACGACCCTCGAGGATCACGCGACGCGTGATCTCGGTCTTCGGCGGCAGCTCGCTCGCCACCTGCGACTTGGTACGACGCAGGATGAAGGGCGCAAGGCGGCGATTGAGTCGATCCTGGCAATCGGTATCGCGATGACGTTCGATCGGCACGCGATAGTGACGGCGGAACGCGCCTTCGTCGCCGAGCAGGCCGGGCACCGACAGATCCACCTGCGACCACAGTTCGCCCAGGTGATTTTCCAGCGGCGTGCCGGTGAGGCAGATGCAACGTGGCGCGCGCAGGCTGAGCACAGCGCGGCGTGCCTGCGTGCGCGGGTTTTTCACCTGCTGCGCTTCGTCCAGCACGATCAGCGAGAACGGTTGTTTGCGCAGCGACACCACGTCGCGCGGCAGCAACGCATAGCTGGTGAGGATCAAGTCGTGCGTGGCGATCTGCGAGAAGTCGCCACTGCGCTGCGGACCATGCAACGCCAGCACGCGCAGCGCAGGCGCAAAGCGCGCCACTTCGGCGAGCCAGTTCGGAATCAGGCTGGTCGGCACCACCACCAGCGCCGGCTCAGTCAGCGCGCCGCTGTCTTTCAGCGACAGCAGATGCGTGATCAGCTGCAGCGTCTTGCCCAGGCCCATATCGTCCGCGAGCACACCGCCCACACCGGCTTCGGCCAGCGCATTGAGCCAACGCAGGCCTTCGCGCTGATACGGACGCAGCTCGACGGTGAGGCCTTCGGGCACCACATCGCTTGCGCGCTCGGCGGCGTCACGCAGTCGTGCGGTGAATCCACGCAGAGCGTCAGGCGCGACGAGTTCGCCACCGGTAGGCAATGCCTCGACCAGTTCTTCCAGACGGCCAGCCTGCACGCGCGGCAGATGGAGCTTCTTGCGCGGACGTTCGAGGTACTCGGCCAGCGGCGCCAGCAAGCCTCGCAGTTCTTTCAGACGCACCGGCACACGGCGACGTTCATCGACCGGCGCGTACCACACGGCGTCTTCCGGCTCGTTCGGCACCGGGCTGAGGTTCAACTGATGATCGGCCAGCGCCTGCGCCACGGCGGGCAGCAGGTTGTGGCGCTTGCCTTCCACTTCGATGCCGATTTCCAGATCGAAGGCGTGGTCGTCGGTGTCTTCCACCGCATTGCCGTACCAGCGCACCGGACCTTCGAGCACTTCGAACGGGAAGCTCGGCGCGTAGTCGAGTACGAAGCCTTCCACTTCCAGCTTGGGTCGCAGCGCCAGCCAGCGTGCCGGCGTGTTCACTTCCAGCGCGCCTGCGTAGCCCTTGCCGGGGAACAGCCAGGCATCCTCGGGCAGCGTGTCTGCGAGATCCCAGGGCAGGCCTTCGGTATCCACACCGGGCGTGAGGCCGGCGCGTTCCAGCTGTTCCATCGCCGAGAGTTCTTCTGCACGGCGGCGGATGATTTCCACCAGATGCCCATTGCGCACACGCCGCACCAGCGGCTCGCCTCCGCGTCCGGGCAGACGCTCGCCCGCGTAGTCAAAGTTGAGGCGCGCATAGGCCAGTGGTGGCGTGCCTGCCGCCAGACGGGCATGGCGGGTGAGCGCGTGCAGGGTCAGTACCGGCTTGGGCGACAGCTCCGCACGACGCAGCTCGCCCAGCACCTGCGGCAACGGCAGGCGATGCGAAAGGCGGCTACCCGGCAGCGCGTCGCGAAGTATCTGGCTGTATTCGTGCTTCAGCGCCGGCAGGTCGAGCCAGGACGTTTCTTCCAGCGGCGCATCCAGATGGCCCATCTCCGCGCGCTCGGCATCGAGGTACCACAGCGCATCGATGCGCAGCACGCGGTGATTGGCCGGCATGCACGGCATCAGGCGCTGGCTGCCGTCGTTCTCCAGGTGCCATTGCCAGTTGAGCTGATGGCCCTTGCCGCGCGACAGGCGCAGGCCGGCCAGGCCGCCGAGGAAGCACGGCGTGGTGTCGAGGATTTCCGCCAGCAGCGCATCGCCCACGTGGCCTGACAGGCGCGCATAGGTGCGGCTCTTGCGCAGGGTCTGCGGCAGGCCGAGCACCGTGGCTGCCAGGCGTTGTTCATGCGGCTGCAGTGGCTGTTGCGACAGGTGTTTGCTGTCGAACGGCGTCGGGCGCACGTAGCGGGTCTGGTCGGCCATCGCCAGCAGCACCGGCGCCACATCGACATGCGCGTAGGCCACGCCCTCTTCCGGCACCACATCCAGGAAGAAGCCCAGCACCAGGGGCTCCGCTGGCGCGAGCGGTGCCGCCTGCGCCAGCAGCTTGCGCCAGACGCCGGGCAGCGGCTCGCTGACGGCAGCGTCGTCGCGTTGCGTGTGTCGTTTATCGTCCGGTGACTGCATGCGCATTCGATCCAGGGCGACCAAAAGATTCAGCTTAGCAAGGGTCTTGCGTGCGTGCGCGTCTCACGCACCGGTTTTTTCAAACCGATGCGCGTTTGGATGACGGAACCGTTCAGCGTCGGCGACGGAACGATGGAGCAACGGCTTACGCCGACGGAGTAAACAGGCCGTGCGGATATTCCGGCTTCTGCTCACGGCTCATCAGGCGCTTGAGTCCTTCGGCTGGCGTCACCTCGCCATGCAGCACGGCGCGCACGCCGCTGCTGATGGGAAGGTCCAGGCCGTGCTTGGCGGCCAGTCGCGCCACTTCGTCGGCGGTGAGCACGCTCTCCACCACCTGGCCGATCTCGCGCACAGCCTCGTCGATGGCCTTGCCGCGACCCAGCGCCAGGCCGAGGCGACGGTTACGCGAAAGATCACCGGTACACGTGAGCACCAGATCGCCCAGCCCGGCCAGACCCATCAGGGTTTCCGGCCGCGCACCGAGCGCCATACCCAGGCGCAGCATTTCGTTCATGCCGCGGGTGATCAGGCCGGCGCGCGCATTGAGGCCCAGATCCATGCCGTCGGCCACGCCGGTGGCGACAGCCAGCACGTTTTTCATGGCGCCACCCAGCTCGGCGCCGAGCACGTCGCTGCCGGAATACGCGCGGAAGTTCGGCGCGTGCAGGATCAGCGCCATTTCATGGGCGAACGCGGCGTCGTCCGAATGCACGGTGACGGCGCTGGGCATGCCCGAGGCCACTTCCTTGGCGAACGAGGGGCCGGTGACCACCGCCGCTGCGCGGCCCGGGAAGCGCTCGGCCACCAGTTCATGCAGGAAACGGCCGGTGCCCGGCTCAAAGCCCTTGGTCGCCCAGGCAATGCGCGCGTCGGGCTCCAGGTGCGGCGCCATCTCCTCCAGCATCGAGGCAAAGGCATGGCTGGGCACCACGATCAGCACGACCTGGGCGCCGCGCAGCGCGGCGGCCAGATCCGCTTCGTAGTCCAGCTCAGCCGGCAGCTCGACGTCGGGCAGATAGCGCTGGTTGCAATGGGTTTCGGCCATCGCCTTCAGCGCGGAGGCGTCACGCCCCCACAGCCGGGTCGGCACTTGATTGCGGGCGGCCAGGGCCGCCAGGGCGGTGCCCCAGGAACCGGCACCGAGTACGGCCAGGGTCGGACGCTCAACCATGAGCACAGACTCTTGGATTAGCTGTTGAGCGTCGGGACGGCGCTGCCGCCGAGGATGCGGCGCTGCTGTTCGGCATACAGCGCGTCGAAGTTGATCGGCTGCAGCAGGAACGGCGGGAAGCCGCCTTCCAGCACCAGCGACGACAGCATCTGGCGGGCGTACGGGAACAGCAGGTTCGGGCAGTAGCTGTTGAGGATGCCGGCCAGGTCTTCTTCGGAGAAGCCGGAAATGCCGAACACGCCCGCCTGGTGCACTTCGGCCAGATAGGCGGTGCGGTCGTTCAGCGAGCAGGTCAGGGTGAGGCTCAGCACCACTTCGTACAGGTCATTGCCCATGTCGGCGGACTTCTGGCCCAGGTTCAGCTGGACCTGCGGCTGCATCTCGGTCTCGCCCACTTCCTGGAAGATCTGCGGGGCGTTGGGCGCCTCGTAGGAAACGTCCTTGATGTAGATCTTCTGCAGCACCAGCTGGGGCTGGCCGGCCTGGCCGTTGGCGGAAACGTCTGCCATGGGGTATTCCTCGTAAGTGTTCGGTGCGTGAAAACGCAAAGGGTTTAATTGTTCCATACATCCCCGCGGCCCGCCATGCGCCCGGAGCCCCGGTTGAGCAAATATTGCGCACCGGCCTGTATTTCTGGGAGAATAGCCGGCTCGACCATGCCGACCCGATCCATCGGGCACGTCCGCCACGCGATACGGACCTCACGGCAGGCACGAAAAGCACCATCTCCAGCATCGCGAGGCCTTAGGGCCGCTGGGCCGATGCCGCCCTGGCTAACGGGTGGCAAACGCGCCTTTGGGCGCCTAACAGGAGGTCATCATGGCCCGTATTTGCCAAGTCACCGGAAAGGGTGTGCAGACTGGTAACAACGTCTCGCACGCAAACAACAAAACTCGCCGCCGCTGGTTGCCGAACCTGCATGAGCGCCGCTTCTGGGTCCCGAGCGAAAACCGCTGGGTGAAGCTGCGCGTTTCCAACCATGCCCTGCGCACGATCGACAAGAACGGCATCGAAGCCGTCCTGGCCGACCTGCGTTCCCGCGGCGAAAAGATCTGAGGATTGAGCCATGGCTAACAGCAAGCAAGACAAGATCCGCCTGATCTCTTCGGCCGGCACCGGCCACTTCTACACCACGCAGAAGAACAAGAAGAACACCCCGGAAAAGTTCGAGTTCAAGAAGTACGATCCGGTGGTCCGCAAGCATGTGATCTACAAGGAAGGCAAGATCAAGTAAGCCCTCGGGTTTAGTTGACGCTTCCACGAAAAACCCGCCGAAAGGCGGGTTTTTTGTTGCCCCGGCCTTGACTGCCCGACCCGCGGCAGCAAGGAGGCGAAGCCCGCACCCTTGCCCTGCTTCGCCTCCTTTCCGATGATGGCACGGCATGGCATCCCCTATCGCACTGTTCCATTCGCTGCTGGACACTACCGACTGGTCCCGTCTGGCACCGGCGGTGCAGCGCATGCACGCCGAGGGCAGCGTGATCGAAGCGAGCGGGCGGGCTGAAGTCGACGGCGCGCGCCACCTGTTCGCCCGCCTGCTGCGTCGGCTGCTGACGCTGCCCGAGCCCGGACATGACCAGCGCATCGCACTGACCATCGAACGGCATGCCACCCATGAGCGCTGGACCCGGCGTTTCGCGCGGGGCTGCATGCGCTCGACCTTGCATCCGGGCGGACCGGCCCCGCTGCGGGAAGCACTGGGACCGGTATCGCTGCATTTCAGCTTGCAGGGCAACCACGACGCCATCGACTGGCAGCTCCACCGCGTCACCCTCCTTGGCCTGCCGGTTCCACGCGCACTGCACGGCCGGGTGCGCTCGCGCAGCGGCGCATGCGATGGCCGCTATACCTTCGACATCGATGTGCACCTGCCCCTGCTGGGGCATTTGGTCGCCTATCGCGGCTGGCTGGAGATCGACCATGTCCGCTGAGTTCGAGCATCCCGTGATCGTCTTCGATGGCGTCTGCGTGCTGTGCAGCCGATGGGTGGATTTCATCCTGCGCCACGACCGCGCCGGCAGCCTCCGGCTGGCGGCGATGCAGGGGACGCAAGGGCGCGCCCTGCTGCTCGCGCACGGACTGTCACCCGACGATCCTGCCTCCTTCCTGCTGGTCGATGACGGCCACGGTTACAGCGATACGGACGCCATCGCACGCGTTCTGGAGCATCTGGGCGGTCGGTGGCGTGGCGTCGCCGCCACTTTGCGCATGATCCCCAGGCCGTTGCGCGATCCCGCGTATCGCTGGATCGCGCGCCATCGTTACCACCTGTTCGGCAAGCGCCAGCAATGCCGCCTGCCCGAACCGGAGCAGGCCTGGCGTTTCATCGACTAGCCCCTGTGGGAGCGCACCCTGTGCGCGACAGTCACGCTGGGGTGTATCGCTTCGTAGGTTTGTCGCGCACAGGGTGCGCTCCCACAGTAGATCTGCAGCTCTCGGCTCCGGCTCTTGGCTCCGGCTCTTGGCTCTTGGCTCTTGGCTCTTGGCTCTTGGCTCTTGGCTCTTGGGGGGTCCCCGTATGACGCGGCGGGCGGGTGGAGGAAAGCCCGAAGGGTGGCCGCAGGGATGCGGCCAGTTTTTCGACAGGACAGGGATGTCCTGTCGAAAAACCCCGGAGCCCGACCGCGCACCTGGAGGGCCAAAGGCCCGGAAGGCGCGTCATCCGGGGGGCCCTTCTCTTTGGTTACTTTCTCTTGGGCAAGCAAGAGAAAGTGACCCGGCCTCCGGCAGGAGGACGGAAGCCCGCGGCAGGCGAACAAGCTAGCGAACACGCGACAACCAAATACCGAGGCTCTTGATCCGGGCGACTTAAGAACGACGAATAGAAACGTCCCCGCGAGCACCCGCCCCTCACCCCAGCCCTCTCCCCGGAGGGGAGAGGGAGCAGAGCGGCCCGCCTGGTCATCGCCTCGCCCACAAAAAAGCCCGCCTTTCGGCGGGCTTCTTCATCCAATCAGTGACACCGCTTACGCGTTCGCCACCGAATAACTCTTCAGGCGACCAGCAAACTCCTGCAGCGCGCGGATACCGCTCTGCTCAGCCTCGGCGATCCACTGCTGCAGACCCTTCAGCGCCTGATCGGCACCACGCTGCTCCATCAGAGCGGCAAGGCGATTGCGGAAATCACAAACGGTGCTGAGCGTCGGGCGCTTGGCCAGCACCGCCTGCATGCGATCACGGCCTTCGCTGTCCAGCCAGCGGCCACCATCGGCCAGCGCGCGACGCATGCGGCGCGGCACCGACTTGATGCTGTCGCCGGCGTGCTGCGCTTCGTCGCGCATGGTCGGGATGATCACGTTGCGGTAGTAGTCGGTCATCGCGGCGAAGCGATGGGTCAGCACGCCCTTGAGCGTCTCGGCATCCGGCAGGTGCACGTTCGGGCGGACGTCCAGCGTCGGCGCCACGCGCAGCACCTTGGCCAGGCCCACGGCGCGCAGGGCGCAGATGGCGGCCCAGCCGATGTCGAACTCCCACTTGCGCAGGGCGAACTTCGCCGAGCTCGGGAAGGCGTGGTGGTTGTTGTGCAGCTCTTCGCCACCGATCCAGAAACCCCAGGGAATGAGGTTGGTCGCGGTGTCGGCGCTTTCGAAATTGCGGTAGCCCCACCAGTGGCCGATGCCGTTGACGAAGCCGGCGGCCCAGAACGGGATCCAGATCATCTGCACGGCCCACAGGGCAGCACCGATCACGCCGAACAGGGCGAAGCTGATGAACAGCATCAGGGTCGGGCCCCAGTACGGATGCGCGCCGTAGAGATTGCGCTCGATCCAGTCGTCCGGGGTGCCGCGGCCGTACTTCTCGAGGTCTTCCTTCACTTCGCTGGCGTCGCGGTACAGCGACACGCCATCCCAGAAGACCTTCTTGATGCCGTAGATCTGCGGGCTATGCGGATCTTCCTCGGTCTCGACCTTGGCGTGGTGCTTGCGGTGCACCGCCACCCACTCCTTGGTGACCATGCCCGTGGTGAGCCAGCCCCAGAAGCGGAAGAAGTGCGAAATAGACCAATGCAGGTCCACGCCGCGATGGGTCTGGCAGCGATGCAGGTACAGCGTCACCGTGAAAATGGTGAGCTGCGTCATGACCAGCATGTAGACCAGCATGGTCAGCCAACTGGCGTGCGTCAGGCCGTTGGACAAGAAATTGAGTACTGCATCTAGCATGGGAAACACCCAGGTGTATGAAAAGTCAGTCTAAACGAGGGGTTTCCGTACCCGCCAGCATGGACCAGCAAAATATTGTCGCACCCATTTGCGGCAACAAAGTTAATGTGCTGTATCGCCCATCGGCGCCCTCTCCCGGTTGTATGAATTTGGGGCCGCACTGACAATCATGCAATGACCGCGCCTACCGCTGTATTGCAACTGGATCACATAACCCGACACCGCGCGGGACGCGCCGCCGTCGCCGATCTCAGCCTGACCCTGGATGCGGGACAGGTGCTGGGTTTGCTCGGGGTCAACGGCGCCGGCAAGAGCACCACCCTGGCCATGATCGCCGGTGCGCTGACGCCTGACAGCGGCGCCATCAAACTGAACGGGAAGGACTTTCTGGAGCATCCGGAGCTGGCCCAGCGCGGCATCGGCTGGCTGCCTGAACGTGCCCCGCTGTGGCCGGAACTGACCGTGCTGGAACATCTGGACGCGCATGGCCGCCTTCGCGGTCTGGCCGGCGCGGCGCTGGCCAAGGCGCGCCAGCGCATCGTCGAACGCCTGGAACTTGGCGCGCTCTCGCGTCGGCTGGCTGGCGTGTTGTCGCAGGGCCAGCGTCAGCGCCTCGGACTCGCCTGCGCGCTGCTGCACGAGCCCTCGCTGCTGGTGCTGGACGAACCCGCCAATGCCCTCGATCCGGTGCAGGTCGCTGCGCTGCGCACCGTGATCCGCGAACAGGCCGCGGCCGGCACCGCCGTCATTCTTTCCACGCATCTGCTGGCCGAAGTCACCGCGGCCTGCGATCGCGTGGCGATCCTGCACGAGGGGCAGCTGCGCTACGACGGCCCCATCACCGACGACGACCACAAGATGCTTGAGCAGACCTTCTTCGATATCGCCCTGCGCGGCGGCGACGGCAACGACAAGGCACGGGCCGCATGAGGGTGCTCGCCGTGACGCGGCTGGAGCTGCGCCGCCTGATCGTTCGCCCGCTCGCCTGGGTGCTTGCCGCGTTGACGCTGGCGCAACTGGCCTGGCGCTTCACTTTGTTGCTCGGCGGCTTTCTGGCCGGGCAGATCAAGCTCGCCGCTTTGCCGGGCGGCCCCGGTTATACCGATCTGGTTGGCGTGCCGATGCTGAGCAGCATCCTCACCGGCGGCATCCTGCCGTTTGGCGTGGTGGAGCTGGCGCTGGTGATCGTGCCGCTGCTCACCATGTCCTCGCTCGCTGGCGAACGCAGCAACGGCACGTTGCCGTTGTGGTTCGCCGCCGGCCTGCCAGCTTCGCGCATCGTGCTGGGCAAATACCTGGCGCTGATGTTGTGGCTGGTGCTGTGGCTCGCGCTAGCCCTGGCGATGCCGCTGAGCCTTTCGCACGGTGTCACCCTCGACTGGGGCAAGCTCGCCGCGGCATCGCTGGGCGCGCTGCTGACGCTCGCTGCATTGGCCGCGATCGGCGTGGCAAGTTCCGCCTACGCCTCGCACGCCTCCATCGCCGCCACCATCGCGCTCACCGTCGGACTGGTGCTGGCCGGCATGAATATCGCCGTGCAGAAAGCCGGTGCGACCAGCGGTGTATTCAACTGGCTGGCCCTTAGCGGACATCTTGAAGACATGCTGCGTGGACTGGTGTCGTTGTCGGATGTCGCGTGGTTCGTGCTGGTGATCGTGGTGGCGCTCGCTCTCGCCACGCAACGGCTGGCTGCCGAAAAGGAGCGTGGCTGATGGCGCGCTTTTTCCGGCATCTGAATGGATGGCTATTTGCGTTGGCGCTGTTGCTTGCCGCAGGTGCCATCGGTTATCTCACCACGCGCCATGATCATGTCAGCGACTGGACCTTTGGCGGGCGCGCCAGCCTGTCGCCGGAAAGCCGCGCGGTGCTGGCGACCTTGCATGGCCCGGTGGAAATCGTCAGTTACGCCAATCCGCAAGGCGATCTGCGCCACACCGTGGCCGGCTTCGTCGAACGTTACGAGCGCGCCAAGCCCGACCTGACGCTGCGCTTCGTCGATCCACAGCAGGATCCTGCCGCGATGCGCGAGCTCGGCATCACGGTGGATGGCGCCTTGATCCTGCACTACCAGGGCCGCGAGCAGCGGCTCGATGAGCTGTCCGAGCGCAGCCTCACCAATGCGCTGGAGCGCCTGGCGCGCGGCGGCGAACGCATCGTCGCGTTCGTGTCCGGCGATGGCGAGCGTCGCGCGGACGACAAGGGCAATGCCGACCTGGGCATGTTCATGGCGCAGATGGAAGGCCGCGGCATGCGCGCGGTGCCGCTGAACTTTGCGCAAGTCACCGCCGTACCGCAGCACACCGACCTGGTCGTACTGGCGAGCCCCGAGCTGGCCTTGCCCGATGGCGCGGTGAAGGCGCTGACCGATTACGTGGGCAACGGCGGCAACCTGTTGTGGTTGAGCGAACCCACCAATGACGACCTGCATCTGGCGCCGCTGGCCGATGCGCTGGGCATCCGGATTTTGCCGGGCGTGCTGGTCGATGGTCAGGGCGCCGCGCTGGGTTTGAAGGATCCGCGCATGCTGGCGCTGGGCGACTATCCGCAGCACGCGATCACGCGCGGCTTTCAGTTGACCACGCTGTTTCCGCAGGTGTCTGCGCTGGCGATGGCGGCGCGTACCGATTGGAAGGTGGCGCCGTTCCTGCGCTCGAGCGCACAGAGCTGGACCGAGTTCAAGCCGATCGACAATGCGCAGAGCTCCAGCATCCAGTACGACGCCAGCGCCGGCGAGCTGAAGGGTCCGCTGGATTTTGCCTTTGCCTTGAGTCGTCTCTCACCGAGTCCCGACAAGGCCGAGCAACGCGTGGTGGTGATTGGCGATGGCGATTTCCTCTCCAACACCTTCCTCGGCAACGGCGGCAATCGTGCGTTGGGTGAACGCATCTTCGATTGGCTGCTGGGTGACGATGCCCTGGTGAACCTGCCGCCGCGCGGCGCGCCCGATCGCCTGCTGCAGATCACCCAGGCGCAGCTGAGCAGCGTCACGCTTGGCTTCCTGGTGGTGTTGCCGTTGTTGCTGCTGCTGATCGGCGGCTTCATCGTGTGGCGCCGTCGTCGCGCATGAAGCGGGCGACCCGACAGCGCCTGTGGCTTGCGGCAGGCATCCTGGCGATCATGGCGATCGCCGGATGGCAGTGGCGGCAGGATCGTGCGGAGGCTAGCGGTACCTTGCTGACGCTCGATCCCTCGAGCGTCCACGACATTTCACTATCTTTGGGCAGCGGCAATACCGAGCACTTCGCTCGCCGCGACGGCCACTGGTGGCGCACCGATGGCACGCCAGCCCGTGCGGACGATGGCCGCCTCGGCGAGCTGGCCGACACGGCAGCCGCGGCAGTGCTGAGCTGGCGACCGCTGCACGACTTCGATCCAGGCAAGATCGGACTGGCCACCCCGATGGCGGTGCTGACGCTGGATGGCCAGCGCCTGGAATTCGGCGAAACGTCGGTCACGGGTCCGCAGCGCTATGTGCGCGTGGGCGACCGGGTGGCACTGATTTCGGTGCGCTATACGCCGCGCGGCGCGACTGGCGAAGCGAGGAAGATCAAGGAGTGAGAGAGAGCTTTCCCGGCCTTTTCTCACTTCTCACTCCTCTTCACTAACTCCTGCCCCACCCCGGCGTACCTTGCACCGTCTCGCAGACTCCCCATATGGGAAAGCAAACCTCGACAGGAGCGATGTCATGAGCAAGCAGGCGATCGGCGTAGTGGGCATGGCCGTGATGGGCAGCAACCTCGCCCTGAATATCGAAAGTCGCGGTCACGCCGTGTCGATCTACAACCGGCATCGCGAACGCACCGATGAAGTGGTCAAGGACAATCCCGGCAAGAAGCTGGTACCCACGTTCACGCTGGAGGAATTCGTCCAGTCGCTGGAAAAGCCGCGTCGCATCCTGCTGATGGTCAAGGCCGGCGAGCCCACCGACGCCACGCTCGCACAGCTCAAGCCCCTGCTCGACAAGGGCGATATCGTCATCGACGGTGGCAATACGTTCTTCAAGGACACCATGCGCCGCGAGAGCGAGATGAGCGCGGCTGGACTGCACTTCATCGGCACCGGCGTGTCCGGCGGCGAAGAAGGTGCGTTGCACGGACCGTCGATCATGCCGGGCGGCCCGCGCGAAGCGTACGACCTGGTCGCGCCCATCCTCACCGAGATTGCAGCGCGCGCGCCCGATGGCGATCCCTGCGTGGCCTATATGGGCCCGAACGGCGCCGGCCATTACGTGAAGATGGTGCACAACGGTATCGAGTATGGCGATATGCAGCTCATCGCCGAAAGCTATTCGGTACTGCATAACGTGCTCGGCCTGACGAACGAAGAATTGGCCGAGGTCTACGCCGATTGGAACAAGGGTGAACTCGACAGCTACCTGATCAGCATCACCGCCGACATCTTCACCAAGAAGGACAAGGACACCGGCAAGGCGATGGTCGACATCATCCTCGACCGCGCTGCGCAGAAAGGCACGGGCAAGTGGACCAGCCAGAGCGCGCTCGATCTTGGCGTGCCGTTGCCGCTGATCACTGAGTCGGTGTTTGCGCGCCTGCTTTCGTCACTCAAGGAAGAGCGCGTCGCCGCCAGCAAGATTCTCAAGGGACCGGCACCGCATCAGTTCGAAGGCGATCGCAAGGCGTTTATCGAAGCCGTGCGTCGTGCCTTGTATCTCAGCAAGATCGTCTCGTACGCACAGGGCTTTGCGCAGTTGCGTGCGGCATCGGACGAATACCAGTGGAATCTGCCGTACGGCACCATCGCCCGCATCTTCCGCGCCGGCTGCATCATTCGCGCGCGCTTCCTGCAGAAGATCACCGATGCGTACGAGCGCGACCCGCAGGTGAAGAATCTGCTGCTCGATAGCTATTTCCGCGACATCGCCGCCGAGTACCAGAGTGCGTTGCGTGACGTCGTGGCCGCGGCCGTAAAGGCTGGTGTGCCGGTGCCGTGCTTCTCCTCCGCGATCGCCTATTACGACGGTTATCGCGCCGAAAACCTGCCCGCCAACCTGATTCAGGCACAACGCGACTTCTTCGGCGCGCATACGTTTGAGCGGGTGGACAAGGAAGGGAGCTTCCATAACGACTGGGGTTGAGTTGGGGATCGAGGCGATCCTGTAGCTCCGCGGTCGCGCACAGGGTGCGCCCCCACAAGGTGACGTCTCGCCTGTAGGAGCGCACCCTGTGCGCGACCGCGGACTATCAGGAACCTCAGTACTCGCCACCGCCGCCCCACCCAACCGAGACCTGCAGTGCCCGAACTACCCGAAGTCGAAACCACCCGCCGCGGCATCGCCCCGCATCTGATCGGACGCCGCGTCACGGGCGTGACCCTGCGTCGCCCCGACCTGCGCTGGCCGATTCCGCCGGAGATCAGCACGCAATTGCCCGGCCAGCGGATCGAGGCGGTGGAGCGGCGCGCGAAATATCTGCTGCTGCACACCCAGGTGGGCAGTGCACTGCTGCACCTTGGCATGACCGGCGTATTGCGCGTGCTTCCGCCGGATGCCTTGGTCGGCAAGCACGATCATGTGGACATCGCACTGGAACCGACCGCCACCGAGGGGCCACGCGTACTGCGTTTCACCGACGCACGGCGCTTCGGCTGCCTGCTCTGGCAGCCGCCCGGTGAGACGCACGAGCTACTGGAAAACCTGGGCCCCGAGCCACTCACCGATGATTTCGACGGCGACCTGTTGTGGCGCATGTCGCGCGGACGCACCGCTGCGGTAAAGCTGTTCCTGATGGACAACGCCGTCGTGGTCGGCGTCGGCAACATCTACGCCAGCGAAGCGCTGTTCGCCGCCGGCATTGATCCGCGCAAACCCGCCGGCTCCGTCTCGCGCGCACGCTACGCGCGACTGGCAGGCGAAGTGAAACGCATTTTGGCCTGGGCCATCGAACGCGGCGGCACCACGCTGCGCGACTTCATCAACCCCGATGGCGCGCCGGGGTATTTCTTTCGCGAGTTGCAGGTGTATGGGCGCGAGGGCGAAGCGTGTCGGGCGTGCCGGACGCCGGTGAGGCAGGTGGTGTTGGGGCAGCGGTCGACGTTCTGGTGTCCGAAGTGCCAGAAGTAGTTCGAGGGTTTTCTTTGGGACCGGCAAGCGTTTCTGCGCCGCGCCGACGCATAGAAGACTCAAAACTTCTCCTCGGGCCCAACCCTTCAGCTATCAGCACGCTGGCTTGTCTGTGGGAGCGCACCCTGTGCGCGACAGCCACGCTGCGAGGTGCCGCTCCGTAGGTTTGTCGCGCACAGGGTGCGCTCCCACAAAAAGCAGCCGGCAACGCCTGATCCGCGACTCATACGCGCACGCCCCTCCTGTAGGAGCGCACCTGTGCGCGACCGCAACGAGTGGGTGTCTCGCTCCGTCAGGGGGTCGCGCACAAGTGCGCTCCTACAAGAGAGCTGCTCGGGCCGGCAGCACCCGCCCCTCACCCCAACCCTCTCCCCGCAGGGGAGAGGGAGCAAAGCGGCGGATTACTCCGGCCAGCGAAACTCCACAAACGTATTGTTGAAGTCCGGATCTTCCAACCCGCCGCCCAGAGTGGCCACCAACGACATCCCGTCGGCCTCCAGCTCCTGCCCCTCGGCAAAACGCGCACCAAGCGCCTCCAACTCTACCAACCGCTCACACAACAAACCCGCCCGATCGCTATCAGCCTCAGGCACATGGCGAATACTGACGTCAGGGCGCCCGAACTTGCGCATGCCGCGCGTGTGAATCCAGTAAGTCCCATTGGGCTCCGCATCGCGAAGTATCAACAGATGATTGCGGATCGGCGCGCCGTCGCGCACGACGAAGTGCCTGCGCCACGTGTCGGCGTCGTAGAGGTTGAGCGTCTGCGGATCGAGGATGGCCACGCCGCCCATGTCGAGCAGCGCCGCGAGCACGCCCAGCGTGTCGCGCAGATAACCCGTATCGGCGCTATCGGGCAAACGGCCGCGAATCACCAGCACTTCCGGTGCATCGATAGCCTGCCGGTAAGCCTCGGGCGCGCCATCCTTGAACATGCGGCCGATGCTGCCGCGCAAGGGATAGCCGTCCCACTGGCGCAGCTGCGCGTGGTTATGGCTGGTCATTTCCACGCCATCGGGCAGGCCTTCGCTGCCGTAATCGAGCGAGGGCGCCCGTCCCGACTGGAATTTCCCGAACACATAGAACTGCAACAGGATGTCTTCGTTGCTCGACTGCCAGTGCGGACGTTGCCAGGCGGGAAAAGGGATCTTCGACATGCCGTTACCATTCCTTAGATGAGTGCGAAACGCTCAATGCCCTTCGCCCAGCGGCAGCACGGGCTGCTGCAGTTCTATCCTGCCGTGTCCTTCCGTAATGTTCTTGAACTCGGCGCGACTCACCGAGACATAGCGGTCGTTGCCGCCGATCTCAACCTGCGGGCCTTCGGTGACCGCACGGCCCTGTTCATCCACGCGCACCACCATGGTGGCCTTGCGGCCGGTATGGCAGATGGTCTTGATCTCGTCCAGGTTGTCGGCCCAGGCGAGCAGGTAGCGGCTGCCCTCGAACAGCTCGCCGCGGAAATCGGTGCGCAAGCCATAGGCGAGCACCGGGACGTTGAGCTTGTCCACCACGTCGCTCAGCTGCCACACCTGGGCCTTGCTGAGAAACTGCGCCTCGTCGACGAACACACAATGCAGCGGGCCGCGGGCGGCGATGTCCGACTGCACCAGGGCCAGCAGGTTTTCTTCCCCGCCGAAGCGCACGGCGTTGGCCTTGAGGCCGATGCGCGAGGCCACCACGCCCTCGCCGTAGCGGTTGTCCAGCGCCGGCGTGAGGATGAGCGTGCGCATGCCGCGCTCGTGATAGTTGTAGGCACTCTGCAGCAAGGTCGTGGTCTTGCCGGCATTCATCGCCGAATAATAGAAATAAAGCTTGGCCATGACGGTTCCTGTGGCGGGGTGCTGATGTTACCCGGTTGACCGCTGGCCTTCAGCGCCTATTCCTTGTCCAGCGGCGTGGTACCCCCGCTGAACTGCGCATGGGCCTGCGCCAGCCGGTAGTGGCGATCGCCGCTCCACCGTCGCCACTCGCGCAGGGTGAGCGCCCGGTACACACCCTTGAACGCGAGTATGCGTATCCAGACCTTGAACGAGTCGAACACGTCGCCCGCCAACATCGAAATGACGCCCTGCTCGATCTGGAACGTATTGCGCGGCGAACTGAACACCTGGCGCATGATCGATCCGTTGAAGCGATAGATGAAGAACGCAAACCGCTTCATGCCGCGGCGCTGGCGACGTTCCAGACGGCGTTGCAAGGCCGCCTCGCGGGTGGGATCGCGCAGCGCCGCATCCACCACCTCCACCGCCTGTTCCGCCCCGCTCATGGCGAGGTACACGCCGGAGGAGAACACCGGATCGAGGAACGCGAAGGCATCGCCGATCAGCACCCAGCCAGGACCGGCCATGCGTGCCGAGTCGTACGAGTAGTTGCCGGTCACGCGCACTTCGTTGTCGATCAGTTCGGCGTGTTCGATGCGCTTCCACAGGGCCGGATTCTGGCGCAGCGTTTCCAGCAGGAAATCGGTGCTGCGGCCGCGGCGCTGCTTGAGATAGTCGGGCCAGCACACCGCGCCAACACTCATCACGCCGTCGGGCAGGGGAATCATCCACATCCAGCCGTGATCGAAGCGGTAGATGCTGATATTGCCGGCGTGTTCGCCGGCCCGGTATTGCGCGCCGCGAAAGTGGCCAAAAATGGCTGCGCTCTGATGTTCGGCGTTCTTGCGCTTGAGCTTCTTCTTGCCGGCAAGAAACGCATCGCGGCCGGAGGCGTCCACCACATAGCGTGCAAGGACGGCGTACTGCTCGCCCTGATCGGTGGCCACCTGCACGCGCCAGTCATGCCGGCCACGCTCTTCCACGCCGCGCACCTCATGGCCTTCGCGCGTATCCGCGCCGCTGCTGGCCGCGTGGCGAAACAGCATCTGATCGAAATCCTGCCGCCGCACCTGATAGGCATGCGGCGGGCTGTTGCCGAGGGCGCGGGCGAACTCGAAGGTGATGTAGCCGGCCTCATTGTCGGCCTCAAAATCCGCACCCGGCTTGAACACGCCCAGTGCGCGGACCTGGTCCAGCACGCCCAGCCGCTCGAAGATCGGCAGATTCATCGGCAGCAGCGATTCGCCGATATGAAAACGAGGGTGGTGATCCTTTTCCAGCGCGATCACCTTGTAACCGCGCCGCACCAGCAGTGTGGCCGCCGTGCTGCCGGCGGGCCCGCCGCCGATCACGACCACGTCGCACTGCTGTTCGGTGATTTGTTCGCCGTCCGTCATGCCGTCACCACTTTACCTGTGCTTAGTTGAGGATCGACGCTACATCAACGGACACTGTACCGCGCGATGCGCGCCCGTTTTCATCGCCGAGACATTGAAATACAGCTAAGCCGCGGGAACAACCGCAACCTGGTACGGCGCTAGGCAGCGGGGTGCGCCGGGTTGCGAGGCGGCGCCGGCACAGGTTCGGGTTCGCCCACGTTGACGCGGCTGTTCATCTGCAGCTGCCACTGCAAATCCTTCACGTCCAGGTATTCGGCGGTGTTCATGTGCAGCGCCTTGTCGAACTTGCTGAAGTCTTCCACGGCGTTGTCGCCGTAGGTCGCGCTGCCGCTCCCCAGCCAGCCGACGTGGCTGCCGGTGACCTGGGCGCGGCTGGCGCCGATTTCGAGCGTGAGCCGGCGGGCACCGACGGCATCGCCGTAGTCGGCTTCGAGCGTCGGGCGCAGTTCGCGCGCCTTGGCACGCTCCGCATCGCTCAGCTGATCCCAGTAGAGCTGGCGCTGACGCAGCAACTCGGGATAGCCGCGGCTGGCGGCAAGCTCCATCCATGCATGAGCCAGCGGGCGATCCTGGGCCACGCCATCGCCCGTCCAATACATCACGCTCACCAGCGACTGCGAGGTCTTGTCGGCATAGCGCGATGCCAGGCGGAAATAGTGGAAGGCGTCGCGGTGGTGGCCCTCGCTATACGCTTCCTGGCCTTTGTAGCGATAACGCAGGTCGCTGTGGGCGTCGACGAACAGGCGCGACTCCATGCCACCGAGCAGCTCGGTGTCGCGCTTGATGTCGGTGGCATCGGCAGCCTGCTGTGCCCATGCATGGCTGGCGCCTGCCAGCGCCAGGATCACTACGCCGAAAGTCGCCAGTCTGGCCATCTCACGCTCCGGTGATGCGCAGGTGCCGGCATGTCTCGACCTGCGGTGAGCGGAGCATAGCCTGCTTTGGGCGAGGGTGCTCTGCTACCATCGGGCGCCGCCCAGCCACCAGCGCAACCATGCTCAATCCCCAACAATTGGCCGCCGTGGAACACTGTGACGGCCCACTGCTGGTATTGGCAGGCGCAGGTTCGGGCAAGACCTCGGTGATCACGCAGAAGATCGCCTATCTCATCGCGCGCAAGAAGCTCGCGCCCTCGCGCATCGCCGCCATCACCTTCACCAACAAGGCGGCGAAGGAAATGCGCGAGCGCGTGACCAAGCTGATCAGCAGCGAGGACGCCGCCGCGCTCACCGTGTGTACGTTCCACGCGCTGGGCCTGAAGTTTCTGCAGATGGAGCACGCGCGCGCCGGGCTGCGCAAGGGTTTCTCGGTGCTCGATGCGGACGACAGCGAAGGCATCATCAAGGAACTGGCGCCCAAGGGCATCAAGCCCGATGTGCTGTTCGGCATACGCAACCTGGTGAGCCGTGCGAAGAATGCCGGCCTGTCGCCGGAAGAAGCGCTTGCCGCCGCACGCAGCCCGCGCGAGCTCGACGCAGCGACCATCTACGAGATGTACCAGCAACGCCTCAACGCCTTCAATGCCGTGGATTTCGACGATCTGATCCGTCTCCCGCTGCGCATCCTGGAGAGCGACGAGGAGTGCCGCAACGTGTGGCGCGAGCGCCTGCGTTATCTGCTGGTGGACGAATACCAGGACACCAACGATGCGCAGTACCGCCTGCTGAAGGCGTTGGCCGGTGAGCGCGGCAGTTTTACCTGCGTGGGCGATGACGACCAGTCGATCTACGCATGGCGCGGCGCCAATCCGGAGAATATCGACCAGCTCGGCAAGGACTGGCCCAGCCTGCGCGTGATCAAGCTGGAACAGAACTACCGTTGCGGCAAGCGCATCCTGCGCGCCGCCAACAAGCTGATCGCCAACAACCCGCATCTGCACGAAAAGAAGCTGTGGAGCGAGCACCCGGAAGGCGCGCAGATCCGCGTGCTGGAGTGCAAGGAAAACGAACACGAAGCCGAACGCGTGGCGGCCATTGCCGCGTCGCTCGCGGAAAAGCACAAGGCCCGCTGGCACGACATCGCCATCCTGTATCGCGGCAATTTCCAGGCACGCCCGCTGGAAAAGGCGCTGCGCCTGGCGCGCGTGCCGTACCATCTTTCCGGCGCACTGAGCTTTCTCGATCGCGCGGAAGTGAAAGACCTGCTGTGCTATTTCCGCCTGCTCACCAACCCGAGCGACGACGCCGCCTTCCTGCGCGTGGTGAACGTGCCCAAGCGCGAAATTGGCGCAACAACGCTGGAGAAACTCGGCGAGATCGCCCAGACGCGCCACGCGCCGCTGCTCGATGCCGCGCGCAGCGACGCCGTGCTGCGCCAGCTGTCGCCGCGTCCCGCCTCGGCGCTGGCCTCGTTCACCCAGTTGATGGATGAGCTGCGCAGCGCCTCGCTGCACCAGAGCGCCGCCGATCTGGTGGAGACCGTGTTGCAGCGCACGGGCTACGCCGCCCATGTCGCCGCCAGCACCACCGATGCCACCCTGCGCGAGCGTCGCCTGGGCAATCTGCGCGAACTGGCCGACTGGTTCCGCGCGATGCAGCGCAACGACAACACCACCGGCGATCTGGCCGCCCAGCTCGCCCTGCTCACCCACGCCGATCGCGACGAGCCGGGCAATGCCGTGCGCATGATGACGCTGCACGCGGCCAAGGGACTGGAGTTCCGCTTGGTCTTCATCGTGGGCTGCGAAGAAGGCACGCTGCCGCACGATGGCGCCATCGACGAGGGCCGCATCGACGAAGAGCGCCGCCTGATGTACGTGGGCATCACCCGCGCCAAGGAAATGCTCACCCTGTCCTGGTCGGCCAAGACCAAGCGCTACGGCGAAGTCCACAGCAATCAGCCCAGCCGCTTCCTGCACGAGCTGCCGCAGGACGATCTGCACTGGCAGGGCAAGGACCCGGAAGCGGACAAGGAAGTGGTGCGCGAGACGGCGCAATCGCATATGGCGAAGATTGCCGCCATGCTGGCCGGCGGCTAAGTCGCCCAAAGCACCGGGACGTCACATAGAATCGGGCGACATATCAAACCGATTCGGATAGTCATGGCGGAACCGGCTCAGCTCTACGCGCAACTGGTCGACGCGTTCAACCGCAGGCAATGGCAGCAGGCCCGCGCCATCTCCGGGCGCCTGCTGCCCCTGGTCCCGAACGATCCGGGCGTCTGCTATATCACCGGCGTGACCTTCCTTGAGCTGGAAGAACTGCCCCTGGCCCTGGGCTTTCTGCACAAGGCGTCGGATCTTGCACCCGAGCGCGCGGATTATGCGACCCAGTTCGCCAAGGCCTTGACCGTGGTGCGGCGCTCGCACGAGGCATTGCAGGCGGCGGACAAGGCGATGGCGTTGCGCCCGTCGGACCCGTTCACGCTGGACACGCTGGGCGTGATCTACACACAGGCGCATATGCACGAACGTGCAGCCGCGGCATTCCGTGGCGCCGTGTCGTTGATGCCGCAACATGCTCCCTATCGCTTCAACCTGGCCACGGCGCTGGTTGCCATTGGCGATCTAGCGGCGGCGGAAGAAGCGCTGGAAAGTTGCATCGCCATCGACCCGACCTTCTGGGGAGCTCACCTTACGCTGGCGCAGCTGCGGCGCCAGACACGCGAGAGCAATCACATCCCGCGCCTTGAGCATCTGGCGGACTCCCACGTACAGGACGTCAACGCGCAGACCTTCGTCAACATGGCGTTGGCGAAGGAGCATGAAGACCTGGGCGAGTACGGCGCGGCCTTCGAGCGTCTGGTCAAGGGCAAGTCGGCGGGCAAGGAGGCGCGCGGATATGCCATCCACACCGATGAAGCCTTGTTTGATGCGATAACGCGGCAGTTTCCCGAGCCGATGGCCACGACCTCGGGCGACCCGACCCGCGAACCCATCTTCATCATCGGCATGCCGCGTTCGGGCACGACGCTGGTCGAGCGCATCATTTCCAGCCATCCGGATGTCTATTCGGCCGGCGAGCTGCAGAACTTCGGCGCCGTGCTGAAGCGCCTCAGCGGCAGTACGACGTTCCCGATGATCGACCGGGATACCATCGCGCGCGCCGGGAATATCGACTGGGCGAAACTAGGCTCCGATTACCTTGCCAGCACGCGGCCGGCAACATCACAGCGCCCCCGCTTCATCGACAAGCTGCCGCACAACTTTCTGTATGCGGGTCACATCGCCCACGCCCTGCCCAACGCGCGGATCGTCTGCCTGCGCCGCGACCCCATCGACACCTGCCTGAGCAACTTCCGCCAGCTGTTTTCGCAGCTGTCGCCGCTCTACGGCTATTCGTTCGACCTGTTGGACACGGGGCGCTATTTCGCCTTGTTCGATCGCCTGATGGCGCACTGGCGAGGCGTGCTTCCTGGCCGCATTCTTGAAGTGGAATATGAAGCGCTGGTGGACTCGCAAGAGGAACACACCCGTCGCGTACTCGAATTCTGCGGTCTTTCGTGGGACGAGCGCTGCCTGCAGTTCGAGAAGAACGATGCACCGGTGAATACGGCAAGCGCCGTACAGGTCCGTGCACCCATGTATCGAACAGCCATCCGGCGCTGGAAGAAGTACGAGGCGCAGCTGTCGCCGCTGTTCGATGTGCTTGAGAAGGCAGGCGTCGCGTTCGAACGCTAGGCGCGCCAAGCCTCAAAAATGAAAACGGCCCCGCTTTCGCGGGGCCGTTCCAATACCAGGCAACCGTTGCCGATTACTTGGCAGTCCCGCCAAAGCTGTACTTCGCCTCCAGGTAGATCGCGCGGCCGTACACGCTGTAGTTGAGCGTGTTGTACGGCTGGTTGGTCGTGCCGGGATAGCTGTCGTCCTTGGGCGGCATCTTGTTGAACACGTTGTTCACCAGCAGCGAGAGCCCGAGGCTCCTGATGGGGTTGTACGTCACGCTGACGTTGTACAGGATCCACGGCGGCAGCTTGCCGGTGCCCGGAGCTTCATAGCTGTTGAGCACGCTGGCCAGGTAGTTCGGCGTGCTGCCATAGCGGTTGAAGTACGCCGTCGCGCTCCACTGGTCGAGCGACCAGGTGAGCGAGCCGTTGACCTTGGACTTGAAGTCCGTGCTGTAGAACGGCTCGCGCAGCACGTCGATCTTCGGATCGATCACAAAGTCCTGGGTCGTGTGCTTGAGGATGTCCGAGTAGGACAGCTGAGCGGCCAGGTTGCCGAACGCGCCGATCGGCTGCAGGTAGCTGAAGTTCGCCGTGACGGCGTTGACCTGCTCGTTGGCCAGGTTGAGCTTGGGCGTGGAAATATTGGTGATCTGGCCCAGCAGATTGCCCTTGCCCGGTCCGCGAGTGATCAGGTTGAAAGCCTGGGCGCAGGTGCCCGACTTGGGATCCAGCGTGCCGGTGTCGCACAGGTATTCGGTCTGGGACAGCTTGTCCGGATCGACCTGGGTGACTTCGTTGTTGATGTCCCAATGCAGATAGTCGGCACTGACGGACATGCGCTCGATCGGTGCCCACACGAAGCCGTAGCTCCACACCTTGGCGGTGATCGGCTGCAGCGCCGGGTTGCCATAGGTCAGGCCCTGATACTGCGTGGCGTCGTACGGGATGGGGCACTTGGTCGGCGCCACGGCCGGCGCAAAGCCAAGGCGTGCGCAGTTGAGGTAGTCGGTGACCGAGTCGTAGTAACCGCTGGGTCGCTGGAATTCATCGGCTAGCGTAGGCACCTTGAACGCCGAACCGTAACGACCGCGCAGCAACAGTGTTTCGAACGGACGGTACTCGATACCCGCGTTGAACGTGGTGTGATCCACGGTCTGGCTGTCGACTTTGTAGGCGTCGTAACGCGTGGACAGATCCATGGTGACCTGTTCCAGCAACGGCAGGCGCAACTCGGCCGTGGTCGCAAAGCGCGAACGATGGCCCGCACCGGGCGTGGCGCTGGTGCCGTAGACGTAGCTCTGCTGATTGCCGTTGATGTCGGTGATGGTCTCCAGCAGGCGCGGATCCGGCGTGGAATCCCAACCCTGATTACCGCCTTCCATGACCAAGGCGAGGCCGGCCTCACCGCCGCCAATCTGGAACAAGGACTGGTTGGTCACCTGGCCGCGGAGCAGGTTATCCCAGGTCTTGGCATGGGACGTGGTGTAGCCGGTGAAGCTACGGAAGTCCGACGTGGATATCTGGTTGTACAGCGCCGCGTAGTTGGGCGTGAACACCGGATAGCCCGAATACGTGCCCTGCTGGCGACCCATGACGTGATCGGAGAAGTACTTTTCGATCGGTCCGGTGAAGCGCGCGAAGTCGCGGTTGGTCAGCTGATCGTCGGAGTGGGTGAAGCCCAGATCGTAGTCCCAGTTGGACTGGCCGAACGTACCCTTGCCACCCAAGGTCAACATGTACGAGCTGTCGTACTGCTTGCTCATGATGTTGGAGAAGCCACCCACTTCTTCCGGCGTGAAGATTTTCTGCGCCAGAACCAGGTCACCGTTGCCGCCATTGCGCGTCGGATCCCAGAAGTAGCCCGCCGTGCTGCCGGCGGTGGCAACGCTGGTACCCCAGAACGTGGTGTTGCTGCCCGAGGTGAACTTCTGCTCTTCGTAGTTGTAGAGCAGGTCGCCGTAGAGCTGCAGGTTGTCGCTGACGTCGAAGGTGGAGTGCGAATAAAGGTTCGCGGTCTTGTCGTCATTGCCAAGCGTCGCGTAGCCGGCACTGTACTGCGAGCCGCAGTAGTCACCCTTGCCCGCGCGGTTCTGCTTCGCTTCGGTGCCGCCGTAGCCGCTGGCCACCGTGGAGCAGTTGTTCGGATCAAGGAAAAGATACTTGCCAGTCAGGCCGCTCGCGAACAGATAGTCGCGCGATGCGGTCGGTGGCGTCGTACCGTCGGTGAAGTACTGCTTGGTCAGGTCGCGCTGATAGCCCCAGATCGGCTTCTTCTGCTCGTACTGCACACCGATCATGGTGTTGAACTTGCCGAAGGTGAAGCTGTCGGCAAAGCTGATGCGCTGACTCGAACCGCCGCCCTCGCTGTAGCCGCCCGCGCGCACGTCGATGGTCGGTGCGTCCACGTGCTTCTTGAGCACGATGTTGACGACGCCAGCGATGGCATCGGAGCCGTACAGCGACGACTGGCCACCCGGAAGAACGTCGATGTGATCGACCATCTCCATCGGGATGTTGCTCAGGTTGTTGAAGATGTCGCTGCCGTTGTACAGGCCGGGGAAGTCGCCCATCGGCCGGCCGTCGATCAGGTATTTGGTGAAGCCCACCGGCAGACCGAACATGCTCAGGGTCTGCGCACCAGTGGTGAACGAGTTGTTGTTCTGCGGGCCCTGCACACTACCCGTCGCGAACGAAGCCTGTTGCAGCGCCTCGGCCACCGTAGTGAAACCGCGTGCCTTGAGATCTTCCGCAGTGATGCTGATCACCGGTTGCGCCGTTTCCACCTGCGACTGCGGAATCAGTGAGCCGGTGACCGTGACGGCCTCCAGCTTCTTGGCCTTCTTGGCGTCGGCGCTATCCTGCGGCTGGCTTTGCGTGCCCGAGGAATCCTGCGGCATCGGTGACGGCGCATCGGCCGCATAAACCGACGAATAACCGAACGCCATGGCTGCCAGCACGGCAACCGTGAGCTTGGACTTCAACATGTTGTCTCCCCTACTAAAAAGCAAAGATTTGTGATCGTTTGCTGCCGCGTTCTGAGTTGTGCCGGCTCTCCCCCGACACATCCCTACGTTGAAAAAGCGTTAGCGCTTACGGCTTGTTTAGCTGACGGCTTGCTGAACAAACCGTAAAATTACGTTTAGCACGGGACAAATTTTTTACACAACCGTTTGTTCTTGCGAATTCGTAAGTGCGTGAATTTGCGTATTTTTTTTGAAGGAATGTGACAACCGCCTGTAGGGTTTTTCCTACAAAACGCCCCGTAAAGGCCGAGAGCGCTTTCACCAAAGCCTGCTGGAACGCAGGCGTATGGACCAAAAAAAGCCCCGCCAGTCTGGCGGGGCTTTGGAGCGCGAGCGGAACGCTCCGCTTGCTTCGGGTCAGATCACGTCGCGGGACATCAACCGTTGCGGGTATGGCCCCCGAAACGCCACTGCAGCTGCAGCATCACTTCGCGACCGTAAACGTTGTAGTTCTCGTTGTTGTAGTACGGATAGGTTCCGGCATAGGAGCCGTCCTTGGGCGGCATCTTGTTGAACACGTTGTTGGTCAACAGCGACACGTCCACGTCCTTGGTGGGCGAGTAGGTGACGCTCCAGTTCCAGGTGATCCACGGCGCCACCTTGGCATCGCCGGGGTAGTTCGGACCGTTGATCAGGCCGGTGTAGTTCGGCGACGGTCCATCGCGGTGGTAGTACACCGTGCTCGACCAGGTGTCGTGGAACGACCAGCCCAGTGCGCCGCTGACGATGCTCTTGAATTCCGAGCTGTACAGGGGATTGGTGAGCTGGTTGATGGTCGGGCCGCCCGGGTAGATCTGGTAGGCATGCTTGAGCATGTCGTTCCAGTCGAGCTGCAGGTTGAACTGGCCGACGGGGCTGGGGTTGAACAGGTATTTGATCTGCGAGGTCACCGACTCGGTCTGCTCGCTCGACACGTTGATGTAGTACTGGGTGATGCTGGTGACCTGGCCGGTGAACTGGTCACGCACCACTTGCGAGGTCGCCGCCAGGCAGTCCGGCGAATTGGCCGGCAGCTGGCCTTCCAGGCACTGCGCGTTTTCCTTCATCAGCAGATCGGCCGGCTGTGGCGCCACCTCGTTGCTGATGTTGATGTGCAGGTAGTCGGCGGTGATGCTGAGGTTGTTGATCGGCGCCCACACGAAGCCTGCGGACCAACTCTTGGCCGTGGTCGGCTTGAGCTTGGGATTGGACAACGTCGTGCCCGACACTTCGGTGGTGTAGTTCTGGCTGCAGTTCTGGCCGTTGCCCTGCGTCTGGCACAGATAGTAGTCGGTGACGTTCTGGTAGTTGCCGCTCGGCCCCAGGAACAGCGCCGACATGTCGGGCGCAAGGAACGAGGTGGAGTAGTTGCCACGCAACAGCAGCGTTTCCCAGGGACGGAATTCCAGGCCTGCCTTGTAGGTGAACTTGCCCGTGTCGCTATCGGAGGTGCTGTAGTGGTCATAGCGACCCGAGAGATCCACCGTAAGCATCTTCCAGATCGGCGCATTGAACTCGAACGCCGACGCCGCGTGGCTGCGCGTGCCGCCACCGGAAGTTCCGGTAAGCCCCCACACTTCGTTGTTCAAGATCAGCGGATTGATCGGCTCGTACCAGGCCTGGCTTCCGCCTTCCACCAGCACCGCCAACGCCGCATCGCCGCCCGGCAGCGAGAACAGGCTGCTGTTGCTCACGGTGGCGCGCGTGTTGTTGACCCAGGTGTTGGATTCGCTGCTGATGTTCTGCATGAAGCTGGCCAGCTGGGCCGGGGTCAGCGGGGTATAGAACTGCGCATAGTTCGGGTTGTAGACGTTCAGGCCGGTGTTGGGGTCGTTGCCCATCTGCGGACCAAGAATGTTGCCGAAGTAGTTGTCCACCGCAGTCGTCATGCGCTCCGGCGTGCTTGAGGTGGTGCGGTCGCCGGAACGCACGAAGTAGATGTCCCACAACCAGTTCGAATCGCCGAAGCTGCCGTTCGCGCCGATGTCGGCCTGGTACATCAGGTCATCCTGGCGGCCAAGCTGGTTGTAGTAGTTGTTGCCCACTTCTTCCGGGCCGAACACGCGCTCGGGATAGAGGATGTGGCCGTTGGTGTCTTCGACCAGTCCGCCCGGATAGTCGATCGGACCCCACCAGTTGTAGTCCGAGCCAGGCGTCCACTTCTGCTGCTGCCAATCGACCAGCGCGTCGCCGTACAGACGCACGTAATCATTGACGTTGTACTTGAGCTTCAGCATGCCGTCGTAGCTGCGGCTCTGATTGAGCAGCGTGGTGTAGCCGTAGACGTCGTTCGAACCGCAAAAGGTGCCGGTGCGGCTGGTGTCGGTCGAATGCGCGTTGACCGTGGTGCCCTTGAACAGGCCGCTCATCGCTGCGCAGTTGTCCTGTGGGCTGATATAGCCCTGCACGGCGCCGGTGTACGTATCGAGCGTGCCGTAGTCGAGCACGCGCGCCACCGTGACCGGCGTGGGATTGGTCGCGGTGAACGAGCGCTGGTACGCCCAGATCGGCGACTGGTTGTCGAATTCGACCGCACCGAGCACGTCGAGCTTGCCGAACTGGTGGCCGAAGGTCAGCGACAAGCGCTGGCTGGAGCCGCCGCCGCCGTCATAGCCGCCCGCGCGCACCAGCACTTCGGTGCCATCCATGTGCTGCTTGGTCACGATGTTGACGACGCCGGCAATGGCCTGCGAACCGTAGATGGACGAGGCGCCGCCGGGCAGCACGTCGATGTGGTCGATCATCGCCAACGGGATGTTGGAGATATTGGTGAAGTTGCTCTGCCCGTTGTACAGCTGGCCGAACTGGGTGATCGGCCGACCATCGATCAGGGTCAGCGTGTACTCGGGATTCAAGCCGTACAGGCTGATGGTCTGCGCACCCTGGGTGAAACCGCCGCTAGCCTGCGGGCCCTGCACGGAACCGGTGGACAACACCGAGCTCTGCAGCACTTCAGCCACGCTGTTGAAGCCGCGGGCTTTGATTTCCTGGCTGGTGATCGTGTAGATCGGCGCGGCGGTCTGGATCTGCGCATTGTTGATCAGGGTGCCGCTGACGGTGACCGCATCGAGGCGTTTGGCCTTCTTTTGCGCATCGGTATCGGTGGACTGGTCCTGCGCCGCGTCGGCGTTCGAACCCGTCGCAGCGGCACTGCCCGGCTGGGCGTTGCTGCTTGCATCGGTAGTTGCGGCGAAGGCTGGCGCGCAGCCGAACGCCAAGGCCGCCAGCACGGCGGCCGTGAGCTTGGACTTCAACATGGATCTCCCCTACATCGAATCTATGAATGGATGTCCCACACGCGCGTCTTCGCACGCCCGATGATTTCGGCGCCCCCGTCTCCCGCGGGGTTGTCATCATTTGGACGCCCAAATGAAATCACCTGTTTGGCTTTCTAACACGAAGAAGGCGCGTCGCAACAGCCCCAAGAAACTCGCAAGTAATTGAAACGCAAGAACTATTCTCTTGCACTTGAGAGTTGCGATGCGTTCGCAGGAAAGCGCTGGAATTCGCAGGTCACTACTGGTGGCGCGCAACACACTGCGCCCCTTCGCAAGTGCGAACGGACGCTGCGTGGTTTTTTGCGTTGGCGCGCGAGTACGCGCGCGGCGACTCAGATCAGCCGTTCGGCTTCAAGCTCGCTCTTGAGATAGGCGTAGTAGATCGGCGCGGCAATCAGGCCGGCCAGTCCAAAGGCGGCTTCCATCAGCAACATGGCCACCAGCAACTCCCACGCACGCGCGCGGATCTGGCTGCCCACGATACGTGCATTGAGGAAATACTCGAGCTTGTGGATCAGGATGAGAAAGCCGAGCGCTGCGATACCGACGCCCAGCGAAATCGACAAGCCCGCAATGGTGATCGCCGTGTTGGAAATCAGATTGCCGATCACCGGCAGCAAGCCAACGATGAAGGTCACCACCACCAAGGTCTTGGCCAGCGGCACGTGGATGTCCATCAACGGCAACACGCCGAGCAGGAAAATCGCGGTAAATGTCGTGTTGAGCAGCGAAATCTTGATCTGCGCGAAAACGATGTTGTGGAATGCTTCCGCCAGTCGCTGCGCACGCAGGCCCAGCGCAGAAGCCAGCGGGCCGACTTGATGCGCCGGACGCGCGCGGCTGAGCGCAACGATGGCGCCGAGCACCATGCCGATCAGGATGTGCACGAAGACGCGCGCCGCCTCCTTGCCGATGGTCTGCAGGCTCACCGAGTGCTTGCGCGTGAGTTCCAGCGCCATCACGCGCAAGTCGTCGACGCTGTCGGGCAACCAGCCGACCACGGTCCCTGGCAACTGCTCGCGTGCCTTCTCCACCAGCGGCATCAATTGCTGTTGCCACAACAGCTCGGGGTTGCCGATTTCATTGCGCAGAAAACTCACCGCGCCAAGGATCAGCAACACCAGCAAACCCACCACGATGGTGGCGAGCAAGGCCACCACCAGCACCCGCGCGCGGTCGCCGGGCACCCGCTTGCCCAGCAGCGGCGCGGTCGATTGCACCAGCTCGTAGACCAGCAGGCCGGCGAACAACGCAGGCAGAAGTCGCAATCCCAACACCAGCACCAGCGCGAGGCCGGCCAGCACATAGCTGGTGATGCGGATGGCCGACGACGGCGGACGGACGTTCTGGGCAGGTTCCATGCAACTTCATGCGGCGGCGGGGATGGGAGGCAGTCTGTCAGTAGCCGATGAGGGCCGCCAGCCCTGTCGTTGTACCCACGAAGCAGGCGGCCAGGGCGCGCGCAGAGGCTGCGTCGACACGCCCCTGTCGTAAACTTGTCCGATTCTGCGCGCTCTGTTTACTCGGGAATCCTCTATGTCCGTTCGTTTGTCGGCGGCGCTTGCCGCCCTGGTCCTGCTTGCCGGTTGTTCCACGTCCACCCCGACCAAGACGCCTGCACCGACCGCCCCGGTCGCCCCGGTTGCCGCCGCGCCGACGCCCAGGACGCCGGCCGATGACAACCTCAATGCGGTCGCCTGGAGCCAGACGGCGATCGAGCATGACCTGATCTATCTGCAGACCTACCGCGACGCGCAGGCCCGCCTGCCGGCCGCCCTGGCCGACAAGCAGTGGGATGCGCTGCCCAAGGACGACCGCGTGGCGCCGGTCAAGGACCTCAAGCCGGCCGTGGTGCTCGACATCGACGAAACCGTGCTCGACAACTCGCCCTACCAGGCACGTCTGATCAAGAGCGGCGGCGAGTACAACGAGGCCGACTGGGCGGCCTGGTGCAACGAGCAGCGCGCCCGCGCCCTGCCGGGCGTGGTGGAGTTCACCCAGTTCGCCGCCAAGCACGGCATTGCGGTGATCTACATCTCCAACCGCGCCAAGGACCTGGACCAGGCCACCCTGGCCAATCTGCGCAAGGCCGGCCTGCCGGTGGCCGGTCCGGAGTCCTTCCTGGGCCTGGGTACCTTTGTCGAAGACTGCGAACAGATCGGCACCGAGAAGGGCTGCCGCCGTCAGCTGATCAGCCACAAATATCGCGTGTTGATGCAGTTTGGCGACCAGATCGGCGATTTTGTGACCGTTCTGGCCAATAACGCCGAAGGCCGTCAGAAGGCCATGAAGCCGTACATGGACTGGATCGGCACCCGCTGGTTCGTGCTGCCCAACCCGACCTATGGCGCATGGGAGCCCGCTCTGTTTAATAATGACTACACGGCCCCGCGCGACGAACGTCGCCGCCAGAAGATCCAGTCGCTGCGTTTTGACTGATTTCCGTCAAGTAAAAACAACGACTTACGAGCTTAAACCTAAAGTATTGCTTTAAGTTTGACGGGGAATTAACATCCTCCCCGCTGACACCTGCTGACCTTGATAACTCCGCAGGCAAGGCCATTTCCCTTCCGGCTCTGCCGGATTACCCCGTGAGGCTCAACGCCCGCGGGGTTTTCTTTTGGTGCTATCTAAAGGGCGCTTGAACGGGCTCCCAACTTGGTGTCACGCCTCTTGTTCACGCGGAGTCGACACCCTTACGCTCGGCCGACCGCCTCCGGTTGCCTGGCGCCACCAAACGAGATTCCATGCGTCGCTCATCCGTCTACTACGCCGTTGGTGCGTTCATTGCCCTGCTGGTGCTGGCCACGGCGGCCGCGCTGTTCATGACCTCGCACCACAAGGCCGTCGGGCCGGTGCCGGTGGTGGTCGGCGGCGATACGCCCGAGGCGTCGGTGCAGCAGTCGATTGCGCTGATCAAGACGGGCGACTTCGCCGGCTTCTGGAAGCACGCCCTGCCCCCGGCCGACTACGACACCCTGCGTTCGGACTGGACACGCCCACGTCCCGATGAGCACCCGCTGACGCCCGAAGACCGCGCGGACTTCATCAAGACCATGCAGCAGCTCACCGCGCCCGATGCCGAAACCAAGCTCTACGCAGTGGCCAAGCCCAAGCTGGCCCAGCTGCAGGCGCAGTATCAGGACCAGGTGCCGGTGATGATCGGCATCTTCCAGGCGATTGCCGCCACTGGCGTGTCGCAGAGCAAGGACCTCACCAACCCGCAGAAGCAGCAGGCCACCGAGGTCATCAACGTGCTCGCGCCGTGGGCGCAGACCGTGCCGTGGTTTGACCAGGCGCGCGCCAAGCAGGTGGTCGGCATCGCCGTCGCCACCGCCCGCAAGCTCGACCTGAAGACGCCCGAGCAGCTGAAGGCCATGGACTTCGACACGGCGATGCAGAAGTACAGCGTCGGCTTCCTTGGCATCAAACAAGCCTTGGCCGTTTACGGCCTGTCGGTGGACGACACGCTCGATTCGGCCAAGGTCAGCACGGTGGAGAACCGCAACGGCCATGCCCATGTGCGCATCGACTACACCTTGCTGGGCAAGCCGTTGACCACCGAATCCGATCTGATCGAACAGGACGGGCGCTGGTATAGCGAGGATGTGCTCAAGAACGTGCGCGAGGCGCATGAGCGCCTGCTTGCTCCGCCCGCTCCCGCTGGCAGTGTCCCGGCGCCAGCGATGCCGGCCAGCGTCAGCACGCCGATCCAGGCCATGACGACGAAGCCGCCGGCCAAGCACTGAGCCCCGCCAAAACACCTTGTTTACTTTCGCTCCGGTAAAAGGCCGGGGCGACACGGGCGGCGCTTGCCGTTGCCGCCCGATCCGCCCAACCGACCCGGACAGCTCGGGCCACCAGTTACAATTGGGGAATGCAGAATATGTCGACCACGGACTCTCCCGCCCGTAGCCGCGCGCCCTGGTGGTTCAACCTGGCCGGGCAGTTGCTCGAACCCTGGATGCGCATCCGCCGCGATCCCGCCGAACCGGCCGCCTTGCTCAAGGCAGGCATACCGGTTTGCTATGTGATCGAGCGCGATGGCTTTTCCGATGCCCTGATCCTGGAGCGCGCCTGCCGCGAGGCCGGCTTGCCGTCGCCGATGGCGCCGCTCTCGGGTACGCGCCGCAAGCGCTCGGTGTTTGCCCTGGCCCGCCGCGACGGCTGGCTGTTCGGCCGCAGCCGCAAGCGCTCGCCCAGCGAACCGTTGGGCCAGCTGGTGCGCTCGCTGGAAGGCGACCCCGAGCGCGACGTGCAGATCGTGCCCGTGTCCATCTATGTCGGTCGCGCGCCCACCCGCGAGTCGGGCTGGTTCAGCGTGCTGTTTTCGGAAAACTGGGTCGTCGTCGGCCGTTTCCGCCGCATGCTGGCGCTGCTGCTCAATGGCCGCGACACCGTGGTGCATTTCTCCACCCCGGTATCGCTGCGCACGGTAGTCAACGAAGCGGGCGAGATCCGACCGGAACGCCTCACCCGCAAGATCGCCCGCGTGCTGCGCACGCACTTCCGCCGCATCCGCGCGGCGGTGATCGGCCCCGACCTGTCGCATCGCCGTACCGTGGTCGATTCGGTGTTGAATGCCGAGCCCGTGCGCGCCGCCATCGCCGCCACGGCCGCGAAGGAAAACATCAGCCAGGCCAAGGCGTGGCGTCGTGCGCACGACCTGGTGATGGAGATTGCCGCCGACTATTCGCACCCGGTGGTGCGTTCGGCTTCGTTCCTGCTCTCCAATTTCTGGAACAAGCTGTACGACGGCATCGCCATGCACCACTTCGAAAAGGCCCGCGCTGCCGCGCCGGGTCACGAAGTGGTCTATGTGCCCTGCCATCGCAGCCATGCCGACTATCTGCTGATGTCCTATCAGCTGCATATGTCCGGCGTGGTGGTACCGCATATCGCGGCGGGCGTGAACCTCAACCTGCCGGTGATCGGACCGATCCTGCGGCGCGGCGGCGCGTTCTTCCTGCGCCGCAGCTTCAAGGGCAATGCGCTGTATTCGGTGGTGTTCAATGAATACGTGGCGCAGCTGATCGATCGCGGCGTACCGATGGAGTACTTCATCGAAGGCGGCCGCTCGCGCACGGGCCGCCTGCTGGCGCCGCGCGCGGGCATGCTGGCGATGACGGTGCGTGCCTTCCTGCGCGCGCCGCGCCGCCCGGTGTTGTTCCAGCCTGTATACATCGGCTACGAGAAGCTGATGGAGGGCAAGAGCTATATCGGCGAACTCTCCGGCAAGCCCAAGGAGAAGGAATCGCTGATCGGCCTGCTGCGCGGACTCAAGGTGCTGCGCCAGCGCTATGGTCACGTCGCGCTGAATTTCGGCGAGCCGATCGAGCTTAACCCCATGCTCGACGCCGCCAGCCCCGACTGGCGCACCGACGATCCCGACGCCAAGCCCGAATGGCTGGGCCGCGTGGTGGACGACCTGGCCGACAAGATCCAGATCAACATCAACCGCGCCGCGGACATGAACCCCATCAACCTGCTGGCGCTGGCGCTGCTCGCCACGCCCAAGCACGCGATGGCGGAAAACGACCTGCTTGCACAGCTGGAACTGATGAAGGGGCTGCTGGAAGAGTTGCCTTATTCAGACCGCATGACGCTCACCGCGATGGACCCGGCTGGCATCATCGCCTACGGCGAACAGATGGGCTGGATCCGCCGCGTGCGCCATCCGCTGGGCGACGTGCTGGTGACCGAAGACGAGCAGGCGGTGTTGCTGAGCTATTTCCGCAACAACGTGCTGCACCTCACGGCCACGGCGGCGTGGGTGGCTTCGTGCTTCCTCAACAATCGCCGCATGTCGCGCGCCTCGGTGCTGCGCCTGGGCCGCATCATTTATCCGTTCATCCAGGGCGAGCTGTTCCTGCCGTGGGATGCCGACGGTTTCTGCGCGCAGCTGCAGGCCACCATCGATTTCTTCGTGCGCCGCGGGCTGCTCGAAGCGACCGGCGACGGCCGCGTGCTCGAGCGCGGCCCGGGCCAGGACGATGCGGCGTTCCAGCTCAAGATCATTGCGCGCAGCCTGATCCAGGCGTTCGAGCGCTACTACATCACCATCGCCGCGCTGGTGAAGAACGGGCCGCATACGCTCTCTTCGGCCGAGCTTGAGAACGCCTGCACGCTCACCGCCCAGCGCCTGAGCATGCTCAACGAATTGTCGGCGCCGGAGTTCTTCGACAAGGCGCTGTTCCGCGGCTTCATCCAGAAGCTGCGCGAGAACCGCATCGTGTGGACTGACGACGCCGGCAAGCTCGACTACGACACCGCGCTTGAGGGCATGGTGCGCGATGCCCGCGTGATCCTTTCCCGCGAGGTACGCCACTCCATCCTCAAGATCACCCCGGGCGGCGACGGCGAGAAGGATGCATCGCCCGAAAAGCCGCTGCCCGCCGATGCCACCAGCGAGGCACTGCACGAACGCCATGTGGCGGCGGAGCAGCATGAACATGCGCCGGTCGAGGCGACGGTGGTGGAAACGGCGACGGTGGAAGAGAGCGCGAACGGCGATACGCCGTCGAAGGACTGAGGCGGCATCGCTGCCACCTCCTATCGTCATCCCGGCGCACCCCAAGTGAGGGGGGATGACGGCTTCCATTGCGGCCACATCGCAAGATCCAGCAGGACGAACCGACCCACGCATCGCGACCCCATATAGGTAGTTCGTCATGGGTCGGCCGCCCCGGTCTCACCCTAAGATGAGCGCTTCACCCGGGGAGCTCATCATGACCACACGCGTTGCCTTCGCCATCGCTGCAGCCCTTGCGCTGCCCACCGCCATTGCGGCCGAACCCGCGCAGTCTCCGCCGGACGTCACCGTGCTGCAGTGTGCGCACCTGGTCGACACCGCCGCGGGCAAGCTGCTGGGCGAAACCACGCTGGTGATCGAAGGCAAGCAGGTCAAGGAGATCAAGTCCGGCTTCGTCGACTACAGCTCCTACGCCAATGCCGCCAAGACCTCGGGCGCGAGCTTTCGCTTTGAGAAGTTCATCAACGGCACCTGCCTGCCCGGCCTGATCGACGCACACACGCATCTCACCAGCGAAACGAGCCCCTCCGGTTACACCGATCAGTTCCGCTGGAATATTTCCGACTACGCGATCCGCTCGACCGTTTACGCGCGTCGCACGCTGATGGCCGGCTTTACCGCGGTGCGCAATCTCGGCGACGCGGGCAACGAATCCATTTCGCTGCGCAATGCCATCAATGCCGGCATCGTGCCGGGTCCGCGCATCTTCACCGCCGGCCGGCCGATCGGCAGCACCGGCGGCCATGCCGACCCCACCGACGGCTATCGCATGGACCTGGCCGGCAATCCCGGCCCCAAGGACGGCATCATCAACAGCGCCGACGACGCCTATAAGGCCGTGCGCCAGCACTACAAGGATGGCGTGGACGTCATCAAGATCATGCCCTCGGGCGGCGTGCTCGACGAAAGCAGCAGCGCCGACAACGCGCAGATGACCATCGAAGAGATCAAGGCTGTGGTCACCGCCGCTCACGACTACGGCTTCACCGTGGCCGCGCACGCGCACGGCGCCGAAGCGATCCGCCGCGCGGTGTTGGCCGGCGTCGATTCGATCGAGCACGGCACCTTCATGAACGATGAAGATATGAAGCTGATGAAGGAACACGGCACCTGGTACGTGCCCACCATCATCGCCGGCAAGTACGTGCAGGAAATGGCCGCCAAACCCGGCTACTACCCGCCGCAAGTCGCCGCCAAGGCGCTGCAGGTGGGCCCGATCATCCAGACCACCGCCGGCAAGGCCTACAAGGCCGGCGTGAAGATCGCCTTCGGCACGGATGCCGCCGTCTATCCGCACGGCCAGAACGCCAAGGAGTTCCAATACATGGTGCAAGCCGGCATGCCGCCGATGTTCGTGCTGCAAGCCGCCACCACCCATGCCGCCGAACTGCTGCACAAACAGAACGAACTGGGCCAGATCGCCGTGGGCCGCATGGCCGACATCATTGCCGTGCCGGGCAACCCGATCGAAGACATCACTGGCGCACCCTGTGCGCGACTGCCACGCCTGGGTGTGCTGCTCCGTAGGCTTGTCGCGCACAGGGTGCGCTCCCACAAAGAGCCAACCGGCAGCTTTGATCCGACGCCCAGGCTGGCACCCTCCTTGTAGGAGCGCACTTGTGCGCGACCGCCACGTTGGGCGCGCCGCTCCGTCGGCTGGTCGCGCACAAGTGCGCTCCTACAACAAGCGGACGCCGGCGACGGCGGGATGACGAAAGGCGCTCCAGTTAACTGGCCGCCCCGTGCTCCCCCAACCACTCGCCCGCAAACGCCGTCAACTCCGGATAAAACACCTCAAACGTCGCCTGCAGCGGGCGATCCAGGCCCATCAACACCGGCAACGCCTCCCCGACCGGATTGCTCCGGCTCAAGCGATGCGAAATCCCATCAAACGCCGCGCCCATTTCCTCGAGCCGCGCATAGCCTGCCGGCAGCGCGTGCGCCTCCATGTAATTGCGAAAGCGCAGCAGGCCGGGCGGCAGTAACGGCTCATAGCGGTGCAGCAGCTCGCGCAGGTGGGCCGAATAGGGCTCCAGCGAGTGATGACTCCAGCGCGGGAAATCGCGCGCAAGCAGGTGGTCGAACCACATGTCCAGCAGGATCCCGCCGTAACGGCGGAACGGCGCCGGCAGCAGCGCCCGCGCCTCTGCCACCGCAGGATGGCTATCGGTAAACACATCGATGGCCCGATGCAGGCGAATGCCCGTGATCACGCCCTGTGGCAAGGCTGGATCGGGCTGTCCATGGACGAAATCCCCCATGAAACCGCCCAGTTGCAGCAGCTCGTCGTCACCGGCCAGCAACGTGTGCGCAAGATGATTCATCGCGGCCGGCCCGAACGCCGAGGCCAGCTGGCGGTTATCATCTTGCTTATGAACCCCGTGATCATTCCCACCCAACCCGACCGTTTTCCGGAGCAGGCCTCCAGCTTCGCGCTGGAAGGGCCCGCCGGCAAGCTAGAAGCTGTGAGCGACGTGGCCGTGCCCGAAGAGGCACGCCGCGGCACCGCCATCATCTGCCATCCGCACCCGCTCCAGGGCGGCACCATGCACAACAAGGTGGTGACCATGGTAGAGCGCTCGCTGCGCGAGTCCGGGCTGGACACCGTGCGCTTCAATTTCCGCGGCACGGGCGAATCCGAAGGCACGTATGACCATGGCAACGGCGAGGGCGACGACCTGGCTGCCGTGGCGGCCTGGGTGCGCCGGACCCGCCCGGACGACGCCCTGTGGCTGGCCGGCTTCTCGTTCGGCAGCTATGTCTCCATCCGCAACGCGGTGCGCCTGCGCGCCGACGCGCTGATCAGCATCGCGCCGCCGGCCGGTCGCTGGCCGTTCGAGGACATCCAGCTGCCGACCTGTCCCTGGCTGGTGGTGCAAGGCGAGGAAGACGAAGTGGTCGACCCGCAGACCGTGTTCAACTGGATCGACGGCATGAAGCACAAGCCTGAACTGGTGCGCATGCCCGAAACCAGCCACTTCTTCCACCGTCGCCTGATGGATCTGCGCGGCGCCATCAAGCACGCCGTGCAGCCCTGGCTGCCGCCGCTGCGTCAGGACTGATGCTGCTCGACCTCCCCCCGATGCGATGCCCGGCGTCCCCACCTGGCATCGGTAGAGTCCGCCGTACCCATGAGTAATTCCGACCTGCTCGCGCCCAGTGCGCGTTATCACGAAGGTGTCAGCGCGCACCGCTGGGAGGCCGATCCGGCCCAGCAGGCCTTGCTGCCCGAGTTCGACCGCATGCATGCCGCCCTGCTCGCCGCCGCGGCGAACGGCAATGGCAACGGCTTGTTTGGACGTCTGAAATCGCTGCTGGGCAACGACACCCGCGAAGGCGTGCAGGGCTTGTACCTGTGGGGCAGCGTGGGACGCGGCAAGACCTTCCTGATGGATATGTTCGTGTCCAGCCTGTCGCCCGGCATGGCGTTGCGCCGTCACTACCATCGCTTCATGGGCGAGGTGCATGAGCAGTTGCGCGAGCTGGGCGAACGGCAGGATCCGTTGATCGAGGTCGCCGCCAACATCGCCTCGCGTTGTCGCGTGCTGTGCCTGGACGAATTCCTGGTCAACGACATCGGCGACGCCATGATCTTGGGCACGCTGCTGCAGTCGCTGTTCGAGCGCGGCGTGACCCTGGTCACCACCTCGAACACGGCGCCGGAGAACCTGTACAAGGAGGGCCTGCAGCGCGCGCGTTTTCTGCCGGCCATCGCGCTGATCGAAAAGCATTGCCGCGTGGTGCAGATGATTTCCTCGCACGACTGGCGATTGCGTGCACTCACCCAGGCCCCGGTATACCAGACGCCGCCGAGCGCCGAAGCGGAGCGCGCGCTGTCGCGCATCTTCACCACCCAGGCCGAAGGCGCCGTACAGGATGGTGGCGAGCTGATCATCAACGATCGCGCCATCCCGGTGCGCAAGCGTGCCCGCAACATCGTGTGGTTCGACTTCGCCGCGCTGTGCGAAGGCCCGCGCGCCGTGGCCGATTACATCGAACTGGCCAAGACCAGTCCGGCCGTCATCATCTCCAACGTGCCGCAGTTCACCATCTATACCGACGATGCCGCGCGACGCTTCGTGCAATTGGTCGACGAGTTCTACGACCGCCACGTGAAACTCATCCTGTCCGCAGCGGCAGCGATCACCGATCTGTACGACGGCGAGCGCTTGCGCGCGGAATTCGGCCGTACGGAATCGCGGTTGATTGAAATGCAAAGCGAGGAATATCTGGCGAGCGAACACCTGCCCTGATCGCCGGCACCCTTTGTAGGAGCGCACTTGTGCGCGAACGCCGACCGCAGGGCGGCCTATTAGGCCGCGTTCGCGCACAAGTGCGCTCCTACCAAGGGACGTTGCTGCTAACGTGATGCCTCCTCATCGGCCGGAACCGCCATGTCGATCCTGCTCGCCCTTGCCCTGCAACTGAGTCCCAACGCTGGCGCGGATTTCCACGCGCGCGTCACCCAGGCCAAGCTGGCCGAGGGCGCCGCCACGGGGCCGGCCTATCAGAAACAGATGTGGGATCGCATCGGCAATGCCACCACGGATGCGTACAAGAGCTGTCTGGCCGCCACCCAGCCGCCGGACAAGTCGCCTTTCACCCTGGTCGCCGACGTCGCTGCCGACGGGCGCTTGTCACGCATCGCAGTGCAGCCCGAGACACTGGTGGCGCAATGCATGGCCAGCCACTTCGCCAGCTGGACCCTGCCGCCACCGCCTGCCAAGCCTGCACCGTATCCTGTCGAAGTGGATTTCAGCATCAAACCATAGGCACGCACACCCCAAAGAGCCGTACCACTATTTGACAGATTGCGGTCCGCGAAGCGGCTGGAGTAGCCTCGCCTGCATATCGGGACACCAGTCCTTAGGGGGCAATCGGCGATGCGCACGACCACGGGATGGGGTCCGGGGCAGATCGCGGCTGGGCATCAGCCAACACCGCCTGCCGTGGAAACATCCCCGGAGCAAGCCGCCGCTTCGGCGGAGAGCCTGGCTGTGCCGGGCTTCGATGCCGTGGTGCGCCTGATGACGCGCACGCTCGGCGTTCCGCAGGTGGCGCTGGTGCTCAACAGCGGTGCGGCTTACTGGTTTGCCGATGGCAACGCCTTGCCGTCCGGCGGACCGCGCGCCTTGCATCCGCTGTTGCTGCAGGCAGCGCGCAGTCTCGCATCGCAGGTGGTGCTCGATACGCTTGCCGATGAACGCCTGCGCGACGACGCACTGCCACTGACGACAGGCCTGGGACCGATCCGCTTCTTTGCCAGCGAACCGGTCTGCACGCTCACCGGCCAGCACATCGGCGCGCTATGCGTGATGGACTCGCAGCCGCGCACTGCATTGAACGAGAGCGAGCAGGCCAGCTTGCGCGACGCCGCCTCGCTGATCGGCGCCGGCGTGGTGTTGCGCAGCTATCTTGGCCGCACCGATCCGATCACCCAGCTGCCGCATCGTTACGCGTTCTTCGACGATCTGCGCAAGCATCTGCACGAAGGCGTGCCGCATGCGTGGGTGATCGCCATCGACGTGGCGCCGGTGCAGCGTTTCAATGCATTCATCCGCGCCATGGGGCATGCGTACGCCGATGAGTTGATGCGCTCCGTCGCCGCACGCACCATCGAATGGATACCGCCCCAGACGCGCCTCTATCAGGTAGGCGCGACGCGTTTTGCCGCCGTGCTTCCCGATCATCACCTGCTCGATGACAGCACGCGCCTCGACGACCTGGTGGCGCGCCTGCGCCGGCCGTTCGATTGCCTGGGCATCCCGCTGACCATCCAGCCCGGCGTGGGCCTGCTCAAGATCCATGCGAACGAGTTGCGCGGTGGCGATCCGCTGCGCCTGGTGATGAACGCCTCGCATGCCGCGCAGCAGAGTCCGCGCGGCTGGGCGGTATACAACCGCATGCAGGACGAACAGCAGCGACAGGAATTCCTGCTGGTCACCGAACTGGCCGCCGCGCTGAACGAGCGGACCGAACTCGACCTGCACTACCAACCCCGCGTGGACCTGGACACCGGCCGCTGCGTGGCGGTGGAAGCCCTCGCGCGCTGGCACCATCCCACGCTGGGCTCCATCCCTCCCGCGCACTTCGTCGCACTGGCCGAGCGTGCGGGCCTGATGCACTCGCTGACGCAATGGGTGATGGAGCACAGCCTCGCGCAGCTGGCCGCCTGGCGCCGTGACGGGCACGACATCAAGTTGTCGCTCAACGTTTCCAGCACCGACCTGGACGCCGACCTGGTCGGCCGCCTGCGCAGCGTCGCCGAGCGGCACAAGATCGGGCTCGATTCGCTGGAGCTCGAGTTCACCGAAAGCACGCTGATGGAGCACAGCGCCGTCACGCGCCGCCATCTCACCGCGATTCGCGAGCTCGGCGCCGGCATTGCGATCGACGACTTCGGCACCGGCTACAGCAATCTGGCGGCGCTGCGGCAGATGCCGGCCACCAGCCTGAAGATCGACCAGTCCTTCGTGCGCGGCATGGGCACCAGCCAGCACGACGAAGCGATCGTGCGTTCGGTGGCGGAGCTGTCGCGCAATATGGGTTTTCGCGTAGTGGTGGAAGGGGTGGAAACCTCGCACATCTACGAGAGCGTGCTGGGCATGGCCTGCGATGAAGCGCAGGGGTTTCATATTGCGCATCCCATGCCGTCCCATGATGTGCCGGCGTGGTTGACCGCGCATCAGGGCATGCCGTCGCGGCGCGCGGTTCGCTGGGGCCAATAGCCAGCCTTACCCTGTGGGAGCGCACCCTGTGCGCGACCGCGGAGATTCGATGTTCCTCTGTAGCCGAAGTCGCGCACAGGGTGCGCTCCCACAGGAGGTTCACGTCATGGGCAGGCCCAATTCTCCAGCCATCGCCTCGCGCATCAAATACTTCTGCACCTTCCCCGTCACCGTCATCGGAAATTCGTCGACGAAGCGCACGTAATGCGGCACCTTGAAATAGGCCAGGTGATGCCGGCAATAACTCTGGATCTCCGCCTCGCTGGACGCGCAGCCATCGCGCAGGCGCACCCACGCGCACACCTGCTCGCCGAACTTCTCGTCGGGCACGCCAAACACCTGCACGTCCTGGACCTTGGGATGGGTGTAGAGGAATTCCTCGATCTCGCGCGGGTAAACATTCTCGCCACCGCGGATGATCATGTCCTTCAGCCGACCGACGATGCTGCAATAACCCTCGTCGTCGATCACGGCCAGGTCGCCGGTGTGCATCCAGCGCGCCTCGTCGATCGCCTCGCGGGTGAGCTCCTCGTCCTCCCAATAGCCGAGCATGACGGAATAGCCACGCGTGCATAGCTCGCCCGCCGTGCCACGCGGCACGGTGCGTCCGCGCTCGTCCAGCAGTTTCACTTCCACGTGCGGATGGATGCGGCCCACGCTGTCGACGCGGCGCTCCAGCGGATCCTGCGTGGTGGACTGGAAGCTGACTGGACTGGTTTCCGTCATGCCGTAGGCGATGGTGATTTCGCTCATGTGCATATCGCTCACCACCCGACGCATCACCTCGATCGGGCACGGCGAGCCGGCCATGATGCCGGTGCGCAGCGAGCTGAGATCAAAGCGGGAAAACTGCGGGTGCTCGAGCTGCGCAATGAACATGGTGGGCACGCCATGCAGGCCGGTGCAGCGCTCCTCCTGTACCGCTTCCAGCGTGGCGAGCACATCGAAGCCCTCGCCGGGTATCACCATGCAGGCTCCGTGCGTGACACAGGCGAGGTTGCCCAGCACCATGCCGAAGCAGTGGTAGAACGGCACCGGGATGCACAATCGATCGAGCTGCGTCAGCCGCATCGCCTCGCCGATGAAATACCCGTTGTTGACGATGTTGTGATGGGTGAGCGTCGCGCCCTTGGGGGCGCCGGTGGTGCCGGAGGTGAACTGGATATTCACCGGGTCGTCGAAATTGAGCTGGCTTTGCACCTCGCGCATCTGCGCCATCGCAGCCTCGTCGGCGCAGGTGGCCAGCTCGCTCCAACGGCGCGTACCCGGCGCCGCCTGATCATCGAGCAGGATCACCTCGCGCAGCGACGGCAGGCGTTCGGACTGCAACAGACCTGCCTGCGCATGACTCAGTTCCGGCGCCAGCTCCATCAGCATGTCGAGGTAATGCGAGGTCTTGAAGCGCCGCGGCAAGACCAGCGCACGGCAACGGACCTTGTTGAGCGCGTACTCCAGCTCGTGCAGGCGGTAAGCGGGATTGATGTTGACCAGGATCAGACCGAGCTTGGGCGCTGCAAATTGGAGCACTACCCATTCGTAGCGGTTGGGCGCCCAGATGCCGATGCGGTCGCCGCGCTGCAATCCCAGCGACATGAGCCCGGCCGCAACACGCTCCACCTCGGCATGGAACTGCCGGTAGTCGAGCCGGATGTCCTGGGACCGCGCCACCAGTGCCGGACGCTCCGGATAGCGGGCGGCGATGCGGTCGAGCAGCGTGCCGACGGTATCGCCAAGCAGCGGCTGGGAACTGACACCATGGACGTAGCTCGCAGCGGGCATCTGGTCGGCCTCGATGGTCGGGGAATGAGCATAGCACTGGGGTTGTGGCCTCCATGGCGCCCGGCTTTCCCTTGTGGGAGCGCACCCTGTGCGCGACGCTCCTGGGCGAAACCTGTCGCCCGGCGAGTCGCGCACAGGGTGCGCTCCCACAACAACAACAAGCTGCCGAAGGCGTTAGGATCGAGCCACCATTCGTGGAGACACCCTATGCGCCTGACCTCGCTCGCCCTGGCTCTCGCAACCGTCCTCGCCGGTACCGCTCATGCCGCCGACACCACGCAACTCGTGCAAGGCGAGTTGCCGCAAGTCACCGCGTGGCGTCGCGACATCCATCAGCATCCGGAGCTGAGCAATCGCGAGACACGCACTTCGGCGCTCGTCGCAGCGCAATTGAAGAAGCTAGGGCTGGAGGTGCACACCGGCATCGCGCACACCGGTGTCGTCGCCATCCTCAAGGGCGGCAAGCCCGGTCCCAAGCTCGCGATCCGCGCCGATATGGATGCCTTGCCGGTCACCGAAGACGTCGATGTTCCGTTCGCCTCCAAGGCCAAAGGCGAATATCGCGGCAAGCCGGTCGGCGTGATGCATGCGTGCGGGCATGACGCGCACACGGCGATGCTGCTTGGCCTGGCTACGGTGCTGGCCGGCATGAGGAAGGACTTGCCTGGCCAAGTGATGTTCGTGTTCCAGCCGGCCGAAGAAGGCGCGCCCCCGGGCGAACAGGGTGGCGCATCGCTGATGCTCAGGGACGGTGTGTTCCGCGACTTCAAGCCCGACGCGATGTTCGGCATGCACGTGGTCAGTTCGCTCAACGTGGGCACGGTGGGTGTGCGTCCCGGTCCGGCCATGGCCGGCTCGGACTGGTTCAAGATGGTGGTGCACGGCAAGCAGACGCATGGCGCGATGCCGTGGAACGGCGTCGACCCCATCGTCACCTCCTCCGAAATCATCGGCGCGGCGCAGACCATCGTCAGCCGCAAGCTCAATATCGGCGACTACCCCGCCGTGCTCAGCTTCGGCATCATCGAAGGCGGCGCTCGCTACAACATCGTGCCCGACCAGGTGGAAATGCAGGGCACGCTGCGCACCTTCGACGCCGGCATGCGCCAGCAAGCCATCGATAATCTGAAGGATATTGCACAGCACATCGCGGCGGCCAACGGCGCGACGGTGGAAACGCAGATACCGGTGGGCGACAGCAACCCGGTGCTGGTCAACAATCCTGCGCTCACGGCACGCGTGAGCGACAGCATCGGCAAGGCGATCGGCAGCGATCACGTGATCGAGGCGAAGCCGTGGATGGCGTCGGAAGACTTTGCCTACTTCGCCAACGAGGTGCCCAGCGTGTATTTCTGGGTGGGCTCCACGCCGGTGGGACAGGACGCACTCAAAGCGCCCGCCAACCATTCCCCGAAATTCTTCATGGACGAAGGCGCCTTGAAGATCGGCATGGCATCGATGCTGCAGGCGACGCTGGACTATCTCAACGCACCTAAGTCCTGATCAAAACATGCGCCCGGTTCCCAGGCTCTCTGGACGAGCCTGGAAACCGGGCGACATGCCCTGCCCGTCGCCTTTCACAATCCCGGCGTTCGCGGCGTTTCTTTTGTGAACGCTCGCTTCCTTGCGCATGATCCTGCGGGACTCGCACCCCACACCCCGTCAGCGAAAAGTAAGCCAACCAGTACTTTTGTCACGGTCGCCGCCTGGGCGCGATACGCATACTCGGGGCTTACATCGATCCAATCCCCGGGGAATTGCATGCGCCGCCTTTTGACCTTGCTGTTGGCCGGCAGCCTTGTGCTGCTGCCTTGTTCCATGACCTTGGCCAAGGATGCGCCGCCCGACAAAGACAAAAAGGCCGCCAGCAAGGACGAGGACGTCCAGGCGCCGAGCACCGAAACTGCGGTGCGCACCAAGCACAGCGTCAGCATCAACGGCCATTCGGTGTCCTACACCGCCACCGCCGGTACGGTGATCATCCGCGACGACAAGGGCGAGCCGCAGGCCAGCGTGTTCTACGTGGCCTATACGGTGGATGGCAAGGCGGAGAAGCGGCCAGTCACCTTCCTCTACAACGGCGGCCCGGGTTCGTCGTCGATGTGGCTGCACATGGGTTCGTTCGGACCGGTGCGCATCGCCACCAACAGTCCCGCTGCCACCGCGCCGGCGCCGTACAAGCTGGTCGCCAACAGCGACAGCCTGCTGGACAAGACCGACCTGGTCTTTATCGACGCCGTGGGCACCGGTTACTCGCGTCCGCTCGGCAAGGCCGAAGGCAAGGACTTCTGGGGCGTGGACCAGGACGTCTCGGCATTCTCGCGTGCCATCCAGCGCTACGTGACGGTCAACAACCGCTGGAATTCGCCGAAATTCCTCTACGGCGAAAGCTACGGCACCACGCGCTCCGGTGCGCTGGTGGATGCGCTGCAGGACAAGGGCATGTCGTTCAACGGCGTGATCATCATGTCCTCCATCCTCAACTACGGCATGCGCATGCCGGGTTACGACGAGATGTATATCGGCTACGTGCCGAGCTATGCGGCGGCCGCGTGGTACCACAACAAGCTGGCCAACAAACCCTCTGATCTCAAGGCATACATCGACCAGGTGCGCGCGTTCGCCAGCGGCCCTTATGCAAGTGCGCTTGCCAAGGGACAAAACGTTCCTGCCGCCGAGGCCGATGCGGTGGCGCGCCAGCTCGCGGGGTATACCGGCCTCTCTGTGGAATACATCAAGGAATCCAACCTGCGCGTGGATCCGTCGCGCTTCCGGAAGGAGCTGTTGCGCAACGAGCGCCGCACCATCGGCCGCTACGACGCACGCTTCGAAGGTGTGGACGAAGACGCTGCCGGCGAGGTGCCCGACTACGATGCATCCGACACCGGCATCAGCGGCGCCTTCGTCACCGCGTTCAACGACTACATCGTCAACCAGCTCAACTACCACAGCGACCTGGACTACCGCCCGACCTTCGGCGACATCAACAAGTCGTGGGACTGGAAGCATCAGGCGGCCGGCATCAAGCGCCCGCTGCTGATGGCCTATGTTGCCGGCGACCTGGCGCATGCGATGCGCACCAACCCGCATCTGCAGCTGCTTTCGGTGAACGGCTACTACGACTTCGCCACGCCGTTCTTCAACACCGAATACGACATCTCGCACATGGACCTGGAACCGTCGCTGCGCGGCAATGTGCACTTCCTGTACTACCCGTCGGGCCACATGATTTATCTCAACACCGAAGCGCTGCAGCAGCTCAAGGGCGACCTGGCTCGCTACTACGACGCCACCACCCACTCCTGATGCCCAACGAGACGAACTGACATGCGCAAGCCTCACCTCGCTACGCTCGCCCTCGCCACCATGCTCGCCCTGGGCACCCTGCCGCTGCACGCGGCCGACACACCCAAGGACGCGCCCAAGTCCGAACACGGCGACAAGGACAAAGACAAGAACGCCGACGAAAACGCGCAGCCCACGCCGCCCGAGCGCAGCGTAGTGACTAAGCACAGTGTGCGCGTCGGCAATCGCACCATCAGCTACACCGCCACCGCCGGTCGCCTCACCATCCGCGACGACAAGGGCAAGCCGACGGTGAGCTTCTTCTATGTCGCGTACACCGCCGATGGCGGCAAAAACAGCAAGCGTCCGGTGACGTTCTTCTACAACGGCGGCCCGGGCTCCTCGTCCATGTGGCTGCACATGGGTTCGTTCGGACCGGTGCGCGTGGCCAACGACGGCGACAAGCCGATTCCGCCGGCGCCATATCGCTGGGTGCCCAACGATCAAAGCCTGCTCGACAAGAGCGATCTCGTCTTCATCGACGCACCGGGCACGGGTTACTCGCAGCTCGCCGGCAAGACCGAAGGCAAGGACGTGTGGGGCGTGGACCAGGATGCCGAGGCGTTCACCAAGTTCATCACGCGCTATGTGAGCGTCAACAACCGCTGGAATTCGCCGAAATTCCTGTTCGGCGAAAGCTACGGCACCACGCGTTCCGCGGTGCTGGTGAAATCGCTGCAGGAAGCGGGCATGGAATTCAACGGCGTCGTGCTGATGTCGTCGATCCTCGATTTCTCCGTGGCGGCGCCGGGCATCGACCACGGCTACATCGTGAACCTGCCCACCGAAGCGGCGATTGCGTGGTACCACAACAAGGTGCCGAACAAGCCGGCCGATATCGGCACATTCCTCGCGGAAGTGCGCCGTTTCGCTTCGGGCGACTACACGCTGGCGCTGGCCAAGGGCGACACCATCGATCCGGCAGAGGCCGATCGCGTTGCCGGCCAGATGAGCCGCTATCTCGGCCTGTCGCCGCAGTACATCAAGGAAGCCAACCTGCGCGTCAGCCCCAGCCGCTTCCGCAAGGAGCTGCTGCGCAACGAACGCCTCACCGTCGGACGTCTGGATGGCCGTTTCCAGGGTATCGATCCGGATGCCGCCGGCGAGACGCCCGACGGCGATACCGCCAGCGATGCGATCACCGGCGCCTATGTCGCCGTGTTCAACCAGTACGCCACCACGGAACTGAAGTTCTCCGACGATCGCGCCTACCTGCCCAACAACTATGGCGCCATCGGCAAGAACTGGGACTGGAAGCGCAAGAAGAACGGCGGCTGGCTGCAGGCGACCTACGTGGGCGACGACCTGGGCGATGCGATGCGTCGCAACCCGCACCTGAAGGTGTTCTCGGCGAACGGCTATTACGATCTGGCCACGCCGTTCTACGCGACCGAGTTCGACCTCACGCATCTGGGGCTGGAAGCGGCCGAACGCAAAAACGTCACGTTCGGTTTTTATCCTTCGGGTCACATGATTTATCTTGACCAGACGTCCTTGCAGCAAACCAAGGCCGATCTGTCCCGCTTCTACGACGACGCCGCACCGTGACCAAACAGCCTCCCCCGCCTTCCCCCGAATCCACTGACGAAACACCGCAAGACCCCTCGCGACGCCGCCTGCTTGGCGGCATCGCGCTGGGCGGCGCCGCGCTCGCGCTCGGTGGCACGGAGGGATTGGCCGCGGCCGCACAGCCGTCGGCGTCGCCAGCCGCACCCGCTGCCATCGACGCCATGCTGCGCAAGGAAATCCAGCAGGTCGTGGTGATCTATCTGGAGAACCGCAGCTTCAACAACCTGTTCGCCAATTTCCCGGGCGTGGAGCAGCCGCTCAGCACGCTGAAGCCCGAGTCATACCTGCAGCGCGACCGCGACGGCGCCGTGCTGAAAGAGCTGCCGCCGATCTGGCATGGGTTGGCGCCCCACAAACAGACGGTGAATCACCGCGACTACCAGGTGATGCAGGATCACCTCACCGGTTTGCCGAACGCACCGTGGGCACTGCGCACGGGCGATGGCGAGCCGCTGCCGCATGGCGTGGTGACGCGCGATCTCGTGCACGCGTTCTACGACAACCAGCGCCAGATCAACGGCGGCAAGAACGATGGCTTCGTCGCCTGGGGCGATACCGGCGCGATGGTGATGGGCCACTACGACGACAGCGCCTCGAACCTGCGCCTGTGGCAGCTCGCGCGGCAGTACACGCTGTGCGACAACTGGTTCATGGGTACGTTCGGCGGCTCGTTCCTCAATCACCAGTACCTGGTGGCCGCGCAACCGCCGTTCTATCCGAACGCGGACAAGAGCCCCGCACAGTTCAACATCGCGGTGACCGAAAGCGGCAAGGCGAACGATACGCGCCTGAAGCTGGCCGACGATTCACCGCGCAGCGCGATGGATGGCAAGCCCAAGTACGCCTCGCGCAGCCAGCTCACGCCCGACTTCTGGGCCGTGAACACCATGATGCCACCGTACCAGCCGACCAGCACGCAGTCAGGCACGAATCCGCTGCTGGCCTCCGAAGACAGCCCGAACACGCTGCCGCCACAAGTCCACAAGAACATCGGCGACGTGCTTTCCGCCGCCGGCGTCGAGTGGGCGTGGTACGCGGGTGCATGGCAGCTGGCGCTCGACGGCAAGGGCGACGGCGACGAACACCAGTTCCCGCAGCGCCCGAATTTCCAGATCCATCATCAGCCGCTGAACTATTTCAAGAGCTTCGCACCCGGCACGGAAGCGCGCACCAAGCATCTGCGCGATGGCGGCGTGGGCGAAACCTCCAAGACCAATCGCTTCCTCGCCGACATCGAAGCCAATCGCCTGCCCGCCGTGAGCTTCTACAAGCCACAGGGCGACTTGAACATGCACGCCGGTTATTCGGATGTGGATACCGGCGACCGCCACGTCATGGCGATCGTCGACGCGATGCAGAAGTCGCCCGCGTGGAAGCACACCATGGTGGTGATCACCGTCGACGAAAACGGCGGGTGGTGGGACCACGTCGCACCGCCCAAGGGCGATCGTTGGGGACCGGGTTCACGCGTCCCCGCCATCGTGGTGTCGCCGCATGCCAGGAAGGGCCACGTCGACCATACGATTTACGACACCGGCTCGATCGCGCGCTTCCTCACCCGCCGCTTCGGCCTCGAAAAGCTGCCCGGCCTGAGCATGCGCGAACAAGCCATGATCGCCGCCGGCGGACCGCCGCCCGGCGACCTCACCAACGCCCTCGACTTCAGCGCGTAAATCTCCCCTGTGCGCGCCAATCCCTGCCAGCGGCGGGGCGTGTCGCGCACAGGGTGCGCTCCCACAAGAGCTGCTGCGACGACGCCACATCGGGCGATCACCCGAACGAACCACTCACATCCCCGGTGACATACTCCGCCCGTCATTCAGGGAGAGAGTCACGCCATGCGCCAGACAGTTCTGATCATCGCCACCCTAGCCGCCTTCGCCGCCACGGCCGCCCAAGCGCAATCGGGCCTGGGCAATATCGCCAACGACGCCCAGAATCGGCTGAAGAACTTCGACATCGCGGATAAGAACAAGGATGGACTGCTGACCAAGGAAGAGGCCGAGAAAGGCCCCGTCCCGTTCATCCGCGCGCACTTCGATGCGATCGACAAGGAGCACCGCGGCGTGGTGTCCAAGCAGGATGTGGTCGACTACGTGAAGTCGATGCAGCAAGGCCACCGCGCACCGGCGCCGGCGACGTCGACGCATTGATTGTCGCTCGGTGTTGAAGCGGTCCGTCCTTCGGGAAAAGACCGGTGTTCGCGCAGCGCCTCACAGCGATGATGACTTAACGCAAACCCTCGCTTCCACCGCAACGGCTCGTCTGTGGGAGCGCACCCTGTGCGCGACAGCCACGCCTGGGTGTATTGCTCCGTAGGTTTGTCGCGCACAGGGTGCGCTCCCACAAAAAAAGTGGCGCTCGGCAACGTTGATCACCATCCACGGACGCGCGTCAACCCTTGTAGGAGCGCACTTGTGCGCGACCGCAGCGCTGGGGTGCATCGCTCCGTTGGCTGGTCGCGCACAAGTGCGCTCCTACAAGGGAGCTGCTTGACCCAGCAACGTCGCGTTGTTCGGCCTTTGATCCGGCTCTTGATCCCCGGGGTCCCCGTATGACGCGGCGGGCGGGTGGAGGAAAGCCCGAAGGGTGGCCGCATGGAAGCGGCCAGTTTTTCGACAGGACAGGGATGTCCTGTCGAAAAACCCCGTAACCCGACCGCGCACCTGGAGGGCCGCAGGCCCGGAAGGCGCGTCATCCGGGGGGCCCTTTCTTTTGGTTACTTTTCTTTGGGCAAGCAAAGAAAAGTGACCCGGGCCGCGGCAGCGGCACGGAAGCCCGCGGCAGGCGAGCCAGGTCGCGATATCGCGACAATCGAAGACCGAAGCTACTGAATGACCAGCCATTCGGCAGTTGTGAAGCACTTCCGGCCTGCGCCGGGATGACGGGCAAAAGAAGACTGAGGCACCTCCAGACAACGAGGCAAGGTTGACCCCTCACCCCAACCCTCTCCCCAAAGGGGAGAAGGAGCCAAACCTCCGCCCCCAGGGTGACCTCCCACACCCGCGCCCCCTCACCCTCCAATGGCATACTCCCCCTTCCTGCTTTTGGAGCCTCCCCGATGCGCCCGTTCCACCTCCTCGCCTTCGGCGCCCTCGCGCTGCCGCTGAGCGCCTTCGCCGCCGACCCGCATTCCTATGCCCAGCCCGACCAGGTCCGCGTGACGCATCTGGATCTGGATCTGAAGGTCGACTTTCCGCACAAGCAGCTCGATGGCAAGGCCACGCTGAAGCTGGACTGGAAGGACGCCAAGGCGCAGTCGCTGGTGCTCGATACGCGCGACCTGAAGATCGCCCGCATCGAAGCGGTTGACGCCGCGGGCAAGACCAGCGCGCTGAAGTACGCGCTGGCGCCGCGCGACAAGGAGCTGGGCAGCAAGCTCACCATCGCCGCGCCGCAGCATCCCTCGCAGGTGCGCATCGTCTATTCGACCGTGCCGACCGCCTCGGGCCTGCAGTGGCTGCCGCCGGAACAGACGGCGGACAAGAAACTGCCCTTCATGTTCTCGCAGTCCGAATCCATCCACGCGCGCTCCTGGGTGCCGCTGCAGGATTCGCCGGCGATCCGTTTCACTTATGACGCCCACGTCACCGCACCGAAGGACGTGCGCGTGGTGATGAGCGCGATCAACGACGCGAACCATCCGTTGAACGGCGACTTCACCTTCAACCAGCCGCACCCGATTCCCTCCTACCTGCTGGCGATCGCGGCGGGCGATATCGCAGCGAAGGAAACCGGTCCGCGTTCGGCCGTCTATGCGGAACCCAGCGTGGTCGGCAAGGCCGCCAAGGAATTTGAAGACACCGAGAAGCTGATCAAGACCGCCGAGTCGCTCTACGGCCCGTATGCGTGGGGTCGCTATGACTTGCTCGTGCTGCCGCCGTCGTTCCCGTTCGGCGGCATGGAAAACCCGAACATGACCTTCGCCACGCCGACCCTGCTGGTTGGCGACAAGAGCCTGGTCTCGGTGATTTCGCATGAGCTCGCCCACTCGTGGTCGGGCAACCTGGTCACCAGCGCCGCGTGGCGCGACATCTGGCTCAACGAAGGTTTCACCACCTACGTGCAGGGCCGCATTACCGAAGCGGTGTACGGCAAGACGCTGGCCGACGAGGAAGCGCTGATTTCCGCGCGCGGCCTGGAGAAGTCCATCCGGGACAAGACCATTGCACCGAACGCGCAGCGCCTCGCACCCAAGCCCGGCATCGGCGCCGACGATTCGATCTCCGAAGTGCCGTACGACAAGGGCAGCTGGTTCCTTCGCACGCTTGAGCAGCGCTTTGGCCGAGACACGTTCGATGCCTATTTGAAGGGCTATTTCGCGCACTTCGCGTTCCAGAGCATCGACACCGAACAGATGCTCGATTACCTCAAGGCCAATCTGTTCGACAAGAACCCGGGCAAGATGAGCTGGGCCGACGTGCAGCAGTGGGTGTATGAACCGGGCATTCCCAAGGATGCACCGCTGCCCGATTCGCCGCGCTTCAACGCGATCGACAAGGAACGCGCCTCCTTCCTTGCCGGCTCGCTCGCCGCCGACAAGCTCGACGCGAAGAGCTGGAACACGCAGGAATGGATGTACTTCCTCGACGGCCTGCCGGACGTGACGCCGCTGGACAAGATCAAGCAGATCGACGCTGCCTGGCATCTCACCGGTACGCCCAACGCCGAGATCGGCATGCGCTGGTATAGCCATGCCATCGCTGCGGGCGACAAGGACGTGTGGCCGGCCGCTGCCGAGCACATGACGCGCATCGGCCGTCTCTACCTCACCATGCCGCTGTACAAGGCCTTCGTGAAGTCGCCGGAAGGCCTGGCTTATGCGCAGCAGGTTTATGCGAAAGCCAAGAGCGGTTATCACCCGTTGACGCAGGAAGCTGTGGAATCCGTGTTCGCCAAGGCGAACAAGGGCGCCAGCAAGTAAGTTCCGCGCGCGCCTCCTTGCAAAGGGAGGCGCGCGACGCCATCGATAGCTGCGATCCCCACCATTGGTTCACCCATGACTTCCAAGAAAGCGACGACCACCACGCCCGCTCCCACGCGCCCGCTCTGGCAGCGACTGGCCCTGCGCCGGCTAAAATTCCTCGGCTACGTGGCCGGTTTGCTGGTCGTGGTGCTGGGTGGCTCGTACCTGTTCGCACCACAGTGGCTGATGAGCGCCGACATCAAGCGCCAGATGATGGCCGCGCATGTCGAGAAGCACTCGGTGCAGGTCGGCGACACCAAGTGGGTGTACTACGAAGGTGGCCAGGGTCCGACCCTGCTGATGCTGCACGGTTTTGCCGCGAGCAAGGAAGTGTGGCTCAAGCAGATGGAATTGCTGACGCCGCATTTCCACGTGATCGCGCCCGATCTGCCGGGCTGGGGCGAGTCCTCGCGCGTCGAGGGCGCCAGCTACAACATTGACGCGCAAGTGGCGCGCCTGCAGGGCTTTGTCGATGCGCTGAACTTGCCGAAAGTCGTGCTGATCGGTCATTCGATGGGCGGCGCCATCGCCGGCGTCTTCGCCGCCGAGCACCCCGAGCATGTCGCCGAACTCGCCCTGCTCGATTCGTTCGGCCTGAAGACCAACGAAAACGAATTCTCGCGCGAAGCTCTCGCTGGCAAAAACCTGTTCGCCTTCGACAATCGCGAGCAATTCGCCAAGGCCACTGCCTGGGCATTTGCCAAGCCGCTGGATATTCCCGGTCGTTTCCAGGATGTGCTGATCAAGCGCAACCAGGAAAACCGCGCCTTCATCAACCAGACTTTCAACGAGCTGCGCGACCCGTCGCAGTATCTGTCGCTGCAGAACCGCCTCGACAAGCTCGGCATGCCGGTGCTCGGCCTGTGGTGCCATGACGACAAGATCGTCGACATCTCTGCGCTCGACAGCCTGCGCAACGGCCTGAAGAACGCCGCCGCTATCAGCACCAGCACGATGACCGGCTGCAATCACATGCCGATCATGGAGAAGCCGGACGAGACGGCGCGCATCCTTACGCAGTTCACGCTGTCGCACTAAGCTCAGTATCGCCGGATGGCTTTGCGTCATCCGGCCGTCTAGCGCTGTTCTACAGCACGCCCGGAATCAGCGCCTTGGTGCGCTGCATATAGCTCTCGTAAGCCGCGCCGAAGTTCTCGCGCATCCAGCGCTCCTCAAGTTTCAGCTTGAACCAGAACGACACGGCGACGATGACCACGCAGATCGCGCCGCGCCATTCGCCGATGGCCATCGCCGTGCCGAAGAAGGCCAGCAGCAGACCGGTGTAGATCGGATGGCGCACCCAGCGATAAGGGCCACTCTGGATCAGCTCGTGATCCTTCTTCACCTGCACCACCGAACTCCAGTTGCGTCCGAGCACGTAACGCGCCCAGCAGGCGAACGCGACACCGAGCATGGTAAGCAGCGCACCGAGTACCGCCACTGCATCGCCAGCCGGATACATGCGCGTGCCCAGCCACGTGCCGCGAAACCAGTCGCCGGGTCCAATCAGCGCAATGGCAATGATCAGCGGCAACCAGTACTTGAGCAGGCGCGGCAGGATCGGCTCCTTGCGCTGCGCTCCCTTGACCCGACGCCAGCCCCACAACCAGTACAGCGTAAAGATCAGCCACATGGTCTTGATGAACGGACCGATCGGCAGCTCCATGTCACTCCCCCTGAGTCCCCGGTGAGCACTCAGGTTCCACCCTTGGTCGCGTACGCGCAAGATGGCCCGCCGCGCGTCCCTGCGCAGACGGGCCCGTACTTACCTGGCGAATTGCAGATTGACCGGCGCTGCCGGCAAGGCATGCGGCTGGCTGCCGGTGGTCGGCACGCTCGGGTCGACCACCTCGAAGGCGAGGCCATCAGCCCATACCTCGCCGCGGTTCTGAAGCAGCAGGCCAAAGGCGATGTCGCGGGCATTGCCGGGCACGTCGAGCACCACCTCGAAGCGCTGCCACGGCTTGTCGCCTTGCGGTGCGCGATCTTCCATGTTGTCAAATGCCGCGGGCTTCTTGTCCGCGCCGTCGACGCGCATCCACAGCTGTCCCTTGCCCGCGTCCCTGGTGCGCAGGTAACCGGAGAACCGCACGCGCTTGCCTTGATACGCGGTGGCGCCGACGGTCTGCATCAACGTTGCGAAACCGTGGTTGTCGGTGGTGGCGCGAAGAAACGCGCTGGTCGCGCCTGACGTGCGGGTCGACGATTCCGTGCCGGTTTCAAAGTCGGTGGCAGCCGTCCCGTTGACGTAGACGAACCAACCGGGAGGCGCGGCGGCATGCGCGGCGCCGGCGAGGCCGGCAGCAAACAGCACGGCGGTTGCGAGCAGCTTTTTCATGGGGCATTCCTTGTCGTGGAGGGAGAGTGGGTACTGCTGACGTTCAACAGAAAACGATCGAGCTCACCGCCGGGAGGCGTGACATCCATCTGCAGCAACTCGGCGCGCGATGCACCGGCGTCGTAGCCCGCCATGGGGATGGCCGTGCTTGTCGGCGGATGGGGATGGCCTTGCCAGGCGGCCCACAGCAGCACTGCCGCGGCAATAGCGGCAGGCCACGCCGCGTGCCGGTTCCAGCGGCGAAACACGGAGGCCCGGTTGGCGGCACGCAGGATGCGCGCATCCATCAGCGGCGTTGGCGCCTCACGCGAGGCCTGGCGATAAAGCAGCAACAGGTCATCCATCTCATCGGTCATCGCCATGGCTGCAAAGCCTCCCGCAATTTCTGCTGCGCATAACGCAGGCGGCTCTTCACCGTTTCGCGCGTAGTGCCGGTGGCTATGGCGATATCCTCGAGGCTGAGTTCGCCTTCGGCCTTCATCAGGAACGCTTCGCGTTGCGGCAGCGGCAGCGCCTTGACGGCGGCGACCAAGGCTTTGCCCAGCGCGTCGTTGTGCAGATGACGGTCGGGCGCATGCAGCAGCGGCGCGGCATGGTGCTCGAGCGCGTCCTCTTCCTGTCCATGGGGATCGATCGCATCAGGCGCATGCCGACCCAGCGTGCGCCAGCGATCCGCCGCACGACGATGCGCGATGCCGAACAACCATGCGGCGAACGAAGCTTCGGGCTGAAAGTGTTCCTTGCCGTGCACCACGGCCATCCAGACGTCCTGGAACACTTCTTCGGCCTCGCTGGATTTACCCGCCAGGCGCAACGCATAGCGATGGAGCTTCTCGCGATAGCGTGCATAGAGGATGCGGAAGGCGTGCACATCGCCGTTGCGATAGCGCTGCATGCATTCGGCGTCGCTCAGCGATGAGCTGTCGGTGACTTGGCCGGCGTGCGGTTGCGACAGTTGCTGCTGCAGATGCGCAAGCGCCAGCTCGCAAGCTTGCGTCCAGTCCGTTGATGGCGCGATGGCGGCCGACATGGCGTCCTTTCCGTTGGCGATACTTTCATATTCGCCGGGAATGCCGGAAAGGGGTTAAACGAAAAGCTCAGTCCGCCACGTCGGCAATCAGACGATCGAGTTCGGTCTTCAGCCAGGCGCCATTGAGGCGCAACCAGTCGCGTTGCTCGCGCCATTCGGGGAACAGCAATTCCACCTGCGCCCAGAAACGCGGCGCGTGGCTGCGCACCTTGAGGTGACACAGCTCATGGGCGAGCACGTACTTCAAGGCGTTGGGCGGCGCCAGCGCCAGCGCGAGATCGAGGTTGATGCGATCGCGCGTGTCCAGGCTGCCCCACAGGCTCTTCATCGGCCGCACGCGCAATGCCGTAGGCGCCAGCCCCAGCTGCGGCACATAACCTGCCAGCCAGCGCGACACATCGCGACGGACCTGCGCTTCGAAATACGAAGCGAGCAAGCCGCGCGCCACCGGCACCGCACGCGTATGCGGTCGGGGGATCACCAGGGTGAGCGTGCCCTCGCCGGCTTCGACACGCGGATACGGACCTTCCGCCCAATCGAGCTGCACGGTTTCGCCGCGCAACGGAAACTCCGTGGGCGTACCCACGCGCAGCGGCGGCAAGGGCTTCACGATCAGATGCAACTCGTCGAGCTTGCGCTCCAGCCAGTCAGCGTGATGGCGCAGAAACGCGCTCACCTGTGCCGGATGCGTGCCATGCGGATACGACACGCGCGCACCCTTGGGCGTGACCGTCAGCCGCAACCGGCGCGCGCGCGGATGGGCGGCCTTGAGCACACGGATGGTGCTGCCGCTCGCGGTGGCCAGTTCCAGCCAATCGCCTTCAAGATGCTGCGTCATGTCCCCGCCTTAACTGCTTGGCGTCCAGGCCGATCGAGTTCCAAAGGACGACCAGTGTCCCAGAGGAAATGTGGGGGGAGCATGCAGGCTTCGCAAGGCGAAGCGATGACCGTCCCGACCGTACGGTCGGGACGGAAAACCCTGAACGGAGCGGCTCAGGCCTCAGCGGGACGCGGCAGGCCGAACCATTCCTCAAGCTTGCCCAGCAGGCGCTCGACCTCGAGGGTCAGCAGGGTGAAGGTCGCGTCAGCCTCGGCGGCTGCGTCGGGATGACTGTCGCCCAGTTCCTCGGTGATCACGTCCAGGAACTTGAGCTTGCGCACGATCAGGTCCTCGCCAAGCACGAAGCTCATGCGCTCATCGAAGGTGAGACCGAGCTGGAACACCTGCTTGCCGTTGCGCAGATGCTCCTTCACTTCCTCGCCATCGAGGTCCTGGCGGCGGCACTTGGCGATGGCGCCGGTGGCGGAGGCCGGGTCGCGCAGCTCCACCTCGTCGCCCAGCGCCAGCCCGGCCGGCAGGTTGCCGTTGGCCAGCCAGTCGGTCATGAGCACGCGCGGGCCCTCTTCCGGTGCCAGCGGGACGGCCGGGAAGCTGCCCATCGCTTCGCGGATCTGCGTCAGCGTGTTCTCGGCGGACTTGCGGCTGGAGGTATCGAGCACCAGCCAGCCGTTCTTCTTGTCCACGTAGGCGCGCTGGCGGGAGCTGCGGATGAAGGCGCGCGGCACCAGTTCGTTGAGCACGTCTTCCTTGATGCGCTTGCGTTCGCGGCCACCGACCTTGCGGCCCTCTTCTTCGGCGATCTTCTGAACACGGCGGTGAAGTTCGTCGTTTACCACCGAACCGGGGAGGAGCTTGTCCTCACCGCCCACGGTGACCATGGTGCAGGCATTCACTGCGTGGGTGAGCGGGGCTTCATCGCCCCGACCTACCGGCGGCACGAAACCCTTGGTGCCCATTTCCAGCGGGCCGCAGGGGCGCAGGCGATGGTCGCCCAGCGCTTCGTCGAGGCGGTTCAGGTCGTCGGCAATGGCGGGGGAAAAGCGGAACAGCGTGAGATTGCGGAAGAACATTCGGTATCCGTATTTTTTCTGCCGTCACCCCGACGAGGGCCGGGATCCAGGTGCGATGGGCATCGATGATGCCGCGTCGCCTTCTCACGCACTGAGGCGCTGGATCCCGGCGTGCGCCGGGATGACGAATAGGAGGGCTTGGGGCTAGATCAGCGGCTGACCGCAGCCACCGCATTCACCACCGTATCCAGATTCGCGCGGTTCAACGCCGCCACGCAGATCCGGCCAGTGCCGATGGCGTAGATGGCGTACTCCTCGCGCAGGCGGTCCACCTGGGCCTTGCTGAGGCCCGAGTAGGAGAACATGCCAGCCTGCTCCTGGATAAAGCCGAAATGCGATGCACCCGCCGCGGCGAGCCTCTCGACCATGCCGGCACGCATCGCGTGGATGCGCTCGCGCATCTCGCCCAGCTCCTGCTCCCACATGGCCTTGAGCTCGGCGCTGCCCAGCACGGTGGAGACCAGCAGGCCGCCGTGGGTGGCCGGGCTGGAGTAGTTCGAGCGGATGGTGCGTTTGACCAGGGACTGCACGCGCAAGGCTTCGTCGCGCGTCTTGCCCACGATGGACAACGCGCCAACGCGCTCGCCATACAGCGAGAACGACTTGGAATACGAGTTGGCAACCACGAAGGCGTCGATGCCGGAGGCGGCGAACAGGCGCACCGCGGTGGCGTCGGCGTCGATGCCTTCGTCAAAGCCCTGGTAGGCCATGTCGATGAAGGGCAGCAGGCCGCGCTCCTTCACCAGGTCCACCACTTGCTGCCACTGCTCGGCATTGAGGTCTACGCCGGTCGGGTTGTGGCAGCAGGCGTGCAGCAGCACGACGGTGCCCGGCTCCAGCTTGCCCAGGTCCGCCAGCATGCCGGCGAAGTCCAGGCCGTGCGTGGCGGCGTCGTAGTAGGCATAGGTCAGCACGTCGAAACCGGCCGCGCCGAACACCACGCGGTGGTTTTCCCAACTCGGGTTGCTGATGGCGATCTTCGCGCTCGGCAGGATCTGCTTGAGCAGGTCGGCGCCGACGCGCAGCGCGCCGCTGCCGCCGACAGTCTGCGAGGTCGCCACGCGGCCGGCGGCCAGCAGGGGCGAGTCTTCGCCAAACACCAGTTTCTGGGTGGCGAGGTCGTACGCCGGCAGGCCGTCGATGGGGATGTAGCCACGCGGCTTGGCATCGAGCGCCAGCTGCTGCTCGACCTGCTGCACGGCGCGCAACAGTGGGATGCGGCCCTGCTCGTCGTAATAAATGCCCACGCCCAGGTTGACCTTGCCCGGACGGGTGTCGGCCACGAAGGCCTCGGTGAGTCCCAGGATCGGATCGCCCGGGGTCATTTCAACGGATGCAAAGAGAGACACGGCGTTACTCGACTGGTTTTCGGTGAAGGTCACGACTCGTCCGGCGTACCGGCAAGCCACTCGTGCGCATCGGCGCGGGCGACACCTTCGCGCGCGCCCAGCGTGGCGAAGTCAAACAGCTTGCGATCGGTGAGCTGGGAGGGCTGCACACTGCCCAGCGCGCGAAAAATGTTCTCGGCGCGCCCGGGTTGGGTCTGCTCCCAGTCCTCCATCATGCGCCTAACCGCCTTGCGTTGCAGGTTTTCCTGCGAACCGCAGAGATTGCACGGGATGATGGGGAATTCCCTGGCCTGGGCGTACTCGGCGATATCGCTTTCCTTGCAGTATGCCAAGGGGCGGATCACTACGTGGCGGCCATCGTCCGAACGCAGCTTCGGCGGCATCGCCTTCAGCTGCGCCTGATAGAACAGGTTCAGGAAAAAGGTGCCGAGGATGTCGTCGCGATGGTGGCCCAGCGCGATCTTGCTGACACCGTTGGCCGCCGCCCAGTGATACAGCGCGCCGCGGCGCAGGCGCGAACACAGGCTGCACATGGTCTTGCCCTCGGGAATGACCCGGGTGACCGTGCTGTACGTATCCTGCTCGATGATATGGAACGCCACATCGCGCCCGGCAAGGTATTGCGGCAGCACGTGGGCAGGGAAACCGGGCTGCTTCTGGTCCAGGTTCACCGCGACGATCTCGAACCGCACCGGCGCCTTGGCCTGCAGTGACAGCAGTACGTCCAGCAGCGTGTAGGAGTCCTTGCCGCCGGACAGGCAGACCATGACCTTGTCGCCCTCCTCGATCATGTTGAAGTCGGCAATGGCCTGGCCCACCTGATGGCGCAGGCGCTTGGCCAGCTTGGTGGCCTCGTAGTGCTGCTTGCGGGTGGCGTCGGGCTGGGCGGACATGATCGGTGGGCAACGGGACGGCCTCCCATTGTAACGATCTGGCCGGCCGGGGCAGTCTCTTTGGGTCGCGCAGCGCTACACTGCGTGTGTTTTCCCCAGCCATTCGCACCGACATGCAGGTCCAGGACCAAGCCGAAATTGCCCACTTGCTGGCCGAGCTGCGCGTAGAGCACCGCGATCTCGACGTGGCCATCGAGCACCTGGCCGTGTCGCTCAGCCGGGACGAGCTTCAGATCACGCGCCTGAAGAAGCGCAAGCTGCTGCTGAAGGACCACATCGCCCGGCTGGAAAGCAGGCTGATCCCCGATCTGGACGCCTGAGACCTCCCACGGAGCACCAATGCCCGCGCTGACGCCTGTCCTGCTGGAAGACGCCTACGTCGCCCTCGAACCCCTCGCCCCCGACCACGCCCCTGCCCTCGAGGCTGCGGCGGCGGACGGCGAGCTGTGGAAGCTGTGGTTCACCAGCGCGCCCGGGCTCGGCGAGACGACCGGCTACATCGCCAAGGCCCTGGCTGGCCAACAGGCGGGTCTGATGCTGCCCTTCGCGGTGCGCGAGAAGAGCAGCGGCGACATCGTAGGCAGCACGCGTTTCTATGACTACGTGGATGACCCGCGCCGCGTTGCCATCGGCTACACCTGGTACGCCAAGCGCTGGCAGAAGAGCCATCTCAACACCGCATGCAAGCGCCTGTTGCTGCAGCATGCCTTCGAAACCTGGAACTGCGTGGCGGTGGAGTTTCACACCGACCATCGCAACCTCGATTCCCAGCGCGCCATCGAGCGACTGGGCGCGCAACGCGAAGGCGTCCTGCGCAATCACAAGCGCCGTCCCGACGGCAGCTTGCGCAATACGGTGTGCTTCAGCGTGATCGACAGCGAGTGGCCGGATGTATCGCGCTGGCTGGCGCTGCGGCTGGAGCGTTTGGCGGGCTGAGCATCGATGTTCTCTGTAGGAGCGCACTTGTGCGCGACCGCGGCGTCGCATCGTCCCCGCTTCGTAGGTGGTCGCGCACAAGTGCGCTCCTACAAAAGAACTTCGATAGGTGGCGCTCCTCTCACTTGTACGAGCGCACCTTGTGCGCGACCGCGGCGCCGTGTGGTCCCCGCTCTGTGAGGTTGTCGCGCACAGGGTGCGCTCCCACAGGGACAGGCGACGACTCAGAGCAGCCGATTCACCAACCGATCCAGCCGCACGCGCCGCATGCGCCGCAGCAGCTTGCGCACTTCCGGCGGATAGCTGCGCACACCTGGCAGGTCGCGATAATGCGCCAGACGTGTGGCATGCCTGCGCAACGCCTGCCATTCGGCTTCGTGCTGCGGCAACAGCCTGCGTGAGGGATCGCGCAACAGCAGGCCATTCTCAAGATCCAGCGCCCAGGCACGCGGGTTGAGGTTGTTGCCGGTCAGCACGGCGAATTCCCCGTCCACCAACAGACCCTTCAGGTGATAAGTGTTGTCGCCGTCACGCCATAGCCAAAGGTTCAACTGGCCGCTGTCGATGGCGCCCTGATGGTCGTGCGCGAAGCGACGCAGATTCGCTTCATACAGATACGGCAGCATCCCGATGCGGCTGAACGGCTGCTCCGGCGGGATGTAGAAATCATTGGCCGTCTTGTCGCCGACCATGATGTCCAGCTGGCAACCACGGCGCAGCAAGTGACCGATCACCACGCGCACGGGGCGCGGCAGGTTGAAGTAGGGCGTCAGCAGGATCACGCGCCGCTGCGCGCCACGCAGCAGGGCCAGTAGTGTTTCGTTGAGCGCATTGTCGTTGCGCCCGAAACCGGCCAACGGAATCACCGCGACGTCGCCATCGCGCGGCGCCTCACTGGCGCCGCCGTATTGCGCCAACTGCAGCGACTGGCGCAAGCGGCGGATCGGCTCCTGCAGGTCACGCGTACGCGGTTGCGGCAGGCGATCCAGTCGCGGCACGGCGTCGCTGCCGCGGAGCTGCGCATCGACATAGCCGGCCATGCTGTCGGCCAGCGCCCGGTGACGAATCAGGTGATAACGATCGAGTCGATAGCGGCCGTGCCTGGCCAGGTACACATCGTTGAGGCTGGCGCCGCTGTAAAGCACCGCGTCGTCAACGATGAAGCCCTTCAGGTGCAAGACGCCGAACAACTCGCGCGTCTGCACCGGCACGCCACGAATGACCACGCCCTCGCCCAGGCGCTGCGCATACTCGCGATACATCGCAGCATTGCCCTCGCTGTCGCCCTTGCCGATCAGGCCTCGACGCGCGCGATGCCAGTCGACATACACCTCCACCGACAGATCAGGGTGTGCGCGTCGCGCCGCATGCAGCGCTTCGATCACTTCGCGACCGGCATCGTCGTCCTGCAGATATAGCGCGACCAGCACGATGCGGCGCTTGGCCTGCGCAATCAGCGAAAGCAGCGTTTCGCGAAACTCGGTCGGGCCCGCCAGCGTGGTGATGGCCTCTGCCGGCACGGTGAAACTCACCTGACCGGACAAGTCGAGCCCGCGACCCCGACCCAGTGAAAGCAGTCGACGTGCAAGGTTGCGTGGCGAGGGTAGCGGTCGATTCATAGGGGCCATGTTAGCAATCCAGCCCCATCTTGTAGGAGCGCACTTGTGCGCGACCGCCAGATTACCGTGACGGTCACGTCAAGCGGTCGCGCACAAGTGCGCTCCTACACGGGCCTCAGCGTTCCTTGTCGAGCACGCGGCGCGGCTGCACGTCGATGCTCACCGTCATGCCGGCCGAGAGGATCAGGCCCTTCGGCTCGCTGGACTCATCGATGTCGACGCGCACCGGAACACGCTGCGCCAGGCGCACCCAGTTGAAGGTCGGATTGACGTCGGCCAGCAGATCGCGGCCGGTCGGATTGTCGCGATCGGTAATGCCGCGCGCGACGCCGGTGATATGACCCTTGAGGCGAATACCGCCGCTCAACATGCGAATGTCCACCGGATCACCCACGCGCAGATGCGGCAGCTTGGTTTCCTCGAAGTAACCGTAGATGTAGTAGCTATGGCGATCGATCAGCGCGAGGCGCGGGCTGCCGGTCGCGGCATAGTCACCGACACGCACATCAAGATTGGTTACGTAGCCGTCCACCGGCGCACGCACTTCGGTGCGTTCCAGGTCGAGCTTGGCGCGATCCAGTGCCACCTGCGCCTGCACCACCGCGGCTTCCGCTTGTTCGCGCGAAGCATTGGCCTGATGGCCGCTGGCCTGCGCCTGTTCCCACACGGCGCGCGCGGTCAGGGCTGCGGACTTGGCATCGGTGCGTTCTTCCTTCGGCACCACGTCGGCCAGATCCTGGCGACGCTGTGCCTGCTCCTGGCGCATGTCGTACTCGGCCTTGCGTGCCGCAGCGCTGGCCAGCACCGCGTCGATGTTCGCGCCGGCGGCGCGCGCAGCGGCCTTGGCAGCATTGAGGTTGGCTTCGGCCTGCTGTTCGGCGATCTGGAAGCGCTGCGGGTCGATTTCGAACAGCACCTCGCCCTTCTTCACTTCCTGGTTGTCGATCACCGGCACGCGCGTGACCAGGCCCGAGACGTCCGGCGCGATGCGCACCACTTCGGCGCGCACGCGGCCATCGCGCGTCCATGGCGCATACAGGTAGTGCCGCCACAGCGCATGGCACAGCAGCAAGGCCACGATCACGACGACGGCCGTGATGGCGAAACGGAGCACAGCTTGAGGTTCGAGTTTCATAGGTCAGGGATATAGGAGCAGGCCAGCCGCGCCGAACAGCACGAAGAACACGGCAACGCGAAACAGGGAGGGATGCCACACGTAGCGATACAAGCCGTAGCGGCCAATGAGGGTGTCGATACCCCACAGCACCAGCAGGCAGCCCAGGTAGACCAACAGCAAGCCCGGTACCAGGGCATCGGCAAGGGCGACTTCACGGGGCATGGGCGATCTCCGGTGCCTTGACGATGTAGGGTGCGAGCGCGGACTCGTCGTCGCGCAACGCCGTGCGCAATTGCAGCAGGTCCGCCAGCGCCGGCTGGCAGCTGGCCCGCGCCTGCGGCAGTGTCTGCGTAGTGAGTGTGATGGCCTGGTCAACGGCGTCATCGGCCACCGCCCAGCGCGCCTGGTCGGGCGCGTCGTAAAGCTTCGCCAAGGCATCCAAGGCGTATTGCATGGATTCCCTCACCGGCGGCGGCAGGCCCGTATGCAACATGTCCTGGCGCGACTCGATCGCCGCGCGACCACTGTCATGCACGGCGAGCGCCCAGGAAAACAGCGCGCGCGACTCTTCGCTGCCCTGGCGGGTGAACTGCACGATCTGCTGATAGAGATCGCGATTCACGCTTTCGAAGCGATACAGGATGCCATCCATCGGTGCGGTGGCGGCATACACCACCTGCCGCCGCAACTGCGCCAGCTGACGTCGGCGCAACCACTGCGTACCGATCACGGTCGGGATGATCATGAAGGCCGCGCCACTCGCCATCAGGCCGAACAGCGCGGCGATGCCGTCGTTGATGAAGCGCTCGGGCGCATAAACCATCGGATTCTTGAGCGCCAGGATATAGACGAAACCCAGCGAGTAACCCGCGCCCACACCGGGTAAAGTGGCATTGCGCGTGGTGAGATACGGCCCGAGCGCGAGCAGTGGCGCGGTCACCAGGATCAGCATCACGAAGCCATCGCTGCCCGGCATCAATTCGAATACCACGAAGTACGCGGCCACCAAGCCGATCGCGTAAGCCACCCAGGTGTTGGCGGTTGCCAGCACCGGCATGGGCGAGGTCGCCAGCAAACCGCTGAACACGGTGGCCAATAACAGCGCACTGAGGCCGAAGGTCCAGCCGGTTTCGATCCAGAACACGCTCAGCGTGGCCATGGTGAGGAAGGTGCGCACGATGGCAATCAGCGGCGAGGCGTAATCGTTGGCGCGCTTGAAGTCCACGCGCTCGACGGTGCCGCCGATCACACCCTGGGTTTCACGCAGGGTTGCTTCCAGTGAAGTGAAGTCGCGCAACTCGGCAGCAAAGCGACGCACCAGGGTGGTGCCGCCGTCGAATTCCAGCAGCAGATTCGGATCCTGCCGCAGATCTTCGCGCAACTTGGCCGCGAGCACCGGCAGCTCCGCTTCGCAGGCCTCGATGCGCGTCGCCAGCAAACGCGGCATCGGCTTTTCGGAAGGATCAGGGCTGAGCGCCTTGCCAATGGGACCATAGAGTTTGATCAGCGCCGCCGCCGTGCGCGGGTGGTTGCTGCGCTGCAGGCGATTGATCAGATGGTGCAGCGACTGGAAGCTGGTGGCCGCTGCCATATAGCGCAGATTGAGCAACTGCATGCGGCTGCTGCGCGCGCGCACCTCGGGGTCCTCGAAGATCACTGAGGAGCGCAAATCCTCGATCTGCACCGCCGCACGCACGAAGCGCAGATGCGCGTTCTCCATGTCCTCTCGCGGAATGGCGCCGCCCAGGCTGCCGCGCGCGAAATCGATGAAGTGCTGGTAATGCTCGCGCGAGATGCGTCGAAGCACGTCGCGCAAACGCACCGGCAGGACCACGTCACTGACCAGGCCGGAGACGATGATGCCGAGCATCACCTCGCTCACGCGACCCACCGCCGAATCGAACACTGCCGTCGGATGATCGATCGCCGGCAGCACCACGATGAAAGCCGTATAGCCGGCGAGCACGAAGCCGTAGGACATGAAGTTGCGGTAGAGCACCGCGCCGCCGGCGCATAGCGCCACCCAGATCGACAAGCTGAGCAGGAACAGTTCGCGCTGCTGCGGGAACGCCGCCATCAGCAACACGCCGAACAGGCTGCCGGTGCAGGTGCCCAGGGCGCGATAGAAGCTCTTGGCCAGCACCGTGCCGCTCTGCGGATGCATCACGATGGCCACGGTGATCATCGTGGTCGCGGGCTGCTCCAGCTGGAACACCATCGTCAGCCATGCCGCGAGATAGAACGCGATCAGGCTCTTCACCACGAAGATCCAGGCCTGGCCCTCTTCGGCGGCGAAATCGCGCAACCACGGCGGGTTGCGCCAGGAGGCGAGGTCGCCAGGCATCGCCGACATGGTCAGGCACGCTCCAGTTGATCGAGAAACTTCTTGAGCAGACGCTCCAGCTGCCCCACATCGCGCTGGGACATGCCTTCCACCTGCCATTCCAGCATCGCGCAGACATCGGGCAGGAAGCTTTCGATCAGCGCGAAGCCTTCGTCAGTCAAAGTGAGCGTGATTTTGCGACGATCCTCGTCGCTGGCGTTGCGTGCAATCAGACCTTTGTCGGCCAGCTCGTTGGTCAGTCGCGTGATGTTGGCCAGCTTCTCGCCCGCCGCGTCGGCCAGCTCGGTGGGATGCATCGCATTGCCCTCGGTGCCGTAGATCATCATCAACAGGTTGTATTGCGGATGATTGATGCCGTACGGGCGCAGCATCGCGTTGGCGTCGTCGTTCACGCGCTTGAAGATGTGCCGGATCAACCGGATGAGCACGGCCGGGTCCTGCGGAAAGGCGGGATAGCGCTGACGGGTCACCGTCAGACGCTGTTCGGTCGGAAGAAAGCTGCTCATGGCGCCCCGATTAATTAGTACATATATGTAATATATATAACTGAATTTTATGCCCGCCCCGAATGGCATGCAAGAGCGTCGGACGGCGCGCGTGAAAAAGGCGCCACGAGGGCGCCTTCGAGGTAAAGCTGGCGAGTGGTTCGCCCGTCGCCTCGGCGATGGCCGAGGCGCTGTTGCGAACTGAGCGCGCGCTCGACGCGGCTCAGTTGCCCTTGGCAGGGTAAGTCTCGAACCCACCCGGCGCGGTGCCGTTCGGCGCCGGATTCGGATTCGGATTCGTCGGGTTGGCCGGACGGGCCGACGGCGCCAGCTGGGCATTGCCGCACTGGTAGGCGCCCCACGGCTGCGAGCCGTCGGTGGGTTCGCCCATCGGTTTGATGGTATCGGCGTGCATCTTGGCCGCCTCGTTGCGCGCCATCACTTCCAGCTCGTCGCGCACTTTGATGTCGTTGCGATCGATGGGGCCGACGTGATCCATCACGGACACGGTGACCTTGCCCAGGTCACGGCAGGAAGACACATCGCCGCTCCACGCCGTACGGACGTTCTTCCCGGCGTCGTCGAGCGTGATGCCATAGGTGCACGCGCCAAGCAGCGCGATGGGAACGAGCAACAGCAGGGTCTTACGCATGAGCAGCTCCGCAACATGATGGAAATGAAAAGGCCAGGCGGTTTCCCGCCCGGCCTCCATCCTAACCCGGGGACGTGAACAGCTCCCCATAGGGGATGCGCTGACCTGATCGGCGTGGGCGTCACCGGCTCTGCCTGCCCGCAGATGTGTGTTGCGACGATGAAGGCAGGCTGGGTGCCTGTCGAATCGGCGCGGCACACAGCTGCGGGCAGGCAGAGCCGGCCTCCGGTGACATCCAGAAGGCCCCCAAGCCGCGATGCACGGCTTGCACAGGCAACCAGCCTGCGCTTCACCGCGCCTCACAACTTGGCGGCCTTCTGAATGTCATGCCGCCCACGCCGATCAGGTCAGCGCATCCCTCAATCTCACGCTTACTTCGACGGCTTGGACGCCACTGGCTTGCCGTCGCCGTCGATCACCTGCACGTCGCCAAGATTCAGCGCACGCACCGGCTGCTCGATCTTCTTCAGATCACCCACGATCACCCAGGTCAGCGCCTTGGGCTGGACGATTTCCTTGATCGCGCTTTCGGCATCGGGCTGGGTCACCGCTTCGGTGCGGGCCTTGAGCGTCTGCACGTAATCGTCCGGACGGTTGTACTGGACGATCTCGCTCAACGCGCTGAGCACCTCCGAGCCGGTCTCGAAACTGCCCGGCAGGCCGCGCACGTTGGAGTCCTTGATCTTGTTCACTTCCTGCTCGGTGAGCGGACGCGCAGCGATCACCTCGTTGGCTTCCTTGGCCACTTCGTGCGCGGATTCAGCGGTCTTGTCGGTCTGCACCGGGGCGTACATCAGGAACGGACGCTGACCGATCGCATCGCGCATGAAGCTGAAGGCGCCATAGGCCCAGCGCTTGTCCTCGCGCAGGTTCATGTTGAGACGCGAGGTGAAGCTGCCGCCGAACGCGCCATTGGCCACGTCGATGGACAGCTCGTTCGGCGCCTTGCTGGACGGCGCCAGCAGGCCGGCCAGGATCAGCGACTGCGGTGCATCGGGCTTGTCGATCAGGAACACGCGCGGCTTGGGCTGGGCGGCCACCGTGGCGATGTTCTTCTTCGGCACGGCGCTGGACGGCGCCTTCCAGTCGCCAAAGGCGGCATCGAGCTGCGGGATGATCTGCTGCAGCGTGGTGTCGCCGGCGACCAGGATCTTGACGTTGTCCGGACGCAACCAGTCGTTCTGGAAAGTGGACAGGTCCGATGCCTGCATCGACTTGATGGCAGCTTCCGTACCCGAGCCGGTGAACGGGATGCCATAGGCGTGATTGGCGCCGTAGAGCAGCGGCGGCAGGGTACGCAGGGCCAGCGCGGTGGGCTGGGTCTTTTCCTGCGCGATGCCGGCCAGCCACTGGCCGCGGATGCGTTCGATGTCCTCGGATTTGAACGCCGGGTTGCGCACGATGTCGGCGAACAAGGCCAGCGACGGCTGCAGCTGGTCGTTCAAGGCATTGAGCGAGGCCGAGCACGAGTCCAGCCCGCAACCGATGCGGGTGATCGCACCCAGGCGCTGCTTGCGCTTGGCCACTTCCACCGAGTCGAGATCCTTGGTGCTCTCGTTCATCAGCGTGGTGGTGAAGCTGGCGGTGCCGAGCTTGTGGCCCTGGTCGGCCGCGTAGCCCGCGTCGAACATCAGCTGCACATGCGTCACCGGAATGGTATGGCGCTCGGCCAGGATCACTTCGATGCCGTTCTTGAGCTTGCCGCGTTCCAGCGCCGGGAATTTCAGGTCCGGGAACTGCGACACCTGCGGCACGCCCTTGCTGCGGTCGATGTCGCTCTTGGCCACGGTGTATTCGTGCTTGGCCGGCATCTTGGCGGCTGGGCGATCAGGCTGCGGGCCCAGCGCGACCACCTTGGCGTCTTCGCTGTCGGGATTGAAGTCGTTGCCGGCGGGCAGCACGGTCAGCAGGTAATCGCCCTTGCTGAGCCACTTGTCGGCAGCAGCCTTGACGCTGCCCGGAGTGGCGGCATTGGCGCGTTCCAGGTCCTTCTTGTAGGCACCCGGATCACCGCGATACACCTGACCTTCCGCCAGAATCACAGCCTTGCCGCCGAAGCCGCCGACCTTTTCCAGGCCGCGCACGAAGCCGGCGCGGTTGCCGATCTTGGCGCGTTCCAGTTCGTCGGCCGTGGGGCCTTCGGCGAGGAACTTCTTCACCTCTTCGGCGATGACAGCCTCGACCTTGGCCTGGTCCACGCCGTCCTTGATGTCGGCCTGGATCTGGAACTGGCTGGCCAGCGCAAACGGCGAAATGCTGGCGGACACGTCATCGACCAGCTTGTCCTGGTAGACCAGCCGCTGATACAGGCGCGAAGTCTTGCCGCCGCCGAGCACGGTGGAGGCGAGGTCGAGCTGGATCGCATCGTCCGTGCCCAGCTGCGGCACCACCCAGGTGCGATAGATGCGCGGCTGCGCCACGTGGTCATGCTGGATGCCGCGGGTGGATTTGGTGAGCGGCGTGATCCACGCCTGCTGGCGCGGCACCGGCGGGCCGGCGGGGATGTCGCCGAAATACTTCTCGGCCTTGGCCTTGGCTTCCGCCACGGTGATGTCGCCAGCCAGCACCAGGGTGGTGTTGGCAGCGCCGTAGTAATCGTGGAACCACTGCTTCACATCGCCCAGCGAGGCGGCGTTGAGATCGGCCATCGAGCCGATGGTGTCGTGCTGGTAGGGATGGTTGCCCGGATAGGTGTTGGACAGGATGTTCTGGTCCACGCGACCGTAGGGACGGTTTTCGCCCTGGCGCTTCTCGTTCTGCACCACGCCGCGCTGGGTGTCGAGTTCCTTCTGGCCGATCGCGCCGAGCAGGTGGCCCATGCGGTCCGACTCCATCCAGAGCGCCATGTCGAGCGCGGTGGTCGGCACGGTTTCGAAGTAGTTGGTGCGGTCAAACCAGGTGGTGCCATTCATGTCGGTGGCGCCGGCCAGCTCGAACGGCTGGAAATACGTGCCCTTGTGATTCTCCGAGCCGGAGAACATCAGGTGCTCGAACAGGTGCGCGAAGCCGGTCTTGCCCTTGGGCTCATCACCCGAACCCACGTGGTACCAGATGCTTACCGCGACCACCGGTGCCTTGTGGTCCTCATGCACCACCACGGTGAGCCCGTTGGGCAGCGTGAAGCGGGTAAAGGCGATATCCGGAACTGCTTGCGTGGATTCGGCAGCGGCCGCCTGAGGCAGCGCGATCGCGGGCAGGCCGGCGGACATGCTGAGCACTCCTGCAACGAGTAGGGCGAGGGGCTTTCTTGCCATCACGACACTCCTGTTTTTTTTGACGAATGAACATTCCGAGGCTAGCCACGGCCCGGAACCTTGGCAAATGACCAATGGCATGGTGGACAACCGCCGTCGAGCTTCGTTCGACGCAAGATCATGACGGGGCGGCGTGCAGGACCTCCGGACAGGTGTCCGCAGTTGTCCGGCCACGCCCGGTCGCTGTCCGCGGACAGCTCACGCCTACTCACCGACCAACAAAATTCCTCATAGTAACAGCCACTTGACCCGACAGAAAGGCTTGGCACGGGGCTTGCCATATGTACCGTGCAGGACTACCCCACCTTTCATCGGAGACATGATCATGAAATTCGAAGCCTTGATGCTGCGCGGCCTTTTCGTTGCCTGCCTGCTGGTTTGCGGACTCGTGCTGGGTGCCATGGTGAACGCTTCCCCCGAAGCCATTCGCCTCGCCGCCGCCGGCAGCGCCGGCCAACTGATTGCCCCGACCGCTTGCGCGCTGCCGCCCGACGGCGTGGTGTGCCCGCGGCTCTCCAACGGCTGAGCAAGGACGCTCACTGTTTTACGGGTCCACGGACAGACCTGATAATGGCCGGATGCTGCATGTCATCCTCTACCGACCGGAAATACCCCCCAATACGGGCAACGCGATCAGGCTGTGCGCCAACACCGGCGCCTCGCTGCACCTGATCCGCCCCCTGGGCTTCGAGCTGGACGATGCCCGCCTGCGCCGTGCAGGCCTGGACTATCACGAATACGCGCAGCTGGCTGTGCATGACGATCTCGCCAGCTGCCTAGAGAGCATCGGGCAGCCACGTGTGTTTGCGTTTTCCACGCGCGGGCGGGTCGCGCATGTGGATGCGCGTTTCGTTGAAGGGGATGCGTTGTTGTTTGGGTGTGAGACGGCTGGGTTGCCTGGGGAGGTGCTTGATGCGCTTCCGGAAGAGCAGCGGTTGCGCTTGCCGATGCGGGCGAACAGTCGAAGCCTGAATCTGTCGAATACTGTGGCGATTGCGGTGTATGAGGCGTGGCGGCAGATGGGGTTTGTGGGGGCGGCGCCGTAGCGCGCTGGACGCCTTTCGCTGGTCTCTTTTTTTGCTCGTCATCCCGGCGCAGGCCGGGATCCAGAGCCTCGGTGTCTAGTTGTCGCCTCTCCGCCAGCGTGCCGCCTACGCGGCGGGCGTTTCGATCGGCTGCCGCCGACCGAGTCACTTTTCTCTTGCTGGCCCAAGAGAAAAGTAACCCAAAGAGAATGGCCTGATAACGCCCGCAGCATCGTGTTGGGATAAGCCCGAACGCTCGAGGCACACCGTCAGGGGACAACCTCCGAGGGTACACAGCGGGTACTTCCAAGCGCTGCGCAACGCGCCCGAATCGCTGAGGACTTAAAGCGGGGCCTCGCTACGCATCGGCTTTGACGCTGCGGATTGCGAACTCGCTACCGCGCCTGGCGCTTGTCTGTGGGAGCGCACCCTGTGCGCGACAAACCTACGGAGCGGTGCACCGCACTTCTCCCTCTCCCCTCCGGGGAGAGGGCTGGGGTGAGGGGCGGGTGCTCGCGGGAACGCTTCAAACATAGTCCCTGCTCTTCAACCTCAGCCCCACCACCCGACCCGCTACAATCGCCGCCATGACTGCCCCATCCCTCATGTCCCTCCTGCCCCGCCCCATGCGCGCCCTCGCCGGCCGCGCGCTGGAAACGGCGTTGAACCACACCTTGTCGCTCGATCCGGAAACCGCCGGGCGGCTATCGGCGCTCGATGGGCGCAGCGTGCAGTTGCATCTGCGCGGACCGGAGCTGGCGTTGTCGGTGACGGTGGAAGGCGAGCGGCTGAAGGTCGGTCCTGCGCAGGACGACAACCACCTGCGGGTCGCGGCAACGCCCGGCAGCCTGCTGGCGATGCTGGTGAAGCGCGATGATGAAGGCGTGGCGCCCGGCAAGGTGGAGATCGCGGGCGATGCCGATCTTGCGCGTCGTCTGGAAAAACTCGCGAGCAAGTTCGCGCCGGATTTCGAAGAGGCGTTCGCACGCACTTTCGGCGATGTGCTCGGCGTGCCGCTGGCCAAGGCCGTGCGCAGCGGGCTGGCGCATGCGAAGGAGACGGCAAGCCATCTCACCACGGATACCGCCGACTGGCTGCGCGACGAAGCCCGCGTGGCAGCCGCGCCCGGTGAAGTGGAAGGTTTCCTCGACGGCGTCGACGAACTGCGCGAACGCAGCGAACGCCTGGAAGCGCGCCTGACGCGCCTGGAGCAGCGTCTGAAGAAGGGACCCACCGCGTGAGGACACCGCTGAAGGTGGTACCGCGCGTGATGCGCGTCGCTTCCGTTTTGCTCGCTTATCGCCTGGATGAACTGGTCGATGCCGCGCACTTGTTCCGTCCGCTCAAGCTGGTGCGCCCGTTCGTGGCGCGGCCGCGCACGGACATCACGAATCTCCCACGCGGCGCCCGCCTGCGACTGGCGCTCACCGAGCTCGGCCCGATTTTCGTCAAGGCCGGCCAGGTCCTTTCCACGCGCCGCGACCTGGTGCCGGCGGACATTGCCGACGAACTCGCGCAACTGCAGGATCAGGTGCCGCCGTTCCCCGGCGCCGAAGCGCGCGCCATCATCGAGCAGGAACTGAAGGCGCCGATCACCGCGCTGTACACCAGCTTCGATGAAACGCCGCTGGCCTCTGCCTCGATCGCGCAGGTGCATGCGGCGACACTGGCCGATGGCAGCGCGGTGGTGGTCAAGGTGCTGCGTCCGGGCATCGACCAGCAGATCGCGCGCGACATCAAGCTGCTGCGTTCGCTCGGCGAGCTGGCGCAGCGCTGGCATCCCAATGCCGACAAGATCCGCCCGCTCGACGTGGTCGCCGAAGTCGAGAAGATGCTGGAAAACGAGCTGGATCTGCAGCGCGAAGGCGCCAGCGCCAGCCTGCTTCGCCGCAACTTCAAGAGCGGCGAAGACCTCTACGTGCCGGCGGTGTTCTGGGACCTCACCAGCGCCCGCGTGCTGACGCTCGAACGCGTCTACGGCGTGAGCTGCGACGACATCGCCGCGATTGATGCGGCCGGCATCGACCGCAAGGCGCTCGCCGTAAAGGGTGTGCGACTGTTCTACGAACAGGTGTTTCGCGACAACTTCTTCCACGCCGATGCGCATCCCGGGAATATCTGGGTCGACACGGCGCGCCCGGGCGATGCGCGCTTCATCGCACTGGATTTCGGCATCATGGGATCGCTGCCGGAACGCGACCAGTATTGGCTCGCGCAGAATTTCATCGCCTTGTTCGAACGCGACTACGCACGCATCGCGCAGCTGCACGTGGATGCCGGCTGGATGCCGTCCACCGTGCGCATCGACGAACTGACCGCGGCAGTGCGCACCGTCTGCGAGCCCTACTTCACCCGTCCTCTGTCGCAGATCTCACTGGCCGAGCTGGTGGTCAAGCTGTTCCAGACGGCGCGCCGCTACGAGTTGACGCTGCAGCCGCAGCTGATCCTGTTGCAAAAGACCTTGCTCAATATCGAAGGCGTCGGCCGCATGCTCGACCCGGAGATCGATATCTGGGCGGTGGCGCACCCGGTGCTCAAGCGCATCCTGCGCGAGCGCTACAGTCCGCGCCAAACCCTGCGCGAGGTGCGCAAGCGCCTGCCCGAGTGGTTCCATGCCGCGCCTCAGTTCCCGGAACTGGTGCGCGATGCGTTGCGCCAGGTGGCTACCGGCGAGCGGCAGACGGTCAGTGATCCGGCTGAACTGGCGCAACAGCGCGATGAGGGGCAACGCACGCGACGCGCGCTCTCGTTTGGGTTGCTAGGCGCGAGCTTGCTGATTGGCAGTGCGGTGCTGTGGACTCAGGCGAGCGAGCACGGCGTGTGGCTCGCATCCGCTTGCTCCGCTGCCGGCTTGCTTGCCTTCGTAGCGGGCTGGCCTCGTCGCTGATTGTTCCGACATGCTCGATATCCTCTACCAGGACGACGCCATCATCGCGGTGAACAAGCCCGCGGGCCTCGCCGTGCATCGTTCGAAAATGGTCGGCAACGCAGAAGAGTTTCTGATCGACCTGCTGCGCGAACAGGTCGGTGGCACGACCTACCTCGCCCATCGCCTCGACCGCGCGACCAGCGGCGTGTTGCTGGTGGCGCGCTCGAGCGAGATTGCCGCCTCGCTCGGCGAGCAGTTCATGGGCCGCAACGTGCACAAGCAATACCTCGCCGTGGTGCGCGGCTGGCCGGAGCCTGAGGAGGCGCTGGTCGATTATCCCCTGCCCGGCTCCCGCGACAGCGGACCGCGGCGCGAGGCGCGAGGCGCGCACCAGCTATCGACGGCTGGCCACGGTGGAAGTACCCATTGAACTGGGACGCTATCCCCAGCAGCGCTACGCCATGGTGCTGGCCGAACCGCAGACCGGCCGTTTTCGCCAGATCCGCAAGCATATGGCGCACCTGCACCATCCCATCATTGGCGATTGCCAGCACGGGCGCAGCGATCACAACCGCCTGTACAAGCAGTACTTCAGCTGCCACCGCATGCTTCTGCACGCGTGGCGGCTGAGTTTCGCGCACCCGCTGAGCGGCGAGCCGATGCGTCTGGAAGCGCCGCTGGATGCCGCCTATCAAGGCCTGCTCGAACGCTTCGGCTGGTCTTTGCCGGATTTGTGATGCGCCGCGTCGTGGCGGCATGTCACGCTCGCCCGCTAAACTTTGCGCCATGCTCACCATCAGCCGATCCATCGTCCTGCCCGAGACCGAGCTGACTGAGCGATTCCTACGCGCAGACGGTCCCGGCGGCCAACACGTCAATCGCACGGAAAGCGCGGTCGAACTGCGCTTCGACGTGGCCCATTCGCCGTCCCTGCCCGAACCACTGCGCGCACGCCTGCTCGCGCGCCGCGATCGCCGCCTGACCGACGAAGGCGTGCTGGTGATCCAGGCACGCCGTTTCCGCGACCAGGGCCGCAATCGCGAAGATGCGCGCGATCGCCTGGTCGAGATCATCCGTGCCGCCCTGGTCGTACCCAAGGCGCGCATCGCCACCAAACCCACCCGCGGCTCGAAAGAGCGCCGGCTCGCCGGCAAACAGCAACGCGGCAAGATCAAGCAAACGCGGTCGCGTGACTGGAGTCGTGAATGAGCACCCCGATGCTGCCCCCTGCCCCGCCCGAGGCGCCCAAGCTCAACAGCAAGTTCTGGCCGTGGCTCGCACGCTGCCTGCTGCGCCTGTCCGGCTGGAAGCTGCTCGGCGAGCTGCCCAACGAGCCCAAGCTGATCATCATCGGTGCGCCGCATTCGTCCTATTGGGATGGCTACTACGGCCTGCTGATGAAGATCGGCCTGGGCGTGGACATCAACATCATGATCAAGCGCGAGGTGCTGGACGGTCCGCTGGGTATCATCCTGCGCCCGATCGGCATGATCGCGATCAACCGCAGCGCCGCGCTCAACGTGGTGGATCAGATGGTGCAGCGGTTCCGGGAAAAGGACCGCATGTGGCTGGGCATCACGCCCGAAGGCACGCGCAAGAAGGTCAAGCAGTGGAAGTCGGGTTTTCTGCGCATTGCACATGATGCGAACGTGCCGATCCAGACGCTGTTCCTGGATTATCCGAGCAAGACTTTCCGGTTTGGACCGGTGGTGCACGCTACGGATGATCCGGATGCGGATATGGCGAAGATCCGTGCGTTGTTTACGCCGTATCGGGGCAAGCACCGCAACGCGAACGATTGAGCGCACGTAGGCCTCATTGTGGGAGCGCACCCTGTGCGCGACTGGCGGTGATGGAACCTGAGGCCGTCGCGCACAGGGTGCGCTCCCACAGAAAGCCATGCGTCCCTAACGCTCCGAATGGCCCGACTCATCGTAATCGCGATGCGTCAACAAGCCCGGCTTCACCAGATCGATAAACGCCCTCGCCTCCGCGCTGAGGAACTTGCCTTTGCGCATCACCACGCCGTAGCTGCGCTGCGGGAAATACTGCTTCATGTTACGGACGGCCAAACGCGAGCGGTCCGCTTCGGTGATGCAGATGCCGGTGACGATGGAAATGCCCAGGCCCATGGCGACGTATTCCTTGATCACGTCCCAGCCGCCCACTTCGATAGCCACGCGGTAAGGCACCTGCCGCTGCTGGAAAACCAGGTCCACCAGGCGGTACGTCGACAATCGCTGCGGCGGAAGGATCAGGCCGTACGGCGAGAGATCCTGCACCGTCACCGTGGTCTTGGCCGCCAGCGGATGATCGGGCGGCATGATCAGCATCGGGTCGTAGTGATGCACCGGCGCCCACGCGATGTCGTTGGGCACGTCGAGCATGGAGCCCACGGCGAAGTCCGCTTCGTCGGCGCGCAGTAGCGCCAAGCCGTCCTTGCCGGTCACGTTGGCCAGTTGCAGCTGCACTTCGGGGTAGCTTTCGCGGTAGCGGCGCACCAGATCCGGCAGCAGGTACTGGATGGTGGAACTACCGGCGGCGATGGTGAGCCGTCCGCCCTGCAAGCCCTTCACCTTGGCCTGGAAGTCGCGGTCGAGGTTTTCCCAGCCTTCCACCAGCGGGCGCGCGAGCTCGTACAGCGCCTCGCCCGAATCGGTGAGGTTGATGCGTCGGCGCCGGCGCTCCAGCAGGCGGACACCTAGCTCGCGCTCCAAGGCCTGAAGCTGGAGGCTCACCGTCGGCTGAGACAGAAACAGCGCTTCGGCCGCCCGAGTCAGCGTGCCCAGCTTCACCGTGTAGACGAACGCCCTCAGCTGCTTCTGGCGGTTGCCCTTGTAGTAGAACCGGCTCCCTTCACCGCCCTCTCCATACGTATCCGTACGTCGCCGATGGGGCGCCACAGTGCGCTTTTTTGCCTTGTTCAGCGGCTTCTTGTCCATCAGCGGCCTTTTAAATTCATGGTGTTGCGATAGACATTAAGAAAGACAATACCAAAGATTGAAACATTTGCTTTGTCAAAGCCAGTCTCCGCGACCTAGTGTCATCCCAACGTCATCACGGAGATTCCCATGGCCGTCCCCAAGGAACGACTCGCCCTTTCCGCGGCGCAGGTGCTGGGCGGCATCCGCCCGGAACACGCCGCCATCCTCACCCCCGAGGCCCTGGCCTTTCTGGCGGAACTGCACCGGCAGTTCGACGATCGCCGCCTGAGCCTGCTGGCCGCCCGCGAGGGCCGTCAGGCCCGCTATGACGCCGGTGAGCTGCCTGACTTCCGTGCCGACACCGTCGCCATCCGCGAGGGCAACTGGACGGTGGCGCCGATTCCGCTGGCGCTGCGCGACCGCCGGGTAGAAATCACCGGACCGGTCGAACGCAAGATGATCATCAATGCGCTCAATTCCGGCGCGAAGGTGTTCATGGCGGACTTCGAGGATTCCTCGGCGCCCACCTTGGCCAACCAGATCGACGGCCAGATCAATCTGCGTGACGCGGTGAATGGCGCGATCGAATTCACGTCGCCCGAGGGCAAGCACTACCGCGTCAACGGCAACCCTGCGGTGCTGGTGGTGCGTCCGCGCGGCTGGCATCTGCCAGAGCGTCACATTACCGTCGACGGTGAACCGATGTCCGGCGCGCTGGTGGATTTTGGTCTGTACGCCTTCCACAACGCGCGCACGCTGCAGGCGCGCGATCGGGGCCCGTATTTCTATCTGCCCAAGTTGCAGGCGATGGAAGAAGCGGCGTTGTGGGACGACGTGATGGCCGCCGCCGAGGCCGCGCTCGAGCTGCCGCCCGATTGCATGAAGGCGACGGTGCTGATCGAAACGCTGCCGGCCGTGTTCCAGATGCACGAGATCCTGCATGCGCTGCGCGGGCGCGTCGTCGGTCTCAACTGCGGTCGCTGGGACTATATTTTTTCGTACCTGAAGACCTTCCGCGGCCATCGCGACCGCCTGCTGCCCGACCGCAGCCAGGTGCTGATGACGGTGCCGTTCCTGAAGTCCTATTCGGAACTGCTGATCCAGACTTGCCATCGCCGTGGCGCGTTTGCCATGGGCGGCATGGCTGCACAAATTCCGATCAAGGGCGATGACGAGGCCAACGAAGCCGCACTCGCCAAGGTGCGCGCCGACAAGCTACGCGAAGTGCAAGCAGGCCATGACGGTACCTGGGTGGCGCATCCCGCACTGGTGCCGGTCGCGCAGGAGGTGTTCGACAAGTACATGCCTTCGCCCAACCAGCTCAATGTGACGCGCAACGACGTGAAGGTGTGCCGCGACCAGCTGATCGCACCATGCAGCGGCACCATCACGCGCGCCGGCTTCGACAACAACGTGGAAGTGGCGCTGCGCTACACCGCCTCGTGGCTGGACGGGCAGGGCTGCGTGCCGATCCATCACCTGATGGAAGACGCGGCGACCGCAGAGATTGCGCGCTCGCAGATCTGGCAATGGCTGCATCGCGGTCCGCTGGAATTCACCGACCACGCGCCGATCGATTTCGCCTTCTTCGATCACGCGCTGGTGAAGCACACGCACCGGCTGGTGGAGAGCAACAGCCCCGTCGCACATCGCGCGGAAGAGGCGGCGGCGTTGCTCAGGCAACTTACGCACGCTGAAGAACTCGGCGACTTCCTCACCCTGGCCGCGTACGCCCAGATCGGCTGATCGGCAGCAGAGCAACGGTGGGAGCGCACCCTGTGCGCGACAAGCCAACGGAGCGTCATGCCGCAAGGCCGCAGTCGCGCACAGGGTGCGCTCCCACACATCCGCATTCATGCACATGCAACGGAGTCTCTCTCATGAAAACCACCCTGCCTACCGCCGATCAGCTTGCCCTCGAATGGAAGAACAACGCCCGCTGGAACGGCATCCAGCGCAACTACGACGCCGATGCCGTGGCACGGCTGCGCGGCACGGTGGCGGTTGAGCACTCGCTCGCCCGTCGCGGCGCGGAGCGTTTGTGGAAGTCGCTGCACAAGGAAGATTTCGTCAACGCACTTGGTGCACTCACCGGCAACCAGGCCATGCAGCAGGTGAAGGCCGGCCTGCAGGCGATCTACCTGAGCGGCTGGCAGGTGGCAGCGGATGCGAACCTCGCCGGCGAAATGTATCCCGACCAGTCGCTGTATCCCGCCAACTCGGTGCCCTCGGTGGTCAAGCGCATCAACAACACGCTGCTGCGCGCGGATCAGCTGCATCACGCGGAAGGGCAGAGCGACATCGACTGGATGGTGCCGATCGTCGCCGATGCGGAAGCCGGTTTCGGCGGCGTGCTCAATGCATTCGAACTGATGAAGGCGATGATCGAAGCGGGCGCCGCCGGCGTGCACTTCGAGGATCAACTGGCCTCAGTAAAGAAGTGCGGCCATATGGGCGGCAAAGTGCTGGTGCCGACGCGCGAAGCGGTCGACAAGCTCAACGCCGCACGCCTCGCTGCCGACGTCCTTGGCGTGCCCACGCTGATCGTGGCGCGCACCGATGCCGATGCCGCCGACTTGCTCACCTCGGACATCGACGACAACGACAAGCCGTTCATCACCGGCGAACGCACGGTGGAAGGCTTCTTCCGTGTGCGCCCGGGCCTCGATCAAGCCATCAGTCGCGGCCTCGCCTATGCGCCGTATGCGGATCTGGTGTGGTGCGAAACCAGCAAGCCCAATCTGGAGGAAGCGCGCAAGTTCGCCGAGGCGATCCACGCGAAGTATCCGGGCAAACTGCTCGCCTACAACTGCTCGCCCAGCTTCAACTGGAAGAAGAATCTCGACGACGCCACCATCGCCACCTTCCAGAAGGAACTGGGCGCGATGGGCTACAAGTTCCAGTTCATCACGCTCGCCGGTTTCCATAGCCTTAACTACGGCATGTTCGATCTGGCCTATGGTTATGCCCGTCGTCAGATGAGCGCGTTCGTGGAATTGCAGGAGAGGGAATTTGCCGCCGCCGACCGTGGCTTCACTGCGGTCAAGCACCAGCGTGAAGTCGGCACGGGTTACTTCGATGCGGTGACCCAGGCGATCCAACAGGGACAGTCGTCCACCACGGCGCTCAAGGGGTCCACGGAAGAGGCCCAGTTCCACGCCTCGCGCCAGGCCAGCGCCGCCTGACGCTGCCTGCCTCGCGTAAGCCGACAGGGACGTCGGCGCGTGCGTGGGGAGCGCGGCCCTGTCCAGCGCCCCCACGCATGCACGCAGGGAAGGTGTCGCACATCGCTTCGATCAGCTCGGGCTCTGCGGGGGCACCAGCGCAATCACCATCCATCCGGGGCGCGGCTCCAGTTCTCGCTTCACCGATGCGACGCGCAGGGCGCCATGCTCCTCGACGCCGAACAACAACACCGTCGGCGAACCGTATTGCTCGATGAAATTCGGCCAGTCGAAGGTCGCCGTGAGACGCGTAGACTTGATGCGCCAGCCTTCGGCGAGACGCTCCAGGAAACGTTCGTGCGTCATGTCGGCATCGAACAGCGTCGGCGCCGCGAGATCGCCGCCCAGCTGCACACGACTGGCGGTATCAACACCATCGTCGTTGCTCAGGCGATACACCTTGCCGCGGCCGAACTCCTGCCGGTAGTACACGCACGCCAGCGCGTTGCGTTCGCGATTGGTCGACATGGCCAGCAAGCGTCTGACACCGGTGAGATCGAGATGGCGCTCCGCATGTGACGACGCGGGATAACCGTAGAAGGTCGGCAGGCCATCCATGCGCGCCAGCTTGATGCCTTCCCATTGTTCGTCCGCCACGATCACGTGGAAGCCCGCATCGGCCAGGGCACGCGCCACCACGCGCGCCGCCTGATCCGCGCCATAGATCAGCACGCCGGTGGGATCGGGCTCGGCCACCTTCAACCAGCGCGCCAGCGGACGCGCCGTCGCGCTCTGCAGCACCACGGTGCCTATGATCAAGATGAAGACCAGCGGCACCAGCTCCTTCGCGCCAGCCATGCCCAGCGCTTCGAGCTTGAGCGCAAACAGCGCGGACACCGCCGCTGCTACGATGCCGCGCGGTGCGATCCATGCGATCAAGGCGCGCTCGCGCCAGTTCAAGCCGCTGCCGATGCTGGCGATCGTCGCGGTCACCGGCCGCACGATCAGCTGCGCGACGATGAAGATGGCGATGCCGGCCCCCAGCATGCCGTCGGGCAACGGCCAACTCAGGCGCGCCGCGAGCAGGATGAAGAGCGTGGAGACCAGCAGGGTGGTGAGGTTTTCCTTGAAATCGAGGATGTCGTCGATATGCACGCCGCGCATATTGCCCAGCGCGATGCCCATGATGGTGACCGTCAGCAGGCCCGACTCATGCGTGATCGCGTTCGACAACGAGAAGGCCAGCAGCACGGCGACCAGCGTGCCGTAGTTCTGCAGATATTCCGGAATCATCTGCCTGCGCAGCAGGAACGCGAGTATCCACGCCGCCAGCAGACCGATCACGACGCCACTGGCGATCACCGCCAGAAACACGCCCACCGTGTGGCCTTGCTGGCGCGAGACGATGGCCTCGTAGACCAGCACGGCAAACAGCGCGCCGAGCGGATCGATCACGATGCCTTCCCAGCGCAACGTGTTGGCAATGCGTGCATTGGGCCGCACCGTACGCAGCATCGGCGCAATCACGGTGGGGCCGGTGACGCAGGTCAACGCGCCGAACAGCAAGGCAACTTCCCAACTGAGGCCGGCAAAGTAATGCGCCGCCACGGCGAGCATGAGGACGGCGATCACCGCACCGTAGGTCACCAGGCCACGCACCGCGCGACCGATCTCGCGCAACTCACTGAAGCGCAGCGTCAGGCTGCCTTCGAACAGGATCACCGACACGGCCAGCGATACGATCGGGAATAGAAGCGGTCCCAGCAGGCGGTCCGGCGCCAGCACGCCGACCACGGGCCCCATCACGATGCCCGCCAGCAGCAGGAACAGGATCGCCGGCAGCCTGACGCGCCACGCAAGCCATTGGGCAAGAAAGCCGATGCCCAGAATGCCTACCAGCAGGAGTCCGAGATCGAGCGTCATGCGCGGTCCTTCGTGCGGTCGCAGTGCGGCTATCGGAGCACGCGCCGCGCGCCGACGTCCACGACGGCAAGCCGTCGGTCGACGGGGAAGCATCTACAAGGGGGGAGAGGGAGGGCCAAGCCCCGGTATCGGACGGGGGAGGGGGAGGGAGTACCGATACCGGGGTGGCAGGCATGGCTCAATGCAGAACCAGCGAGTACAGATAATACGCCTGCGTCCGACCAAGTCAATACCCGTCAGTTCAAAAATTACCCGCAAGGGCCATAAGGCATGCTGGCCGTCCTTAGAAACGGCGATACATCAAGGCTTCCGCGAGGTGGTTGCGGTCGAGCAAGGCTGCGCCGCCGTCCAGGTCGGCAATCGTGCGGGCCACCCGCAGGGTACGGTGATAGGCGCGGGCCGACAGCCCCAGCCGCTCCAGCGCGCTGTCGTACCAGCGACGTTCGGCCGGTCCCAGGGCGCAGTCGCGCTCCAGTTCACGCGAGCTGATCTCGGCGTTGGCGCGTCCTGCCCGCATCAAGCCGTGGTGGCGCGCCTTGATCACGCGCGCCCTCACCGTCGCCGAGTCTTCGTCTTGCGGACCTGGCGGCGTCCCCAGTTCACCCAGAGGCACGCGCGGCACCTCGATGCCCAAGTCGATGCGGTCCATCAACGGCCCGGAAATGCGGCCGCGATAGCGCTGCACCTGGTCGGGCGTGCACTGGCAACGCTGGCGAGGATCGCCTGCATAACCGCAGGGACAGGGATTCATCGGCGGGTTTTGTGAGAAAAGTAGCTACCCGGCATATAGAAAAGTCGCGTAGAAGTACAGAAAAATCGCCCCAAACGCCCGGGAGATGGATGTGCCTCGAGAAAAAAGGAACGCCGGGGAAATAGACGCTCGCGAGAGCCAGGAACTGTCCCTCACAGTCGCCAATGCCGAGCGCAGCAGCGGCACCACGACGGTAGGCCTGGGGTTCTTGAAGACTTGGCTCGGCCCCCATAGCGAGCGGGTAATCACGGCGCTCGCTAAACACTCGCGCGGTTATAGCGCCGCGTCCGAAACCTACGCACTTCGAAAGGTGCTGCGCTGCTGGGCAGCGAAGGCCAAATCCGATGGATTAGCTAGCCCCGGCGCCATTGTCGACGGCGAAACGGCACTTGCTGCACTTTCGGGACTTCGCGAAGGCTTCTATCTCACCGAGACAACCAAGGGGCGCGCGCTAACTACAACCACCAACTCTTGGTTATCGTTCCTCCGGTTTCTGCCGAAGCTCGTTGCCATCAATGCGTTGCCAGCAATAGACACTTCTTCTCCAGCAATAGCAGCTCCCCTTGCTAAGGACGTACTCACCGCAAGAGTTGACGAACCTGAGACCTCCCAAACAACGCCAAAGACCTTTAGGCCCGAGAAGAACTCCTATAACGACGACCTTCTCGAACCAATCTCCATCATTGAATCGGAGATTGGGTACATAGACGAATATCGTGTTCGCCTCGAAGAGGCTATCAGTACCATCAAGGCATGCGCACTCGCGGAGTTCACAGAGTTCGAGCAGTTACGTGACAAGGGTAGGGCACTAATCGAATCCACGGATTTCGATCAGATCAGAGAGAGCTATTTGTTGGTTCCAGGCTCCCGAATGCGCTACAAGGATCAAGTCAATCGCAAGCACTTTCTCAAGCACAACGGCGGACACCCCAACCTATTGGGGAACCTTTTGTCAGTAGTTCACCATGAAATGGCAGGACTTCCTGAGTTACACCGCAAATGGGGAGCAAATTGGAGTCCCCTTCCAAACAGCGGCCCTCACTGGCAATACATATCCGCTTTTGGGAAAAACGAGCTCCTCCCGTATTTGGGCGTCATGACTGCTGGTGTCGCCGCGGTCTGTCTGACAATCATTATCCTGGAGCATCCAAAACTCAATCCGACTTCGCTCTACAGGGCGACGCTTGATGACAGCAAAGGCCGCCGCATTCTTCTCTCGTCGGCAGGTGAGGATGACAACGTCATCCGCCTGAGCACGGACAAACCTCGGGCGGGAGAAAGTAAATGTGTATTACTTAGCTCTGTGGCTGAACGAGTTATCGCGCGCGTGCTTGAGTGGACTGAACCGCTTCGCGCTGCGCTGCGTCGCCAGGGAAGACACAAAGAGGCAAACCGCCTCTGGCTCGGCATGTGCCAACATGACTATTCGATTCGAATAATAAACGAGAAGGCCTTTTTGCGCGGCTTGCGCGGACCACTCAGCTGCCCTTCGGATCGTAACCGCGGTATCAAACGTCCAGTCGAAGGCTTTCTTGGCCGTAACCCCATACTTGTGAGGTGGGCAGATAATTTCTCTTTCAAGATTCTCCGAGTCAACGCTGGCATATTGATATACCTCAACAGCGATGGCGACCTTGTTCAAACGGCGCTCGCGTTTGGCCATAAATCCGTCGCAACAACTATCGGCCACTACATCCCAGAGCCATTGAGAAGGGCCATCTACGAGCGCCAAATTCGGCGCCATCAAAATTACCTCATCGCTTCGTCGACTGACGATCCTTCTATCTCCGCGCGGGCGTGCGACTTCTCCACCATAGACGAACTTCACGCATTTCTAAGCTCATACTCTTCGATCGAGTGCCCGCTCGCGGATCAGTCGCTCCGGCACAAAGGGAACACCGGAAACTCCAATAGCCACACGCATCGTATTGTCCTCATGGACGATCCACAAGCTCTCGCAGTCGCCATGGTCTATCGCGACAAGCTGAGCTTCGCTTCACCTCAGTTTCTCAATCGCGCCGATGCAACTACCGGCCTGAAACCGCAGTTTTGGGTGGACGTAGTCGACTGCATGTTGAAGCCCCTTCCATTCTCCTTACAGCCCGTTGGTCGGCTCGTGATCAAGGCTTTGGCGGTCAAACCGACGCTCCAGAATCTACGCCTGCCGGACATTTCGTGATGACCGCTCTTCCTAAGAACATCCTTACGTTCTTCAATGACACAACACGCGACATAAGCACGGCATGGAAGCCCGATTGGTTGCGCAGCGAGCTCGAAGAGGCCGTATGGGTCGTCGCTTTGGACGACGACCTTCGCGAAGTCACCGGGCAGGTCAAGGGTGGGGTTCGTCTGCGCTGGGATATTAGACTGCCAGACGGTCTACTAATCGAAAGACAGTTCACACTCGCCCACCAGCATGCCAAACATCTACTTATTGTCGAGCACGCATGGAAGAACCGAAGGAGCATTGAGACCACCCATCGAGTTCTCATATTGCTCATCGAGTATCTTGCGGTACGACGGCCGGCAGATCTTCAGCAGCTCGGTCTTGCCGCGGTCACCGTGGACGATGTTGAAGAGTTTGCCGCGGCTTTTGAGGAATCTGGATTCTGCGGAACGGCTGCCTACATTGAACGGTGGAGCACTTTTCTTGAAAAGCGATGTGGGACATCGTCTCCCGGGCCGACAGTAACCGCCTATCTCCTCGCGGCCAATGCCTTTCGAGCCAGTGGAAGAATCGACACACGCTACGTTGCGCAGGCAATAGGCACAGATCAGCGAAGAGCGTATGTCAGCCGTGTCTTCGGTCGTCACTTGAGTCGATATGGAATGGACGCCCAGGGGATGGGCGAAAGCGATCAATCTTCTCAGGGACCTGTAACAGGCCAGACCCTTAGAGCTTTGATTCAGATCAGCAAAGCGGCCTCCCGCATACCTAACTTCAAGACATGGGATCTTGCCGACACCGCCACGATCTCAGCCAACATAAGCGCATACATAAACGTGTCCACAGGACGAACGCGCACCATGCCCATGCGCGTAGGCCGCCAACTGGTTGAGGGCTGTATGCGGTGGCTACTCGATGTTGCGCCCCATGCCGAGGCCCATCTTGAGCATGTGAGCCGAGTCGTCACCTCACAGGGCGGTGGCAGACATGCCCCAATCAAGAGCATCCAGAAGGCTGAAGAAGTCTGTGCGCCCGGGATTACCGAAGTAGCAATACCCCGGCTCTGGAAAACCCTACCTGACTCACACGCTGCTACGCGCATCCACACCGCCGTCTGCTTCGCGGTAACCGCGCTCTTCGCATGCTGCAGGCGAACCGAGGTTTTGGAACTTGACCCGACGTCGGTCATCGATAGCGGGGACAGGCCCTACCTCGACGTAACCGTCGCTAAGACCCGGGCAAGGATGAGGAAACCCATACCGAAGGCTCTCGCACAAGCCCTATCGAGCCTGAACCGATTCAAGCTGCTATGGAATGCGGCCATGCCCAGCGACGATCCGTTGCTAGCCCGCCGAATTTTCTTCCGCATTTCTAACCGAGGCCTTAGTCCCATCGCTAACGAATCCATCTATGTCTACTTGAGGGAGTTGAGCGAGTACCTTGACCTGATGGATGAACAGGGCAATCGCTTCGTCGTACGGCCACATCAACTGCGGAGGTACTTTGCCATGACGTTTTTTCATGCCTATAGCGGTGAGAACTCGCTTCCTGCACTGTCATGGTTCATGGGACATGACAGTGTCCAGGAGACCTGGCGCTACATTAAAGAAGAGTTGACCGGGTCAGAGCTTACGGATGTCGAAGCGTCCATGGCCATGGCTGCAGTGTATTCAGACGACCAGTCGGCCGCTGTGGGCGTGTGCAGAATTTTGTGTAACCGGGGTTTGGGTTACCGCTGAGGAAGTCGTTCCTCGAACTGAATCGTAAAGCGGTTCAATGCAGCCTTCCAGTCGCGGATCGGCAGCGTCCATTTCTTGCTGATGTTGCGCAGGGCCAGGTAGTAG
>NZ_JBFRFH010000018.1:0-67373 GCF_052114725.1 Dyella sp. 2YAF14 | reverse complement strand
GCTGTGGCCCCACCCGATCCCATCCCGAACTCGGAAGTGAAACGCAGCTGCGCCGATGGTAGTGTGAATTCTCATGCAAGAGTAGGTCACCGCCAGGGGCTTTATCCCTCAAACGCCTTCCCATCCGGGAAGGCGTTTGTCTTTGTGCGTTTTGAGAATATTCCGCGCTGAAAATCCCCAAAAAAACAGCTGTTTTTCTGCGTGGCGTGACTGCGCCCTGGCGAACGAATTGCTCGGGAGTGGAGCTCCGGCGCGGTGCTGCAGCTCTTCGAATAGACGTCCAAATGTCCATCAGGAGCAGTCGACGCACGGCTCACGCAGCCATGGCGCCAAGTTCTTGCCTGGGCCTGAATGAGTACGCGAAGTGGGATGCCGTCCGTCGCACGAATTTGCGATGATCGGGGATCCCTACCCATCATGTGACGCGTATGACGACTCCCCAGCAGAGCCGCCTTGGTCCGCTTTCCTATCTGATCTTTTCTTCCCGCTGGCTGCAGTTGCCGCTCTACCTGGGATTGATTGCCGCCCAGGCGATCTATGTCGTGCAGTTCATTCGCGAGCTGTGGCATCTCATCGACACTACGCTGCTCGGTCACGTTGCCGAAGGCGCCGGTGCGGAGAGTGCCGAGACGACCATCATGCTCACTGTGCTCGGTCTGATCGACGTAGTGATGATTTCCAACCTGCTGGTGATGGTGATCGTGGGTGGCTACGAGACCTTCGTGTCTCGGCTGAAGCTGGAAGGTCATCCCGATCAGCCGGAATGGCTTTCGCACGTGAATGCGACCGTGCTTAAAGTGAAGTTGGCGATGGCCATTATCGGCATTTCGTCGATTCACCTGCTTGCGACCTTCATCAAGGCCGATTCGCTCAACGCCGAGACCATCAAATGGCAGGTGCTGCTGCACCTGGCGTTTGTAGTGTCTGCGCTGGCCTTGGCTTTCATCGATCGCATCATGCAGCCAGGCGAGAAAGCAGGCGCGCACTGACGGCCTCAGGGATCGAACTGCTAGGCTTGGCCCCTCAGCCAAGCGCAGCAGGGGCCGGCAGACGTGGAGAAGCGTTACATCCTTGCCCTCGATCAGGGAACGACGAGCTCGCGGGCGATCCTGTTCGATCATTCGGGCTCGGTCGTCGGCGTCGCGCAGCGCGAATTCGCCCAGATCTTTCCGCAGCCGGGCTGGGTCGAGCACAACCCGCGCGACATCCTCACCAGCGTGCTGGTCACCGTGACCGAGTTGCTTGCCAATACGCAGGTGGATCTCGGCGAGGTGGCGGCGATCGGCATCACCAATCAGCGCGAAACCACCGTGGTATGGGACCGGGCGACCGGCCAGCCCATCCATAACGCGATCGTCTGGCAATCGCGCCAGAGCCTGGATATCTGCGAGCAGCTGAAACAGGCCGGACATGAGGCGCTCGTACGCGAGCGGACGGGTCTGTTGATCGATGCCTATTTCTCGGCGACTAAGCTGCGCTGGATACTCGATCACGTGGAGGGTGCGCAGCAGCGCGCGGAGAAGGGCGAGCTGCTGTTTGGCACCATCGACAGCTGGCTGATCTGGAATCTCAGCGGCGGCACCACGCATGTCACCGACGTGAGCAACGCGGCCCGCACATTGCTTTACGACATTCATCGTCGCCGTTGGGACGACGATCTGCTCGCCATGCTCAATATCCCGCGCGCAATGCTGCCCGAGGTGCGATCAAGCAGTGAGGTCTACGCCCATACGGCGCCGGCCCAGTTCTTCGGTGCGAGTGTGCCGATCGCGGGCGTCGCGGGGGACCAGCAGGCGGCGCTCTTCGGGCAAGCCTGCTTCAGTCCCGGCATGGCCAAGAATACCTATGGCACCGGCTGCTTCATGCTGATGAATACCGGCGAGCAGGCCGTATCGTCGACGCATGGCCTGCTCACCACCATCGCCTGGCAGCTGGGCGATCGGGTGGACTATGCGCTGGAGGGCAGCATTTTCGTGGCCGGCTCGGTGATCCAGTGGCTGCGCGACGGCCTGCGCATGCTGGGCAAGGCGTCGGACTCGCAGGCCTATGCGGAGCGTGTGGCATCGAGCGATGGCGTCTACATGGTGCCGGCCTTCGTCGGCCTCGGCGCGCCGTATTGGCGCAGCGACGTGCGCGGAGCGGTATTTGGTTTGAGCCGCGGCACCAGCAAGGAGCATTTTGTGCGCGCCGCGCTGGAATCGATGGCCTACCAGTCGCGCGACGTGCTCACGGCGATGGAAGCGGATGCGGGCATCTTGTTGAAGGAACTGCGCGCCGATGGCGGCGCCATCGCGAACGATTTCATGGCGCAGTTCCAGAGCGACATGCTCGGCGTTCCGGTGCTGCGCCCGCGCGTGCAGGAAACCACGGCGCTTGGCGCGGCCTATCTGGCGGGATTGGCCATCGGCTTCTGGCAGAGCTGCGAGGAGATCGCCAGCCTGTGGCAGGTCGATCGCCGCTTCGAACCGCTGATGCGCGAACCTGAGCGGGATGGCCTCTATCGCGGCTGGCAGGCGGCCGTGAACGCCACCATGGGATTTCGCGTGGGCTGAAAACAGACGAGGCCTCCATGGTGGAGGCCTCGCTGTTGGTTCGTACCGGAACGACGAGTGATCAGCCGATCGCGTAACCGAACTGCTCTTCGAATTCCTTGGAGAACGACGCGTAGTCGAAATGCTGGTTCTGCGTGCCCGGATGCTCCACCTTCAGCGCACCCATCAGCGAAGCCATGCGGCCCACCGTCGGCCAGTCCTTGCCCTTCATGATGCCGAAGATCAGGCCGGCGCGATAAGCGTCGCCACAGCCCGTCGGGTCGATCACCTGGCGTTCCCGGGCCGGCGGAATCTCGTGGATGGTGCCATCGGTGTAGATCTGCGAGCCGCGCGGGCCGAGCGTGACGATATAGGCCTTCACGCGCGAGGCAATCTCCTGGGCGCTCCAGCCCGTGCGCTGCTGCAGCAGCTGCGACTCGTAATCGTTGACGATCACGTAAGTGGCTTTCTCGATCATCGCGCGGAACTCGGCGCCATCGAACAAGGGCATGGCCTGGCCCGGGTCGAAGATGAACGGCACGCCGCGCGCGGAGAATTCGTCCACGTGCTGCAGCATGGCGTCGCGGCTGTCCGGGGCCACGATGGCGAAGCTGATATCCGGGATGTCGCGCACGTGGTTGGTGTGCGCGCTCAGCATGGCGCCCGGATGGAAGGCAGTGATCTGGTTGTTGTCCAGGTCGGTGGTGATGAAGCACTGCGGCGTGAACTGGTCATCGAACACACGCACGTAATCCATGCGGATGCCGCACTTTTCCATATGGACCTGGTACGGACCAAAATCCTGGCCCACCGTGGCCACCGGCAGCGGGTCGGCGCCCAGCAGCTTCAGGTTATAAGCGATATTGCCCGCGCAACCGCCGAATTCGCGGCGCATGCGCGGCACCAGGAACGACACGTTCAGGATGTGAACCTGGTCGGGCAGGATGTGATTCTTGAACTGATCCTGGAACACCATGATGGTGTCGTAGGCAAGCGATCCACAAATGACGGCTGACATGATGCGAGGATGATCCCTGGCAGATGAAGTGGCAGTCCGGGCGGCGCTTGCGCCTGCCTGGCCCAAAGTTCCCGATCATACCGGGAACTTGACTCAACGGCGATGCTCTTGTGAGCGATTTCCTTCGAGACCGCCTCCGCAAAGTCAGACAAAAGCTACGTAAAAGTCGCATATCACAGCGTAAACAAAGGCTTTCTTAACGAGAATGTCCTTGCGGTCCTGATGCATGCTGACTAGACTGGCCCGCTTACTTTTTAGCCACAGCCGGACCACGGCGGACCCATGTTCAAGAAGTTTCGCGGCTTTTTTTCCAACGATATTTCGATCGACCTAGGCACGGCCAACACCCTTATTTACGTAAGGGGACAGGGCATCGTCCTGAACGAACCATCGGTGGTCGCGATCCGTCAGGACCGTGGCCCGGGTGGTCCGCGCGCGGTCGCCGCCGTCGGCAGCGACGCCAAGAAGATGCTGGGTCGAACTCCGGGCAACATCGCCACGGTGCGTCCGATGAAGGATGGCGTGATCGCCAACTTCTCGATGACCGAGGCCATGCTGCAGCATTTCATCAAGCAGGTTCACAAGTCGCGCATGCTCCGTCCGAGCCCGCGCGTGCTGGTCTGCGTGCCCTGCGGCTCCACCCAGGTGGAGCGTCGCGCCATCAAGGAATCGGCCGAAGGCGCCGGTGCCCGCGACGTGTTCCTGATCGAAGAGCCCATGGCGGCTGCGATCGGCRCCGGCATTCCGGTGCATGAGGCGCGCGGCTCGATGGTGCTGGACATCGGTGGCGGCACCTCCGAAGTGGCGGTGATCTCGCTCAACGGCATCGTCTACTCGCAGTCCGTGCGCGTGGGCGGCGACCGTTTCGACGAGGCCATCATCAACTACGTGCGCCGCAACCACGGCACGCTGATCGGTGAGTCTACGGCCGAGCGCATCAAGCTGGAAATCGGCTGCGCGTTCCCGCAGACGCATGTGAAGGAAATCGAGATCTCGGGCCGTAACCTGGCCGAGGGCGTGCCGCGCATGTTCACGATCAACTCCAACGAGGTGCTGGAAGCGCTGCACGAGCCGCTGTCGGGCATCGTGGCGGCGGTGAAGTCGGCCCTCGAGCAGACCCCGCCGGAACTGTGTTCTGACGTAGCCGAGCGCGGCATCGTGCTCACCGGTGGTGGCGCACTGCTGCGCGATCTGGATCGCCTGATCTCCGAGGAAACCGGCCTGCACGTGCAGGTGGCCGATGAGCCGCTGACCTGCGTGGCCCGTGGCGGTGGCAAGGCGCTGGAGCTGATCGATCAGCACGGCAGCGACTTCTTCGCTCCCGAGTAACCCACACGACAGGGGCGGGTTAGGCCATGGCGCTTGCGCGCGAGGAATCCTCGCCCCTGTTTGCCGGTACCGTCGCCGGTACCCTCAGGCTCATTCTCTATTTAGCGCTGGCCATGGTGCTGATGGTGCTCGACCATCGCAACGGCTGGATCTGGCGCCTGCGCTATGCCACTTCGGTGCTGGTCGAGCCGGTGTACCGGCTGGCCAGCCTGCCGGCGTCCGGCATGCATACGCTCAGCGTGGCCTTTTCCGACCGCAAGATGCTGACCGAGCAGAACCAGCGCCTGCGCGAAGACCTGCTGCTGGCCAACGCCAAGCTCAACCGCATGGCGGCCGTGGCCGAGCAGAACGAGCGCCTCAAGCAATTGCTCGATACCCAGCACAGTCTTGATCTCAACGTGCAGCTGGCCCGCGTGATCAACGTGGACCTGGGCGCCTATCGCCACCGCATGCTGGTCAACGTGGGCTCGCATGACGGGGTGAAGGCGGGCCAGGTAGTGATCGACGCCCACGGCGTGATGGGGCAGGTGGTCGAAGTGATGCCGCGCACCTCGCTGGTGATGCTGGTGACCGATCCCGACCACGCCATTCCCGTGGTGATCGAGCGCACCGGCCTGCGCACCGTGGCTTACGGCACGCGTGATGGCGACCTGTTGAGCCTGCCGAATATTTCGATGGCGTCGGACGTGCACCCGGGCGACAAGCTGCTCTCGTCCGGCCTGGGCGGCCGTTTCCCGCCAGGCTTCCCGGTGGGCGAAATCCGCAGCGTGGAACCGGCGGCATCGGGCCTGTTCCTGGAAGGCCGTGCGCGTCCTGCGGCGGATCTGGATCGCAGCGACAACGTGTTGATCCTGCACGATCTTGCCGAGCCCGCCGGACCGCCGGCACCCGCGGCAGAAGTCGGCCCGCCGGCTGACCTGGCTCCCGCACCGGCACCCGCTGCCAGCGCGGCGCCGCCGCCGCGCGCCAGCACCACGCCGGCGCAGACGCCGCCTTCAACGACGAACCCGCCGGTGCAGCCATGAGCAAACCACGCGTCAGTCTGTTGTGGTTCGTCGGCACCTTGGTGTTCGCCGTGCTCTCCATGCTGATTCCGCTGCCGGCGCCGCTGCAGCCGTTCAAGCCGTATTGGCCGGCCTTGTTCCTGCTGTACTGGGCGCTGGAGTCGGGCGACCGCGTGACGCTGGGCATGGCCTTCATCATCGGCCTGTGCGCGGACCTGCTCGATGGCGTACTGCTGGGTGAGCAGGCCATGCGCTTGTGCGCGCTGGTGTTCATCGCGCTGCGCTTCCGTTCGCGCCTGCGTTTCTTCCCGATGTGGCAGCAGACCCTGGCCGTGCTGGCCTTATTGCTGAACGACCGCATCTTGCTGCTGATCGTGCGCACATTTGCAGGTGACGCGTTGCCGCCGGCGACGTGGTGGATTTCGCCGTTTGTGGGCGCAGCGCTGTGGCCGTTCCTGTTCCTGCTCATGGACGACCTGCGCATGCGCTTGCGCATCCAGTAACGCCATGGCCATACGGCGACGCTCCATCAAGGACACGCGTGGCGAAGCCGCGCTGTTCCGCGTGCGCGCGATGGTCGGCTTTGCGCTGATTCTTATCGGGCTTGGCACGCTGGTGGCGCGCTATCAGTACCTGCAGGTGCAGCGTCACGATGAATTTGCCCTGCGCTCGGAAAACAATCGCGTGAAGCCGCGCGCGATTCCGCCGGCGCGTGGCCTGATCTTTGATCGCTCCGGCGTGCTGCTGGCCGACAACGTGCCGGCGTTCCGCCTGGAAGTAGTGCCGGAGCAGGTGAAGGACTTGCCGGCCATGCTGGCCGCCGTGCGCGAGGTCATACCGCTGGACGACGGCGACATCGACGCCTTCAAGAAGCAGCTCAAGCAGAATCGTCGCTTTGACAGCGTGCCGCTGAAACTGCATCTCACCGAAGACGACATTGCCCGTTTCGCCATCAATCGCTGGCGTTTTCCAGGCCTGGACGTGGTGCCTTATCTGACCCGTCGCTATCCGTACGGTCCGTTGTTCGCGCATGTGGTGGGCTATGTGAGCCGCATCGACGCCGATGACATGAACCGGCTTGATCCGGATCGCTACAAAGGTACGAGCCACGTGGGCCGCAGCGGCCTGGAGCGTTCCTACGAGGACATGTTGCACGGCGAGCCCGGTTACGAGTTGGTCGAAGTGAACGCCGACGGCCGCGTGCAGCGTGTGCTGGAAACCCACGCACCCACGCCGGGCAAGAATCTTTACCTCAGCATCGATATGCGTGTGCAGAAGGCCGCCAATGACGCCTTCCAGGGTCGACCGGGTTCGTCGGTGGCGATCGATCCGCGCAATGGCCAGGTGCTGGCGATGATCAGCGTGCCGAGCTATGACCCGAACCTCTTCGTCAACGGCATCAGCAAGGCCGACTACACCGGCTACATGAATGCCGAAGACAAGCCGCTGCTCAATCGTGCGCTCAAGAGTGCGTACCCGCCGGGTTCGACGGTGAAGCCGTTCCTGGCGTTGGGTGGTCTAGAGCTCGGTGTTCGTCGTCCCGAGGACACGGTGTTGTCGACGGGTGAGTTCTGTATACCGGGGCAGCAGCGTTGTTATCGCGATGACACACGTGGCGGCGATGGCACCGTGAATATGGTGCGCGCCATTCAGAAGTCGACCAACACCTATTTCTATCGCCTCGCTCTGGACATGGGCATTGATCGCCTGGCCGGCTGGATGGGCAGTCTTGGCTTCGGCAAGAAGACGGGCATCGATCTGCTGGGTGAATCCGAAGGCATTCTGCCGTCGCGCGAGTGGAAGGCGACGCGCAGCAAGTTTCCATGGTTCCAAGGCGAAACCATCATTGCCGGCATTGGCCAGGGTTACTGGACCGTCACCGCGCTGCAGCTTGCGCACGCCACGGCAACATTCGCCGGTCATGGCACGCCATACGCGCCGCGCCTGGTCATGGCGACCTCTGCCGTGAAGGAGCGTCCTGTGCCTTTGCCGAATCCGCCTTCCGGTCCGTCGCTCATCCACAAACCGCACGACTGGGACGTCGTGAATCAGGGCATGTTGGCGGTGGTCAACGAAGCCGGCGGTACGGCCAAGGGACAGTTCACTGGCTTTCCTTATTTGGTGGCGGGCAAGAGCGGCACGGCGGAACGCTTTTCTCGTCGCAGCAATGACTACGACACCAACAAGAATTTGGCGTATCTGGCGACACGTCACCGTGCTTGGTTCATCGGCTATACGCCGGCAGAAGCACCGCGCATCGCTGTGGTGGCCATGCTGGAATCGGGCGCCTGGGGCGCTTCCGATGCTGGCCCCATCGTGCGCAAGGTGATGGAGGCATGGCTTGCCTCCACAGGTGGCCCTGTGCCGCCGTCGAATACGCCAGAAGGTGGCCCGGCCCCGCCGTCGAGCGCAGCGGAACTACCTGAAGACACGCCGGTAGCCACGCCTGCCGACCTGTCCGCCATGCCCGCCGAAAGCAGCAGCTCGGCGACGCCCGACGACGGAGGCAACCCGTGATCGACGAATTGCAGGTAAGCCTGGTGAACCTCGTGCGCCGCGTGATGAAGCGGCCGCGCATGGACATCCCGCTCGCCCTGGGCCTGATCACGCTGGCCGGCGTGGGACTCGTCACGCTGTACAGCGCCAGTGGCGGCAATATGGCGATGATCGGCGGGCAGGCGGCGCGCTTTGCCATGGGCGGTGTGCTGGTGATGCTGATCTCGCGCATTCCGCCGCAGACCTTGCGCACGTGGACGCCGTGGCTGTTCGCCGGCAGCGTGTTCCTGCTGCTGGTGGTCGCCGGCATCGGCGAGGTCCGCAGCGGATCCAAGCGCTGGCTCAACCTGGGCATCATGTCGTTCCAGCCGTCCGAATTGCTCAAGCTCACCATGCCGATGATGGTGGCCTGGTACCTGCATCCGCGGCAGCTGCCGCCGAGCTGGAAGGACATCGTGGTGGTCGGCATCCTGATCGCGATCCCGGCCGGATTGATTGCGGAACAGCCCGATCTCGGCACCGCCTTGCTGGTGTCGGCCGCCGGCGCGTTCGCGCTGTTCCTCTCGGGCATGCGCTGGTGGAAGATCGGCAGCCTGCTGGCCGTGGTCGGCGGCATGATTCCGGTGGCCTGGCATTTCCTGCACGAATACCAGCGCAACCGTGTGCGTACGCTGCTTGATCCCGAGTCCGATCCGCTGGGCAACGGCTGGCACATCATCCAGTCGCAGATTGCAGTGGGTTCCGGCGGCGTGGTCGGCAAGGGCTGGCAGCACGGTACGCAGTCGCGCCTGGATTTTCTGCCCGAGCACACCACCGACTTCATCTTCGCCGTGTTCTCCGAGGAGTTTGGCCTGGTTGGCGTGATCGGCGTGATGCTGCTCTATGCCTTCATCATCGGCCGCTGCCTGTGGATTGCGATGGAAGCGCGCGATACCTATTCGCGCCTGCTGGCCGGCGCCATCGGCATGAGCTTCTTCGTGTATGTCTTCGTCAACGGCGGCATGGTGGCCGGCATGTTGCCGGTGGTGGGCGTGCCGATGCCGCTGATCAGTTACGGCGGTACGTCGGCGGTGTCGCTGCTGACGGGCTTTGGCGTGCTGATGTCGATTTATGCGAATCGGAAGATTCATCGGTAGAGGCACAACCAGTCGCGCACAGGGTGCGCTCCCACAGTATGGGTCCCCTTTGTGGGAGCGCACCCTGTGCGCGACCGGTTGTCGCGAAAACGCCTGTTTTCTCCGCATCGCATGCTAGGCTTCGTCCGTAGCCGTTTACGACAGCGAAGTCATACATGCCCTCGATTCCCGCGTCGCTCCCGACTCGTCGTCTTATCGCCACGCTGGGCCTGTTTTTCGCCGCGGCATGCACGCCGGTCTTCGCGCAAACCCATCCCGGTCAGGAACAGCTGGTCAGCGAAGTGGCCCGCGATACGGGCAAGAGCAGCGCCTCGCTCAATGCCTTGCTGGATGGCGCGAAGAAGCAGCAGAGCATCCTCGATGCGATCAGCCGTCCGGCCGAAGCCAAGCCGTGGAAAGATTACCGGCCGATCTTCCTCACGCCCCAGCGCATCAATGACGGCATCGCGTTCTATCGCGAGCATCGCGCCCTGCTGGACAGTATCGGCAAGCAGTATGGCGTGCCGCCCGAGTACATCGTGGCGATCGTCGGCGTGGAAACCTCGTACGGCCGCATCACCGGCAAGTACAAGGTGCTCGATGCGCTGGTGACGCTGGGCCTGTATTACCCGCCGCGTGCCACGTATTTCCGCCAGCAGCTGAAGGTGCTGCTTGAATTGCCGGAGAACCACCTGGCCGGTCCCGTCGATACGCTTACCGGCTCGTACGCGGGCGCGCAGGGCTGGGGGCAGTTCATGCCCGAAAGCATTCGCGATTTTGGCGTGGACGCCGATGGCGATGGCCGTATCGACCTGAAGAACTCGCTGCCCGATATCTTCGCCAGCGTCGCCAATTACTTCGCCAAGCATGGTTGGCAGACCGGTGGCCTGGTGGCCGCGCCTGCCCGTGCCGACAGCGCCGCCAAGCCCATTTCCGTCAAGGACTCCAAACCGCAATGGCCGCTCGAGCAGCTCGAAGCGTGGGGCTACGCGCCCGTGCAGTCGCTCAATCCCGGGCAGCCCACCAGCCTGCAGTCGCTGCAGGGTGCGGATGGCATGGAGTACTGGTACACCTTCCAGAATTTCTACGTGATCACCACCTACAACCGCAGTCCGCTCTACGCGCTGGCGGTGCACCAGCTGGCGCAGGCGATTGCCCAAGGGGCCAACGGCCAGGGGAACACCGGGATGGATACCACGCAATGACCTGGCGGCTTGCGCTGCCTCTTCTGTTGATGGCGCTGCTGGCCGGTTGCAGTGGCGGCAAGACCCGTCCCTCCACGAGTCACCCCAGCGGATCGTCGCGTGGGCCTTACTCGTCGGGTAGCAGCGGCGGCTCGTCCTCGTCGTCGCGCGGCGGCGTCAATGACGACACCAGCCGCCCGCAGAGCAGCCGTTATCGCGACGACAACGACAGCGTGCCCGTGGGCCCGCCGCCGGAGGTCATCGCCAAGCTGCCCGAGCCCGTGCCGAAAATTGAGCCGCGCGCGCTGTACGGCAACAAGTCGCCGTACACCGTGCTCGGCCAGAGCTACAACGTGTTGGCTTCGCCCAACGGCTATGTGGAGCGCGGCATCGCCTCGTTCTACGGCAACAAATTCCACGGGTACAAGACGTCCAGTCTCGAGGACTACGACATGTACCAGTTCAGCGCCGCGCACAAGACGCTGCCGATCCCCAGCTATGCGCGAGTGACGAATCTGGAAAACGGCAAGAGCGTGATCGTGCGCATCAACGATCGCGGCCCGTTCCACGAGAACCGGGTGATCGATCTGTCCTATGCGGCTGCCGTGCGCATCGGCGTATGGCCCAAGGGCACGGGACTGGTGGAAGTGCGCGCGATCGATCCCTCGCAGCCGCTGACCGCCCAGGCCTTGCCGCCGCCACCGCCGCCGCCCAAACCTGCCAGCCCCGGGCCAGGTATTTTTCTGCAGGTGGGCGCATTCTCCGACGTGGTCAACGCCGAGCGCGTCGCGCAGCAGCTGCGATCGGCAAATTTTGCGCCGGTACAGGTGGTGGATGCGCAAATCAACGGCCGCAGTATCCGCCGCGTGCGGGTCGGCCCGCTCGCCAGCGTCGACCAGGCCGACGATGTGACCACGCGAATCGAAGGCATGGGGCTGCCCCGGCCGCAGGTCGCGGTAGACTGATGTATTGAAATTCTTGCGGCGCTTCGGCGCCGCGATAGCCATTGGACCGAATCGAACGATGAACCTGATCCGCCGTACCCTCTCCTCGCTTGCCGTGGCCGCCCTGGTCGTCGGCACGGCCGTTGCCCAGCAGACTCCGCCCAAGCCCGTTCCGGTGCCGCGCCCGGTGATGCCTGAGGCCCCGGTGCCTCCGCCGCCGGATGTGGATGGCAAGAGCTGGGTGCTGATGGATTACGCCACTGGCCAGGTGCTCGCCTCGAAGGAGCCGGACCTGCGTGTGGAGCCGGCCTCGATCACCAAGATCATGACCGACTATGTGGTGTCTGCCGAAGTCGCCAACGGCAAGGTCCACATGAACGACCCGGTCACCATCAGCGAGAACGCGTGGCGCGGCGGCGGTGCGGGCACCGACGGCTCCACCAGCTTCCTCAAGCTCAACAGCCAGGTGCCGCTCAAGGACCTGCTGTACGGCCTGATCATCCAGTCCGGCAACGACGCCGCCATTGCGCTGGCCGAACACACGGCCGGGTCGGAACAGGCGTTCTCCGGCCTGATGAACGGTTATGCCAAGCAGTTGGGCATGACCAACACGAACTTCCAGAACGCGTCGGGCTATCCGATCGCCAACCATTACTCCACGGCGCGCGACATCGCGATTCTTTCGCGCGCGCTGATCCACGACTTCCCCGAGGACTATGCGATCTCGGCGATCAAGGATTTCGAGTGGAACGGCATCAAGCAGCACAACCGCAACCTGCTGCTGTGGCGTGACCCGACCGTCGATGGCATCAAGACCGGCCACACGGCTGCCGCGGGTTTCTGCCTGGCCGCCTCGGCCAAGCAGGGCGATTCGCGCATGATCGCTATCGTGATGGGCTCGACCAACGAGAAGACCCGTGCGGACGCGGCCATGGCGCTGCTCAGCTACGGTTTCCGTTTCTATGAGACGCACAAGCTGTATGACGGCGGCAAGCCGCTGGCCACGCCGCGCCTGTGGAAGGGTCAGTCCAACCAGCTGCCGCTGGGCGTGGCCGACAACGTGCTGGTCACCGTCAAGCGCGGCGACTACGACAAGCTGCAGGCCACGCTGGACGTGCCGGCGACGCTGGTGGCACCGTTCACCAAGGGCCAGCAGGTCGGCACGCTGCGCGTCACGCTCGATGGCCAGCCGGTGCAAAACGTGCCCCTGGTGGCGCTGGCCGATGCGCCGCAGGCTGGCTTCTTCGGCCGCCTGTGGGACAGCATCATGCTGTGGTTCCATAGCGACAAGAAGCCTGACGAAAAGAAGTGAGGGAGGTTGCACTGATGCGCGATATCGACTCCATCGAGCCCCAAGAGGGCCAGGGATTCCAGTTCCCCGGCGAATTCGAGATCACCGCCATGGGCAACGCCAGTGCGGACCTGCAGGCCCGCGTGCCGCAGATCCTCGAAGGCATCGGCGTGCACGTGCTGCATGAGACGGTCAAGCACCGCCACTCTCGCGAGGGTAACTTCATCTCGGTGACGGTGAGCTTCCGCGCCGAGTCGCGCGAGCAGTACGACGAGGCGCATGCCTCGCTGCGGGCCGATCCGGATATCCGTTACACGCTGTAACGCCGGTTCGAGACGCCCAAGCCTGGCGGGCCGCCACGCCCGCCGGCTTTTCAGTGACTTCCAGCCCTTGCAAGGGTGGTCTCACGACCGCAGATAATGACCTCCGTCCCCAGGCCATTCCCCATGTCCCTGCCGCTCAAAGTTCGTCGTCTCGGTCGCCAGCCCTACGAGGCGACCTGGGAGGCGATGAGCCAATTCACCAACAACCGGGGGCCTGACACCCCGGACGAACTGTGGCTGCTGGAACACGATCCGGTGTTCACCCTCGGCCAGGCCGGCAAGACCGAACACGTGCTGGCACCGGGCGATATCCCGGTCATCCATGTGGATCGCGGCGGCCAGGTGACCTATCACGGCCCGGGCCAGATCGTGGCTTATCCGATGATCGACCTGCGTCGCGTCGGGGTCACCGTGCGCGAGCTGGTCAACAAGATCGAGCAGGCCATCATCGATACGATGGGCCACTGGAACATCGGCGCCGAGCGCCTCGAAGGTGCTCCGGGCGTCTACGTGGCAGGCGCCAAGGTGGCCGCGCTGGGCCTGCGCGTGCGGCGGGGCTGCAGTTTCCACGGCCTGGCCTTCAACGTGAACATGGATCTTGAGCCGTACCACCGCATCAATCCGTGCGGTTACAAGGACTTGGCGGTCACGCAAGTGCTAGAATTGGGCGGTCCGTCGCGCCTTTCGGACGTCGAGGACGCCCTGGTGGAGGAGTTCTGCCACCAGTTCGGATTCGTCGCCGAGGCGGCGCCCCCCATACTCCCTGAACTACCCGCTCGCGTAGCGGTCTGAGCTGGCCTACATGAGCGAAATCTCCACTTCCAAAGTCATCCCGATCAGCGTTGTCGGCACCACCGGTGTCGAGAAGCAATTGGGCAACGACAAGATCGGGCTCAACCGCGCCGGCTTCGACACGACCGTGCCGACGCTGCGCAAGCCGAGCTGGATCCGCGTGCGCCTGCCGCAGGGCAACGCCGTGCAGCAGCTGAAATCGCGCCTGCGCGAGAACTCGCTGGTGACAGTGTGCGAGGAAGCCTCGTGCCCGAACATCCACGAGTGCTTCAGCAAGGGCACCGCCACCTTCATGATCCTCGGCGAGGTCTGCACCCGCCGTTGCTCGTTCTGCGACGTGGCGCATGGCCGTCCGGCCGCACCCGATCCGCTGGAACCGGCGCGCCTGGCCGAGACCATCCGCGACATGCGCCTGAAGTACGTGGTGATCACCTCGGTGGATCGCGACGACCTGCGCGACGGCGGCGCCGAGCATTTCGCCGCGTGCATCCGCGCGACGCGTCATGCGGCGCCGGACATCAAGATCGAAATCCTCACGCCCGATTTCCGCGGCAAGGGCCGCATGGAGCGCGCGCTGGAAGTGCTCAAGGACTTCCCACCGGACGTGTTCAACCACAACCTTGAAACCGTGCCGCACCTGTATCGCGAAGTGCGTCCGGGCGCGGACTACCAGTGGTCGCTGGACCTGCTCAAGCGCTTCAAGGCGCAGCATCCGGAGGTACCGACCAAGTCCGGCATCATGCTGGGCCTGGGCGAGACGATGGAGCAGGTGCTGGAGACCATGCGTGATCTGCGTGCGCACGATGTGGACATGATCACCATCGGCCAGTATCTGCAGCCCACGCCGCATCACCACCCGGTGGTCCGTTACTGGACGCCGGACGAGTTCAACGAACTGCGCGAAGCCGGCGAAGCGATGGGTTTCCATCACGTCGCGTCCGGTCCGCTGGTGCGTTCGTCCTACCACGCTGACCTGCAGGCTCACGCCGCAGGTGTCACCGAGCACGCCTGAGAGCTTCCCGAGACCCTATGAAACTGCGCCCCTCGCTTGCCCTGTTGCTTGCCCTTGCCGTCACCGGCGTCGGTGTCCATGCGCAGTCCGCTGCCGATCTCGCCGGCGACAACGCGCCGCGCAAGTTCTCCACGCTGCCGCTCAAGCCCTCCGTCACGCAGGCACAGGCGGCGCAGCTTTCCGCCCGCTTCCTCACGCGCTTCCATTACGACGCCAAGCCGCTCGACGATGCGATGTCGCAGAAGATCTACAAGGCGTATGTCGACAGCCTCGACGGCGAGAAGGTGTTCTTCACCCAGGCCGACCTGGCCAAGTTCGCGCCGCTGAAAACGCAGATGGACGATGCCATCTGGAACCAGGACCTGACCGGTCCGTTCTCGATGTTCAACCTGTACATCACGCGTGCGATCGAGCGCATGACCTATGCGCGCGGCCTGCTCAAGCAGGGCTTCGACCTGAGCACCAACGAGAGCTACAACTACGACCGCAAGAAGGCCGAGTGGCCCAAGGACCAGGGCGAGCTCGACACCTTGTGGCGCGAGCGCACCATGAACGACTGGTTGCGCCTGAAGCTTGCCGGCAAGACCGATGACGATATCCGCAAGACGCTGGACAAGCGCTACGCCGGCTACATCGACCGCGTGAAGCAGCTCGATGGCGAGGACGCGTTCCAGTCCTTCATGAACTCCTATGCCGAGTCCACCGATCCGCACACCGATTACCTCGGCCCCCGTGCGGCGGAAAACTTCGACATCTCCATGAAGCTCTCGCTGGAAGGCATCGGCGCCGTGCTGCAGACGCGCGACGAGTACACCGCGATCCGCGAGATCGTGCCGGCCGGCCCGGCCGCCAAGTCGGGCAAGGTGCACGTGGGCGACCGCGTGGTCGCCGTCGGCGAAGGCACCAGCGGCCCGATGGTCGACGTGATCGGCTGGCGCGTGGATGACGTGGTCAAGCGCATCCGCGGCAAGAAGGACACCACCGTGCGCCTGGAGATTCTCCCGGCCGATGCGGGCGTGGACGGCAAGCACGAGCTGGTCAGCATGGTTCGCCAGAAGGTGAGCATCGAAGAGCAGGCCGCCAAGAAGAAGGTCATCGAGATCAAGGACGCCGGCGTCACCCGCAAGATCGGCGTGATCGACCTGCCGAGCTTCTATTCCGATTTCGGCGCGCGCCGCGAAGGCGACAAGGATTTCAAGAGCGCCACCCGCGACGTGGCCAAGCTGCTCGGCGAGCTCAAGGCCGAGGGCGTGGAAGGCGTGGTGATGGATCTGCGCAACAACGGCGGCGGTTCGCTGGCCGAAGCCAACGAGCTCACCGGTCTGTTCATCGACCAGGGCCCGGTGGTGCAGGTGCGCGATGCGCGCGGCGAAGTGCAGGTGCAGGGCGACGACGAGCCGGGCATGTCCTGGAGCGGTCCGATGGCCGTGCTGGTCAATCGTGGTTCGGCCTCGGCCTCGGAGATTTTTGCCGCGGCGATCCAGGACTACGGCCGTGGCCTGATCATCGGCCAGCCGACCTTCGGCAAGGGCACCGTGCAGAACCTGGTGGACCTGGACCGCTTCACCCGCAACAACAGCGAGAAGCCGCAGTTCGGCGAGCTGAAGATGACCATCCAGGAATTCTTCCGCATCAATGGCGGCTCCACCCAGCTGAAGGGCGTGACGCCGGACATCCAGTTCCCCAAGAACGGCGACGAGAAGGACTTCGGCGAATCGACCTACGACAACGCGCTGCCGTGGACGCAGATCGCGCCGGCCGACTACAAGCCGGTTGCCGACCTCAAGGCGTACTTGAACCAGCTGCAGACCAGGCACGACGCGCGCACCGCCAAGTCGCCGGGCTGGAAGCTGATGCTCGACGAGCTGGCGCAGTACCGCAAGATGCGCGACAAGACCACCATCTCGCTCAACTTCGCCCAGCGCGAAACCGAGCGTAAGGATCTGGACGCCATCCAGGCCGATTTCCGCGCCCGCCACAAGGCGATCGACGGCAATGCGGCTGATGATGACGACACCCTGGCGGTGGACGATGGCCTCAACGCCAACGAGCGTAGCCTCAAGAGCGAGCTGAAGCAGGAGAAGGACGCCAAGAAGGCAGCCGATCCGCAGCTCGACGAAACGGCCCACATCCTGTTCGATGCAGCCGGCCTGATCAAGGGCGATGCGAAGCTGGCGGCGGAAGTGCTGCCGTATGGTGGCAAGTACTCGAACATGAGCGCCACCACGGCTGCCGCAGCGCCGGGGAAGCCGCAGCCGCAGCAGGGGCCCGCGGCGCACTGACGGGTTTGAGATTGATGAAGAAAAGGCGGCCATGGGCCGCCTTTTCTTTTGGAGGTCTCAGTCGCCTCATGTCGGAAGCTCTTTGTAGGAGCGCACTTGTGCGCGACCGCAGAGCTGCGATGTACCGCTCCGTCAGGTGGTCGCGCACAAGTGCGCTCCTACAAGGGAGGTGTCCGGCCCAACGTTTGCGCGAGCCCATCTCTTGTAGGAGCGCACCTTGTGCGCTCCTACAAGAGAGACGAAGGCCGAAGCGTTCGCGCTGGCTACTTCGCCTTCTTCTCCGCCTGTTCCTTCTTCCACTGCTGGTAATCGGCGAAATGCGGCATCTCGCGCAGCAGCTTGCTGCGGGGATCGATGATCACCAGCGCGCCGGTAGGTGCGGCAATGCTGGCGTTGCCGCCATTCATGGGGACGGTCAGCAGCTTGTCGCCCACTTGCACATCGACGGGCATCGGAAACGGCTTGTCGTGCGGCACCTGCCAGTGCAGCGTGAGCATGTTGCCTTCCTGGCGCGTCTCCAGCTTCGGCAACGCGGCTTCGCGCAGATACACATCGAAGAACCAGTTGAGATCGCGGCCGCTCACCTGGTTCACGATCTCGATGTAGTCGTGCGTGGTGGCGTAGTGCGGCGCGAAATTGCCAGGCTTGGGATCGGGGCGTCCGTATACGAGCCGGCGAATGCTTTCGAAGAAGGCCTCGTCGCCGATCATCTGCCGCAAGGTGTGCAGCATCAGCGAGCCCTTGTTGTAGATGTCGTTGCCCGGGCCTTGCTTGGCGTTGTACACGTCCTCCTCGTACTGGCTGTGGCCCGCGACGATGGGATAGGCGTTCTTCACCAGGCTGCGTTCGTTCTGAAGCATCGAGAAATACGGCATGTCGCCATAGAGGTACTGGCCGAACAGCGGCTGCATATACGTGCCGAAACCTTCATGCAGCCACATGTCGTCCCAGTCGGCGTTGGTGAGCTGGTTGCCGAACCACTCATGCGAGAACTCGTGCTGCAGCAGCCAGTCGAAGCTGTACTCGCTGCGCGGATAGCCGTTGCCGTAGGCGTTGATGGTCTGGTGCTCCATGCCCAGATGCGGCGTTTCCACCACGCCCATCTTCTCGTCGCCAAACGGGTAGGGCCCGATCTCCCGCTCGAAGAAGTCGAGCATGCGCGGGAACTCGGCGAACAGCTGTTTGGCCTGCGCCTCGTGGCCGCGCAGATACCACATCTGCATCGGGATGGTGTTGCCGTAGCGGCTGCGGTAATCGCCCTTCAGCACGTCGAACGGTCCGATGTTGAGCGAGATGGCATAAGTGGTCGGGTGTTTCGCGCGCCAGTGATAGGTGTGCGTGGCGCCGTGCTCCTTGATGTCGACCAACACACCGTTGCCCGGCGCCGCCAGCGCTTTGGGCACGGTGACATAGGTATCCACCAGGTCGGGTTTGCCCTGCGGATGATCGATGCACGGCCAGAACAGATCGCAACCTTCGCCTTCTACCGCGGTGGCGACCCACGGCTGGCCGTCCTCGGTGTGGCTCCAGACGAAGCCGCCGTCCCACGGCGCCTTCTTGGCTACGTGCGGTTTGCCGCCATAGCGGATATCGATGACGACCTTCTCGCCCTTGGCGAGCGGCTTGGGTAGTGCCAAGCGCAGGCGCCCATCGGGATTGCTCCACTTGTCGTTGGCCAATGCCTTGTCGTTGACGGATAGCTTCGAAATGGCGAGATGCGGATCGAGATCGAGCAGCAGGGTGTCGGTTGCTTCGCGCGCCCTGAAGCTGAGGCGCGCGTCGGCATCGATGCTCTGCTGCGCGATATCCACCGTGAAGTGCAGCTCGGCGTGATCGAAGTTTACGCGCTGCTGTTCGGCGGGCATCGCGCCGCCGGTGCGTAGCGTTTGTTCGGTGAGCGGCGGCTGTTCGGATGGCTTCGCGTCTTCGGCGTGGGTGGCCGCGCAAAGCGCGAGGCAGAGAGCGAGTGTCAGAGGGCGCAGACGCGTCATGGGGAAGCCTTGTGGTGAATAGGGCGGAGGATGCCAGTCGATGGCGATGCTGTCACCGACCTGCGCCACACGAGCCGCTTCGCGCTACGCCCGCCTCTTGGCGTGACCGCTCCTCTTCGCACCACCGAACCTCCTGGCGCACCCCTACCTTTGTAGGAGCGCACTTGTGCGCGACCGCGGAGCTCCGTCGATTCCTCTGTGCAGAAAAGTGCGGCGACAACCGACCACAGGTATGACCTCAACCTCCGCGGTCGCGCACAAGTGCGCTCCTACAAGGGAGAGGCGGCCCCACAAAAAAAGGCGCCGCCATGCGCCGCCTTTTTTTGCCGATATCGGTAACGACTCAGCCCTTGTAGCGCTTCTGCAGAAACGCAAAGAACGCACGCAGACCTAGCGCCTCACCACCACGCGGCCGACCCTGCCGGTCGCCGTCGTTCCACGCATAAGTATCCAGATGCAGCCACGGCGTGGTCTCGGGAACGAAGCGTTCCAGATACAGCGCCGCAGTGATCGCGCCAGCGTGGCGCGATGCGCCGGAGTTGGCGATATCGGCCAGGTAGGACTCCAGCATCTTGCGATACGGACGCCACAGCGGCAGGCGCCACAGCGGATCATTCACGGCGCGGCCGGCGGCGATCACGCTGTCGGCGGCGTCATCGTTGTTGGCGAACAGCGCCGGCACGTCGGGGCCAAGCGCGATGCGTGCGGCGCCGGTGAGGGTTGCGTAGTCGATGATCAGATCCGGCTTCTGCTCGCCCGCATAGGTGAGCGCGTCGCACAGCACCAGGCGGCCTTCGGCGTCGGTGTTGTCCACTTCCACGGTGATGCCAGCGCGCGTGGTGATCACTTCGCCCGGACGCATCGCTGCACCCGACACCGCGTTCTCCACGGCGGGGATCAGCAGCTGCAGGCGCACCGGCAGCTTGGCCTGCATGATCAGGCCGGCAAGTGCGATCGCGTGGGCGGCGCCGCCCATGTCCTTCTTCATCCAGCGCATGCCGTCGGCGGGCTTCAGATCCAGGCCGCCGGTATCGAAGCACACGCCCTTGCCGACCACGGCGATCTTCGGGTCGCTGCTCTTGCCCCAGTTCAGTTCGATCAGTCGCGGCGAGCGATGGCTGGCGCGGCCCACGGCGTGGATGGTGGGGAAGTTGGCATCGAGCAGTTCATCGCCCACCCACTCGCGCACCTTGGCCTTGTGCGTCTTGCCCAGTTGCTTGACCGCATCGGCGAGATGTTTGGGGCCCATGTCCTCGGTCGGCGTATTGACCAGGTCGCGCACCAGGGTGGTGGCCTCGGCCAGCGGTTGCAGCGTGGCGAGGTCCGCGGCGGCGATGGCGAGCTTGGCCGGCGCGCGGCGCGCCTTGCGGTAGCGGGTGAATTCGTAGGCGCCCAGGGCCCAGCCCAGCGCGGCCTGCAGCTTGTCCTTGAGCACGCCCTCGTCGGCGAGGTGATAGGTCGCCTCCGGCAGCGTACGCGGCAGCGCGCCCAGCGCACTCAGTGCATCGCTGGCATCGACGCCGACCAGCACGCGCACCAGCTTGCCGCTCTCATCCGCAATCAGCGCGAACGTGCCGGGCGCCGCTTCGAAGGCGGAGTCCGCTACCCAACGACGCTGCGCGGCACTGAGGCGGCGTTTGGTGGCGGCTAGGTGCTGGATGTCGGTGGTCTCGATGGCGATGCTCTGGCGCTCGCCGGCTTTGCGTTCGATCAGGACGGACATGGAATTCCTTGCGCGGCGGCTGTGCGGGCGCGGTGGGCTTTTGGTGATGGTTAATGATGCGCGCTTTTGGGGGCGGGGGCGAGACGGTATTTGGGTGGGAGCCTGGCTTCCCCGCCTGGCGCCAACCTCTGTGGGAGCGCACCCTGTGCGCGACTGCCACGCTGGAGTGTGACGCTCCGTAGGCTTGTCGCGCACAGGGTGCGCTCCCACAGAGAAGGCGGTCGCGCGGCATGGGCTGCCACACCCTTGTAGGAGCGCACTTGTGCGCGACCGTCACGCTGGGGTGTACCGCTCCGTTGGCTGGTCGCGCACAAGTGCGCTCCTACAAGGGTGCGCTACGGGAAGAGCCGCGACGCCTCGCTACTGACCCTGCGCTTCCAGCCAATCCACCAGCGCGCTCATATCGCGCAGGTCGAGGTCAGGTGCGGTGCCGAGGAGGCCGGGCCAGGGATGGCCGTGGCGGTTGATCCACGCGGTGCGCAGGCCCGCATCGCGGGCGCCGACGACGTCCAGTTCCGGATCATCGCCAACGTGGAGGATTTCTTCAGGCCGCAGCCCGAGGTGCTCGGCGGCAGCCACAAAAATACGTGCATCGGGTTTGGCGATGCCGGTGTCGCGGGCGCAGATGTGATGCGCGAAGTGTTCGCGGATGCCGATGCGATCGAGGTCGGCGTTGCCGTTGGTGAGGCTGACCACCGGCCAGCGTCCAGCGAGGCGCTGGAGGGCGGGCAGGCTGTCGGGATAGAGCTCGACGCTGTTGCGCGCGGAGAAATAAACCTCCCACAGCGTCTCCAGCGGTGCCTCGTCGATGCCGCAGGCGGTGAAGGCCCGTTGCATGGTGATGTGGCGCTGCGCGGTGAAGTCGTGGGCCAGATCGGTGCGCTCGGCGGCGACCTCGGCACGCAGCGCACGCATGGCCGGGATGGGCCATGCGCGCGCGACGTCGGGATAGTGCTGGCGCAGGTACGCATCCAGATCGCGGTCCGCACGCTCCAGGGCCGGCAGTACCGGCCACAAGGTGTCGTCCAGGTCGAGCGTCAGGGCGCGGATGCGCACGTGCGGTGCGATCAGTTGCCGCTGACCTTCAGCACCTGGTCGATCTTCACGTTGTCGCTGGACAGGTCGTTCCACTTCTTGAGATCGGCCACCGACACCGAGTACTTCTTGGCGATCACACCCAGCGTGTCGCCCTTGGAGACGGTGTAGGTCTGGCCGGTAGCGCCACCCTTTTCAGCCGTCGGCGAGGTTACGGCAGCGGCCGTCGGTGCGGTCGGCGCGGTCACCGGCGTTGCCGTCGGGATCGGATCGGCGACCACGTCCATCTTGATGCCGTTCTCGGCGAGCAGCTTCTCGCGGCGGGTCTTGTCGTTCTGGGCCAGCTGCGGTGCATCGGTGTACGGCACCAGCTGGTGGGCGCGCGCCAGCGAACGCACTTCGTCGGTGTGCAGGAATTCCATGAAGGCAGTGATCTGCGCGGCCTTCGGGCTTTCCTTGTTGGTGACCAGATACAGCGGGGTGTACAGCACGTAGCTGCCATCGGTGACAGTCGACAGGCTAGGACGCACGCCGTCCACGCTGACCATCTTCACCTTGCTGTTGCTGGCCACCCCCGACAGGGTGGTCACGCCCAGTGCATTCGGGTCGAGCGTCACGGCTTCTTCCAGCTTGGCCGTGTTGACGTACAGACGCGGTGCGGCCACCGGCTGGTTGCCGCGACCGAAGATCAGGCGACGCAGGCTGTATTCCACGCCGTCACCCGGGCTGGCCACGGCATACAGGTTGATCGGCGCGTCCTTGCCGCCGACGTCCTTCCAGTTGGTGATCTTGCCGAAGTAGATGTCGTGCAGCTGCTTGACGGTGAGGTTGCCCGTGCCGTTCGACGGATGGGTGATCATCACCAGCGCGTCAAACGCGACCGGCGTGAACACCAGGTCGGTCTCGGTGCCGCCGGCGCTGTTGCGCGCGCTGCCGGCGATGTCGGCCAGGCCGTGTGCCACGGCGTCCAGGCCCGAGGCGGTGTTGAACGGCTGGATTTCGATACGGCCCTTGCCGCTCTTTTCCCAGGCCTTGCTCACGTCTTCCACCACGCCACGGGCGGTGGCGTAGTCGCCGCGCCACACGAGTGCCGGTGCGGTCGGGGTGGTCGGCTTCTTGGTGGTCTTGGTGGTCTTGGCGGCCGCGAGGGCGCCGGTGGTTGCGAATGCGGTAAGCATCGCAACGATGAGCAGGCGGGAAATGCGTGATGACATGGCGGTGGGGAACCTCGAATGATGATGATGGTTCGCAGGCCGCCTTAGCTGGGCGTGCGTGCAAGAAAGGTGTAACTCGGCTATTTCAGCCAGCCTGCACGCAAACCGCAAGCGAATTCCTGCCCTTGCATCGTGGAAAAACGCGACGACGGACACGCATCGCCAGTCGCGTTTATCCCCCGTTCCCGCATGTCACGACAAAGCGGCCTGTCGCAGCTCCATTGCGACATGAGCCGCCTTGTCGCGGCGGGGAGTGACATCAACGGATATCTACGTAGCGCACGCCATCATCGCCCGACACCACCAATACCAGCTGCCGCGGATTCACGCCTGCCAGCTGCTGCAGGGTGCGCAGGTCGGGAATACGCAGGTTGCCGATGCCGATCACCACGTCGTTCGCCTGCAGGCCCGCTTGCGCCGCGCGGCTGCCTGCACGCACGGTGCTCACGCTCACACCGCCCAGGCCTTGCGAGCGCAGGTTCTGCGGGAGCTCGCTGAAGGTCACGCCGGTCAGTCGTGCATCGAGCTTGGCCCCATCCACCGTGGCGAGTTTCTCCGGCACCAGCTTGGCGCTGACGTTGCGCACCGCGCCATTGCGTTGCACCGCAAGCGTCACCGTGCTGCCCAGCGGCAGCAGGCCTTCGGCGTTGCGCAGATCCTGCGCGTTGCGCAGCGGCTTGCCATCGAGCGCGGTGATCACATCACCCACCTGGATATCCGCACTCTCCGCCGCCGAGCCGGAGTTGACGCGCGTAACCACCGCGCCGTTGCTGTCCTTGAGCCCCAGCACCTTGGCGATGCGCGGCGTGATGTCCTGCGTTTCCACGCCCAGGTTGCCGCGGTTGACCTTGCCGTGGACAATCAGCTGCTTCATCACCTCCGTGCTGAGATTGGTGGGGATGGCAAAGCCAATGCCCACGTTGCCGCCCGACGGCGAGAAGATCATGGTGTTGATGCCGACCAGCTCGCCGCGCAGGTTCACCAGCGCGCCACCGGAGTTGCCGGGGTTGATCGAGGCATCGGTCTGGATGAAGTTCTGATAGCCCGTGCCGCCCAGGCCCGAGCGGCCCAGCGCCGACACGATGCCCGAGGTCACCGTCTGCCCGAGGCCAAATGGATCGCCGACGGCCACGACAAAGTCGCCCACGCGCAGCTGCGCGGAATCGGCCATCGGCAGTGCCTGCAGATTCGTACCCTGGATCTGCACCACCGCCACGTCGGTGTCCGGATCGGTGCCGACCAGCTTGCCCTTGAAGTCGCGGCCATCCTGCAGCGTCACCGTGATGTCGTCGGCGCCGCCCACCACATGGTTGTTGGTGAGGATGTAGCCCTTGGCCGCATCCACGATCACGCCCGAACCCAGGCTCTGTTCCACCCGCGAACGCGGCGAACCCTGCAGGCCGAAGAACTGCCGGAACAGCGGATCGTCGAAGTACGGATCGCGCACCTGCACCCGCGTCTTGGTGGAAATGTTCACCACCGCCGGCGTCACCTTCTCCAGCATCGGCGCCAGCGAAGGCAGTGGTTGTCCATCGATCGACACGGGTAGCGCGGCGTGACTGGCGAAGGGTGTCGCGGCAATCAACACCAAAACCGCGGCGGCCAGTCGGCGGACGAAACGAAGAAACATGGGGACTCCTTGTGCGTGGGTCGAATCGTTGGTCATTCGACTCGGCGCGGCGTCGGCGGTTCCACCGTTTGGTATTGACGAATTTACTTTACAAGGCGAAAGGGCAGCGGTAACTTTCCCTCGTTCGCGACCACAACATCTTGTGTGACTAGGCCGGGCCTAAACCCAAGAGCTGGTGTCACAGGGCACTCTCAGGGGGGAGTAGCCGAAGGGTCGGGCAGGGAACGCAAGGATCGGGCTCTACGCGCGGCTTTTGCTTTTCAGGCGCGACCCGATACGAGCGGCTTAGCCGAACAGAACAACACCAACACGGGGCCGTGAGGCCAAACCGAGAGGTCAGGAAGCCGATGAGCACCGCGCGTGCACCAGCCGTAACCCGCGATACCGTCATTCCGCTGCAGCCTGCGTCCTACGATATCTGGGACAAGAAGTACCGCCTGAAGGCGAAGTCCGGCGCGCCGGTCGATGGCAGCGTGGACGAAACCTACCAGCGCGTCGCCCGCGCCCTGTCCGATGTGGAAGCCACGCCGGAGCTGCGCGACCACTGGTTCGAACGCTTCCTGTGGGCGCTGCGCCGTGGCGCGATCCCCGCCGGCCGCATCACCTCCAACGCTGGCGCGCTGGAACACAAGCCCGCCACGTCCACCATCAACTGCACCGTGTCCGGCACCATCCGCGACTCCATGGACGACATCCTGGAGAAGGTGCACGAGGCCGGTCTCACGCTGAAGGCCGGTTGCGGCATCGGCTACGAGTTTTCCACGCTGCGTCCGCGCGGCGCGTATGTGTCCGGCGCCGGTGCGTACACCTCCGGCCCGCTGTCCTTCATGGATATCTACGACAAGATGTGCTTCACCGTGTCCTCGGCCGGTGGCCGTCGTGGCGCGCAGATGGGCACGTTCGACGTCAGCCATCCGGACGTGAAGGAATTCATCCGCGCCAAGCGCGAAGACGGCCGCCTGCGCCAGTTCAACCTCTCGCTGCTGATCACCGACGGCTTCATGCAGGCGGTGGAGCACGATCACGACTGGCCGCTCGTCTTCCCGGTGCACGTCAAGGAAAAGGACGAAGTCGACCTCACCGACGCCGAGAAAATCGTCTGGCGCGAGTGGCCCACCCACGAAAACTACGTGGGCCGCGACGACGGCCTGGTGGCCTGCAAAGTGTACGGGCACATTCGTGCGCGCCACCTGTGGGACATGATCATGGTGTCCACCTATGACTTTGCCGAGCCGGGTTTCATCCTGATCGACAAGGTCAACGAGATGAACAACAACTGGTGGTGCGAGCACATCCGCGCCACCAACCCGTGTGGCGAGCAGCCGCTGCCGCCGTACGGCTCGTGCCTGCTGGGCTCGGTAAACCTGACGACCTTTGTGCGCGACCCCTTCGGCCCCAAGGCCCGCTTCGACTGGGACGAATACCGCGAAGTGGTGAAGATCTTCACCCGCATGCTCGACAACGTGGTGGAGATCAACGGCCTGCCGCTGGAACAGCAGCGCCACGAGATCCTCTCCAAGCGTCGCCACGGCATGGGCTTCTTAGGGTTGGGCACCACGCTCACCATGCTCAAGATGCGCTACGGCACCGCCGAGTCGGTGGCCTTCACCGAAGAAGTCTCCCGCGAGATGGCCGTCGCCGGCTGGGAAGTGGCACTGGACCTGGCCAAGGAAAAGGGCCCCGCGCCCGTGCTCACCCGTGACTACACCGTCACCGGCGAGATGCTGCGCAAGCGTCCGGAAATGGCCACCGACGGCTACAAGGTCGGCGACACCATCCCCGGCCGCGTGCTGCACGCCAAGTACAGCCGCTACATGCAGCGTATCGCCAGCGTGGCGCCCAACCTGGTGGCCGAGCTCGCCGAAACCGGCGCGCGCTTCACCCACCACAGCTCGATCGCGCCCACGGGCACCATCTCGCTGTCGCTGGCCAACAACGCCAGCAACGGCATCGAGCCGAGCTTTGCGCACCACTACTCGCGCAACGTGATCCGCGAAGGCCGCAAGACCAAAGAGAAGGTCGAGGTTTTCAGCTACGAGCTGCTGGCCTACCGCGCGCTGATCAATGCCGATGCCTTGCCCTACTCGGACGACGCCAAGTCCAAGCTGCCCGAGTACTTCGTTTCGGCCGACGACATCTCGCCCAAGGAGCATGTCGACATCCAGGCGGCGGCGCAGCTGTGGGTGGACTCGTCCATCTCCAAGACGGCGAACGTCCCCACCGACTACCCGTACGAAGATTTCAAAGATATCTATTTTTACGCGTATAAGCAGGGTTTGAAGGGATGCACCACGTTCCGTTTCAACCCCGCGGCGTTCCAGGGTGTGCTGGTTAAAGAAGCCGACCTTGAGAGCACCCTCTACCGCTTCGAATTGGAGGACGGTAGTGTTGTCGAACTGAAAGGCAACGAAGAAGTGGAATACGACGGCGAAATGCATACCGCCGCCAATTTGTTCGATGCCTTGAAGGAAGGGTATTACGGAAAGTTCTAAACTATCCGCGATACCTGATCTCGGGTGTCAGCCCACTGCCAAGAGCAATACCGTAGTGTCCTTGCGGCAAGGCTCAACATAAAGTCCAGAATCCACGTCGGAGGGGATAACACGCATGTCCATCGATACCGAGTTTGATGTGAAAGAAGTAACCGCCCAGGTCGTAGACGCGCCGGTCGAGGTTCCCGTGGTCGAAGTGACCGCGGCAGCCAAGCCCAAGAAGGCTCGCGCCAAGAAGAAGGTGGCCGCGGCCAAGAAGGCTGCTCCGGCCAAGAAGGCTGCTGCAAAGAAGGCTGTGAAGAAGGCCGCCGGCAAGAAGACCGCCAAGAAGGCAGTCAAGAAGGCCGTGAAGAAGGCAGCTGCCAAGAAGACCGTGAAGAAGGCCGTCAAGAAGGCCGCCGTCAAGAAGGTCGCCAAGAAGGCCGTCAAGAAGGCAGCTGCCAAGAAGGTCGCCAAGAAGGCGGTCAAGAAGGCAGCCGCCAAGAAGGTCGCCAAGAAGGCCGTGAAGAAGGCAGTGCGCAAGTCCGCTGCCAAGAAGGCCGTCAAGAAGGTCATCAAAAAGACGGCCAAGAAGGCCGCCGTTAAGAAGGCGGTCCGCAAGGTCGCCGGTAAGAAGGCCGCCAAGGCGGTCAAGAGGTCCACTGCCAGCAAGAAGGCGAGCGTGAAGAAGGCCGTCCGCAAGGTCGCCAAGAAAGCCGCACGCCGTAAGTAAGCCGTAACGCGACCCGGCCCGGCGCTGAACACGCCGGGCCGGATCGTTCTTAAAAGTTCGTCATTCCGGCGCAGGCCGGAATCCAGTAGCGACACCGCCCAAACGCGCGACCACCTCAAGACGCCGGTTCTTAGCCAAACAAACCGCCGCGCCGCCAACCCGTCGGAAGAACACACCATGGCGATCAAGATCGAAAAGAAGATCAAGGGCTACAACGTCGTAAAGCCCGAGGACAAGGCCGCGTCCGCCGCTGCGCCCGCCGTTGCACCGGCAGCTTCCAAGGAAGCGCCCAAGGCGGAAATCATCCAGATGCACGAGAGCCTGGAGCGTCCCGAGACGCTGGTCGGCTCCACCTACAAGATCAAGTCACCGCTGTTCGAGCACGCGTTGTACGTCACCATCAACGACATCGTGCTCAACGTCGGCACCCCCTACGAACAGCGCCGCCCCTTCGAGATCTTCATCAACTCGAAGAACATGGACCACTTCCAGTGGATCGTGGCGCTCACCCGCATCCTCTCCGCCGTGTTCCGCAAAGGCGGCGACGTCACCTTCCTGGTCGAAGAGATGAAGGCCGTCTTCGACCCCCGCGGCGGCTACTTCAAAGCCGGCGGCGTCTACATGCCCTCCATCGTCGCCGAGATCGGCGCGGTCATCGAGCAACACATGAAGATGATCGGCCTGATCCACGACCCGGAAATGGACGAGTCCACCCGCAAGCTGGTCGCCGAGAAGCGCGCTGCCTATGAGGCGGTGACGAGCGGCAAGAAGGCTGCTGCCACCACCACGGAAACCGCTGCCACCGAATCCCCCACCGGCTTCCCGCCGGGCGCCACCCTTTGCGCCAAGTGCAATACGCAGGCGCTGGTGCTGATGGATGGGTGTCAGACTTGTTTGAATTGTGGGTATAGCAAGTGCGGGTGAGAAGCGTCTGACTCGAAATCAGGCGTACTTGCAAGCGTGCCGCGGGTTCGAATCCCGCCCTCTCAGCCAAGGAAATAGGGCTTGCATCGCTGCAAGCCCTTTTTCTTTACCCGGTTTGCGGGGTGTACGCGAAAATATTGATCCCTTTTGCATCTGTGCATTCGTAAAGATGCACGCGCTCCGGACGCCTAGTCATCATCCACTTCCAATCCCACCCCATTGCCGAATAGCTCTTTGCTGTGTTTGTCGACGTAAGCGATCCCGGGCTTGGTGAGCTTGGCGCTGCTGCGCTCAGTACTGATGGTGGCCAGCGCATCCCCCGCGCGTACTGTCGCGCCTTCGGTAGCATGTACCGTTGCGAGGTTACCGAGGACTCGCGCCGAGACGGTGAGGAGGCCCGCCTGGGGCGTCAGGTTGCCAACAACGCGCTCGCGCCGCGTGTAGTGTCCCACTCCAAGCCACACGCACAGACTGGCGGCAAAGCACACCCCAAGAGCGGCCCATACGCGGTGTGATAGTGGCGTGGCGAGACGAATAGCGCCGACGGTCGCGGGTGCCCGCGCCTGCAAAACCTCTCGCCGAAACAACGCGTGCTCAGCCAAATGTGGATCCATCCGTAGAAAGGTCTTGCCTTCGACGCTAAATCTATTCCGCGGGTACGATCAATGAGACCTATCTCAAAGTTGCCGCGATATCTCGCTTAAGGACGCTCCGCATAGTTGGCTTAGAATTTATTTCGGCAGCCAGGGCTTGGCTATCGGACGAGTCCTAACAAGGATCAAAACGGAGTCAGGTTCACTTCGCGCCGCTTTGGGAGTAAGCGTGACTCCATTTCCACTACTGTGACTGCGATGGAGACGACCTGCGAATGAGTTCATCAATCCTTCTTGCCGTGGCACTTGCAGCAGGATTCCCTGATGCGAGTTCGTCGCCTTCATTTCCAGCGACACCGCAGCTGACCTGCGAAATAGGCACCCGGAACTGGTGCTTCATCAGGATCGGCGCTGTCATCAGCATGAAGGACGCCGGTGCTGATCGGATTTGGACGGTGGAACAGAAAGGCGAGATGGCAGATGGGCCTCTAGTGATTGTCGAGAACAAATTGTGTTCCGAGAAATCAACCGCCAGCTTGAGGCTGCTGGGAAGCTCCACGCAAACCTATGATGGCCGTCCTTACGTATCGACAAGGTACCAGGTGACGTCTCAAGGCTGCGTGCTGGAGTTTCGCTGGCCTCAACAGTCGAAGCATCAAGGGGTCTATCGCGAGGTCATGCGATACGGGGTCTTTGTGGGCGATATGGAGGTAAACCCCGAGCGTTTGACTCAGTTGTATAAGGTTGAAGCCGTTGAGTGAGGGTGTCCGTCAAACTCGGGTCAGCTCAGGCTCACTACTCTCGCGTACAGAAATGACCCTGACTCTGAAGATCGACTTTGCCGCGGTTATCAACCTACTCACGAAGGGACCAATCGCTACATCTCAATCGGTGTTATGCGAATGGTTGGTTTAAATCCCCAGTGGTATCCCGTACGACTCCGGCGCTAGCCGTTGAGCCGCAGGCCGGAATATTTCGCTAGTGGTCTTTCCAGCATTGATCACACTGGAGATGGCAATGAAGATGCGCGCAAATTTCGTGCTCGTGTTTGTCGGTGTCCTCCTTTTCGCGAGTGGCCATGCGGGCCAGGGCTTGCCCAAGGCCGCCGCCATCGATCAGCGCTACGACCGATTCCACAACGCAGAGGCCGCGCTGGATGCATTACCGTCGGCCACCCGTCCGGCAGCCATCGTTGAACTCTATTCGACGAACATCGCGGACCAGCAGGAATCGGCAATCCTGCAGGAGCTGACCGAGGACTCGGTTGATCTGCTGTTCCGTGCCGCCTCCGACACGGCGTTCTACACGTTCGACCAGCGCTACGTTCGGGACATGCAGGCCGATCTCGATCGGCTGCGTGCGCTGCATGCTGATGGGGTGCGTCACTACCAGGACTTGTACGTGGCGCTGATAAGCGTGCGTGATTTCGACGCTGCTCATGCGGTGCTTGCCAGCTGGCCGACGGCGAGCAGCGATCCTGCTCCCACCGTCGTTGGTGCGCTGGCCGACGGCCGGGGACCATCTGCCTTGATCCTGACCGACGACGGCTTGTCGGCAAGTCTGCAGCCCATCCGGTTGAGCGGCGCAGTCGATATCGTGGTGATCGGACACCCGCAGTGCCACTTCTCCCGCGATGCGGTGGCGGCCATCGAAGCCGATCCCCGTCTGAAGGCCATTTTCGCCAGCCACGCCCGTTGGCTGATGCCCCAGGACGGCCGCATGCAACCTCGCCACGTCGCCGCCTGGAACGCCATGCATCCGCTTGCCCGCATGAACTACATCTATCGGCAAAGCGATTGGAAGGCCATCGACACGTGGTCAACGCCGACCTTCTACTTCTTCAGGGACGGGAGACAGGTGGGCAAGCTGGTCGGGTGGGGACCCGGCGACGAAAGCGAGCGGGCGTTGCGCAAGGAGCTGGAAAAGCTGGGGCTGCAGTGACCGACAAGGCGGTTTGGCCCGTGCGTGACGCCAGGGCGTTCAAGTCGTAGAAAGATGAATACGCCGAATCTTTGGGCGCTTCTTTTGGCTGGCCTTCCACAGGTCGTATCGCACCTGCATCTCCGCCCGCATCATGGCGCTGGTGCCCAGAGCATCTTCCAGGCGCAGCGCCATGTCGGCGGAAATGCCGTTGGTACCATTGAGAATGCGGGAAAGCGCGACACGGGTGACACCAAGCTTTTGTGCGGCGCTGGTGACGGTGATATCGCCCGGATACTCCCGTAGCACCTCGCCGGGATGCGCCGGGTTGTGCATGCGGTTCATCGGGTTACTCCCAATGCCAGACCCTGATTCAGCCAGAGAGGCAGCCCCAAAAAAGGAAATGGGCGGCGCAAACGCGACCGCCCATCAGTCCAGCCAGTCCCGTCGCTCGACGGGCCGTTGGTGCTCCGCCAGTAGGGCGGTCGCATGCTTGGCCGGGTTGTCCTGACAACTCGGGAGCAGGTTCAGATTAAGCGACCGATTGTTGCGCCACCATCAGAAGAGTCTTAGTAAGTCGTAAAAACACGACGCATATCGAACGAAATATCGTTTGGCGTGCACTTTCAGAAGATTCGCTGCCGGCTGCCGCGTAATCGAGTGCTTTGCGGCGGTTGAACGTACGCGGCTGTACGTTTCTTACCGCATCAAACCCGTTCGAACGTCCGCCCCGCACCCTTATCCAGTTATGCCTTGCCCGCTGGCTGGCGCGCAATCGTCGGATCGACCAGATCGATCGTCCGATTGGGTGCGAATCCAAAGACAGCCTCGAACTCCGCGCTGGTCAGCAACGCCGCCGCGCGCTGAAAGTAGGCCTGGTTGCGCGCATTCAGAGCCTCTGCCGATGGCATGACCTCTCCTTTGACAACGGCCTCCCTCTGGGCCAGCTGCTCCTTCCGCACGCTGTCACGCAATGCCAGCAGGGGTGCGAGCTTCTCCGACGCATTGAGCGACGCCAGCACCCGCTGGGCGTGGATGGCGAAGTCGTCGTTGGCGTCCATGGTGTTGACCGCACTTGGAGACGAAGGAGGAGCCGCGCAGCGCGAGATATTGGCGTTCCAGTCGTGATGCAGGATGCCGTACGCGCCATAGATAAAGCTGCTGGCACGGTAGCCCCGCGCCAACGCCACCGTCAACGGCGTCGTGCCCGTGCCACCCGTGGCCCAGAGCACCTGATTGGCTAGCTGGTGGCAGACCCCATCCAGGCCGTAGTAGTAAATCGTGCCGCAGGCGTTGGGCCGGGTTTGCGGAGGGATACTGTCCGACTCTTTGTTGGGAAGGCACAGGCACTGCGCCAACGCAAAGTCGCCGCTGGCGCTGCCGAGATAACCCTGGGGCTGTTCTGAGCTTTCGCCCTGGCAGTGAAAGTCGCCCCAGCAGTACCAGTAGTTCGCCTGAGCTTTCTCTACAGCCTTGATGCTTTTATACGGATCGATCCGGTTGTCGTAATCAGTGACAAACGTGTGGTCGACGGGCGAGTCGCTCGAGAAAGCCGGCGTGGCCCAAGCGTAAAGGGTCGTCATGGCCCGTCTCCAATTAGGTGGGAATGCGAAGCGCTGATGTGGCGCGCAACGCTAGCACCCAGTGTTGGAGGGGAACGATAGGTCCTAAGTTGTAAGTAGTCGCTGCGAGATCAGCTTTGGGAAATGACTCGCGTGCCTCGGCAACGCGGATAACTCGGGCATCCCCAAAATGCTTCGTGCGTGCGGCGATTTTCGCGGCGAATCATTTCCGATGCGCAAGTAGGGCATGTTGGAGCGACGCCGGAGGGCTTCGCCGCCGCCGTCGCGAGCGCCGGCTCCTGATGCGCGGGCGTAGCGGCCGTTTGCACGTTCTGAACCATCGCCAGGAGCTGATCACCATTGATCAATTCGATAGGCTTGCCCGTCGCGAACCGGCGGGCATCCGCGGTGTAGTCTCCCGTGGAAACGATGATCACGCTGCTTGCGTTGTGATGCGCGAGCAAGCCAAACATCTCGCGAACCACGGTGACGGGAACTTGTCTTGACCGCCACTGCTTGCACTGCACCAGCACCGTTTTTCCCTGCTTGCGCAGGAGCAAATCGATACCGCCGTCCGCGCCACCAAGACCTGTCTCTTCGACAGCATAGCCCTGTCGCCTGAAGGCCTCGCCGACCAACTGCTCGAAGGCTTGCCAGCTCATGGCGCGAACGCTTTCGAGACCGGTCTGGGATTCGAGTAGTCGTTTGCGGTATCGCTGGCGATAAAAAGATGAAACCGCACCGATCCAACACCCAAGTAGGACTACCCAGGCCATGGGTGCAAATGAACCGGCGGCACTGGCCTTCCCAATGCCAGCTAAGACTGGGTTATTGCTGGATGAAACCATCCACCCGATACTGTACCGGACGACCACGAATCCAATCACACCAAGCACAATTCCCACTTGCCATGGCATGAATGAAATAGTTTCAATCCCGCTTCCCCTGCGCTTAGCCACGGCTCTCCCCTTTGTGCCGCAATTCTCTGCAACATACAGGGGGTCAGGCCGCGAGCAAAAGTGGCCGATTGGCGCAGCGTTCTTGGGATGAATGGGGCGGGTAAGTTAAATTGGCCCGTTGTTAGACAGCCTTCGGCTTTGCCAGACCTTTGCCTAGCAGTCTGGATGTTATTTCTAGGGCACAATCGCAGAGTGCAAATAACCCGTTCGCACGACGGGCACACGCACGCCCACGATCGGTTCCAACGATTGCCCCGACAATCGCCAGAGACCGATTAGCCAGTTGTCTCCAACGCGCCAACCTAGGCTCGCCCGGCTGATCCTTCCCAGTAGCACTTCGCCGTGCCAGCGCAAGGGAAAGGTAATCGCGCCATCGCCGAAAGCGCTGTAGCCATCGTTGATTGTCTGGCCAAACGTGGGGAGCACTCCGCCCTGATCGTCCATGGATGCCTGCATGGTGGCATAGCTGGCCGCCTCCTCATCAGACAGCGCAGTGGCAGACAGCAGTTCTGGTATCCGGCTGCGGTCATAACGAGCGACATAGGTGTTCGCCAGTGCGATCAGGTCGCTGCAGCGCGGATTGTCCTCGGCGCAGAAACCCTGTGGGCTTTGCAATTCATAGTCGTAACGCACTTCCAACCGGTTCGGCGCGATCCACTTGCCACCGGTCAGCGCCTGCGTCCGGATGGTGGAGTCTGTCAGAGCGATTCCGAGCGACAGGGCGTGTGTCGCTCCCTGAAATGAGACAATGGTTCCTTGGGTCGTCCAGCAGTTCTGTTGCAGAACATGCGGTGTCATAAGAGCTTGTAATGTGCGGCCGCGCCAAGTGAAAAGCGCCCAGTTCGCGCAATGCAGCGTGCCAGCCACCGTGTACATGCCGCCTATGCCGAGATCGGGAAGCATTGCCAGCGTGATCCTCGTCGTGTCGCCGTTGTCGACGAGCTCGTTGATCAAATCCGTTAGCGGCTTGCCAGGATCAACAGGGATCTTGGAGCCGACATCTTTCGCATCGGCCCCCTCCTCCTGAGGTGCAAGGAAGATGGAGCCGTCGCCGCCAAGTGAATTCCAAGGGTCTTTGGGATAGCCACGGTCCTCGTCTTTGGAAAGCTTGCTTGCGATAGCGGTCAGTAGTGGCGAAGCATCCTTTCTGTCGCGAAACACGTGGCTCAAATACGCGATGCGATCCTGATAGAAGCGAGCCAGCGGCTTCTCCAGTCGGTCCTCTTTCGTGGTCAAGGGCTTCTCGCCAATCAGCCCATGGATCAGCTCGTTGCGCTCTGCCAGCCAGTGTCGCTGGTCGCGCAGCAGCTTCTCTTGCTCGCCGCGTGCCCGTTGTGCCGCTTCCGCATAGGCCTGGCCCATCTGTTCATCAAGGGCCGAGATCCTGTGGCTTTGACAGATCGCCTGATCAATCGAGTTCGAGGCCTTGTCGCAACTAATACCCGCCGCTGCGGCGAGTCCGCTGAGACTGCAAAGAACCAAAGCCGTCATTCGCCTAAGCCACATGGTGCTCATCCCTGGGGGCCGATTCGTAAGTCTCACATTTTTTTGAGGCCATATCGAAGCCCTCATTGAGGCAACTTGGAGGCACCAGAGGGAGATGGTTGTGAGGAAAGGCACAGAGGCGCGTGCCGCAACTTGCACTACCTTGGCGTGCTCGAAATATTGCTAAGAAAGGACCGAGGTCGCGGAGGCTGACTCTTGGTTGAGATCGTCCGCCGATTCCATCGCTCGCGTCAAAAGCGTTACGAACAGCTGCGCGCGAAAGCGGACGCTGGCAACTAACAGGCTGGCCCAGTAGAGCGAAACCAAAGCGAATCCGAGAATGAGTTCCGGCCACGTGGGGTGAGGCGGCCAGTGAAGGTCTTTGAACTGCAGATAGAGCGCCGCTACGACAGGTAGCGCGCCTAGCTTTTCCAGGCCACCCGAAAGCAGCGGGTACTTGTCTTTCAGCAGTTCGTGACGACGTGACGCATACTCCCCCATGGCTTCAATACGAGCCCTTGGAAAGGCACGGATCCACGCGACGAGGCGATCGTAGTGGTGTTGATCGAAATCCAGCTGCTCAGCGAATTGGCGCCGCTCCTTGGCAAAACCGGGAATGCGCCACGGTCGACGCGGTATGAGCGCAACGGCCAGCGCCACGACTTCGATCGTCAACATGGTCGCAGTGAAGACGACAGTCCAGGTCGAGTCTGGCATCGCCTTTCCAGCAATGAGACCGATAAAGCCAGCGCTGAACCCGAGAATGAAACCCCACCTTTGGCGCCTCGTCGGTGCTATCGCGAGGCTCTCATGGTCAGGCAGGGCGTCGATGCGCTCGTTCAAGGCAGAAAAAGTAAGTGTCGCCGAATCCATAGCTCCCCCTATTGGTTCATGCCAAGCATATGGCCTCTCGCGTGCCTATGGCCACGCGAACCCAGGCAGGCTGCGGTTCTCGGCGGCCCGTTTGAGTGAGATGATGCCTCCCTAACCCTGGACGCCCCGCCATGAACTCCTCCGACGACGATTTCGACACCACCCAGCCCTTCGACGATGACGACGACTCGCTCGACGCGCGCGTCTGGCAGTTTCTGCTGTTGATCAATCCCGGCGATGACGACGCGGCGTTTCAGCAGTTCGCGGGGTATCGCGAGGCGGTGGCGGAGTTGGCGGAGGATGAGATCGATGTTGCGCAGGTGGTGGGGCAGGTGGCGGATTGGCGGGCCACGTTCCATGTGGATGCCGGCGACACGCGGGCGCTGGTGCAGGCGATTGATGAGCTTGCCGCTCGCTGGAACCTGACCATCGATTGGGATGGCGATACGGACGAGGATGAATACCACGCCGATATCGACACCGCGGATCTGCTTGGCGTCGCTTACGACAATCTCGCGCCGCACGGTTACACGCTATGGGTGCGCGATACGGACGATGACAGCGTGGCGGGTTGGATGTCGTTGAGCCGGGATATCGAGCCGATGCGGGAGCTGGCGCCGGAGTTGGGGATTCATCTGCATCGCGGTAACGAGATCGGTTGAGCGCGGAATGCATGTGCGGTGTTCTCGTTTGAGTAACAGCCCTGGGTTGTGCTGTGGCCGGTGTGGGGCGTGATTTGAATCGAGGGGCGTGATGAAGAGCGTCGCGCACAGGGTGCGCTCCCACAGGGGAGGCGCTCCCACATCGACATGTCGCCGACAACGAAACACCACCCACCATGAAACACCACTCACCAAGAAAAGCCTTTGTGGGAGCGCACCCTGTGCGCGACTGACGTGCCTCACCCTTTCAACGGCCACCGATACCGAGATACGCGCTTTCGTTGAGATACGTATAGCCAGGCATCGCAGTTGCATCGCATGTTCTTGCTGATGCCGAGGCCATTTCGCGGCGCATGGCCTCGCGGGGTTTTCGCCGATCAAACGGTCTAAGTAAAACGCCTGACTACAGCGCTTATGCGCTATGGAGCATGCGCGGCGCCGGCGCTAATCTCCGCCGTGATTCGAACAGGGCGTTTGCGTGCTCGACGCTCTTCCTCCGCAGCATGCGGACCGTGGGTCAACGGAATATCTGCTCGCAAGAGGCCGCGCGCCTCTGCTGGAGAGCTGCCGTGTACGACTATTTCTTTTCAGGCAACCAATACATCCGCGTCGTGCGTGACGACACCGGTCCGGGCACGGTGGATGCCGGATATCCGCGCGGCATTTCGCCGAACTGGGGCTGGGGGTCGTTCGGTGCCAACGGCATCGACGCCGCGCTCTACAGTGGTTCGAAGTGCTATTTCTTTGCGGGTAGCCAATATATTCGCACCACGCGTGGCGTGACGGGGCCCGGTACGATCGACCCGGGTTATCCGCGGGCGATTGCGCCGAACTGGGGCTGGGGTGCGTTCGGGGCCAATGGCATCGATGCGGCGCTATACAGCAATTCGAAGTGCTATTTCTTCTCAGGCAAGCAATACATACGAGTGACCCGCGGCGAAACCGGGCCCGGCACGGTGGACGCGGGTTATCCGCGACCCATCTCGGTGTGGAACTGGGGATCGTTCGGCGAGAACGGCATCGACGCGGCGTTGTACAGCGGCTCGCGTTGCTACTTCTTTGCGGGCGATCAGTACATACGCGTCACGCGCGCCGATGAAGGTGCGGGTACGGTGGATGCGGGTTATCCGAAACCCATTTCGCCGAACTGGGGTTGGGGCAATTTCGGACGCAACGGCATCAGCGCGGCGCTCAACAGCGCAGGCCCATATGCAGCCATTCCACAGGCGGGCCTGGGCAGCAATTCGAATTACTTCCTGTATAGCCCGGGGCCGCGGGTTTCGGCGAGTGAGGCGGTCAAGCAGAGGATACGCGCGATACCCGATTTTCCCTGGTTTGTCTCGTGCAATCATTTGCGCGGGCTCTCGGTGCACATCATCGTGGACACCGACATCACGGGCAGCAATGGCTTCGGCTTTCAACTGAACGCGTACTCGGCCAGCGGCGCATACGACGGCGCGCAGCAGTATTGCGTGCTGCTGATTCCCGACAATACGTCGCCAGGCATGTTGTGCATCGTGGACAACTGGCACAACAAGCAGCAACAGGTGATCAATATCCTGCAGCGGCTGGCCAATCTGCCGAGCAATACCTTGCCTGCCGGCTATCAGATCATCATCAGCCTGTCGAATGATGCCGCGGACAACATCAACGGTGTCACCTTCACTCTGATCGACAATCACGGCCACACCATAGGCAACAAGACCGTATCGCTGAGCGGTCAGCCTGCACAGAATCTCGCGCCCATCGTGGCGTTTCAGGTCAACTTCGTGGGCGACATCAACGGCGCCACCACCATGCTTTCCTCAGGCGCGGGCACTATGACCTACTCGGCCGCCAATCTGATGTCGATCTTGAACACCGAGCCGCAGTGCGTGGACTGGACGTACAAGACCGTGGAGGCGGCCAATAGCGCCTATAGCTTTCTGCCCGATACGCCTAGCCACAACTTCACCCAGTCGTTCCGACTCAGTGCCGGCGGCAAGGTGATCCATCGTGTCGGCAAGATCGAGCACAAGCTGGTGTTGCCCAAGGGGGCGCAGCACAAGCTGTGAATCGATGACAGTCGGCTTGCTTGACCTGCCTGCGCGGCGATATCAGGCGTTTCCTTAAAAGAGAGCCGCTTGCGATGGATGAAGCCATACGACCGGCTTCATCGCAGTTCGTGGCGCAAGCGCGTATCGTGCGAGGCCATCTGCATCCGGCCATCGCCATGATTACGACCGCACCCTTCCCCTATGCCGCTTTTCTCGCAGCCTTGCAGGGAGCCGAGGCTCCCGCTGCGCTCGCACGCGTGCTGCCGGGGCAGGGCGAAGCTGACGCCCGCACGGAGACTCTGATGGCACTCCTGCAGGCTCGCAGGGCCACGCTGCAGGCGGCGTTCGATACCACCTTGGCCGCCGACGAATTGCGCCGCTATCAGAAGTACGCCAAGCCCGGGAAACCCTCGGCGCATATCGTGCAGTTGCGCCAGAAGCAGGCCGCTGCGCGTCAGGCCAGCAGCCTTTCGCGCCAGTCGCTGATCAAGGCGGCGTCCGCGTTCGTGCGCGAGGCAGGCATCGAGGTTCCCGAGCGGGTGGCGCTCGATGAGTTCATCATCCACTGGATCGACGCGAATGTGCCCAGGGACGCTATTCCGTCTTGAGCAACGCCAGCGCCTGATGCCGCGCCGAGGCACGCAACGATGTGCGCAACTGCGGATCATTGGTGGTGCGTGCCAGCACCATGCCGCCCACGCATAGCGAGACCATGGCGTCGGCGCGCCGGTCCGCATCGCGCATGCCGTCGAGCGCCACGCGATAGATGTGCCGCATGCCGCGGATCAGATCGGTATAGGCCTGCTGCGGTTCCAGCCCGGCACGCGCCACGTCCGAAGGCAGTGCGTAGAGCGGGCAATGCATGTCGATGTTCTCCAGCACTTCATCGCTGAGGTAGAGATCGATCAACATCCGCGCCATCTGTTTGGGATCGTCGATGGCCGGCGCCGATTGCGCCGATTTCACGGCGAACGGATTGCAGGTGGTGAAGCTGGCGACGGCGGCGGCGTAGAGTTCGTCTTTGCTGTCGAAGTGGTGATAGAAGGCGCCGCGGGTGAGCCCGGCGGAGGCCATCACCTGGTCGATGGTGACCTGTTCGAAGCCGTGGCGATTGAACAGGCGCCGCGCGGATTCGACCACGCGTGCCCGCGTCTGCACCTTGTGTTCGGGACTGTAAGGCATGGCTGCAACCTCCGTGGGACAGGTATAGCAGGCCCTCAAATTATGTTCTTTAACATATTTTGCGGCGGGGTAAGGTGGGCGCCGGCAACCCAACCAAGCAGCGGAGGAAGGCATGAAGATCTACTGGATCAAGGCCCAGGCGCCGCGCCGTGTGCTGGCGCTGGTCAAGCATCTGGGCATCGAGGCGCAGTGCATCGAGCTCGACCTGATGGGCGGCGGTCTGAAGACGCCGGCTTATACGGCGCTCAATCCCAATCGAAAGGTGCCCACCCTGGTCGATGGCGATACGGTGCTGTGGGAGTCGTCCGCAATCATGGCGTATCTGTGCATCAAGCAGGGTTCGGATATGTGGCCCGCGCACGAGCCCGCCGAACAGGTGGAAGTGCTGCGTTGGCTGTCATGGAACGACCAGCATTGGGCGAGTGCGGTGGCGCCGTTCTATTTCGAGCATGTGGTGAAGGCCACTTTCCATATCGGCGAGCCTGACGAGGCGGAGATCGCGGCAGTGATTCCCGAGCTGAAGAGGTTTGCCAGCGTGTTGGACCAGCACCTGGAGGGCCGAGACTTTGTCGCTTGCAGCCGCCTCACCATCGCCGATTTCCAGCTCGCTTCGATGGCGTGCGAGTGGCGGCATTCGCGCATGCCGCTTGGTGATTATCCGAACGTGGTGCGCTGGCTCGATGGGCTGATGCGCTTGCCGGCCTGGGCCGATCCCTGGCCAGCCATAACCGCGAAGAAAGCCGACGCACTGGCGTAGTACTGCAACGCGACCCTGGCACCATCCGTCCATCCACCCTGGAGGCAATCATGAAACAGTTTCTCGCGGTCTATATCGGCTCGGAAGCGACCCATAAGGCATCGGGCTGGGATGAGCTCAGCGACGCGGAGCGGCAGGCGCGCACGCAGCAGGGCATCCAGGCCTGGGGCGCCTGGGTGCAGTCGCACAAGGACGCCATCGTCGACGTCGGAGCGCCGCTCGGCAAAACGCTGCGCGCATCCAAGAGCGGCATCGAAGGCATCCGCAATCAGATGACGGGCTACACCGTGGTGCGGGCCGAATCGCAGGAGGCGGCGGCCAAGCTGTTCGAGGGCCACCCGCATTTTTCGATCTTCCCGGGCGATTCGGTGGAAATCATGGAGTGCCTGCCGTTGCCAGGGTAAGTCGGGGCGGGGTTATTCGTTCGCTCAGCCAGTTTGTCGCCGCAGGCCGCATAATCCCCACGGGACTAACCAGTGGGGTGTGAGATGGACGAGCAGCGTAAGCCGTGTCCGGCCTGTGGCGAGATGATCATGGCCACGGCGCACAAGTGCCGGTTCTGCGGTACGGATATCGATGCCTATGTGGCGGCGCGTGAGGCCACGACGGAACGGACTCTGTTCGAGGGACATCCGGCGGTGGTGTATTCGGCGGGACAGTACGTGCTGATCGTGATCACCCTCGGCATCGCCTTGCTGGTCTATTGGATACGCAGCCTCTCCACGCGTTTCACCATCACCACGCAACGCGTGCGCATCGAGCGCGGGCTCTTTTCCAAGATGCAGGACAACCTGGAATTGTTCCGTGTTGACCACATCGACCTGCACAAGCCGCTGGGGCAGCGCATGCTGGGCTATAGCACGGTGCACCTGCATTCGTCGGATGCGGGCATGACGTCCGTTTACTTGTATGGCATCCCGGATCTGGAGGCGATGGCCGATACGCTGCGCGATTGTTCACTGCGCGAGCGCTCGCGTCGTCGCGTGCTTCCGGTAGAGCAGATGTAGCGCATGGCGTCACGAGGTGCTGTCACAGCACCGATACAGAAGGCCGGCCGATGAGCCGGCCTTCTGCGTTTTCGGGCGTGCGTTCTTGAAAACCCAGGGTCGGCACGTGTGTTGCAATACCGGGGTGGACGCTCTTTTATGCGTAACGTCTAACGAAAATAAGTACTTGCAACGGCCGCTGTGCGTGGCTACTCTGCGCGTCCCGTCAACCCAGCCTTAGGAGGAAAGAACAATGATTGTTGTAGCTGCAGCCTCTGCCGGGTCGACGCGCTTCTGATGTTTCTGCCAGCCCTCGGCTGGCTGGCGCTTCATTCCTCGTTTCGCACCCCGGCACTTCGTTCGGCCGCTCTTGCGTGGCCGTCGTTTTCCTTGTTTCCAGGGTGTTTCCCATGTCTTTAGAGACGTTTTCGCTGCACCAGCTCGGCTGGCGCGCTGAGTACGCACAATCCTTGACCTTGGCCGATTTCGAGGCCGGTTATCCCGCGCGTGTGCTGGCGGTGCATCGCAGCGGGCTGACGGTGTTGTCCTCGCGCGGGCAGGCGTCGGTGGTGCTGCCGCATCATCTCGTTGCCGGCGTGGCGGTGGGTGATTGGGTATGGCTCGCGGACGATGCGGATCGCGTGCTGCGCGTGCTGGATCGCCAGTCGCTGATCGAGCGTATCGCCGCGGGTGGCGATCATCAGCGCCAGTTGATCGCGGCCAATCTGGATGTGCTGTTTGTGGTGTCCTCGTGCAATGACGACTTCAACCCGTCGCGCCTGGAGCGCTATCTCACGCTGGCGCTCAATGCGGGCGTGACGCCGGTGATCGTGCTGACCAAGGCGGATCTCGGCGAAGGGGTGTCGGGCTATGTGACCGAGGCGGAGCAGTTGATGCCTGGCGTGGCCGTTGTTGCGGTGAACGCGCTGGACGATGCCTCAGTGTCGCAGCTATCGCCGTGGCTGGCGCCGGGCAAGACGGTGGCTTTCGTCGGCTCGTCCGGCGTAGGCAAATCCACGCTCACCAACCGGGTGATCGGCGAGGCTTCGCAGCGGACCTCGGGAATACGCGAAGACGATGCTCGCGGGCGTCACACCACTACGGCGAGGGAGATGTTTCCCACCGCTTCCGCGGCATGGGTGATCGATACGCCAGGCATGCGTGAGCTGCGTCTTGCCACCGCGCATCCGGAACTGGATGCGGTGTTCGAGGACATCGCGGCGCTTGCCTCGCAATGTCGTTTTGGTGATTGCCATCACCACGGCGATGCTGGATGTGCGGTGGAAGCAGCGCTGGCTGAGGGCACGCTCGATGCACGACGCGTCGACAACTATCGCAAGCTGCAGCGCGAAGCGATGCGCACCAGGCAGACCTTGCGCGAGCAGCGTGAGCAAAGTCGTCAGTTTGGTGCGATGGCAAAGCAGGTGATGAAGGCGAAGCGGGAGAGGCTGGGGCGGTGATGGATCGCGCCATGGCGTTCAGAGATTCCTTTTGTAGGAGCGCACTTGTGCGCGACAGGTAACACCGCAACGCATCGTGGTCGCGCACAAGTGCGCTCCTACAAAGGAGAGGGGCTCTGCTATCTCCAGTTCAAAAGTTTGACGTGATGGCGAAGCTGGGGCGGTGCTGGATCGCGCCCCGGCCGGCTGTGATTCTTTATTGTAGGAGCGCACTTGTGCGCGACAGGCCACGCCGTGATGCATCCCGGTCGCGCACAAGTGCGCTTCTACACGGGATCTAACGCACTATTTCCAGCTGAGGTCGGCCACCACCGGAAAATGATCCGAAGGATACCGCCCATCCTTCTGCGCGGTCAGCGTCGCAAAATGCGTCGGCTTGAAGCCCCGCTCAAGAATGAAATCGATCCGCTCCGTCGGATTGCCGGTGAAGTTATGAAATGTCTTCTCAGGCCCTTCAACCTTGGAAGCAACGGCTCGCGTATCAACCAACTCCTTGGTCAGCAGAGCATACGTCGGACTACTGGCATCGGTATTCAGATCGCCGGTCAGGATGAAGGGCGCGTTCGCCGGTAACTTGGCAAGACGGCCAAGCATTTCCTTGGCACCTTTGACCCGCGCCGGTTCGTCCTGCTCCTGATAGGGCAGGTGGGTGTTGTAGTAGTAGAAGGAGCGGTGCGTGGTTTTGTCTTCGAACAAAGCCCAGGTCACCATGCGCGGATAGGGATGTCCCCAGGTGATGCTGCCCGGTACTTCGGGAGTATCCGACAGCCAGAAATTGCCGGAGTCCTTCAGGGTCAATCGGTCACTGCGATAGAACACGCCCATGTGCTCGTCGCTGTGGCCGCCGTGGCGGTCGATGCCGAACCAGGTGTATTCGGGCAGCTTGGAGACGATGTAGTCGCCCTGTTCCTGATGCAGCTCCTGCGTGCCGAGCACATCAGGGTGTTGTTCGCGGATGGTGCTTACCATCAGGTCGCGTCGTGCCTCCCATCGATTGGGGCCATCGGCCGCCACGGGTACCCGCACGTTGAAGCTCATCACGCGCAGGCTCTGCGCGGCGACGGGCAGGCTGGCGATGGTGGACAGGATGGCAAAGGTGGCGACTAGCCAGGCACGGGACGGGGACATGGAAGGGCTCCGCGGGTAGTGCGCCGACCGTAGCATGAGCGTTCGTTGGCGGGGCAGCCCGGACGCACAGGGCCGCGTATAGTGCGCGCGTCGATCCGCATCTTCGCCGCCCTCAAAGAGCCCGCCATGCCACAGCGCGTTGCCACCTGCAGTTGCCGCCAGCTGATGCTCCGGGCCACCGAAGAGCCCCTGCGCGTCTCCATCTGCCACTGCAACGCCTGCCAGCGGCGCACCGGCAGCGTGTTCGGCGTGCAGGCGCGCTTTCACGAAAGCGCCGTGGTGATACGCGGTAACTCGACGGCCTATGTGCGGCATGGCGAAACCGGCGGCTCGGCCACGTTCTACTTCTGCCCGCAGTGCGGTGCCACAGTGTACTACCAGCTGGACTCGGTCGAGGGTCTGGTGGGCGTGCCGGTGGGTGCGTTCTCCAATCCCGATTTTCCCGCGCCGAGCATTTCGGTGTACGAGGAGTGCATGCATCCGTGGGTCACGTTGCCGGATGGCATCGAACACATGGCGTGATGCGTTAGCTTAAAATCCGCGGGAGCTGCGTCGGCAAATGCCTACCGCGTAGCGCATCAAAGCTCCCATCAAGGATGCCCCTTGCTCCGCCGATCTCCCCTACAGGGTGAGTCATCCATCGGGGAGTCGGCAGCATGCGTGTCACCATTCGTTTGAAAATTATCGCGACCATGGGCCTTGCTCTGGTGCTCTCGCTCGTCGTCGGCGTGGTTGGCCTGGCTGGTGTGCGCAAGACGCATGTCATGGTCGACGACATGTATCAGAACAACGTGATGGCGATCATCACGGTCAGTGCCATGCGTGCGGCGATCGTGGATGATCGCCAGGCGCTCAATCAATCGCTGATCGATCCCTCTCGGCGGGATGCGTCGGCGCGAATCAAGCTCGGTCACGAGCGCCTGGCGGCAGCTTGGAGAACGTACTACCCAGCCATGGTTTCGAGCCCGGAGGAGTGCACCGTAGCCAAAGAGTTGGCCAGCTTGATGGCGGACGTCGGGCCTGAGGTGAGCCGCGAAGCCGAGATGCTCGATACCGGCAAGACCGATCAGGCACGCCAGCTGCATCTGGCCAAGGTGGCTGACGCCATGGGTCGAGCCACGGCACTGATCGATCGCCTGAGGATGATCAACGCGAAGCAGGCCGCCGACTCCAGGCAAGCCGCCGCGGCCAGCTTCACTCAGACCTGGCAGCTGGCGCTGGCCGTGCTGGCGATCGCTCTGGGTTTACTGGTTACTGCGGCCATCGCGCTGATACGCGCCATCTCGCGTCCACTCGAGCAAGCCCGCAAGCTGGCCAATGCGATCCAGCAAGGCAGGCTCAATAACGCGACGGTGATCGCAGGCAACGATGAATTCAGCGACACGCTGCGATCGCTTGACGCCATGGATCGCCAGCTCGCCAGCATCGTGACGCAAGTGCGCGACGTCGCCGAACAGGTGACGTCCGCCGCACGCGACCTGTCGCAAGGCAACGATGATCTGTCGCAGCGCACGCAGGAGCAGGCAAGCTCGCTGGAAGAAACGGCCGCATCGATGGAAGAACTGTCCAGCACGGTCAGGCAGAACGCCGAAGGCGCGAGCCAGGCGCGTGGCATGGCCATGCGCATGCGCCAGCGCGCGGACGAAGGTCGCGACGTCGCGAATTCCGCCGTCGATGCGATGGCCGCCATCACGCAAGTCAGCAAGCAAGTGGGCGAGATCGTGGTGCTGATCGATGAGATCGCCTTCCAGACCAATCTGCTGGCGCTCAATGCCGCGGTGGAAGCGGCCCGTGCCGGCGAGCAGGGCCGCGGTTTTGCCGTGGTCGCCTCGGAAGTGCGGGTGCTCGCACAGCGCAGCGGTGCCGCGGCCAAGAACATCAAGTGGCTGATCCAGGACGTCGCCGACAAGGTCGCCCAGGGCGCCACACTGGTGCAGCGCACGGGCAGCGCGTTGAGCGACATCGCGGACGAAGTGCGCGAGGTGAGCACCATCGTCGAGGTGATCGCCGCGGCCTCGGAAGAACAGTCGGCGGGCATCGGGCAGGTAAACAACGCCGTGCTCTCGCTGGACGAAGTCACCCAGCAGAACGCCGCCCTGGTGGAAGAGGCCAGTGCCGCCAGCCGCAACACGCTGGACTTGTCCCAGGTGCTGATCCATCAGGTGGCCTATTTCAGCCTGCAGGTCGCGGCGCCATGCGAGCCGGCGGCGCGACCCTCTGGCGCAAGGGCAGCCGGGACAACGATGTCCTTCAGGTCACGGAGCGCAGCGCCGGGCCTGGCTGCAGCTGATCAGGTGTGGACCGAGTTCTGAGTTCTGAACGAATCCGATGACCGCATTCAACCCATGGGTCGCTCGCGCGTTTCAAGCATCGTTCTACTTTCAGAGCGAGGCTTACGGGGGCACGCATGCAGACCAGGGAATTCGATCGTTGGGCCAGGATCCGCGCGCAGGGACGGTTGCGGTATGTGCTGTTGAATGGGGTGCTGCTCTATGGCCTCCCCATGTTCCTGATCATGACGTACGTGATCCCGCATCCGCGCCTGACCGTTGCGCAGTCCGCCCTGCTGTGGGGCGCGCTGGCGGGCGCCGGCTATGGCCTGGGCATGTGGATCGTGCAGGAGCGTCGTTTCCGCAAGGTGGCGGGGCGGTCGTGAGCCCCGTAGGTGCCCATTCTGCCGCCCGTATTCATGCGGTGTTTTGGATTTTTGGCGCATGGTGAGATGGACTGCGGCCATGAAAGACCTGGCTGCGGTCTTCGCGTGACCCGGTTTTGTGAATAGACGTCCAAACCCGTAATTTTACGCATTGGCGCCAGCTTGACGCCTGCCGTGCATACTCCTTGAGCGAATGCGCTCGCCGTGAATGCGGCGAGTGTTTGCGCACCGCTAACGAGAGGAGAACCCCATGGCAAGTACCAGCGCTCGTATCGGTCGTGGCCTGGTCGGACTGTTCGTGGTCGCGCTCTGCGGCTGCACCGGCTACGTCAAGAAAACCGACTTTGATGCCACTGTGGCAGAACTGCGCAGCAACGATCAGAAGCAACAGCAAGAGATCGATGCGATCACGCAGGAGATGCACACCAAGTTTGCGCAATACGACACCCAGATCACGGCCATGGCGGGCCGCATCAGCGTGGACACCATTGCGCACTTCGATACCAATCAGAGCACGTTGCGTGATGAGGACAAGCAACGGCTCGACGACTTTGCGAAGGTGATGCGCGATCACCACTCCAACGCGGTGATCACCGCCGAAGGCTTCGCCGACCCCGCTGGATCTGCCGGCTACAACCAGCAGCTGGCGCTCAAGCGCGCGCAAGCCGTGCGCGACTACCTCGTACAGACCGGCGGCCTCAATGCCGACCAGGTGCGTGCGGTGAGCTACGGCAAGGCGAAAAACCGCCAGGTGGTGAAGGGCGCGACAGGCGACCAGGGCATGCCCAATCGCCGTGTCTCGCTGGTGACGGACTTTGCGGGGAGCGCAGGGACCACGGCGAGTACAGCGGGCACAGGAAGCAGCTAAGCCACGCGCTTTCGCGTATCTCGCATGCCAACACAACAAAGGCCGCCCGTGGGCGGCCTTTGCTTTTACCGGTCGGACCACAGGCTGGTTATTTGCCGGATGCCTTGTAGGTAAGGTCGGTGTTGTAGCTGTCCACATGCGAATTCTGTTCTTGCACGGCATCGTTGAGCGACTTGCGCATGCTCTGTGCCTCGGGCTTGCCATAGACGCTCTCGACCATGGCCCACAACGGCGTGGCCGGTTCCTTGCCTATTTCCTCCCATGACTTGGCAGGAATCAGCACTTGGAAGTCGGGTGCATCGCCGCCCGCGTCGCGTATTTCGCCCGTGGCGTAGTAGTTCGGCCACTTCGATTTCTCTGCCGCTGCGGTGATCTTTTTCACCACGTCGATGAAGGCTTCGCGCGCTTCGTGTCCCTGTTTCAACTTGAAGCTGATCACTTCGAGATAAGGCTGGTTGATGGTCTGTCCGTTCGCCATGTGGCTAAGTTCCGGATGCACCTCCATGAAGGCGCTGATCTCGCTCTTCAGATGAGGATTGACGCCCGTGCGGATGGCGCCGTCGCAAGCCTTGCCTGCCGTGCGCATCGCATCGAACGCGGACCACGGCACCGGGTCGGTGACGTAGGAGTAGGAATACGTGTCGCCCGTTTCATGGACCCAGGCGCCCCAGTTGTATTTGAAGCCGTGCTGCGCGAGGCACTGGTTGTACGCCTTGATGCCCGCCTCATAGGCTTGCTGGTCGGCCGGCGCCACCGTGTCGGTGTAGTCGCGCACGACCATGGTCTTTGTGTTGTCGGCAGCGAGTGCCGCCGTGGTGCATGAAAACAGCAGCGTGAGTGCCAGCCCGAGCGTGGTGTGTTTCATCGCGTGCTCCTGTGGGGAAATCCCCGGTGGGTGTTGGATCGATCAGTCGGTAATTGGCACGGCCATGCATCGGCGCCATGGCGATGCGCGCGCAGGACATCGATGGGGAAGGGGAGTGACGCGAGCGAGCGGGTGACGAGCCACGCGAGCCTTGCAACAGGCTGCCGCTGACAACGGACGAGAACACATCGGTGGCCGGCTCCGCACAGTGTCCCAGCAGATTCGGACATCGCGTGCTGCGGCGGGTGCCGGCTCAACATCACGATGCATCTGCTTGGGTAACGCCGGGCGGCCGGCTCATGGTGGCGCGTCTGCGCGGCGCGGAAATAGGTCAAACAGCCTAGGCCGCCGCTTGGCTTCCCGCCGGAAAGCCTCGAGGGGTGCAACCTCGGCACGCAGCAAGGTCACCCACTGGTGTGGCGCTTACATCGCTGCGCTGGTTTGACGTATCAGAGAGGCCGGGCCGTGGCGGAATACAGTCTGCTTTTATGGATCATCCTCGGTGCCTTGGCTGGCTGCCTCGCGAGCGTGCTGGTGAAGAGCGATGGCTACGGTTTGTTTATCGACATCCTGATCGGTGTGCTGGGCGCATGCCTTGGCGGCGGGCTCGCCCATCTCGCCGGCATCAGCGTGGGCGATGGGTACATCGCATCGGTGGTGACGGCCATCCTGGGCGCCATCGCCTTGCTCTTGATGCTGCGCGTTTTCAAACAGTGGATGCGTTGAGGGCGTCGTAGCGTGTCGCGCCCATAAACAACAAAGGCCGCCCTGGGGCGGCCTTTGCGTAGAACTATCGACGGGCGATCAGCGCTTCATCGAATTGAAGAACTCGTCGTTGGACTTGGTGTTCTTCATCTTGTCGAGCATGAACTCCATCGCGGCCAGCTCGTCCATCGGATGCAGCAGCTTGCGCAGGATCCAGATCTTGGAAAGCATGTCCGGTTCGATCAGCAGATCCTCGCGGCGGGTGCCGGAGCGGTTGATGTCGATGGCCGGATACACGCGCTTCTCGGAGATGCGGCGGCTCAGGTGCACTTCCATGTTGCCGGTGCCCTTGAACTCTTCGTAGATCACCTCGTCCATCTTGCTGCCGGTGTCGGTCAGCGCGGTGGCGATGATGGTCAGGCTGCCGCCTTCTTCCACGTTGCGCGCGGCGCCGAAGAAGCGCTTGGGACGCTGCAGGGCGTTGGCGTCGACACCACCGGTGAGCACCTTGCCGGAGCTGGGCACCACGGTGTTGTAGGCACGGGCCAGGCGGGTGATCGAGTCGAGCAGGATCACCACGTCCTTCTTGTGCTCGACCAGGCGCTTGGCGCGCTCGATCACCATTTCGGCCACCTGCACGTGGCGCACGGCCGGCTCGTCGAAGGTGGAGGAGATCACTTCGGCACGCACGGTGCGGGCGATTTCCGTCACTTCTTCCGGACGCTCGTCGATCAACAGCATGATCAGGTGCGCGTCGGGGTGGTTGTACGTGATGGCCTGCGCGATGTTCTGCAGCATCATCGTCTTGCCGGACTTGGGCTGCGAGACGATCAGGCCACGCTGGCCGCGGCCGATCGGGGCGACCAGGTCCAGGATGCGGCCGGTGATGTCCTCACTGGAACCGTTGCCGCGCTCAAGCTTGAAAGCCTTGCGCGGGAACAGCGGGGTGAGGTTCTCGAACAGCATCTTGTTCTTCGACGCCTCCGGCGGATCGCCGTTGATGTCGTCGACCTTGAGCATGGCGAAGTAACGCTCGCCTTCCTTGGGGTGACGCACGCGACCGGTGATGTAGTCGCCGGTGCGCAGGTTGAAGCGGCGGATCTGGCTGGGCGACACATAGATGTCGTCCGGACCGGCGAGGTAAGACTCATCGGCCGAGCGCAGGAAGCCGAAGCCGTCCTGCAGGATTTCCAGCACACCCTCGGCCCAGATGCCGCCGCCGGAGCGGGCATGAGCCTTGAGGATGTTGAACACCACGTCCTGCTTGCGGGCACGCGCCACGCCTTCCTGCACGCCGAGGGACTCGGCGAATTCGAGCAGCTGCAGCGCATTCTTGCGCTTGAGCTCGGTCAGGTTGATCAGGCGATCGTTGCTGCCGGCATCGGCGTACTCGTCGTCCACCGGCAGGCCGTTGTTGTTGCGCGCGTGCGGCTGGCCGCCACCACCACCACCACCACCACCGGGGCCGCGAGGCTGGTTGCGCTCGTGCCGGCGGCGACGGCCACGACCATCACGGTCGTTGCGGTCGTTGCGGTTGTTGAAATTCGGGTTGCCGCCTTGCTGCTGACCACCTTGCTGCTGGCCGCCCTCGCGGGCCTCCTGCGGCTGGCGCTGGTTGCCGTCGCCAGGTGCCGAATCGGCAGCGGGTGCGGGAGCCGGCGGGGCATAGGCTTCGACGGCTGGCGGTGCGGCTCGTTCGATCGGCGGCAGCGGCGGCATGTCCAGCTGGGCCTGCTTCTCGGCCTTTTGGGCAGCAGCGGCGGCAGCGGACTTGCGCGGTGCGCGCGGACGGGGTTCGGCCACAGGCTTGGCGTCGGCGCTCTTGGCGTCGTTGGAATCTTTGCTTTCGATATCGGACACGGGCAAACCTCTGCGGGGCGCCGTTGAAAAAAGGAGGGAGGGTTGCGTCGCGCGGATGGCGCGGGGGACAGGACAGTCCCGACGAACGTGGATCGAATCTAGCACCCGGTCCGCGGCGGCGTAAAGCGCCGCGGCCGGTAAAGTTCAGAAAAGTTTTCTGAGTTGGCCTTATTGGCCTTGGACAAACAGGCCTTAGACGGCCTTGGCAGTCGGGGCCACGATGGCCTTGTCGATCAGCTGGGTCAGCGCGCCCTTGCTGACGGCGCCGATCTGGGTGGCTTCGACCTTGCCGTTCTTGAACACCATCAGGGTCGGGATGCCGCGGACGCCGTAGTTGCGGGGCGTCTTCTGGTTGTGGTCGATGTTGATCTTGGCGATGCGCAGCTTGCCTTCGTACTGCTTGGCCAGCTCATCCAGGATCGGCGCGATCGCCTTGCAGGGGCCGCACCATTCCGCCCAGAAGTCGAGCAGAACCGGGGTGTCGGAATTGAGCACTTCCTGCTCGAAGGCATCATCGCTTACATGGGTAATCAGGTCGCTCACCGGGGTCTCCGAAGGCTGCGGGTAGGGGCTTCACGACCGCGCGCCCAGCATCGGCTACACTGGGGTGCCCATGAAGCGCGGGGTCGTGCCGTAAGGAAGTCTGGTGCCGTTGCGGCAGGCCTCCATTCCAACGTAACTCGGGGCACGATTCAAGCGATTCAAGGGAGTCTGTAGGCCTGTTCGGTATGCTGAACGGGCTGTCCCCTCGCGGTGGACATGGATGGCTCCGTTGACATAGGTGAGAGAGATTCCTATGGCTGCCAGTGGTTTAGGCCGCCCATCCCTCTGACCTATGGCAGCGGAGCCGTCGAATACCATCGCTCCCGACGGTGTCCAGCCAGGGATACGTGTCGCCGGCACGCGCCATCCAAAAGGGATTGCGCCTGTCGCCACGTCCCGGTCGCGCCGACTATCCACCTTCCTTGTTGCGTCTCACCGGCAAGGATCCAGGCGGCTGCCCCAGGGCGCTGCCTCACTCGAGCTCCCTTTACGATGTCCCAAACTGTACTCACCGATACCTTTTTCACCAATTTCGATCTCCATCCGCTGCTCCAGCAAGGCCTCGACGAGGCGGGCTTCACCCGCTGCACGCCGATCCAGGCGCTGACCCTCCCGGTCGCGCTGACGGGTCGCGACGTCGCCGGCCAGGCCCAGACGGGCACCGGCAAGACCTGCGCGTTCCTGGTGGCGATGATGAATCGCCTGCTGACCACGCCGGCCGTGGCCGAGCGCAAGGACAGCGATCCGCGTGCCCTGGTGATCGCCCCCACCCGCGAACTCGCCATCCAGATCGAGAAAGACGCCAAGTCGATCGGCCGTTACACCGGCCTGCGCACCGCGCTGATCTACGGCGGCGTGGATTACGACAAGCAGCGCCAGCAGCTCAAAGACGGCTGCGACATCATCATCGCCACGCCGGGCCGTCTGCTGGACTACTTCAAGCAGCACGTGTTCAGCCTCGACGCCGTCGAAGTGATGGTGATCGACGAGGCGGACCGCATGTTCGACCTTGGCTTCATCAAGGACGTGCGCTTCATCTTCCGCCGCCTGCCGGCGCGCGAGCAGCGCCAGGTGCTGCTGTTCTCCGCCACGCTCAGCCATCGCGTGCTGGAGCTGGCCTACGAGCACATGCACAACGCCGAAAAGCTGGAAGTGGAGACGGAAAACGTCACCGCCGACCGCGTGCGCCAGCTGGTCTACTTCCCCGCCAAGGAAGAGAAGATGCCGCTGCTGCTCAACCTGCTCGAGCGCACCAAGGCCGAGCGCAGCATCATCTTCGTCAACACCAAGGCCGCGGCCGAGAAGATCACCGATCGTCTCAAGCGCTATGGCTACCGCGTCGGCGCGCTGTCGGGCGATGTGCCCCAGCTCAAGCGCCAGAAGCTGCTGCAGCGTTTCCAGGAAGGCCAGCTCGACATCCTGGTATGTACCGACGTTGCCGCGCGCGGCCTGCATATCCCGGCGGTCAGCCACGTCTTCAATTACGACCTGCCGCAGGACGCGGAAGACTACGTGCACCGCATCGGCCGTACCGCGCGCCTTGGCGCCGAGGGCGATGCGATCAGCTTCGCCTGCGATCTGTACGCGATGAGCCTGCCCGATATCGAAACCTATATCGGCCAGCGCATCCCGGTGGCGAACATCGAGGCAGAGCTGCTGGTGATGCCCAAGCCGCGTGAGCAGGACGCGCAGTACATGGCCGAAGTCGCTGCCGACAGCGCCGCCTTTGGCGACAAGGTCGAGCAGCGCGAGAAGGACGGCTCGCCCCGCAAGGGTCCGCGCAGCGGCGGTGGCCGTGGTGGCGATCGCCCGCGTGGCGACCGGCCGCCGCGTGAGCCGCGCAAGCCGCGCGTCGAGACTGCTGCTGGCGAAAGCACCGAAGTCGTGGTGACCAAGCCGGCCGCGCCGGCCCCCGCCGTGGCGGAAACCGGTGAGGCTGCCGAGCGCAAGCGTCGCCGTCGTCGTGGCGGTCGCAACCGTCGTCGCGAAGGCGATGCGGTGGCTGTCGAGGGCGGCACCAACGCGGCCGCCGAAGGCACGCGCGCACCGCGTGGCGAGCGTCGTCCGCCGCGTGAGCGCAGCAACGGCGACAACAACCACTCGCGTCCGTCGCGCCACGTGGCCATCACGCCGAGCAAGGTGGGTGACGCGCAGGACGCGCCGAAGAAGCAGGGCTTCTTCCGCCGCCTGAGCCGCTTCTTCATCGGCCACTGATCGACTCGCTTGCCAAAGGCTGTCGCGGGCTGAACCCGCGACAGCATGGCGATACAAAGCGACTGACCTTCACGCGTGCATCCCTTATCCTTGCCGCATTCGGGATTGGGGACACGCGGTGATCCGCTTCGACCAAGTCAGCAAACGCTATGAAGGCGGCCACGAGGCCTTGTCGCAGCTCTCCTTCGAGGTGGCGACAGGCGAGATGGCCTTTATCACCGGCCATTCCGGCGCCGGCAAAAGCACCTTGCTCAAATTGCTCGGCCTGATCGAGCGGCCTTCGCACGGCGTGGTCACCCTCGATGGGCAGAACCTGGCCAAGGTCGGTCGCGCGGGCATTCCCAAGTTGCGCCGTCGCCTGGGCATGGTGTTCCAGGACCATCGCCTGCTGATGGATCGCACGGTGTTTGCCAATGTCGAGCTGCCGCTGATGATCGGCGGCATGGCGCCCCACGAACGCGGCAAGCGCGTGCGCGCCGCGCTGGAGAAGGTCGGCCTGCTCGCCTACGAACGGCAGCTGCCGGCCACGCTTTCGGCGGGCGAGCAACAGCGCGTGGGCATTGCCCGCGCCATCGTCGCCAAGCCCACCCTGCTGATCGCGGACGAACCCACCGGCAACCTCGATCCCACCCTGGCGGTGGAGATCATGGGGTTGTTCGCCGAATTCCAGAATGTTGGCACCACCGTCGTGATCGCCAGCCATGATCTGCCGCTGATCAAGCGCATGAAAAAGCGCGTGGTCGTGCTCGATCACGGTCGCCTGGTGGCCGATGTGGCCGCGCAGGAGGTGCTATGAGCAACCAGTCCGAATTTCCGATGGAAAGCCCGCTGCTTTCCGACCAGAGCCGCGGCATCCGCACCAAGGCGCGCCCGGTGGCGAGCTGGCGCGAACACCACGGCTGGAGTGCGGCGGCCAGCCTGCGTCGACTGATGTCGCGCCCGGTTGGCACCTTGCTCACCGTTGCCGTGATGGCCATTGCGCTGGCGCTGCCGCTCACCTTCTATTTGTTGCTGGGTAACCTGCAGAAGATGGGCGATGCGCTGGGCCAGAACCAGACCATCAGCGTATTCCTGCAGCCGGGGCAGAGCGTCTCCTCCGCCGACATGATGGCCAAGAAGCTGCGCGAGCGCAGCGAAGTCGCCGGCGTGAAGCTGAAGTCGCCCGACCAGGGCATGGACGAGCTGGCCAAGATGCAGGGCTTCTCCGGCGCGTTGCATACGCTGGACGTCAACCCGCTGCCGTTCGTGCTGGAAGTGCAGCCCAAGGCGGGCGCGAGTGCCGACAGCGTGGATCGCCTCGTCGCCGACATGCGCGGCATGTCGGGCGTGGATCAGGTGCAGGACGGTGGCACCTGGCGGCAGCGCCTCGAGGCGCTGCTCGGCGTCGGCGAACGCATCGTGATGATTCTTGCCGGACTGCTGGCCGTGGCCGTGCTGCTGGTGGTGGGTAATACCGTGCGCGTGGATATCGCCAGCCGGCACGAGGAAATCGGCGTGTTGATGCTGGTGGGGGCGAGCCGCGCCTTCGTGCGTCGTCCGTATTTGTATGCGGGCATCTGGTACGGGCTGTTCGCCGGCGTGCTGGCGGTGGGCTTCGCCGTGCTGGTCGAGCTGGCGCTGGCCGAGCCGGTGCAGCGCCTGGGTCAGGTGTATGCCGGCAAGCTGCAGGTCGATGTGCTGCCGATATGGTTGCTGGCTGCCGTCCCGGTGGCTGCGGCCGTGCTCGGCTGGCTGGGCGCCCGCCTGGTCAGCGCCTGGCAATTGCGCAAGGCGGCATGAAGCGTGCGCCGGCTCACGCCCGGAGCAATGTTGTCATGCAAGCTTGGTGGGGATGGTGCAGCATGCCCGCTCGGGGTGACCGGGGAAGCACCGGCATGACGTCGGCGGGTACAGCTGGACACTACGTGGGTGATTGGGGATGAGCGGAAGTTTCAGCAGTCGAGTGGTGGGAACAGCGCCTAGGGTGCTGGTGGTGGATGGCTCCAAAGTCGTGCGCCAGCTGATCTCCCGCGTGCTCAAGAGCGAACTGCCCGACAGCGACGTGGTGGGTGCCGGCAGCGGCGCCGAAGCCAAGGAGCTGCTGGAGGCCGGTGCGTTCGACTTCATCACCATCGCGCTGCGCCTGCCCGACATGGACGGGCTGGAACTCGCCCGCCATGTGCGCGAATCCGCCGCCCAGGCTTATGTGCCCATCGTGGTCGTCTCGGGCGATGTCGACGGTCGCCTGCACAGTCGCACGCTGGGGGAGCACGTCACCGATTATTTCGACAAGTCGCTGGGGTTCCAGGCGCTGGCGGAGTTCATCCGCGGCTACGTGAAGCCCGTCGATTCGGCCGAGGGCGAAGTGCTCTACGTGGAAGACAGCCGCGTGGTCGCGCTGGCGACCCGCCGCATCCTCGAAAAGCACGGCCTGACCGTCTATCACGTGGTCAGCGTCGAGGACGCCCTGGTGCTGCTGGACAAGGCCAAGGAACAGGACAAGGTCGGCGCGGACATCGTGCTCACCGACGTCAGCCTCAAGGGCGAACTGACCGGCGGCGACCTGCTCGAGCGCATCCGCCGCGAATACCTCTACAGCAAGGGCAGGCTGCCCGTGCTGGTGATGACGGGCGATGAGAACCCGGCCAACCAGGCTGCGCTGCTGCGCGCCGGCGCCAACGATCTGGTCGAAAAGCCGATCGAGGAAAAATTGCTGATGACCAAGCTGCTCTTCCAGCTGCGTGTATCCCAGCACCTGCGCGAGCGGGGCGAGGCGGCGTGACGGAACATCCGGTAAGGCTGGAGCCGTCCTGGAAGGACCGCATCGGCGAGTATCTGGCGCGCCCGGACATGCGCGCGCTGTCCGACTTCCTGCGCAGCGAAAAGCAGGCCGGCAAGGTGATTTATCCGCCGGGTCCGGAGATTTTCGCCGCCTTCGACCACACACCATTTGATGCCACGCGCGTGGTGATCCTGGGCCAGGATCCGTACCACGGTCCGAACCAGGCGCATGGCCTGTGTTTCTCGGTACGGCCGGGCGTGGCCACGCCGCCGTCGCTGCTGAACATCTTCAAGGAGATCCAGCGCGACCTGGGTTTCCGGGCCCCGGACCACGGCTGCCTGACCCCTTGGGCCGACCGCGGTGTGCTGCTGCTCAATGCCACGCTCACCGTCCAGCAGGCCACCGCCGGCTCGCATCAGGGCAAAGGCTGGGAAGGCTTTACCGATGCGGCGATCGACGCACTCAACCGCGAGCGGGAAGGGCTGGTCTTCCTGCTGTGGGGCTCGTATGCCCAGAAGAAGGGCCAGCTGATCGACGGCAGCCGCCATTGCATTTTGCGCTCCGTGCACCCATCTCCCTTATCAGCGCATCGCGGTTTCATCGGCTGCGGGCACTTCTCGGCGGCCAACCAGTACCTGGAAAGCCGCGGCGAGCCGCCTATCGACTGGTCTTTGCCGATGCGGGCCGAACTAGCCTGAAACAGGCATTTCACGGCTGCTGAACCGCCCGATACGCATAGTGGAGCCTCCCCGGGGTGCCTGCTGGACAGGTGCCTCAAATTCCTGTACTATTGAGTACATCAAAGGTCCCGGAACCTTTCGGGGCCTTTAGCACTCGTAATACCCGAGTGCTAAGCTGATTCCCTCACAGGAGGTTCCGTCCATGTCTCAAGCTTTGGTGACCGCCAACCTGCCGGTGCCGAGTGTCGTCGGCAGCCTGGATGCCTATATCTCGGCGGTCCATCGGATTCCGGTACTCAGCCAGGACGAGGAGCAGGCGCTGTCGCGCCGCTACAACGAACAGGAAGACCTTGAATCCGCCCGCAAACTGGTCATGTCCCACCTGCGCTTCGTGGTGCACGTGGCGCGTGGCTACAGCGGCTATGGTCTGCAGATCGCCGACCTGATCCAGGAAGGCAATATCGGCCTGATGAAGGCTGTGAAGCGATTCGACCCGGATCAGGGCGTGCGCCTGGTGAGCTTTGCCGTGCACTGGATCCGTGCCGAAATGCACGAGTTCATCCTGCGCAACTGGCGCATCGTCAAGGTCGCCACGACCAAGGCGCAGCGCAAGCTGTTCTTCAACCTGCGCAAGAGCAAGAAGCGCCTGGGCTGGATGAACGCCGAAGAAGTGCGCACGGTGGCCAAGGATCTGGGCGTGCCCGAAGCGACGGTGCGCGAGATGGAATCGCGTCTGTCGGGCCGTGACATTGGCTTCGAAGCCCCGGCGGATGCCGAGGACGATGCCAAGCCGGCACCGGAAGCGTTCCTGATCGACGATGGCGCCGACCCGTACGACAACGTGGCCGATGCCGACCAGGCCGACAACCAGCTCGACACCTTGTCGGCGGCGTTGAAGAACCTGGACGAGCGCTCGCGCGACATCATCCAGCGCCGCTGGTTGAACGAAGACAAGGCCACGCTGCAGGATCTTGCGGACGAGTACGGCGTTTCCGCCGAACGTATCCGCCAGGTCGAGGCCAACGCCATGAAGAAGATGCGCGGCCTGTTCGCGGCCTGATCTTCTCTGTCGGCGTAAGATGACAAGCGGCCCCTCCAGGGGCCGTTTGCCTTTGCGAGGACACGGCTGTCCCCGCGTTCTCACCACCGGATCCCCGTTTGTAGTGCCGTCATGCCCCGAGTGCTGGTCATCGAAGACGACGAAACCACCGCGCGAGAAATCGTCGCGGAGTTGAGCGCGCACGGCATGTTCGCGGAATGGGTGGCCAACGGCCGCGATGGCCTGGCGCATGCGCTGCAAGGCGGCTACGACCTGATCACGCTGGACCGCATGCTGCCCGGCATGGACGGCATCGACGTGGTGGCCGAATTGCGCCGCGCAGGCAGCGACGCGCCGGTGCTGATGATCAGCGCCTTGAGCGATGTCGACGAGCGCGTGCGCGGCTTGCGCGCGGGCGGCGACGACTACCTCACCAAGCCCTTCGCACCTGATGAAATGTCGGCGCGCGCGGAAGTGCTGCTGCGCCGTCGCCAGCCGCAGTCGGTCCAGCGCCTGCGCGTGGCCGACCTGGAGCTGGATCTGGTCAGCCACGTGGCGTATCGCGGTGGCCAGCCGCTGACCCTGCTGCCCACCGAATACCGCCTGCTCGAATTCCTGATGCGCAATTCCGGGCAGGTGCTTACCCGCACGATGATTTTCGAGACGGTGTGGGGTTTCCATTTCGATCCCGGCACCAATGTGATCGACGTGCATATCGCGCGTTTGCGGCGCAAGATCGACGGCGCCGGCCAACCGGCGTTGATCCACACTGTGCGCGGCACCGGTTATATGCTCGCGGCCGCCAATGAAACTGCCCCGGTGGTGTCATGAAAGCACGTCCCAACAGCTGGCATTCGACCACCTCGAGGTTGATCCTCATCTACGGCGCCTTGTTCGTCGTATGGGGCGCGGTGCTGGTCGGCGCGATCCAGTGGGAAACCACGCGCTATCTCAACAGCGTCATCGACCAGATGCTGCAGCAACGTATGCATTACATCGCCTCGACCGATCCCGCCCGCCTCGCCACCACGGTGGATGCCGCCGCCGCGATCGATCCGCACGGCATCATGTCGGTGGGCTTGTTCGACAAGGACCATCAGCCGGTGGCAGGCAATATCGACCATCTGCCCACGTCGCTGCTGCGCGATGGCCAGGTGCACCTGCTCAAGCATGGCCTGCCGCGCTCCGACCGCGATGCGGAGCGCGTGCGCGCACGCGGCCTGGCTTCGACGCTGCCCAATGGCGACATCCTCGTCATTGCCAAGGACATCAGCACCATCGACGGCATCGGTGCGATCGTTCGTCGCGCGCTGCTTTGGGGCATCTCGCTGACCATCATTCCTGGCCTGCTCGGCGGTTTCCTGTTGCGCCGCGGTCCGGAGAAGCGCATCCGTGCGCTGCAGGATGCGACCGATCCTATCCGCCAAGGCGATCTTTCCAAGCGCCTGCCGATCAGTCGGCGCGGCGACGAGCTCGACCAGCTGGCAGGCATCGTCAACACGATGCTGGGCGAGATCGAGCGCTTGATGAATGAAGTGAAGGGCGTCTGCGACAACATCGCGCACGACCTGCGCACGCCGCTGACGCGCTTGCGCGCACGCCTGTATCGCACGCAGCAGCAACTTGATGGCGAGCCCGAATCGGCGCTGGTGGAATCGTGCATCGTCGATATCGACGAAGTGCTGACGCGTTTCCGCGCGCTGCTGCGTGTGTCCGAACTCGAAGACCGTCATCGCGCCGCTTGCTTCGACGAAGTGGACGTGGGGCAGGTGCTGCGTCAGGTGCACGAGTTCTACGCGCCTGTCGCCGAGGATCGTGGCCAGACCTTCGAGGTCGACATCCAGTCGCTGCAGCCCGTGCGCGCCGATGCGCATCTGCTGTTCGAAGCGCTGGCGAACCTGGTCGGCAATGCCATCAAGTTCACCCCGGCGGGCGGCAAGGTGAGCCTGCGCGCCAGCATGGACAAGCGTGGCCCGCGCGTGGACGTGATCGACAGCGGCCCGGGTATTCCGGCCGACGAGCGCGACGCGGTGACGCGTCGCTTCTACCGCGGCGACAACAGTCGCACTACCGGCGGCTCGGGCCTGGGGCTCAGCATCGTCAGCGCCATCGTGCGTCTGCACGGCTATGCGCTCGACATCGGCGATGCCAGCAGCAACGGTGCGCGACTGACTTTGTATTGCTACGCACTCGCGCCGGACGAAAAAGTCGGCACCTGCCTGTCCCGCTCCGTGCCGGAAGTCACGCCGATGACGGCCTGAGGGCCGATCGGCCAGATGAAGATAGTTTCATCTGCGTGCGCAATGCAGGCGCCACGTAGAACATGAAATTATCTTCATCCTCCAAGCTCTATTGAGAGTTTTCGCTGCATGCGAAAATTTGCCGCGACGCATCATTTCGCGCACGGAAATCCCCCGCATGCTTGGCATCGTCCGGATCGCGCTCACGCGGCCCTACACATTCATCGTTTTCGCCCTGACCATCCTCATCTTTGGTGTGATGTCGGCGGCACGAACGCCCACCGACATCTTTCCGGAAATCAATATTCCGGTGATCGCCGTGTCCTGGCAGTTCACCGGCATGACGCCCGACCAGATGTCCGGCCGCATGAACACGCCGTTCGAGCGCGTGCTCACCACGACCGTCAACGACATCGAGCACATCGAGTCGGAGTCGATCAATGGCATGGGCATCACCAAGATCTTCTTTCAGCCGGGCGTGAACATCGCCACGGCCAATGCGCAGGTGACGGCCATTGCGCAGACGATCCTGAAGCAGATGCCCGCCGGCGCCACGCCGCCGCTGATCGTCAATTACAACGCGTCCACGGTGCCGATCCTGCAGGTGGCGCTGTCCGGCAAGGGCCTGTCCGAGCAGCAGCTGGGCGACCTTGGCTTGAACCAGTTGCGTCCGCAGCTGGTGACGGTGCCGGGCGCGGCGATTCCCTATCCGTTCGGCGGCAAGACGCGCCAGGTGCAGCTGGACGTGGATCCGGCGGCGCTGCAGGCGCGCGGCCTGTCCACCCAGGACGTGGCGAACGCGCTGGCCAACCAGCAGCAGATCAGCCCGATCGGCACGCAGAAGATCGGCAAGTACGAATACGTGATGGAGCTGAACAACGCCGCCACTCACGTGGACGAGCTGGAAGACCTGCCGGTCAAGATGGTCAACGGCACCACGATCTATGTGCGCGACGTGGCCCATGTGCGCGACGGAGCCCCGCCGCAGACGAACATCGTGCACGTGGATGGCGTGCGCTCGACGATGCTGTCGATCCTGAAGAACGGCTCCACCTCCACCCTCGCCATCGTGGCGGGCGCGCGCCAGAAGCTGGTGGAGATGAAGGATTCGCTGCCGGACAACCTGACCATCAAGCCGATCGGCGATCAGTCGGTGTTCGTGCGCGCCTCCATCGATGGCGTGGTCCGCGAAGGCATCATTGCCGCGGCGCTGACCAGCTTGATGATCCTGTTGTTCCTGGGCAGCTGGCGCTCGACCCTGATCATCACCACGTCGATTCCGCTGGCGGTGCTGGGCTCGGTGTTCACGCTGTCGGCGATCGGCCAGACGCTCAACATCATGACGCTGGGCGGCCTGGCGCTGGCGGTGGGCATCCTGGTGGACGAAGCCACGGTGACCATCGAGAACATCAACTGGCACCTGGAGCAGGGCAAGGACGTCATCACCGCGATCGTGGATGGTTCGGCGCAGATCATCGTGCCGGCATTCGTGTCGCTGTGCTGCATCTGCATCGTGTTCGTGCCGATGTTCTTCCTGCCGGGCGTGGCGCGCTACCTGTTCGTGCCGATGGCGGAGGCGGTGATCTTCGCGATGATCTTCTCCTTCATCCTGTCGCGTACGCTCGTGCTGACCATGGCGAAATACCTGTTGCAGGCGCATCCGGCGACGGTGGACGAACATGGCCAGCATATCGAGCAGCCGGCGCCGAAGACGATGCTCGGCCGCTTCCAGCAGGGCTTCGTCAATCGCTTTGAGAAATTCCGTGCCGGTTATAGCGGCGTGCTGCATCTGGCGCTGGAAAACCGCAAGGTGTTCGTGATCGGCTTCCTCGCCTTTGTGCTGCTGTCGTTCGCGCTGTTGCCGGGACTGGGCAGCAACTTCTTCCCTGATGTCGACGGCGGCCAGATCCTTGTGCACGCACGCGTTCCCGTAGGCACGCGTGTGGAGACCACCGCGGCGGAATTTGCAGACATCCAGAAGGCCATCCGTCAGGTGATACCGCCGGACGAACTCGATGCCATGATCGACAACATCGGCCAGTATTCGAGCTCGATCAACACGATCTACAACAATACCGGCGAAGTGGGCGAGTCCGACGGCGATATCCAGATTTCGCTGAAGGAAGGTCATCACCCGAGCGCGGAATACGTGAAGGTCCTGCGCGAAAGGCTGCCGCGGTTGTTCCCGGGCACCACGTTCTCGTTCCCGCCGGCGGACATCGTCAGCCAGATCCTGAACTTCGGTTCGCCCGCGCCGATCGATCTGCAGATCCGCGGCAGGAGCCTGGAGAAGGACTTCGCGTACGCCAACATCCTGCTCAACAAGCTGCGCCAGATTCCCGGCGTGGTCGATGCACGCCTGCAGCAGTCGCAGGCGCAGCCGGCGTTCCGCATCGACGTGGACCGCACGCGTGCACAGTTGCTGGGCCTGACCGAAGGCGACGTGACCAACAGCCTGATCGCCGACCTTTCCGGTACGGCGCAGGTGGCGCCGACGTATTGGTTGAATCCGGACAACAACGTCACCTATCCGATCTCCGCCCAGGTGCCGCAGTACCAGCTGGACTCGCTGGCGCAGCTGAGCAATCTGCCGATCACCGCCAAGAGTGGCGGCAATCCGCAGGTGCTGGGCGCACTGGCCGACATCACGCGCACGCATCGCAACACCATCGTGAGCCAGTACAACATCCAGTCGATGGTGGAGATCTATACGGCCATTCAGGGCCGTGATCTTGGCGCGGTAGCCGGTGATATCCAGAAGGTGCTGGACGACACCAAGAAAGACCTGCCCAAGGGCGCGAACGTGGCGCTGCTGGGCCAGGTGCAGACCATGCACGACGCCTATTTCGGCCTGTTGTTTGGCCTGCTGGGTTCGGCGGTGCTGGTGTATCTGCTGATCGTGGTGAACTTCCAGTCCTGGACCGATCCGTTCGTGATCATCACTGCCTTGCCTGCGGCGCTCGCCGGCATCGTATGGATGCTGTTCGTCACGCACACCACGTTGTCGGTGCCGGCACTCACGGGCGCCATCATGTGCATGGGTGTGGCGACCGCCAACTCGGTGCTGGTGGTGAGTTTCTGCCGCGAGCGCCTGGCCATCCACGGCGACGCCACGCTGGCGGCGCGCGAGGCAGGCTTCGTGCGCTTCCGTCCGGTGCTGATGACCGCGCTGGCCATGATCATCGGCATGGTGCCGATGGCGCTTGGCCTGGGCGACGGCGGTGAGCAGAACGCACCGCTGGGTCGCGCCGTGATCGGTGGCCTGCTGTTTGCGACCACCGCCACGCTGATCTTCGTTCCCGTCGTTTTCTCCATTGTGCATGCGCGTTACAAGCACGCGCCTGACGCTGATTCGGCTGACCATGCCGGAGTACCCGCCCATGTCTGAACATACCCAGCTTCCTGAGGTCCACTTGTCGCCGCGTCGTCTGCGACTGGCCGCCGTGATCGCTGCCGTCGTCTTCGGCTCGATCGTGGTGATCGGCGTGACCACCCGCATCGTGCAGGCGCGCAACCTGCACCAGTGGACCGACGAACAGGCCATCCCCACCGTCGTCATCTCCGAACCCGAATCCGCCAACGGCTCCTCGCCGCTGGAACTGCCCGCGCAGATGGATGCGTTCACCAACGCTCCGATCTTCGCGCGCACCAGCGGTTACCTGAAGTCGTGGGACAAGGACATCGGCGCGCAGGTGAAGGCGGGCGATGTGCTCGGGGTCATCGATACGCCCGATCTTGACCAGCAACTGCTGCAGGGTCTGGCCGACCTGGCCAGTGCCAAGGCCAATGCCGCGCTCGCTGGCACCACGGCGAAACGCTGGCAGGTACTGCGCCAGACCGATCCCGATTCGGTCTCGCAGCAGTCGGTCGACCAGTTCAACGGCGATCTCGCCGCCAAGCAGGCACTGGCCAATTCGGCGCAGGCCAACGTCGATCGACTGAAGGCGCTGAAGTCGTACGCCAGGCTGGTAGCTCCGTTTGATGGCCGCGTGACCGCCCGCAACACCGACGTGGGCGCGCTGATCACCGCTGACACCAGCGGTACCGGCACGCCGCTGTTCACCGTCTCCGACACCAGCAAGCTGCGCGTGTATGTGCGCGTGCCGCAGGTGTATGCACCGGCCATCCATCGCGGCGACGAAGCCACGCTCAGCGTGCCTGAGTATCCGGGCAAGTCGTTCACCGCCAAGGTGGAAGCGGACGCCCGCTCGATCACGCCGACCTCGGGCACCACCCTGGTGCAGCTGCTGGTCGACAACCCCGACGGCAAGCTGCTGCCGAGCAGCTACGCGAGCGTGAGCTTCAAGATCGGTTCGGGCGCACTGGGTCTGCGCGTGCCGGCCGAAGCGCTGATCTTCGACGACAAGGGTCTGCATGTCGCCACGCTGGACGCGAGCGATCACGTGCACTTCAAGAAGGTCACCATCCGCCGCGACTACGGCAAGACCATCGAAGTGGGCTCGGGCCTGGTCGGCAATGACCGCGTGATCATCAACCCGCCGGACGGCCTGGCCGATGGCGACGAAGTGCGCATTGCGAAGAACCCGCAGGCGGGCAAGCCTCATGACAAAGCGTAAGTACATCGCCACGAAACTCGCCGTGACGGTGGCGGCTACGTTGGTGCTGGGCGCCTGTTCGATGGCGCCGACGTACAAGACACCGGACGCACCGGTGGCCGATCAGTATCAGCAGCAAAACGGTCCGTGGACGCCGGCACAGCCGGCCGACCAGTTGCCGCGCGAAGACTGGTGGAAGCTGTACGGCGACGATCGCCTCAACGGGCTCGAGGACCAGCTGATCGCGCACAATGCCGATCTCGCCGCGGCGCTGGCCAGTTATCGGCAGTCGCGCGACGTGCTGGCCCAGGTGCGTGCTGACTTGTTTCCGCAGATTTCCGCGGGCGCGGGTGCGACCCGCAATCGCCAGTCGCTCAACTCGCCGCTGCACGGCACGACGTCGCCCGAGTACTACAACCTGAATTCGGTCCAGCTGCAGGCCTCGTACGAAGTGGACCTGTGGGGCCGCGTACGCGACAACGTGGCAGCCGGACGCGCAGAGGTGCAGGCATCGGCAGCCGATCTCGCCTCGACTCGCCTCAGCCTGGAAGCGACGCTGGCCGATACCTATCTGCAGCTGTTGGGCGCCGATCGCCAGATCGACCTGTTGCAGAGTACGGTGGACGCCTATCAACGCGCGCTGCAGCTAACGACCACGCTGCACGCTGGCGGCGCGGTCTCCGGACTCGACGTGGATCGCGCGCAGACGCAGCTGTCGTCCACCAAATCCGCGCTCTCGCAGGCCAAGGCGCAGCGTGAGGTGTTGCAGCACGCGATTGCCGTGTTGGTAGGTCAGTCGGCATCCACCTTTGCGATCGATGCGAAGACCGATCTGCCGGCTCTGCCAACGGTCCCGGTCGGCATACCGTCGACGCTGTTGCAGCGTCGTCCGGACATCGCCGCGGCCGAACGCCGTACGGCGGAGGCGAACTCGCAGATCGGCGTGGCGCGTTCGGCGTTCTTCCCGTCGCTGACCTTGAGCGCGGCCGGCGGCTATTCCAGCGGCGCCTGGGGCAACCTGCTCAATGCGCCGAGCCAGATGTGGGCGTTGGGTCCGAACCTGTTGCTGAGCGTGTTCGATGGTGGCCTACGTCGCGCCAAGGTGGCGCAGGCGCACGCGGCGTTTGACGAAGCCAGTGCGCAGTATCGCGGTACCGTGCTCAGCGCCTTCCAGCAGGTGGAAGACAACCAGTCGTTGATCAATAACTTCGGCAATGCCTTGGTGGATCAGAACGACGCCACCAATGCGGCCGACAAGACGCTGAAGCTTTCCACTGCGTTGTACAAGCAGGGGGCCAATAGTTATCTCGACGTGGTGACGGCGCAGGTGGATGCGCTCAATGCGCATCTGAGTTTGTTGTCGCTGCAGACGAATCAGCTGCGGGCGAGCGTGCAGTTGGTGCGGGCGTTGGGTGGTGGGTGGACGAGTGATGATATTGCGACGGATCACTTGGCGGCAGACGCTAAGGCGCAGGGCCTCAAGTGATTTCTCTGGCGTGATTTGGATTGCCGGCGTTTGATCGTCATCCCGGCGCAGGCCGGGGTCTAGAGCCTCGGTGTTTGGTTGTCGCCTCGAGGCCAGGGTGCCGCCTACGCGGCGGGCGTTTCGAACGGCTGCCGCCGCTCGAGTCACTTTTCTTTTGCTGGCCCACGCACGCGCAGGAGCGCGTGCGAACGGCGAAGCCGGCCCGAAGGGCGGAGGGCAGGATGCCCGGAGTAAAAGAAAAGTAACCCAAAGAAA